>QCMT01000007.1 GCA_003213625.1 OCS155 cluster bacterium AG-422-J23 | reverse complement strand
AAGTTCCTTCTTTAACTAATTCATCTTTGTAGCCTGTTAATTCTAAAGTTTTTGAAATTGTTTCTGAAGGGCCCTGCAATGCAAAGGATTTCAAGTCATTAATTATCTCTTTGAAATTAATTATTTGTTTTTTTACCCTGTCAGATAAATTATTGATTTCATGTAGATTTTCTATAGATTTTGATAAAGAAATCTCATTTTTGTTTGCGTAATCTCTTAACTTCTGAAGTGTTGACTCCCCAATTCCTCTTTTGGGAACATTTAATATTCTCTCAAATGAGACTGTATCCTCAGGATTTATTAAGTAATTTAAATATGCAAGAATATCTTTAATCTCCTTCCTGTCGTAAAATCTCACATTACCAACAACCTTATAACTTAAACTTAATTTTCTTAACTCTTCTTCAAAGAGTCTTGATTGATTATTTGTTCTATAAAAAATAGCAATTTCAGTAAACGCTTTATCTTCTAAAAGTTTATTTATTTGTTCAGCTATCCATCTTGATTCATCTCTTTCAGAGTTGAATTCAACTAAATTTACATCTAATCCTTCGTCATTATCAGTCCATAATTTTTTATCTTTTTTTCTTGGATTGTTTGAAATTACCGCATTTGCAATATCTAAAATTTTTTGGGAAGACCTATAATTTTTTTCCAAAGATATAACTTTTGCATCCTTAAAGTCACTTTCAAACTCTTCAATATTTCTAATATCCGCACCCCTAAATGCATATATGCTTTGATCAGAATCCCCAACAACACAGATATTCTTGTGTTTTGATGCAAGTAGTTCAACAAGACGATATTGCACCATGTTAGTATCTTGATACTCGTCAATCATTATGTATTGAAATTTTGAAGACCAGTAATTTAGTGACTTGTCACTGGTCTCAAGAAGTTCTACTGCTTTAATTAGTAAGTCATCAAAATCCATTGAGTTAGCTAGCATAAGTTTTTTCTGATATGATGAGTAAATCTCTGCGACTTTCACATCAAAAAACGATTGTGCAAATTCAACAGCTTCTCCAGGTAAGATCCTTTGATTTTTTAAAGATGAGATGTGTGCTTGTATTCTTTTTGGAGAATATTGTTTTGTGTCAATATCTGAATCTCGCATACAGTTTCGAACTAATTTTGTAGAGTCGCTTTGATCGTAAATAGTAAAATTATTGTTAAAGCCAATCAGATGGCCATGTATTCTTAACATTTTGACACAAAGACTATGAAACGTAGATATCCATTTCGGAGACAACTCAAGATTTAGTAAATCACTTATTCTATCTTTCATTTCATTTGCAGCTTTATTTGTAAATGTAATAGCCAACACATTTTCAAAATTTATCCCATATGTTTTTATTAAATGTGCATATCTGTAAGTTAAGACTCTTGTTTTACCTGAACCTGCCCCAGCAATAATCAGTAAAGGACCATTAATATTTTCAATCGCTTCTTTTTGTTCATTATTAAGTAAGTCTGACCATTCTTCAGGAAGTGGTTTTAATTTATTCATACCCTAGGAACTAAACTCCAACAACTGCGCTTACTTCATCCATTGTTTTTTTTGCAGAATTTTTAACATCATCAAGATTATCTTTAATCAAAGAGGCAACATCTCCTTCACTTAATGAGTCATATCTTTCTTTAATTGGCTCTAAATAACTTACTACGCTTTCTCCAACCTCAATCTTAAATTCACCATAAGACGAATTTCTAAATTTATTTTCAACATCTGCATGAGTCAGTTCATTTAGTGTTGAATAAATATCAATTAAGTTGCTAATACCTTTTTTGGTTTCGTTATCAAATTTTATTTCATTTTCAGAGTCAGTAACTGAAGACTTGAACTTCTTAATAATCTCATCTTTTGAATCATCAAAATATATTGTTCCATTTAAATCATCTTTGCTTTTTGACATTTTGTTATCTGGGTGGCGTAAAGACATCAATCGAGCTCCTACTTTGCCTGTTGTTCTTTCGGGTAACGGAAAAATTTCACCGTAAGAATTATTAAATCTTTCAACAATGTTTCTAGTTAGTTCTAAATGCTGAGTTTGATCGTCTCCAACAGGTACTTCATTAGCTTTGTGGATTAATATATCAGCAGCCATCAACACAGGATATGTAAGTATTCCAGCGTGGCTACCCAATTGATCTGCTTTTTCTTTAAATTGGGTCATTCGTTGCAGCTCTCCAATTTGGCAAAAGTTTGATAGGATCCAAGAAAGTTGTACATGCTCAGGAACATTACTTTGGATGTAAATGTTAGAATTTTTTTGATTAATACCTGAAGAAATAAGGACTTTTATAGTTTCATTAATATTTTCTTGCATTAATGAAGGGTCTGGATGTGTAGTTAAAGAATGAAGATCGACAACACAAAAATAGTTTTTATTTTCCTCATTTGATAAATGTACCCAATTATTTATAGCGCCTAATAAGTTTCCTAAATGCACTTTACCAGTGGGTTG
>QCMT01000006.1 GCA_003213625.1 OCS155 cluster bacterium AG-422-J23 | reverse complement strand
TTTTTGTAACATATCTAGGTGTACCGTATCCCCCTGGTAGGCCTTTTCTCTGTCCAACTGTAAATTCATGTATTCCATTATGATCACCCACCTTGTTTCCTTCAATATCAAAAATTTCACCAGGAGATGTTAAATCTATTCTTTTTTCAACAAATGATCGATAATCTTTTTTTTCCTACAAAACAAATATCCTGACTGTCTTTTTTAAAAGCTGTTTTTAATCCAATTCTTGCTGCAATTTGCCTAACTTCAGGTTTACTTATTTCTCCAAGAGGAAATGATATATTTTCTAGATCAGACGATTTCAACATATGAAGTACATAAGATTGATCTTTGTCTAAGTAATCTGCCTTATGTAATTCAAATTCATTATTTTTTTTAATTATTTTTGCATAATGTCCTGTTGCAACTTTGTCACAATTTAATTTTTTCGCTTGAGTGATAAAATGATCAAATTTAACAGACCTATTACATTCAACACATGGGTTCGGCGTAAGACCTTGTGCATACATTTGAGTAAAATTATCAACTACATTTTTGGAAAAAAGATTCAGTGTAGTCCAATACGTAGTATGGTATGTCTAACTTAGAGGCAACTTTTCTTGCATCCTCGCTGTCTGATGCGGTGCAACATCCAGATTCCGGCATTTCACCATTTGGTCCTTCCCATAATTTCATGGTTACACCTATAACCTCGTGACCTTGTTCCTTTAATAATGCAGCGACAACTGAAGAGTCTACACCACCACTCATTGCTACTAAAATTCTCATTCAATTTCCTTTACGGCTTGCATGACTATTTCTGCTGCTTTGCTTCCATCTCCAGCTTTTGTTGTCCAGCCAAAACTAAACCTTAAATGACTATTTATAAATTTAGGATTTATATTCATAGCCTCTAATACATGAGATGGTTTTTGAGCACCGCTTGCACATGCAGAACCTCGTGAAACGCCAAGACCATTTAGATCTAATTGAATTAAAAGTACTTCAGAATTAAGATTTTTAAATTGAACATTGCTTATGTGTGGAAGCCTATTCATTGAATCTCCAACAATTTCTATATTTAATGAATTCTTAAGCTTTTCTTCAAAAAATTGTTCTTTCATTCTTCATTAGACCAACTTCTTCATCAAATCTACTTTGTTGTTCTTCTAGGGCGGTTGCAAATGCTGCGATGCCAGGAACGTCTACAGTTCCTGCTCTTCTTTCAAGTTCTTGTTTGCCTCCGTGAAGAAAGCTAGGTAATTTGTATTTATTATTTATGAACATCGCACCTACTCCTTTTGGTCCCCCAATTTTATGAGCAGATATAGCAGCACTTTCAATGCCATTTCTATGAAAATCAATACTATCTGAAATAATCCCTTGAACAACATCTGAATGAAAAAGAGTCGATGAATTTACTGATTTTATTTCTTTAGAAACATCTTTTACAGGTTGGATAACACCTGTTTCATTGTTACCCCACATTAATGAAGCAACTTTAGTGTTGTCATCTATTTGGTTTAAAAATTCATCTTTGGATACAAATCCATTTTCATCAGACTTAGCATATTTAGTTTGATATCCATTTATAGATACCCATTCTGCCGATGCTAAAACAGCCTCGTGCTCAATATTTGAAGTTACAAGATTATCATCAGGCTTTTTTGATTCAAATAAAGATTTGATTGTCCAATTGTCTGCTTCTGTACCACCGCTAGTGAATATGATTTCACCTGGTGCTGCATTAAATAATTCAGCAATCTTTTCTCTTGAGTCTTCTAATAAATTTTTTGAATCCCTGGATAATTTATGTCCACCTGAAGAGTTTGCAAATCCAAAACTTTCTGCCTCTACATATTTTTCTAATGCGGATGTACGCATCGGTGTTGATGCAGCATGATCTAGGTATAAATAGTCTTGATTTTTCATACTCAATTATTTTAGTGAGGAACTATTATTGTAAAACACACAATGAGTAAAACAATTTCAGTAGAAACGACTATAAATGCCCCTTTAAATAAGGTTTGGGATGAAGTATCTCAAATTCATAATCATTCAAATTGGATGAAAGATGCAGTAAAAATTGACTTTGAATCTGAATTAAGATCTGGAATTGGAACAAAAATAAAAGTCTTAACAAAAATTGGTCCCTTTAAATTATATGATTATATGACATTTACAAAATGGGAGGAAAATAAAACTATTGGTGTTGACCATGTTGGTATTGTCACTGGTAAAGGAGAGATGCAATTCAGGAAAATTGATGAATACACTACCAATTTCAAATGGACAGAAACCCTTAAATTTCCAATATATCTAGGCGGACCAATAGGAGAAGTATTTGGAGAACCAATTCTAAAATTAATATGGAAAGAAAATTTAAAAAATTTAAAAAAGGAAATTGAGGATGAAAAAATATAGTCTTTTAGTATTTTTGATATTGATTTTAATTGGATGTTCTACTGAAGAGATAACAGAAGAACCTTTAGATGTTGAAGAATCC
>QCMT01000005.1 GCA_003213625.1 OCS155 cluster bacterium AG-422-J23 | reverse complement strand
AGGTTCTTCGACAACCTCTTCAACTTCAGTTACAGGTTCTTCTACAGGTTCTTCGACTTCAGTTACAGGTTCTTCCTCAGCGACTGGCTCTTCTACAGGTTCTTCAACAACCTCTTCAACTTCAGTTACAGGTTCTTCTACTGGCTGGGATTCTCCTTTAATTTCAGCTAAAGCTTGCTCGACAGAAATACCTAAATGCTTAGCTCTTGCTTCTGCAGATCTAATCAATAGATATTCAGGTACGTTTAAAGGTTTTTCTTCACTCATAATTTAACTTTACCTGCTTAGTTTAATCCACGCGGGGATAATGTTATTTCATTTTTTTGTGGTGAGGCACAGTTTGAAACAGTTTCACCATCACAACATTCGGCTTGGTTCAAACCAAACATAGGGCATTGATTGTTAATACAAGCTCCATGACCATGAAGGTAGGTCATCTCTCTCTTGCACCAGGTACAAATTAAATTACTCATAACTCTTAAACTTGTGATAGGGCCAATACAGGTATCTTAGTTTCCAACAATCCTCAACTTTAATTGCACCAATAGATGAAGAATCACTGGAAGATTTTTGCCTATTATCTCCTAACACAAATATTTCGTCTTCCTGCAATGTCATGGCCTCAAAAGAAACTGATTCACCGTTACCCCAGGTATCATTCATAGTTTTTCCATTAATTTTGATAACGCCCTCTTCATTTGAAATTGTTTCACCTGGAAGTCCAATAACTCGTTTAATTATTTCGATATTTTTTGGAGTATATTCGTAAATTACAATATCTCCACGATTTAATGGTTCTGATACTTTTACTGCTAATACGTAATCGCCTTCGTGCAATGATGGCTCCATACTTTCTTCTTTGATTTCATAAGCTCTATATGTTCCATCTTTGTTATTTTTAAGAAATAAATAGACAGCTATGATTAGAAGGTTTCTAATATTTAATATCCGTGCAATGCTTTTAATCATATAGTTTTTTTGTTATTAAAATTAATAGTAGATTACTAAAGGAGATTTATGAAGTTATTTAAACCAACAAGAGTAGCTCATGCTCATTGTGATTTGCCATGCGGTGTTTATGATCCCGCACAAGCAAGAATCAATGCAGAGTCAGTTGTAAATGCCTCCAAAAAATATCAAGAATCTGATGATCCTGCATTCAAACAACGTTGCATCACCATCAAAGAAGATATGGCTGAAGAGGTTAAAAAAGATCTATGGGTATTGTGGACAGATTATTTCAAGCCAGAACACCTTGAAAAATTCCCAAATGTTCATGATCTTTTCTGGAATGCAACAAAAAAAGCTGGAGAAGCAAAGAAAACAGAAGATCCTGCAGTAGGTGAGGAGCTTCTAGGTTTGATTAATGAAATAGATGAGGTATTTCAAGCTACAAAAAGCTAATCAAATTTTTTAAAAAGGTGTCCTATGTCTTGTAATGGGGCACCTTTTTTTATGTCGTTTACGGACCAATTATTATTTGTATTCTTTTCAATTGCACCCTTTACAATCTCAGATGTTGTTGGCATAAAAGGAGTAAATAATG
This sequence comes from OCS155 cluster bacterium AG-422-J23, assembly GCA_003213625.1. Taxonomy (GTDB): domain Bacteria; phylum Actinomycetota; class Acidimicrobiia; order Actinomarinales; family Actinomarinaceae; genus Actinomarina. The sequence goes on along the minus strand of QCMT01000005.1, from coordinate 14,702 downwards.
ATGCACATGCCTCTATTGCTGTAAGCGATGTATGAAGTATTGCTGTTGCTCTAGAGCTGTCTTCTTTTATAACTTTCCATGGTTCTGTTTCATTCAGATAAGCATTAATTTTATTTACATAGCCCATAACTGACTGAAGTGATGATTTGAGTTCGACCTTTTCGATTAATTCACCAGTCTTTTCAAAACAATCATTGCCTTCATTGATTATTTTTTTATCAACATCATTTAATTCAAAATCGAATTCTAAATTTTCAAAATTGTTTATATATTGGGAAAATACTCTTTGAACTAAATTTCCCCATGCTGCTACAAGTTCTTCGTTATTGCGTCTTATCATTTCATCCTCTGAGATTTCAGAATCATTTTGCTCGGGCAGGATACTTGCTAGAGCGTATCTCAATGAGTCCGGATTCCATTCATCGAGATAATCGTTTAAATTTTTTCCAACACCTCTACTTGCAGATGCCTTTTCACCTTTTATTAAGATGTACTGGTTTGCCGGAACGTTCGTTGGTAGGTTTAAATCACCATATGCAAGTAACATCGCAGGCCATATTATTGCATGAAAAGGAACGTTGTCTTTTCCAACAAAATAATAAGACTCTGCATCCTCATTTAACCAAAAATCTTTCCATGCATCTGGCGTGCCATTATTTACTGCCCACTCTTTAGCAGCTGATAAATAACCAATTACTGCTTCAAACCATACATATATTTTTTTTCCATCACCTAATTCATTTTCTGGTATATCTATTCCCCAGTCAAGATCTCTTGTTATTGCTCTATCTTGTAAGCCTTCTTCTACAAATGATTTGGAGAAATTTATAACGTGAGGTCTCCAACCTTCTTTACTATTTAGCCATTCGGAAAGCTTGTCATTAAGAGCACTTAACTTTAAAAAATAATGTTCGGTCTCTTTGAACTCGGCATTATTTCCGTTAATTTTACTTTTAGGATTTATAAGCTCTTCAGGATCAAGAGTCGTACCGCAAGAGTCACATTGGTCACCTCTTGCCTCTAAATAATTACATTTTGGACATTCACCCTCAACATATCTATCAGGTAAAAACTTTTTTTCTTGTGGATCAAAAGCTTGAATGCTTTTGTTTTTCTCAATGAAGCCATTTTCTTTTATTTTTAAAAACATTTCCTGAGTAACTTCTTTATGATTATCGGTCATTGTTGTTGTGTAGTTATCCCATTGAATGTTCAATTTATCCCAATAGCCGAGAAATTCATTATGATATCGATTTACTATCTCGATTGGCTCAACACCTTCATCATCTGCTCTTACAGTTATTGGCGTTCCGTGAACATCACTTCCAGATACCATAATTACGTTATTGCCTATCAGTCTGTTATATCTTGCAAATATATCTGCCGGCAAATAAGCTCCACCTATATGACCTAAATGTCTAGATCCGCTTGCATATGGCCAAGCTACACAAACTAATACGTTTTTTGACATAACACTTTAAGAATAGACTTTTAAATCACAAAGACTACATTTTTGTGAAACATTTATGAAACATTCCGGTAATAATCATTTAACTTTTAAGAGGTCTCTTAACATCTATATTTAATTAGGTTGTTACAAAAGGAGATTTAAAAAATGGAACTAGCAACTTATGTAGATAGCTTGTGGATCGTTGTTGCAGGTATATTAGTCATGTTCATGCAACCTGGCTTTATGCTTGTGGAGACCGGATTTACAAGATCTAAAAACTCAGTCAATATAGTTATGAAAAACTTTATGGACTTTTCAGTCGGTGCAATTACCTATTGGGCATTTGGATTTGCATTGGCATACGGTGGAACTACTCTTGGTGGATTTTTAGCCTATGGTAGTTTCTTTTTGGAAGGTGACTCAATTACCTACTTCTTCCAAGTAGTCTTTGCGGCAACTGCAGCAACAATTGTTTCTGGTGCAGTCGCAGAAAGAACAAAATTTAGCGCATACTTATTATTTCAACCATTTATATGTGGTGTAATTTATCCAATAGTTACCCACTGGGTCTGGAGTGGTCAAGGTTGGCTCGGTGACTTAGGTTTCATTGACTTTGCAGGTTCTGGTGTTGTACACATGGTTGGTGGCTTTGCAGCCCTAGCTGGTGTTCAAATTGTGGGTCCAAGAATTGGAAAATACGACGATAATGGAAACCCTCAAGTAATACCTGGAAGCTCAATGGTAGCTGGAGCACTTGGTGTATTTATCCTCTGGTTTGGATGGTATGGATTTAACGTTGGATCTGCTTTAGCAGCGGTAGATGTTGACCTTGCTGCAATTGCAGTAACAACTACTTTATCAGCTTCTGCAGGTTCTATAACTGCGATGTATACATCAATGATTTCCGGTAAACCAAATGTTGGTATGACCTTAAATGGTGCTCTAGCTGGTTTAGTTGGAATAACTGCCGGTTGTGCAAATGTAAACAACTTAGGTGCAGTTCTAATCGGTTTGGTATCAGGTGTGTTAGTTGTGTACTCAATCAACTTCTTAGAGAAAAAAGGATTTGATGATGCTGTAGGTGCTGTCTCAGTTCATGGAATATGTGGTATCTGGGGTGTACTAGCTGTGGCAATTTTTGATACTACAGATGGTTTAGTCTATGGCGGAGGAGCTACATTGTTTCTACCACAATTAATCGGTATTTTAGCAATTGGTGCATGGGCATATGGAACATCTTTCCTTGTGTTTAAAGCTATTGATTCAACAGTTGGACTTAGAGTTACAGCTGAAGAAGAAATTGCTGGGTTGGATGCTACAGAGCACGGAACATCAGCATATGGAGATTTCATCACTAAAAAGTAACAAATAATTAAGAAAACCAGCTAAATTTAGGTCCCCCCCTAAAGATTTTTAAGGCTGGTTTTCTTATTTAAATAACCCTTTATTCATAGTAAAATTGTCATACTTATGACATTTCAATTCGAAGAAAAAGATTCTTGTGGTGTAGGTTTTATTGCATCAAGAGGTATCCCTAGGACGCATGGGATGACTTTAAAAATTCTAGAATGTCTTTCTAACCTCGACCATAGAGGTGCCAAGTTTGCGGATGGAACCGGAGATGGAGCTGGAGTACTTACAGAGATTCCTTTCGAGTTAATTGAAGCTGAATTAGTTGAAAGAGGAATCACACTTGGAGAAAAAGAAAAATTAGGATTGATCTCTTGCTTTTTTGATCCAAAAAATATTACCGAGTCAATTGAGCTAATTGATAACAAGCTTGAAGAGTTTGACATTAAGCTACTCTATTGGAGAAAAGTTCCTACAGACAAAGAAATCCTAGGAACAATGGCAAAAAATTCAAAACCTGGAATTTATCAAGCTGTCATCTGTTCCACAAAAGAATATGAATACAGTTTTGAAAAATATCTTTATCTTTTCAGAAAATCACTAGAAACAGATCTTGAAAAAAATGAATTTCTCAACATTCATATCAATTCGTGTTCGAGTAAAACAGTTGTATATAAAGGTCTCTTTACAGCCACTCAGACAGCAGATTTTTATTGGGATTTAAGAAATCCTTTGTACAAAACAAGGTATGGAGTATTTCATCAAAGATTTTCTACCAATACAAGTTCAACATGGGATAAAGCACAACCTTTTAGAATGCTCGCACACAATGGTGAAATAAACACAATTAGAGCTAATTATTCCTGGATGAAAGCTAGAGAGGTGGATGCCTCTTCAAACATTTGGAAAGATGACATTGAGAGGTTAAAACCATTTATTAATGAAAGCCTTTCAGATTCTGGACAACTTGATAATGCAATAGAATTACTTGTTCAATCTGGAAGAAAACTCGCTCACGCTCAAGAGATGCTTATTCCTTCAGCATGGGAAAACAACCCGAGATTTTCGAAAGACCAGCAATCATATTATCAATACCATGCATTCTTATCAGAACCATGGGACGGTCCCGCAGCTATTGTTGCTACTGATGGAGACGATATTATTGCAGGCTTGGATAGAAGCGGATTGAGACCACTCAGATGGATGGTTTCAGATAGATATATTTTAGCTGCCTCAGAAGTAGGTATTTGTCCCTCAGTTGAAGCCGGTGCATATAAAACTGCTCAACTTGAGCCTGGACAAACAATTAGATATCGTATCAAAAATGATGAGTTATTAGACGAACAAGAAGTAATAGAAAAACTTGCTGAGAAAAACCCCTATAAAGAATGGGTAAATACAAAACCATTAGTTGCTGATACCGAATTTAGTGATAAACCAGACGAGATTGAGTTAGATCTGCTCTCAGAATATTTCCAATACACACCAGAAGAGGAAAGATTAATTTTATTACCGATGATCCAAGGTGATATTCCAACAGGTTCAATGGGAAATGATTCTCCACTTGCAGTATTGAGTAAAAATAAACCAAGATTTAGTCGATATTTTCATCAAATGTTTGCTCAGGTAACAAATCCTCCAATTGATCCGATAAGAGAAAGATTTGTAATGTCGACTAAAACTTATCTTGGAAAGAGAGGATCAATATTAAAAGAGACATCTCAACAAGCAAATCTCATAACACTTGAATCACCAATTCTCAGTAAAGGAAGTTATGATCTTTTGGTTTCAAAAGAATTTTCAAAAGACAAATCAAAAGTTTTTGATATCAGCTTTGATAAAACAAAATCTAATCTTGAAGGATTTCTTGATAAATTATGTGAGGACGTTTATGAGGCTGTAATAAACAAAAAGTCTTTAATTATATTAAGTGATAGAGATGTAGTAAAAGGCAACAGTGTCGCCCCATCACTATTAGTGATCGGAAGAGTTCATCAACACTTGATTAACAAGGGTGTAAGACTAAAAGCATCACTGATAGTTGTATCTGGTGAGATAAGAGATGCACATGACTTATCGTGTCACATCGCATATGGAGCATCAGCTGTTTGGCCATATTTAGCCCTTGAAAAAGCAAGACTTCTTTCAATTGACAATCCAGATTTAAATTTATCACCTGCACAGGCTCAAGAAAATTATAGAGATGCACTTAATAAAGGCCTGTTAAAGATAATGTCAAAAATGGGTATTTGTACAGTTTCTTCTTATCGAGGGTCTGAAATTTATGAAATTATAGGTCTAGATAAAAAAATGACAAATGATGCTTTCTCAAATTCTTACACTAGAACTGAAGGTTTGGGATATGACAAGATAAATGAAAACTTACTCATTTTTGGAAATGAAGAACCTTTTGATCTTGAGATTGGTGGCTTCTATAAACATAAAAAGGGAAGTGAGCCACATGTAACATCTCCAGTAACAGTCCTGAAATTACAAAAGGCAGTTAGATCTGGTGATAGAGAGGAATGGAACAAATATCTAGAATCGTTAGAAGACAGAGATAATGTTCAAATTCGTGATTTATTTACTCTCCCAGAAAATAATAAAATATTTAGCAATGAAAATGAAGACTCTTCACTAGAAGAAATTTATCAAAAATTTACTGTTAGCTCAATGTCTTTAGGAGCACTGTCCGAAGAAGCACATCAAGCACTAGCAATTGCAATGAATCGCTTAGGAGCTAAATCTGGTTCTGGTGAAGGTGGAGAAGACCCTGATAGATATGGAACTGAAAAAAATTCAAAGATCAAACAAATTGCATCAGGAAGATTTGGTGTTACTCCTGATTATTTAGCATCTGCTGAAGAATTTCAAATTAAAATGGCTCAAGGTTCAAAACCAGGAGAGGGAGGACAGTTACCTGGATTTAAAGTAGATTCTCATATTGCAAAATTAAGGCATACTGTTGAGGGCGTGACATTAATTTCACCACCACCTCATCACGATATCTACTCTATTGAGGATTTAGCACAGTTAATCTATGATTTAAAAACATTTAATCCAAACAATCCTGTAAATGTAAAACTCGTCTCTGAGCCAGGTGTAGGTGTTATTGCAGTTGGTGTAGCAAAAGCCGGTGCAGATATTATTACAATTGCTGGTAGCGATGGTGGCACGGGAGCAAGTCCATGGACAAGTATTAAACATGCTGGTTCACCATGGGAACTTGGTTTAAGTGAAACTCATCAAGCTCTAGTAGAAAATAATATGAGAGATAAAGTCCTACTTGAAGTTGATGGTGGTCTTAGATCTCCTAAGGACATTATCATTGCCACATTACTTGGTGCTGATAGATATGGATTTGGAACATTACCCCTATTAGCTTTGGGTTGTAAGATGGTCCGTCAATGTCATGAAAATACTTGTCCAGTTGGTATTGCAACACAGGATGAGAACCTAAGGGCTAAATTTACCGGTGCTCCAGAACAAGTAATGCAATTATTTAAATTTATTGCAGAGGATGTTAGGTCTTATCTTCAAATTTTTAATGTAGATTCACTTGATGATTTAATCGGCCATGCAGACTTACTTGGTCTTAAAGTAATGGATAATAACCTTCCAAAAAGCTTACACAAGTTACTAAGAAATGCTGTGTCAGATAAAAAACATCCTGGCTTTATACGACACGATGAAGGCCGACTATCTAGAAGACTCACTTCAGAAATAATGAAAGGCTTGAGAAGTAAACAATCTACAATTATTCAGTATCCAGTATCAAATGAAGATAGAAGTATTGGTGCAAGAGTTTCAGGCGAAGTATCAATCAACAAATTAGGAGAAGTTCTAAAAGACAATCCAACACATATAAGTTTGTCTGGTGCAGCTGGCCAAAGCTTTGGAGCTTTTATAAGGGATGGAATCAATCTTAAACTTATTGGTAGTGCCAATGATTATGTAGGAAAAGGAATGGGTGGCGGAAGCATAACTATTATTCCACAGGGTACTAAAAACAAGGGTGCTTACCATGCTGCGGGTAATGCAATTCTATATGGAGCTACAGGTGGGCAACTTTATATTTCAGGAAGAGTTGGTCAAAGATTTGGTGTTCGAAACAGTGGAGGAATAGCAGTAGTTGAAGGATGTAGCGCACATGCCGCAGAGTATATGACAGGTGGAACATTAATCATTTTGGGTAGTGTAGGGTTTAATTTTGGTGCAGGAATGACTGGTGGAAAAGTAATAGTATTAAAAACACAAAAGAACTTTTCACAATACATATCAAAATCTGCACCCGAATCTCGAGAGATGAATGATATTGATCTACTTGAGTTGAGAGCTTTCTTAAATAAACACATTGAACAAACTGGATCTGAATTAGCTAAAGATATTCTTAAGAAAGAAAAAGATTGGTCAAAAATGTTTACTGTTTTTGGAGGGATAGCCAATGTTACTGAAAGCGACATAGACACTGCTAAAGCAAAAATTGAGGCCCTTGATTAATTAACTATTTCTTTATAGCAAATTAAGTTATACCATAAGAATATGAATACAAATTTATCAATGAATAACATTGTCGATTGGACAACAACATCAGATCTAGTTGGAAATGTGAAAGTTGACCAGGTTGGGGTGCTTGATAGAGTATCTTCTCTTGCTACACGTAGTATAAAAAGGGAATCTAAATTAGATGCTTTAGAAAAAATAGTAAGCATGTGTGACCTGACAACATTAGAGGGTGAAGATACAGAAGGTAAAATTATCCAAATGTCATCAAAAGCTATATCACCAGATCCAAGCGATGACAATGTACCTAGTGCTGCTGCTGTATGTGTATACCCAGCGCTTGTATCGACGGCTAAAAAAATTGTAAAAGATTCGAATGTTAAAGTAGCATCTGTATCTTCTTATTTCCCCAGTGGCCAAGCTCCTATAGAATCAAAAATTTCAGATACTCAATTCGCAATTGATGAAGGTGCTGATGAAATTGATATTGTAATCAATAGAAAAGCTTTTTTTGAAGGAGATTACAAAAAAGTTTATGAAGAGATAAAGGCTTTAAAAGATGTTTGTGGAGAAATTCATCTAAAAACAATACTAGAAATTGGCGAACTGAAAACATATGAAAATATTAAGAAAGCAAGTGTAATTGCTTTATGTGCAGGATCTGATTTTATAAAAACTTCAACCGGCAAGATTTCTAATGGTTCATCAAGGGAAGCGTGCCTAATAATGGCAAGAACTGTTCGTGAGTTTGAATCCTACGGGTATGGCATAAGAGGGATAAAAGTTGCTGGTGGTATTAGAGACGCTAAAGATGCAATACGATATTTAGTAATTATTAATGAAGAGCTAGGCGGTTCTTGGCTTTCCGCAGATTATTTTAGGTTTGGTGCATCAAGCTTGTTAGATGATGTACTTAAACAAATCAAAAAACTAAAAACTAATGCTTATCAATCAAGTTATTATTTTCCAAGAGGGTAATTTATGAATAATTGGGAATACGCAGAATCAATTGAATCAGAAAAAATTGTAAAAATAGAAAAAAAATATGGTCATTTTATAAATGGGGAATTTGTATCACCAAATTCTAAGAAATATCTCGATACAATATCTCCATCAAGTGAAGAAGTTTTATCCTCAATCTCAATTGGTAATGAAAAGGATGTAGATTTCGCTGTAAACGCGGCAAAAGAAGGTCTCAAACAATGGAGTAAAACCTCTCCATCAGAAAGATCAAAGTATTTATTCAAGCTTGCAAGATTAATCCAAGAGAGATCTAGAGAGTTTGCAGTTCTAGAAAGCTTAGATGGTGGAAAGCCTATAAAAGAATCTAGAGATTTTGACCTTCCACAAGTTGCACAAAACTTTTTCTACTATGCCGGCTGGGCTGACAAGATTGATCTTGCATGGGGTAGTGGAATTTCAAAACCTTATGGAGTTGTAGGTCAAATTATTCCATGGAACTTTCCGCTATTGATGCTTTCATGGAAAGTTGCTCCCGCGCTAGCAACGGGTAATACTGTAGTTTTAAAACCTGCGGAGACTACTCCACTAACCGCTTTATTATTTGCAGAACTATGTGATGAAGTGGGTCTTCCTAAAGGTGTTTTTAATTTAATTACTGGTGATGGAACTACAGGTTCCGAATTAGTAAATCATAAAGATATAAAGAAAATTGCTTTTACTGGTTCCACAAGTGTTGGTAAGTACATACAGAAATCATTAGCTGGAAGAGATGTTGGCCTTACCCTTGAGCTAGGTGGAAAGGCGGCCAATATTGTTTATAACGATGCAGCCTTAGATGAAGCAGTAGAAGGAGTTGTAAATGGAATCTTCTTTAATCAAGGACACGTATGCTGTGCTGGAAGCAGATTATTAGTTCAAGAAGATATACATGATGTATTTATCAATAAACTTGAAAAAAGAATGCAGACTTTAAGAGTGGGTAATCCTCTCGATAAGAATACTGATATAGGTGCAATTAATTCAAAAGATCAGCTTGATAAAATCACAGATCTGGTCAATGAAGGTGTAAGCGATGGTGGAGAGCTCTTTCAAATTGAATGTGAACTCCCTAAGAATGGTTTTTGGTTTAAACCAAGTTTATTTACTGGGGTTCAGGCAAATTATAAAATTGCTACAGAAGAAATATTTGGTCCAGTATTGACCACCTTAACATTTCGAACTCCAGATGAAGCTGTTGAAATAGCAAACAATACAGAGTATGGATTATCTGCAGGGATTTGGACTGAAAAAGGATCAAAAATTTTATGGACTGCAGACAGGCTTGATGCTGGTGTTATTTGGGCAAACACATTTAACAAATTTGATCCTGCTTCTCCATTTGGTGGATATAAAGAATCTGGTTTTGGAAGAGAAGGTGGCAGGCATGGTCTCCTTTCTTATTTAAAGGCATCATCATGACAGAAGTAAAGAAAACATATAAACATTACGTAGATGGGAAATTTGTAAGATCTGAGTCAGGTAAAGTATATGCAATTGATCTTAAAAAAGAAAAATATGAGATCCCTCTTACTTCAAAGAAAGACCTAAGAGACGCTGTTACATCATCTAAAGCTGGATTTGCGAAATGGAATTCATTAACTATGTACAACAAATCACAGATACTTTATAGATTGTCTGAAATGATTGAAGGAAATAAAGAATCATATATTTCTTTATTACAACAACACGGTTTAACAAAGAATGATTCGAAAAATGATGTTGAGGATGCTGTGAATACCATTATTTGGTACGCAGGAATTGTTGATAAATGGGAACAATTGACTGGTAATTTAAATCCAGTCGCAGGAGACTATTTTAATATATCGCATCAAGAACCAATCGGAGTGACTTTCTCATTAAGCTCTGACGATATATCTTTGAATAGTTTGGTTAAATCTTTTCTGCCAGCAATGTCAGTTGGCTGTTCTGTTATATCATTTACAAACCAGAATGCAGTCTTGGCTTTAAAACTCTCAGAGGATATCAATAACTCAGATTTCCCATCAGGAAGTCTTAACATTTTGACGGGAAATTTTGAAAATATTGTAGAAGACGTTGGGGCTCATGTTGAAATAAGATTAGCCGCAATTTATTCAAATATTTCAAATGACCTATTAGAAACTTTAGATGTCAAAGGTTCTGATTCAGTAAAGAGAATAGTTAATTTGCCAAGTGATGAGGGCTTGGGGTCTATAATTCCATTTGTTGAGACAAAAACAGTATGGCACCCTAAGGGCCAATAAACTGTCATACTCGAGTCTTAATATAAAATCATTACTCATTAACCCTGTTTAAGCTGTCTTGGTTATCAAGGCAGCTTATTCATATAAGTTGTTATTATTACCAGATGACTGAAGAGAACTATGAAGATGTTCTAGCCAACAAGGGAATGCCTGTTCCAAATGTTTGGATTGAGCTTGAGGGTGAATTTGTAGAATTTGATAAAGAAAATGAATCTTTAAAATGTAAATTTCCAGTCAGAGAAAGATATTTTAATCCACTTCCAACAACTCTTGGTGGAATTATTGATTCTTGGATAGACATCACCATGGGACCACTGAGTGTTTTACTTGGTCAAAAATCTGTTTCTAGAAATTTTTCTATTAAATATATCAAACCAGTTGGGCCATCTACAAGCTATGTCACAGCTGTTGCTTGGAGAGAGAGTATTGATGGAAGAAATAGTGTATTTAAAGGTGAACTTTACTTAGACAATGGTGAACTGGCTGCAATTGCTGAATCGGAGCTTGTAGAAATTAAATAGACTGAGTTCTTGAATATAAAAAGGCTGAAGAAAGAATTATTCCTATTCCTACAAACTGAATTGAATTAGTTATCTCATTTAAAAACTGGTATCCAAAAAATATGGAAAATATTGGAATCATGTAAACAACAAACGAACTTGAAATACGTCCGACATTATTTAGTAATTTGTAATAACTTAAGAAAGCTATTCCTGTTCCGCCAATTCCTAATATCATCATTGGAATTAGTGAAACTTCAAGAGTTGGAATCTTAAAAGTAGCGGTAAAACCAAACATTAATAAGGAAAGCAAAGATGCGTATCTCATAACTATTTTGATTACGATTAGGGAATCATATTTTTTAATTAAAGGCTCAACAAGGTTTACAGAAATTCCATAAGATATAGATGCTATTAGGGCATAAATTGAACCAATACTGAAGGATAATTCATTTAAGCCATCTCCAAGAGTTATTAATCCAACTCCAATAAATCCAGAAAAAATATAAATAAGTTGAAGTCGGGTTACTTTTAGTTTGTAAAAAACCACGGCAATAAATGCTACGAAGATTGGAGTTGATCCGTTAATTAAACCAGCTAAAGATGATGTTATAGTTTGTTCAGCAATCCCAAACATATAAAAAGGGAGTGCCATCCAGAAAAAAGAAATTATTAACATCCAAATATGATCACTCTTTTCAATTTTCTCATTTGTTCTAACAAAAATATTTATGAATATGGCACCAATTACAATTCGATAAATCGCAATATCAGAGGGATTGAGTTCATTTAAAGAATATTTAATCATCAAAAAAGATGATCCCCAAATTGAGGAAGTAATTAAAGCTAAAGTTAAATTTTTAATTTGCACAAGATAAGGAGCCTAACATAGATTTGTTGTTATGGAGCCACCCCAACAGGGTAGTTGATTAGTGTCAGTGGTTCAGACTTACACAAAAAGCGGCTCCAATTTAAGTCTAGATGAAGAATAATTAGATTGTCTGGTCAGTAATTATTTCAATATTTTTTGCATAATTCTTTAAAAGATTAATAGGTAAGTCATTATCTACGTTTACACTTTTAAGTATATTTTTTTTACTTTCTCCAGTTGCTAGAACATATATCTTTTCAATTTTTCCAAGTAAGTGAAAAGTTGATGTAACTCTCCATTTTGTTTTTATATTTACTTCATTAGCAACATAAAGTGAATCATTATTTTCAAGGGCTTTTGTACCTGGAAACAGTGACGCTACATGTCCATCTTCACCCATACCAAGAATTGCTACATCGAATATCTGGATTGTGCTTTTTAACTTATCTTCATATTTTTTTGCATCACTTTCAGGAGAGGAGCTTGTAAATTCAAATTTTAAAATATTTGCGTTAGTTCTTTCAAAATATTCATTAATCATTCTCTGGTTTGAAAGGTCGTTATCTTCTTCAATCCATCTGTCATCTATTGTCCAAAGAAAAGTTTTTGAGAGGTCATCAAACTTTTCTGCGATCATTGAATAAGTTAATTTAGGAGTGTTTCCACCAGAAAGTCCAATTGAAAAATTTCTATTTGAATTAACTAGTAAGTTTCTAATCTCTTCTACAAGATAACTAGATGCACTCTCATGGTCGTCTTCATGATGAATATTTATATCATGTGTCATAAAAAAATTGTTACACTTTAAACTTCAAGTAATATCAATGATAGTGGAAAAACATATTTCGATTGAAGGTAACCACAAATTAAGTGGTGAGATAAATGTAAAAGGCGCTAAAAATGCCGTATTAAAAGAAATGATCCTTCCCATACTTGCAGAAGGAAAATATCTTCTTAAAAACGTCCCTTTCATTGACGACGTTGAATACATGCAGGACGTTTTAAAAGTTTTAGGTATAAATAGTAATTTTAAAAATGATTCTTTAGAGATAGTTTCACCCTCAACAATTGGTGTTGAGGCTCCATATGAGATAGTCCAAAAAATGAGGGCTTCAATAATTATTCTTGGTCCTTTGTTAGCTCGTTGTGGTGAAGCAAGAATCGCATTTCCAGGTGGAGATCAATTAGGACCAAGACCTGTACAAATGCATCTAGATGCATTAGAAAAAATGGGTGCAAATTTTGAACTTGATCATGGTGTTTTAATTGGAAAAACGGATGGCCTTAATGGTGTTGAGATAAATCTTCCATACGCGTCAGTCGGAGCTACTGAGAATACTTTACTAGCAGCTGTATTAGCTAAAGGAAGAACAGTCATTGAAAATGCCGCAAGAGAACCTGAAATAGTTGATATTGTCAACATGTTAATAAAGATGGGTGCCAATATAAGTGGTGCTGGTACAAGCGAAATTATTGTTGAAGGTGTAAACAAACTTAACCCAACAGACCATGAAATTATTGGAGATAGAATTGCTGCAGGAACTTTTTTAGCTGCAATATTGTCAACGAAGGGTTCAGGAAGAGTAAATGGTATTAACCCAGAACATTTGCCCATGGAGTTAAAAAAATTAGCTGAAATGGGGGCAAAAATTGATAGTACTGAAACTTCTATAAATATTGAATATCGAGATAATCTTCAATCTATAGAACTTTCAACATTACCTTTTCCAGGAATAGCTACTGATCTTCAACCGATTTTTGGTTCAGCCTTGTTATTAGCTGAAGGTACATCAATATTGACTGAAAATGTATATGACCAACGGTTTCAATGGATACCAGAAGTCCAAAGAATGGGGGCGAATATACAGACTGGGTGGCAACATGCCATGATAAAAGGTGTTGAAAGTTTATCTGGAGCTCCAGTACATGCAACAGACATTAGAACTGGTGCAAGTCTAATTATTGCAGCATTACAAGCTGATGGCTTGTCTACTATCACAGGCATTGATCACATAAACAGGGGATATGAAGACATCGTTACTTCATTAAGCTCATTAGGGTCAACAATCGAATATAATGATAGCAATGGATGATTCAGGAATAAATTTTCCAACTTTTAAAGAAAGACCTGAAAAGGTTGATATTGATATGGATATATTAAATGACACTATTGAATATATTCGACCAGCTGTACAAGCTGATGGTGGTGACATAAAGTTATCTTCTGTAGAAGATGGTGTTGTTAATATAGAAATGCTTGGTGCATGTCAGGGATGTCCGTTATCCATAGCAACTCTTAAAAGTGGTATTGAGAGAATTTTGATTGACAAAGTTCCCGGAGTAGAACAAGTTATAGCTACTTAGATTTATCCAAAAGGTATTCTGCTGTAAAAATTAATTCCAATTAATTGATTATTTACGATTATAGGTTGTATTTCATACTCAATTTGATTTTGGATGGTTACGCCTCCATATTCATTGGGATCAACAACCTCTTCATAAAGTCCCAAATCTACAAGAATTGATTCCCTCTGATCTTTATCAAGAGCATCATCTGAAATACTAATTATCATTAAGAAAAATAATTTTGTTTGTTGAGAAGTTATTTCGTCATTTGATGTTGGTGCAAAAAATTCTAAAGATCTTACACTATCGTTGTCAACATTTAGATTTAAAACAAATATATTTTCTTTCGCAGTAGATTTTCCAAATTGATACACAAGTGTTTGTTTTGCATCACTCACCCAATTTACTCCATCAGGATTAATTGAAAAAAAACATAA
>QCMT01000004.1 GCA_003213625.1 OCS155 cluster bacterium AG-422-J23 | reverse complement strand
TGTAGAAGTTGCAGAAACAAATCAGGAAGTAAGCATTGAAAATAAAACTGTTGAGTCTATACCAGCCGTAACAATTCGTTTTGCCGGTGATTCAGGTGATGGTATGCAATTAGTTGGTACTAGATTTACCGACACTTCTGCATTATTTGGAAACGATCTTGCTACTTTGCCTGCGTTCCCTGCTGAAATTAGAGCTCCTCAAGGAACAGTTGCAGGTGTATCTTCTTTCCAAGTACAAATTGCTGATTTTGATATTTTGACACCAGGAGACGCCCCTGATGTTTTAGTTGCTATGAACCCTGCTGCTTTGAAAGCTCACCTACAAGATTTAACACCAAACGGAATGTTGATATTGAACGAAGATGCTTTTGATGAAAAAAACATTAAAAAAGCAGGTTATGAAATAGATCCAAGAGAATCTGAAGAGCTTGATGGTTATAGAGTTTTTCAAGTCCCAATGGAAAAACTTACAAAAGAAGCTTTGGAGGAATTTGATTTACCTGGAAGAGCAGTCCTTCGTTCCAAAAATATGATTGCTCTTGGTTTAATTTCTTGGACGTTTAACAGAGATCTTAAAGATACTGAAAATTGGATAAACGATAAATTTAAGAACCTACCTGAGGTAGCAAAAGCAAACATCAAAGCTCTTAAAACTGGATACAACTTCGGCATTACAGTTGAGGCGTTTCACCATACTTATAAAGTAGACAAGGCGTCATTACCAGCTGGAGAGTATACAAATATAAATGGAAATATCGGTTTAAGTTGGGGGCTTATTGCGGGTGCTAAAAAAGCTAATCTCGATCTGTTTTACGGAAGTTATCCTATTACTCCTGCATCAGATATATTGCATGAGTTATCAAAACACAAGAATTTCAATGTTTTAACTTTCCAAGCCGAAGATGAAATTGCGGCTGCTGCAGCAGCTGTGGGTGCTTCTTTTACAGGTAAGCTTGCAGTTACAGGAACCAGTGGACCAGGTCTTGCTTTAAAAAGTGAAACCATATCTTTAGCGCTGTCTGCGGAATTACCATTAGTAGTAGTTAATGTTCAAAGGGGTGGGCCATCAACAGGACTACCTACAAAACCAGAACAATCTGATCTAATGTTTGCAATGTACGGACGTCACGGAGAAGCTCCTTTACCAGTAATTGCAGCTAAATCACCATCTCATGCTTTCTATGCAGCATTTGAGGCAACACGTATTGCTCTTAAATATATGACACCTGTTATTTTATTGTCCGATAACTATGTTGCTACCGGTTCTGAGCCTTGGAAATTACCTGAGATTGAAAATCTTGATGAATTGGGAACAAATTTAACCACTACATATAACACTGAGAATGGATTTTTACCATTTTTTAGAGATTACGAAACTAATGCTCGACCATGGGCTATTCCAGGGGTACCAGGTTTAGAGCATCGCGTAGGTGGTCTAGAAAAAGAAGATGGAACTGGAAATGTTTCTTATGACACTGATAATCACCAATATATGACAGATATGAGAGCATGGAAAATTGAAAATATAGCAAATGATATTGACCCACTTGAAATAAATGGAGACATATCATCAGATACTCTCATTTTGGGTTGGGGATCAACTTTTGGTGGTATCACACAAGCTGTAAACAGACTCAATTCAAAAGGTGTAAAGGTAGCAAGTGCACACTTCACACATGTCAATCCTTTCCCAGACAACACAGCTGAAGTTTTGAGTCAATTTAAAAACATCATTGTCCCTGAATTAAACACTGGCCAATTGTCAAAACTTTTACGTGCACGTTATCTTGTCGATACTGTTGGAATCAATAAAGTTGAAGGTTTACCTTTTACAGCTCAAGAATTAGAAGAAAAAATCGAATCTCTCATAAACTCTTTTGGTACAAAACTTGAGCCTATTGTAGAAGAAGTTGTAGCTGAGGAAGAACCAGTAGTAGAAGAAGTTGTAGCTGAGGAAGAACCAGTAGTCGAAGAGGTTGTAGAAGAAGTTGTAGCTGAGGAAGAACCTCAAGAAGAAGTTGGAATACCAGAACACCTCATAATGAGATCCGCTGAAGCACGTGCAAAAGCATTAGGTATACCTGTTGAGCAAGTTTTAGAAGAGATGAGTGCAGATAAACCAGCAGCAGAAACCCAGGAGCCAATTGTTGAAGAAGAGCCAATTGTTGAAGAAGAGCCAGTTGTTGAAGAAGTAAAATCAGATACATCTGAAGAACCAGCAGCGGAGGCTCAAGAACCTGTTGTTGAGAGAGTTGTTGAAAGGGTCACTGAAAGAGTAACTGAGAGAATTATCGAAAAAGTTGATGAGACTTTACCTGAGAATAAAGAACTTGTTCAAGATGTCGAAGAAGAAAGAAACAAGGTAGAGGAAGAGAAAAAAGAGGAAGTAAAGACTGATGAGTAAAATTCCTCTCTCATATAAAAGAGCTGACTTTGCGAGTGACCAAGAGGTTAAATGGTGCCCTGGGTGCGGTGATTATACAATTCTTGCTTCTGTACAAAACTTTATGACTGAATTAGGTATCAGAAAAGAAAACATTGTGTTTGTATCTGGTATTGGTTGTGCAGCAAGATTTCCTTACTACATGAACACATACGGTTTACATTCAATTCATGGTCGTGCTCCTGCAGTAGCAACTGGAGTAAGTGCATCTAACCCAGATCTTTCAGTTTGGGTAGTTTCAGGTGATGGTGACGCACTATCTATTGGAGGAAACCACTTAATTCATGCATTGAGAAGAAATGTAAACATGAAGATTTTAATGTTCAATAATCAAATATATGGACTTACCAAAGGACAGTATTCCCCTACCAGTGAAGAAGGAAAGAAAACAAAATCCTCTCCTTTTGGTTCTGTAGAGCTTCCACTAAACCCAATGAGTTTAGCCTTAGGAGCTGAGGCATCATTTGTTGCAAGGTCAATTGATATGGATAGAGATCTCACAGCAGAGGTACTTCGAGCAGCATCTGAACATGAGGGTTCAGCTTATGTTGAGATTTATCAAAACTGTAATGTGTTTAATGACAAAGCTTTTGAGCAGTTAACTTCGAAGGAAGGAAAAATAGCAAATCGTATAAATCTTAAGCATGGTGAGAAAGTTATCTTTGGAGCAGAAGATGAAAATGCTGTAACAATTCGTGATGGAGAAGCAGTCATTGTCAAAAGATCAGAGATAGATGATAGTGAGATTTATGTTCATGACATTACAAAAGATAACCCTTCAATTGCTTTTTCATTATCAAGATTATCTCATGGGCCTTATGGACCAACACCAGTAGGTATCTTTAGACAAGTTGAAAGAGATACTTACAATGATGAGGTCAGAGAACAAATTGACTCATCTATTGAACAAAAAGGTGAAGGAGAACTTGATAAGCTTATAAGATCTCTTGGAACTTGGGAAGTAAACTAAATACTTCCAAATATTTAAATACTCTATTCAAACTTAATAGTAAAAGTAGTACCTGAGCCTAAAATACTATCGAGTTCTATCACGCCACCATTACGATCTACAGCATGTTTTACTATAGATAAGCCAATTCCTGTACCACCAAGTGACCTAGACCTTCCTTTATCGACTCTATAAAACCTCTCAAAGATTCTTTCATGATCTGAAGTCGCAATCCCTCTACCCTTATCAACAACACTCAAAACAATACTCGACTTGTCTTTAAATAAATTTACATTTATTTCCTTATCTAATTCCGAGTAATTGCAAGCATTCCTCAATAGATTTCTAATTATCATCGAAAAGTCATTAGGATCAATCAAAAATTCAATGTCTTCAGATTCAAAAACTACTCGATTTTTATTTTCATCAGATAAAAATCCAATTTCAGCATCAATGATTGATTTCAAATTTACAAGTTCTTTTTCTGGATTATTGACTTCAAGTTGTGAAAGGTCCAAAAGATCTGAAAGTAAGAGTGTCATTCTTTGACTATCTTGTAAAATTTGAGTCATAAATCTTTTGGCATCTTCAATTTCAGAATTTTCTAATGCTGAAATAGCTGTCTCTACAGCTAATTGAATAGAAGTAACAGGTGTCTTGAGTTCATGTGAAGCATTGGCAATGAACTCTTGTTTTAGCTTTTCAATATCCTGATTATTTTTATCCATCATTTACTAACTTATAACCAACTCCCCTAACAGTGATTAATCTTTTAGGTTTTTTTGGATCAACTTCAATTTTCTCTCTTATTCTTTGTATGTGCACATCAAGGGTTTTTGTATTTCCAATAAACGAATATCCCCATATTTCATCAAATATCTGTTCTCTTGACATTAAATTTCCTTGATTCTCGCAAAAAGCGTACAAAAGCTCAAATTCTCTTGGTGTTAAATCAATTTTATTATTGTCAACTTTTGCTTCGTATTTCGTTAAATTAATTTCAATATTCCCTGCTTTAACGGACTTTTCCTTTGTTGAAGTTTGAGAATTCGCACGTCTAAGAACCGCTCTCACTCTACTCATCAATTCACGGACTGAGAAAGGTTTGGTAACATAATCATCAGCGCCTAATTCTAATCCAGCTACTCTATCAGCCTCGCTGTCTTTAGCAGTCACCATAATAATTGGTACATCAGAACTTTTTCTAATAGATCTACATATATCAAGTCCAGAAATTTGTGGAAGCATTAAATCTAAAATAATTAAATCAAAAGACTCTTCACTAAAAATCTCTAAAGCAATGGGTCCTTCATCAACATGTGTAACAGAAAAACCTTCTTGTTTTAAATTGTAAATTACGGGTTCGGCAATGCTGTGTTCATCTTCAACTAATAAGATTTTGCCTGACATTAAAATTCTTTAAATTCACCAGTCACTAAGAAGTGGGTTAATTCACAAATATCAACTGCGTGATCGCCACCTCTTTCTAATGTACGAATACAAGTGACAAGTCTAAATAATCCATTGAACAAATCTTCATTTCCAGCTATTTTTGGTGCTTCTTCAAGTATTGCGTTATAAAGTCTATTTACTTGATTATCTTTATCGGCTGTTGCAATAGCTAGGTCTTTATCTCGATTTTTTAAACTTTCCATTGCGGAGGAAGCCATATCAATTACTAAATCCCCCATTTCTACTACAGTTGCATGTATTGTCTCTGGTACTGGTGAATCGAAAATTTCTTGTGTTGTATTTCCAAGATAAACTGCCAAATCACCAAGGCGCTCTAAATGTAAACTTGCCTGCAAAATAGAGGTAGAAAGTCTTAAGTCTGTTGCTACAAGTTGCTCTGTGGCCATGAGCTCAACCCAGTCTTGGTCAATTTTAAGGTAAGCATCATCAATCTCATCGTCTTTTTCTATTGTTGCAATTGCTCTATTAACATCTTTATCTTCTAAAGCCCTAACGCCATCTACTAGAGAATCTAAAACAAGCCTGCCCATTAAATGTAGATCTGTTTCAAGGTTTTCGATCTTTTCTTGTAAACTCATCCGAACCTGCCTGATATATATTGTTCTGTTAACTCCTTATCAGGAGTAGTAAACATAACACTTGTTTCATTGAACTCAACTAATTCTCCAGTTCTTCTTTTTCCATCATCAGAGGTTTTCGTTGTAAAAAATGCACAGTAATCAGAAGATCTAGAGGCTTGTTGCATGTTGTGTGTGACAATAAGTATTGAGAATTCTTTTACAAGCTCTTGCATGAGGTCTTCTATTTTTTTTGTAGCCACAGGGTCTAATGCAGAGCAAGGCTCATCCATTAAAATTGTATCTGGCTCAACTGCAATTGTCCTGGCAATGCATAATCTTTGTTGTTGACCACCAGATAGCTCTAAAGCATTTTTGTCTAAATCATCTTTTACTTCATCCCATAATGCTGCTTGAGTTAGTGCTTTCTCAACTCGATCGTCTATGTTGTCAGTCATGTTATTGACTTTAAGTCCAAAGGTAATATTTTCTTTTATAGTTTTTGGGAATGGATTAGGTTTTTGAAAAACCATTCCAATTCTTCTTCTGACCTGAACTGGGTCAACCATTTTGTCGTATAAATCAACTCCCTGATATGTTATTGTTCCATTAACTTTTGCACCTAATATAAGATCATTCATCCTGTTAAATGTTCTTATTAATGTGCTTTTTCCACAACCTGAGGGCCCAATAAAAGCGGTAATTTTGTTTTTAGTAATATCCATATTTACATTTTTGATTGCGACAAAGTCTCCGTAACTTACAGATAGGTCTGTTACATTAAATACGCTTTCGTTATTGACCTGAACTGTTTCTTTAGTTTCCACTATTTGTCTCTTTTATAAATATCACTATAAATCCTTCTCATATCTGTTTCTAATAAATATTGCTAATGAGTTCATGATTAATAATAAACCCAAAAGTAAGATGATTCCAGCTGAAGCAGTTTCCTTCCATTCAGCCTGAGGATATCCAATCCAGTTATAGACTTGGATTGGAATAGCAGTAAAACCACTTAAAGGGGTATCAGGAAAATAATTAACATAAGTCAAAGCACCCATAAAAATTAATGGAGCAGTCTCTCCAATTGCTCTGGAGAGTCCGAGAACCATCCCGGTTACCATTCCTGGAATTGCAGAAGGAACAACCTGTCTAAAAACTGCCTGAAATTTAGTAGCTCCAAGCGCTAAAGCACCCTGACGTATTGTGTCTGGAACAGCTTTAAGAGCCTCTCTAGATGCCACAATGACAACTGGAAGAATCAGTAGGGTTAATGTTAAACCACCTGAAAGAACAGATCTCCCAAATCCAGCTAAACGTACAAACACTGCGAGCCCCAGTAGACCATAAATAACAGAAGGGACTCCTGCTAAGTTAGTTAAATTTAATTCAATAAACCTTGTTAATCTATTTTTTGGGGCAAATTCTTGAAGATATATTGCCGCTCCTGTACCAAAAGGAAATGTTACAGAAACAACTATTATCATAAGCCATACTGTCCCAGCAAAAGCAGGGCCGATACCAGCTCTATCTGGATATCGTGAGTCTAATGTTGTTAAAAAGTCTACAGGATTATCAATTTGTATTTTTGTAATGAGGCCAACTTCGTAGTCTGATGTCAATCTTGTAGTCCCAGTTGAAAGAACATCATAGATTAAGGTCATCAAAGTTAAAATAGCAATCGTTACACAAATGTATAAAGTAAACAGGAATAAACTTTCTTTGATAGCATTTTCAGCTTTCTTGCCAGTTATAAGTGTTTCGTTACTCATATTCTTTTCTGTACTTTCTAGCAACATAATCAGAACCTATATTCAAAATAAAAGTCATAATAAATAAAGTTATACCAAGTGCAAATAAGGCATTATAAGCCGTAGTGCCATGAGGTGTGTCACCAAGGGATACATTGACTATTGAAGAAGTTATCGTGTACATTGCACTTCTAGGATCTAAATTTAATTCAGGATACTGCCCTCCTGCAATGGTCACAATCATTGTCTCGCCTATAGCCCTTGAAAAACCTAATATAAATGAAGCAATAATTCCTGACAGAGCTGCAGGAAACATAATTTTAAGTGATGTAATTCTTCTAGTAGCACCAAGTGCTAATGACCCATTTCTCAAAGAATTTGGAACTGCATTGAGAGCATCATCAGAGATAGAGGCGACTGTAGGTATTATCATGATACCAACAGCGATACCTGCCGACAATGCATTAAACACTCCCGTACCTGGAATAAATCTCTGAATTATATTCGGAGTAATCCAATTAAGCGCGAAGTAACCAAATACTACGGTAGGAACACCTGCTAATACTTCTAAGACTGGTTTTATAACTTTTCTTGTTCTTTTTGTTGCAAATTCAGATAAGTATATAGCTGAAAATAACCCTAGAGGAAAAGAAATAAGACAAGCAATGACAGCTATATAAAGAGTTGAGGAAATCAAAACAATAACACCATATTCGGGATTTTGGAAAGTAGGAGTCCATCTAGTTGCAGTAAAATACCCTTTAAAAGTTACTGCTGGATCCTGAAAAAAATTAATAGCTTCAGTCAATAATGTGAAAATAATTGATATGGATACAAGAATTGCTCCAAAAGCAGAGGCTGTAATAAATAATTTTACAATTTTTTCAATTGGACGAGTAATTGTTTTCGTAAGTTGGTTACGAAGGTTATTTACATTTTCCATAATTTGATATTTTTATTGTAGTTTGTGAGGGCAAATGTGCCCTCACAAATTACTATTTTTTAATTAAAGTGACTATCCCCTACTAAACGCTGACCATGACATAAGTGATGCCATTTTTTGTTCAGCTAACATAGGTACGTAACCTACTGCAGGTACAATTGCATCCATTGCTACAAAGTAGAAATCGACGAATTCTCTAACTGCAGACATTCCTTTTGCAGACTCAGCTATATAGATGAAAAGTGGTCTTGCTAAGAAATAATTTCCTTCAAATGCTGCTTCAGGTGGTTGACATCCATCTCCAGCATCTACTTGAACAGCAGTAAGCTTATCTTTGTTCTCTTCATAATATGCGAGTCCAAAGTATCCTAAACCACCAGCTGATCCAGATACACCGTTTACAAGAACGTTGTCATCTTCGGATGCAGTGTAGTCAGAACGGCTACCACCATTATCTTCTGTTAACTCTTCATTGAAGAAGTCAAAAGTTCCAGAGTCAGTACCAGGACCATAAAGGTCAAGTGCTACGTCTGGGAACCCTGCTCTTACTTGGCTCCAGTTTGTAATAGTGCTGTCTGCACCCCAAATTGAAGTAAGTTCTGCAGTTGTAAGACATGTAGCCCAGTCATTTGATGTTGGAACAACAACTGAAAGAGCATCAATACCTACTTGTACTTCTAAATAATTAACTCCATTTTCTTCACATAATGCTTTCTCTTTATCTTTGATTGGACGAGAAGCATCTGAAATCATTGTTTCACCAGGACAGAATTTCTTGAATCCTCCACCAGTTCCTGAAACACCAACAGATATGTTGACATTAGGATGCACTGCTGTGAACTCTTCTGCTACAGCCTGAGTGATTGGAAAGACTGTTGATGAACCATCAATTAAGATTTCACCAGACAATGGTTTTCCTGTTACAACTTGCCAATACTCTAATTGTCTTGCAGCAGCGTCAGGCAACATTGGAATGTAGCCAACAGCTTCTACAATTGGATCTAATGAGTCAAAGTAAAAATCAACAAAAGCTTTGATCACTGGATCATTTGCTTTTGCATCATTTACATATATAAACAATGGTCTTGCTAGTCCGTATGTGCCTGAAAAGGCGCCTTCTGGGCCAACACATCCATCTCCAGCATCTACTTGAACAGCAGTAAGCTTATCTTTGTTCTCTTCATAATATGCGAGTCCAAAGTATCCTAAACCACCAGCTGATCCAGATACACCGTTTACAAGAACGTTGTCATCTTCGGATGCAGTGTAGTCAGAACGGCTACCACCCAAGTCTTCAGTAATTTCTTCATTGAAGAAGTCAAAAGTTCCAGAGTCAGTACCAGGACCATAAAGGTCGATTTCTACATCTGGGAATGAACTTCTTACTTGATTCCAACTAGAAACTGTACTGTCTGCACCCCATATACTACCTAACTCTTCGGTTGTTAGACATGTAGCCCAGTCATTTGATGTTGGAACAACAACTGAAAGAGCATCTACACCAACTTGAAGTTCAGTATATGTAGTACCATTTTCTGCACAGAGATCTCTCTCTTTGGCTTTGATAGGTCTTGAAGCATCAGATATATCTGTTTCTCCAGGACAAAATTTCTTGAATCCTCCACCAGTTCCTGAAACACCAACAGATATTTGTACATCTGGGTTAAGAGCTGTAAATTCTTCAGCTACAGCTTGTGTTATAGGGAACACAGTTGAAGATCCATCGATTAAGATTTCACCAGTTAAACCTGATGATCCATCAGAAGAAGGTGCAGCAGTTGTTTGAGTAGCTGACTCTTCTCCACCTGATTCTTCAGTTTCTTCAGCTTCTTCAGCAGCATCGTCGCTACCGCCACCACAGGCAGCAAGGACAAGTACCATCACAAGAAGCAAAGACCAGAATTTAGATTTTGATCTAATCATGGATTTCCTTTCTTTAATTTAATTAAATTAACTGGTTCCAAGATATTCATGACAGGTAAACGCAAAGTAAACAAAAAATATACGCTCAGTTAATGACTTTTTTAGATTAAATCTGTTTCTGAAGACCAAGACCCTCTATTGAAAGCAAGTATGTAGTTTTCATATCCTAAAAAATCTTTTTGAAATTCAACCGGTATATTGAAACCCCACCAATCATCTTTAAACTGACTTCGATGAGCTTTCATGGAATTAATTTTATGTTCAATATATTTTGTTCCATCTATCTCAACATCAATATCCTCATTATCACTTCCGATAGGATTAAATGCATTAAACTCGTCTTCAGTTAATATTCCAGCCTCATACATTTGAGTTCGTCTTGCTTGGATTCTCGATTTTGACCACGCATTAAAATAAAGTCTTTCTGGAATCCATACCTCTTCTCCATCTTTTAATGGAAACTTGTCTACATCACCAGCAGCAAAAAATGCAGCTGTTCCAACTCTATGTGTCTGAATATGATCAGGATGCCCATATCCCCCAAATGGATCATAGGTTATTAAAACATCAGGTTTATATTTTCTTATTTCTGTCACGAGCTTGCCCACAGGTCCAAAATAGTCTTGTCTCCAAAAACAATCAGGATCATTGTTTTCGTCTGTGCCCATCATTCCAGAGTCTTTATATCCAAGCCACTCATATTCTTTTACACCTAGAGCATCTAAACTTTTTTCAAGTTCCTCTTTTCGCATTTCAGCCAATTTTGGAAATAACTCTTCTGGGTTTTCATAGTTATGAATTTCACCAGCTGAACCATCAGTTGCTGTAATAACAACAACTCGATGACCTTCATCTGCATATTTAGCTAAGGTAACACCTGTTGATACGCTTTCATCGTCAGGATGTGCGTGAAAAGCAAGAATTGTTGCCATTATTCGTCTGAGGTAAATGTCTTCTTTGCTAACTCTTGACCGAGTTCGATGGCTTTATCATGATCACCGTCAATTTTTTCAACTAACTCACCAAGAACAATTACTTTTTCACCAGTAATTTGAAGTATTCCACCAGAAATTGCAAAAGACGTTCTTTGATTATCATGCTCTATGGTTAATCCACCTGGAACTAATGTAGCTACGGTTGGTTCATGGCCTTCTAATATACCAATCTCTCCGTTTGGAGTTCTTGATATGACCATTGTTGCATCCCCTGTAAAGCAACTCTCTTCAGGAGAAACGACCTCTACATACATTTAGAGATTTTCTTCCAATTCTTTAGCTTTAGACATGACTTCATCTAATCCACCTGTCATATAAAAAGCCTGTTCTGGCACTGAATCGAGTTCTCCACTTAAGATTGTTTTGAAGGCTTCGACACTATCTTTAATAGAGACAAACTTACCTTCTATTCCTGTAAATTGTTCAGCAACAAACATAGGTTGAGATAAGAAACGCTGTATTCTCCTCGCTCTACCAACGATCTGCTTATCTTCTTCTGATAACTCATCGATACCAAGAATTGCAATAATATCTTGAAGATCGTTGTATCTTTGAAGCACTCTTTGGACTTCACGTGCAGTTTCATAATGTTCATCCCCTACAACGCCTGGATCTAAGATTCTTGATGATGAGTCAAGTGGATCCACAGCAGGATAAATTCCCAAGTCAGCAATAGATCTTGATAACACTGTTCTAGCATCTAAGTGAGCAAATGCGGTGTGAGGTGCAGGGTCAGTAATATCGTCTGCAGGCACATATACCGCTTGTAGTGATGTAATGGATCTACCTTTAAGAGAAGTAATTCTCTCTTGTAAAAATCCCATTTCATCAGCAAGAGTAGGTTGGTATCCGACAGCAGAAGGCATTCTACCTAATAATGTCGAGACCTCTGAACCAGCTTGTGAGAAACGGAAAATGTTATCAATGAATAAAAGAACATCTTGTTTTTCTTCATCTCTGAAGTATTCAGCCATTGTTAGTGCTGACAATGCAACACGAAGCCTCACTCCAGGTGGTTCATCCATCTGACCAAAAACTAAAGCTGTTTTATCGATAACTCCAGATTCTTGCATTTCTCTGAACAAGTCATTACCTTCTCTTGTTCTCTCTCCAACACCGGCAAAAACAGATACACCACCGTGTTGTGTTGCAACTCTGTTAATCATTTCTTGAATAAGAACAGTTTTACCGACACCAGCTCCACCGAATAATCCGATTTTTCCACCTTGCACGTATGGCATCAATAAATCAATCACTTTAATACCAGTTTCAAACATTTCATTTTGTGCAGTCACATCTTCATATGGAGGAGGTTTTCTGTGTATTGGCCATTTTTGTTTAACACCTATTGAGCTAGTTTCTACATCTAGGGTTTCGCCCCAGACGTTAAATATGTGTCCTAATGTTTCTTGTCCAACTGGAACTGAGATAGGCGCACCAGTATCAGTTACTTCAGCTCCTCTTCTTAAACCATCAGTACCTTGCATAGAAATAGCTCTTACTCTTCCTTCACCAAGGTGTTGTGCAACTTCTAAGACAATTGTGCTTGTATTCCCATCAATTTCGACATCTACTTCAAGAGCAAATGTAATCTCTGGTAACTCATCTTGTGGAAAAGCAACGTCAACAACAGGTCCTGCTATTTTTACTACCCTACCTATATTTTCACTCATTTAGTTTCTCCTTACCCGGCTAAAGCTTCCGCTCCACCAACAATTTCTGAAATCTCTGTTGTAATCTCAGCTTGTCTAGCTTGATTACTTTGTCTTGATAAAATCTTGATTAACTCTTCTGCGTTCTCGGTAGCAGCTTTCATCGCTCTCATTCGTGACGCATGCTCTGATGTTGAAGCATTCAGTAATGAAGAGAAGATTGTTGCATTTGTATATTTTGGAATGATGTTGCTGAGAACCTGACTTGCTGAAGGTTCAAATGTATACCCACCAACTGACTCTATTTCTTTCGCTATCTGTTCTACTTCGAAAGGAAGTACTGTCTTATACAACGCCGTTTGAGTCATTGCAGATTTATATTCTGTGTAGACAATTTCAATTTGATTTGTTTTTCCATCATAGAATTCTTGTACAAGAGGTGTCATAATCTCTAGTGCATTCTCAAAATTTGGCTCATCAGTAATGCCCTCATAGTTTTGTTTAGGTTCAATATTTCTGTACTTAAAGTAACCATTTGCTTTTTTTCCAACGGTCACAATCTCAACTTTATTATTCAAGTTTTCATATTCAGCTTTTCTTACCTCAGCAAGTTTTAAAATATTGGTGTTATATGCACCAGCAAGTCCTCGATCTGAAGTAATAACAACTAATGTTATTTTTTTTGTTCCTTCAACCGGTGGTGAACTTGGCATCTCTCCACTTCCTGTTAATTCCTCAACAATTTGTGAGAGTAGATTTGTGTAATTATTTGATGATGTAAGTCTTTGTTGTGCTTTTACGATTCTTGAAGATGCAATAAGTTCCATTGCACGTGTTATTTTCTTAGTGGATTTAACACTCTTTATTCTTCTATTTATGATTCGTAATTCAGCACTTGCCATGGTTTATTCTTCTTTTTTCTCCAATGTACTTACAAAGGCTTCAACAGCTGTTTTTAATTCCTCTTCAGGTAATTCACCTGTTGTTTTTATTGAATTAATAACATCTGAATGTCTTGTTTTAACAAAATCAATCAAATCTAATTCGGTTTGAGGGATGTCAGCAGGATCAACTACATCTAAAAATCCCTCTGTTACTGCATAGAGTGAGATGACTTGCTCTTCCATTGGCACTGGTTGATATTGTGGCTGCTTTAATAATTCGACAACTCTTCTTCCTCTATCAAGCTGTGCTTGTGATGCAGCATCCAAGTCTGATCCAAACTCTGCAAAGGCCTCTAACTCTCTGAACTGTGCAAGGTTAATTCTTAAAGGTCCTGAAACTTTCTTCATAGCTTTAGTTTGTGCAGCACCACCCACTCTTGATACTGATGTACCTGGGTTTACAGCAGGTCTAACACCAGAATAAAAGAGTTCTGATTCCAAATAAATCTGTCCATCTGTAATGGAAATAACATTTGTTGGGATGAATGCCGATACGTCTCCAGCTTTTGTTTCTATGATTGGTAGTCCTGTAAGTGAACCGCCACCTAACTCTTCACTAACTTTTGCACAACGCTCTAATAGCCTTGAGTGAAGATAGAAAACGTCACCAGGATAAGCCTCTCTTCCAGGAGGTCTTCTTAGTAGAAGTGATATCTGACGATATGCGATGGCTTGTTTTGATAGATCGTCAAAAACAATTAATCCATGCTCACCGTTATACATCCAATGTTGGCCAATTGCTGACCCAGCATAAGGAGCATACATCTGCAATGCAGCTGCAGCTGAGGCGGGTGCGTTTACAATTACTACTTTATCTAGAACACCCTCTTGCTCAAATCTCTCTACTACTTCTGCAACAGTTGATGATTTTTGACCAATAGCAACATAGATACATTTAACATCTGTGTCTTTTTGATTGATTATTGTATCAACTGCAACAGCAGTTTTTCCAATCTGTCTATCACCAATAATTAATTCTCTTTGTCCACGACCAATTGGAATCATTGAGTCAATAGCTTTAATACCAGTTTGTAGTGGCTCCCCAACGGGTTGTCTTTCAACAACAGATGGGGCTTGAAGTTCTAATCGTCTTCGTTCGGTAAATTCAATAGGTCCTTTGCCATCAATTGGATTTCCTAGGGGATCAATAACTCTTCCTAAAAAGCCATCACCAACACCAATTGACAACACCTCTCCAGTTTGTTTTACAGGCATGCCCTCTTCTATGTGATTTGAGTCACCCATCAAAACAACACCGATAGAATCCTCTTCAAGGTTAAGTGCTACTCCAACAAGTCCCTCTGGGAATTCAAGAAGCTCTGATGCCATAACATTTTCTAAGCCTTTAACTCTTGCTACTCCATCAGCTACCGCAGAAACGTAACCAACAAGATCGTCTTTTACAGAATCCTGCCAATCACCTAGAGTCTCTTTTAATGAATCTGATATTTGTTTTGCATCAATATTAAATTCGCTCAATTTACCTACTTTCTAAAACTGTTTTTATCTCTG
This sequence comes from OCS155 cluster bacterium AG-422-J23, assembly GCA_003213625.1. Taxonomy (GTDB): domain Bacteria; phylum Actinomycetota; class Acidimicrobiia; order Actinomarinales; family Actinomarinaceae; genus Actinomarina. Next base: position 13,297 of record QCMT01000004.1, on the reverse strand, counting down.
AGATTTTTGAAGAAATCAATCCATCAAATGTTCTCTCACCAACACTTACGCTAAGTCCACCCAATACATCTGGATTAACTTCAACTTTTATTTCCACATCGGTGCCTAATTTTTTCTTGAGGGCACTTATTAAACTTTTTTCAGTTTTTGCATCTAATTCAACAGCTGAAACAACTTTTGCAACTGATGCCCCTCTTTTTTCAGCAATGTAATTTGCGACCGAACTCTCGATATCAGAGAGGTTATCTCCAAAACCTTGAGATATTGTCAAGGTTATTAGATCAAGAGTGAGTGGTAACACTCTTTTGTCGAGTAATGAATTAACTGCCTCTATCTTCTTTTCAACAGGAATACCAAAATTTCTAAACACATCTAATGCTTCAGAGCTTTTTGAAAGTGCATTGAAAACTTGGAGGATTTCATTTTCAACTCTTTCAGCATCTTTAGATGAAGAAATAATTTCAACAATTCCTTTTGAGAAAGAATCAACAGACATTTACTTAATTCAACTCCTTAATAAACTTTTCAATTAATTTTTTTTGATCAGCTTTTGACATTGAAGAAGCTACTTTTTGAGAAATCTCAAGAGATAGATCAGCTACCTCACTTTTTAACTCAGTTGAGACTCTTTCTTTTTCAGCGTCTGAGTCTGACTTTGCTTTTTCAATTATTGCTTCTGCTTCAGCTCTTGCTTCAGTTAAAACATCTTCTTTAAGTTTTTCTGCAGCTTGCTTACCTTCATCAATAATTTTTTGAACTTCTGCGTCAGCGTTTGAAACTAAAGCATCATATTCTTGCTTTGATTTCTCAGCTTCTGATTTAGTATCTTCAGCTTCCTTTATCTGTCCTTCTATTTCAGCAGATCTTTTATCAAGTGTTTCGTTCATGGCAGGTAAAGCCCACTTCCAAACGAAGAAAAATACTACTGCAAAAGCTACTACTCCAGCTACTAATTCTGAAGTTGCAGGCAGCAATAAGTCAACACCTGAGCTTGACTCTTCTGCTTCCGCTAAAAATGTATCCAAATAAAACATCATTTTTAACCAACCAAAAAGAATAGAACGAATCCAATAAGGGCAAGAGCCTCAGTGAATGCGATTCCCAAGAACATTGTTGTTCTTACCATTCCAGCTGCTTCTGGCTGTCTAGCCATTGCTTGTACTGCGTTACCAGCAATAAGACCAATACCAATGCCTGGTCCAATCGCCGCTAGTCCGTATCCAATTAATGCGTATGCACTTTCCATTATCCTCCTTTAATTAATGCTCTGGATGCAGAGACGTCTGTATATAAACTGCTGACAACAAAGTAAATATGTATGCCTGCAGAATAGAAACTATTAATTCAAAACCATATATTGCAAGACCTAAAGTAAACCATGCAAGACCAACAGGTGCTTTTGATACGATATACTCGCCTACTCCAGGTTGTACAACAAAGAAATATGCTGAAGCCAAGAGAAGACTTAACATTACGTGACCCGCTACAAGGTTAGCAAATAATCGAACAGCTAAACTAAAAGGTCTTACAAGTAGAACTGAAACTAGCTCGATTGCGCCAACAAGAGGTTTTAAGGCTACAGGAACTCCTGGTGGCCATAGTAAGTTTGTAAAATATTTTATTCCCTCTGTTTTGATTCCGACAAAAAGAAATATTACGTAGGTGACAAGGCTTAAGAAGAGAGGAAGTGCCATGCGAGATGTTACTGGGAAATTGATAAGTGGAGTGACCTCAAATAAGTTACCAACCAAGATAAACATAAATACTGAAATTAGATATGGTGTAAATTTCTCTCCACCTCGGCCAATTACACCTAGGGCTATTTCATCTTTCACGAAAGTAAAGATGCTTTCAACTACAGATTGAAGTCTTCCAGGAACAACTGATTTTTTTCTAAGCCCAAAAAACATTAAAACTACTGGGATAATCGCAGCTAAAAGTATAAGAATTTCTGTTCGGGAGATATCAGAAGAACCAAAGTTCCCAAATTCGAACAAAGAGTTTACATTTTCAGGTTTGCAAACAACGTTGTTTATAAAATCACAAGTCTCAGCTGCTGTTATCATTTGCCCAATCTAAGTCAGTGTCTTTTCTTTTAATTACCATAGCCATTTCTAAGAATAACATACTTAAAAACACGATTGGCACTGTCAAAGACATTGCCAATTCATCAATAGAATATAAGCTTCTCAGTAATAAGAGAAGTCCAAAAATGAAAATTAATCTGAATAAATATCCAAAAATTGCGGCGAAGTAATAGAAATTTAATGAGACTTTTGCTGCATATGACATGATGACTGCACCCAAATAAAATCCAATTGCAACAATTATTGATGACGCAAGAGATGTAACAAATGCATTTTGTGATCTAATTAAAAAAAGAAGTGGGCAAAGAATATAAATTATTGACGCCCTTTTAAGCATTCTTGTAGCTAGTACTAATTCAACATTCATTGATCTTGTTCAAGCTTTTTTGAAATTTTCCACATTCTTCTGAAACCATCATAAATTCCAACAAACAAAAAGATGATAACTGTGTACGGCTCAAACCCGATAAAATTTTGGACAAGTAAACCCACTAACAGACCGCTAATTATTGAAGTTGAAAACGAACTTACTGGACCGTAGTCTTCTAAATTTAATTTTCTTCGATTGTTAGACATATGGCTTGTATTGTGAAGCTAACTCTTTTACTTCATCTTTTAATTCATCAAGCTTGTTTGAATCTGATCTATTTTTTAGAATTTCTGAAATTAAATATCCTACTTTTGTTAATTCACTTTCCTTCATTCCACATGTTGTTGCAGCTGGCGTACCCATTCTTATGCCTGATGTAACAAATGGTGATCTCTCATCAAATGGAATGGCATTTCGATTTAGCGTAATTCCCATTTCATTGAGTAAAATACCTGCATCTTTACCAGTTAGCTCTTCGTCAACACTGTTTGTATCAACTAATACAATGTGATTAGTTGTTCCCCCGCTTACAACTCTTAGACCTTCATTTATGAAAGAGTCAGAGAGTGCTGAAGCATTCTTTAAAATTTGAGCGGTATAATCTTGAAAATCTTTTGATAGTGCTTCTTTAAAGCAAACGGCCTTTGCTGCAATCTGGTTATTTAATGCTCCACCTTGTGCTCCTGGGAAAATATTTTTATCTACACCTTTTGCAAATTCCTCAGTTGATAAAATCATTCCACCTCTTGGACCTCTCAGTGCTTTGTGAGTTGTTGCAGTGACAACATCAGCATATTTCATTGGATTCTCAACAACCTTACCGGCAACAAGGCCAATAAAATGTGCGGCATCAACCATAAAATAAGCTCCAACTGAATCAGCAATCTCTCTAAAAGCCTTGTAATCAAGCTCCTGAGAATAAGATGAGTATCCTGCAATTAGTAATTTTGGTTTTGTTTCCTCTGCTAATTTTGCAACATCATCCATATTGATCAATTCAGTTTCTTTATCTAATCCATAACCAACAAAGTTATACATTCTTCCAGAAAAGTTAACAGGAGAACCGTGTGTTAAATGCCCACCTTGGTCAAGAGACATACCCATAACGGTGTCACCAGCTTCTAGGAGGTTTAAGTAGACTGCCATGTTTGCTGATGATCCTGAATGAGGCTGGACGTTTGCATGATCTGCCTCAAATAATTCACATGCTCTGTCAATTGCGAGTTGTTCTATCTCATCAACAGTCTCGCAACCCTCGTAATATCTTCTTCCTGGAAAACCTTCTGAATACTTGTTTGTAAGAATAGAACCTGACGCCTGCATCACTGCCTTTGATGCAAAGTTCTCCGAAGCAATTAAATGTATATGTGAGTTTTGACGTGCTAAATCATTATCAATTAATGATGCTATCTCATTATCTGTTTCAAATAATTCAGTGTTTAATGCGCCAGTATTTTCCATATCTACACTTTAACAGTAACTTGGAGGCCATTTAAGTGGCCCTTGCCTTAAAATTTCCCCACCTGTAACTCTAAAATCGACAACTGTAGATCCATCTCCATGGATTGATGATCCCTCTAAATAATATCCAATATTGTCTTTAAATATTTCATATGCCTCACTGTCGTTCTTTGCTTCTTCGTCGCCAGAGGTATTTGCACTTGTAACTGCCAGTGGACCAATTTCATTTAATAGTTGTATAGTTAGTTCATTATCAGGAACTCTTAATCCAATTGTGTTTGGATTTTTTGTACCGACACCATCAACATATTCTTCATTGGTTTCAACAACTGCAGTCAGAGGTCCTGGCCAGTAGAGATCTACAATTTCAGGTACTTGTGTAACAAGATCAAGTTGTTGCAAATATGTGTATGAGGGAATAAGTAATGAGATAGGTTTTGAGTCATCTCTTTCTTTTAATTCGAATAATTTTTCTACAGCTTCTTTAGAGTTTGGATTGACGCCTATACCGTAAACGGTTTCTGTGGGAATACCAACAACTTCATTTTTATTAATTGCATCTATTGCTTGTGAGATATTATCGCCTTGCATAAACATACCTATCTTTGTCTGCCAAGTCTTTAATTAATTCTACATCGTCATAGTTATTCAATAATTCAACTACTTTCTGGCCAAATCTCTCATCAATCTCAAGAAATATTTCAAAGTCTTTGTATTCTTTATGATCAATTTGATTTATAAGGTTTTGAATAATGTTAATCCCGTCATTATCTCCACCATCAAGTGCATTTAAAGGTTCGTAATTAAGGACTTGCAAATCAAGAGTTTCAATTTCACTACTTGGTATATATGGTAAGTTTGCAATTATTAAGTCAAAATTATTACTACTTACTTCATTAAGGAGATCTGATTGGATGAATTCAATATTCATTCCATTGAGGGTTGCGTTTTCAGTAGCTAATTGAATAGCAAAAGGTGAGATATCGATCCCTTTTACTTCAGCTTCTGGATATAAATGTTTCATCATCAGACTTATACACCCAGAACCAGTACCAACATCTAATATACTTTTTGGTTTTACAACCTTGTTTTTAATTATCTCGATCAAATACTCTGTTTCAGGTCTTGGAATTAATGCACGTTCATCTACTTTTAACTGGACAGTATAAAAGGGCATGAATTCTTCAATATATTGAATTGGTTCGTGATTTAACCTGCGTGTAAGTAATGTTGAATATTCATTTTGATATTCTGTTTTACTACCAGAGATTTCTTGAGCTTTTTGTTTTAACCTCTCAAGTTCATGATTTGGAATAGATTTTATATCCAATTATTCCTCTAATGTTGCAAGTCTTGTTGTTTCATTATCTGCTATCAGAGCGTCAATAAAATCACTTAAATCACCATCTAATACCTGGTCTAGTTTCTTCAGGGTTAAGTTGATTCGATGATCAGATACCCTGTTGTCTTTATAATTGTAAGTTCTAATTTTGTCAGATCGCTCACCAGAACCTACTTGTTCTTTTCTATTCTTTGCTCGTTCAGCTTCTGCTTCGTCTTGACGTGCTTTTAATAATCTTGCTCTTAAAATTCTCATAGCTTTTTCTTTATTTTGTAGTTGTGACTTTTCATCTTGGCAGGAGACAACAAGCCCAGTAGGAACGTGAGTGATTCGTACGGCTGAATCTGTCGTGTTCACACTTTGGCCACCTGGTCCACTAGATCTGTAGACATCGACTTTTAAATCATTTTGATCAATATCTATATCTACTTCCTCTGCTTCAGGTAAGACAGCTACGGTTGCAATAGAAGTATGGACTCTTCCTTGTGACTCTGTTTTAGGAATTCTCTGTACTCTGTGTGCACCAGCTTCGAATTTAAGTTTTGAATAAACACCTTTAGATTTTATAGCAAAGATAACCTTGCTATATCCACCCATATCAGAATCAGTCATCTCTATCTTTTCAACATTCCATGAGTTACGTTCCGCAAAACGTGAATACATTTTAAATAGATCCCCAACCCAAATAGATGCTTCCTCACCACCTGCTCCCGGACGGATCTCTACAAGAACATCTTTCTCATCAGATGGGTCTTTTGGTAGTAAGCCAACTTTTATTTTTGTAACAATGTTTTCAATCTCAGCAGTTGAGTTTTTAATGATGTCCTCATATTCACTCTTCATCTCTTCGTCGGTTTCCTCATTAAGCAACTCTTCAGCATCTGATATGTCTGAAGTTAGTGTTTCCCATTGTCTGAAAAGCTCAACAATTGAAGACATATCACTGTGTTTTTTTGCCATCTCAGCATATTTATTTGGATCACTTGAGATATCAACTTTTGATAGATCATCTTCTAATTGTTTTTGTGATTCAACTATTGCTGTAAGTTTTTTAATTAATGTTTCATCCATGAGTTACCTCTTTTGTATTTTCAAGAAAAGTATCAAGTTCATCAGTATTTTCACTATGTTTTATACAGTTTGCCATAGCAACTCTTGCGACCTCAATCTGGTCATCAGATGGAGGTTTTGTTGTCATTTTCTGCATCCATATTCCAGGAGTGCTAAAAAATCTTGAAAAAAGTGAGCCTGAGTATTGAAAATTTAATTTAAGTATCTCATATGAAAGCATGGCAACTACAAAGACATGAACAATACGTGTTACAAGTGTCATGAAAATACTCAATGTTGGAATAAATGGAAGAGTTAACAAACTAACAAAAACTATCAAAAATATGAATGCGGTTCCACATCGAATGTGTTCTTTAGGGAAAGTCTTTATATGATCAAGATTAAGATCTCTGTTATTTTCAAAAGCTGCAATGGTCATGTGCTCTGCGCCGTGAAATTCGAATAGCTCTTGTGCATCTTTTGTTTTTCCAATAAGGAAAATGTATAGAACAACGATTATTCCACGTAAAAGTCCCTCATATAACCCTTTCGATGTCTGATCTGTTTCAATCAAATCGATCAGTAATCTTGGTCCTGCAATAAGGAGCGAGAGAAACACAACAATAAAAACATAGTTAAATATTTTATTAATAAGTGTTGGTTCTGGCTCATCCTCATAATATATTTCATCAGACATTGTTAAACCTTGATATCCAACATATAAAGAATCAATGAGTGCTCCAATACCACGCATTAATGGAAGTTTAAAAATACCAGGCCTTCTAACCAAAGGCGTTCTCTCTTTAAAGAACTTTACAATTTCATTATTTTGATTTCTTACAGCAACTGACCAACCCTTTGGGCTTTGAATTAGGACACCACTGATTACAGCTTGTCCACCATAAGAAATATCATTTTCAGACATGAGAAAAAGGGATTAAAGAAGTTATTCTTCTTCTTGAGAAGAAACTTCTTGCTTAGGTGCTTGTCTTGTACTTGTTGAACCGTATCGTTGTTTGAATCTTTCAACTCTACCTGTAGAGTCAACCAGTTTTTGTTTTCCAGTAAAAAAAGGATGGCTTGCACTAGATATTTCTAGTTTTACAAGCGGATATTCTTTTCCATCCTCCCAAGTAATTGTTTCAGATGTCTTAATGGTTGATCTTGTTAGAAATGCAAAATCAGCATCTTCATCTCTGAAAACAACTTCTTTATATTCGGGATGTATATCTTTTTTCACAGTGTCTACTTTACTTTATTTATTGGTTTTTGCGACATCCTTTAAGAATGCGTCATTGCTTTTGAGAGTTTTAAGCCTATCTATTAATAATTCTGTTGCTGCTCCACCCTCAAGGCCAACAAGAACTCTTCTAAGAGTCCATAATGATTCGAGTTCTTTTGGTGATACAAGTCGTTGTTCTTCACGAGTTCCAGATGGAGTAACATCTATCGCAGGGAATACTCTTTTATCTGCAAGTTGTCTATCTAAACGAAGTTCCATGTTTCCAGTTCCCTTAAACTCTTCGAAGATAACTTCATCCATTTTTGATCCAGTCTCAACAAGTGCAGTACCAAGAATTGTTAGGCTTCCTCCACCTTCTATGTTTCTAGCTGCACCAAAAAATTGTTTTGGAGGAGTTAAAGCAGTCGAATCAACACCACCTGATAGAATTCTTCCACTAGCTGGGGTCGCTAAGTTATGAGCTCTCGCAAGTCTTGTAATGGAATCCAATAAAATTACAACGTCTTTGCCTTCCTCTACTAATCTTTTTGCTCTTTCGATAGCTAATTTAGAAACTTGAGTGTGCTCATCTGGTGGTCTATCAAAGGTTGAAAATACAACTTCTCCGTCAACAGAACGTTGCATATCGGTAACCTCTTCTGGTCTTTCATCAACTAAGACAACCATTAAATAAACTTCTGGATTGTTAGCAGTAATAGAGTTTGCAATTTCTTTAAGAATTGTAGTTTTACCAGCTTTCGGTGGAGAAACAATCAATCCTCTCTGACCTTTTCCAATAGGTGCAATTAGGTCTACGATTCTTCCAACAAGTCGCTCTGGTTCACCATCAATCTCAAGTTTTAGTCTCTCATCAGGAAAAAGAGGTGTAAGTTTATCAAAGTCTACTCTACGAGCCAAAAGTTCTGGATCAGCTCCATTTACAGTCTTAGGTTCAACTAATGCAGGATACTTTTCTTTTGCACGTGGTGCACGAATTGGTCCCGTCACGAGGTCGCCTTTTCTCATTCTAAATTTTTTGATTGCTCCCGCTGGTACATATACATCCATCTCACTTGGTTTATAACCACTACATCTTAAAAATCCATAACCCTCTGGCAAGATATCAAGAATACCCTCCCTTGTTTCACCCTCTTTAATTTGGCTATCACCAGAATTTACAACTGATGGCATATCATTATCTGAAGCTACAACTGCTACTTCTTCTTCAGCACCATCTGCAATATCGCCAATAGCGTCACCTTGTTCTAATAAAAGGTCTATTAACTTTGCTTTTTGTAGGCCTTTGTGTTCAAGACCTAAACCATCAGCAATTTCACGAAGATCTGCTACTGGTTTTGATTGTAATTGTGACCTTGCGGACATATTTCTCCTAATTTCAAAACATTCATGGTTTGGAATGGTTTGTGAATTGTGTTTGTCTGAAAGACATTCTTATTATATACATAGCAATTTTAAATTAACAACATTTAAATTTTTTTTAAGCTGAACAAGTATTAATGTAACTAGTTAAATATTCTTGTTCACTTGAATCTAGTTCACCTGCTGTTCTGTAATGATTGTATGCGCCACCATAATAACGCACAAGAGCATCAACTAAATATTCTTCCCCTCCAAAAAAATCCCGTGCATCTTGTCGGTACAAAGTTGTTGAATTTTTTGGACAGTTCCTAGTTGAATACGTGAATGCATGAAGTGATTCATGAAGTAAAACATCATAGGAAACTCCAGCTGAAAAAGCTCTATTCGATATCCAAATAGAAAGTGTCCATTCTGCATTTTTGGTTCCATCTGAGCTAGTTCCGCTTGGATCCCATACTCCATAAGGACACCTCCCAACAAGTGATGCCCCATATTGATGACAACCATTAATAATACTGATATTGTTAGTTTCGATTATTTGTAACAGTAACGTAGGTAATTGTTTGACAAGTTTATCCAAAGTAGTTTGATTTGTACCTTCAAAACCTTCGTATTCTGCAAATGGACCTGTATAAACAGTTGTAGTTGTTGATGTTGTGGAAGAAGTAGTTGTTGATGTTGTGGAAGAAGTGGTTGTTGATGTTGTGGAAGTATCAATGACTTGAATTTCTTCATCTTGCTCAACTTCAAATGTCTCTTCTTCTTGATTGAAATTTATTACAACTAAAGAAACAACTAACAAGAAAAGAATAAATGAATTTACATAGCTGTTATTCATCTTCTAGCTTTTACTTTTATAAATAAACCTAAAATAAATATTGTCAAAATGTATCCAATTAGGCCAATAGCAAAGGTTAAAGAAAATGAACCCATGCTTAATAAATCTTGTTGCATGTTGGCAAATTCACTATCTGGAGGAACAATAAGAATTCTTATAAACAACCACAAGCCGAATATAAAACTTAAAAGTGGAAATATTTTAAAAACACCTTTTGAGTCAGAAAGAGATTCGAATAACTCGTTTCCACCCCCGGGCAGTGACTTAAATAAAACTCCCTCTAAACACATCAAGTAGCTAAGTGCTACAACTGCTGTCAGTACCGTTGAATCTTTAATAAGAGGTGTAGATGTTAAATAGAAGAAACCAAACCCTGCAAGACTTAAAGCAATTGTTGAGTAAAATTTTGGTGATAGTTTTGCTGTATTCCTTCTTCCAGTGATGTACGCAGATGCAAAAAACCCAAATATAAAACCAATTGGCATTTCAAAATAAATAAAAGCAAGAGTAGAAATTCCGGCAAAAAATATTGCTTGCGGGGCCCATTTAATTCTTACTTTTTGTTTAAAAACTTTATTTTCAATTAAACCCTCTGTTCCCTCATAAAACAAAGTAACTGCGATTAATCCTACGAGTGCAGCAATAAATATTGCTAAATTTTCAAGATCTAGAGATAAATCTGCACCTTCCTCAACAAAACCTATTAAAAATGCAGTTGAAAAAAGTACAAAAAGAACTTTAACTAAAGTAACAAACTTCTTTGAACCACGAATGTTCCTATCTCTGGCAAACCATCGAATGTTATTCGTTGAAATAATTTTGTTAAACCATTCCTGCAAGAGCAATACAATATAAAATAAAAAAATTATTCCTGTTGAGATAATTACAGCAATACTATTTTTTTCTTGATCTGTCAGATCTACATCCTCAAATAAAGGAATAGAAGTAATCAATTCATTTGTTATTTCAATGTTCAAAAATTCAGTTTCCTCGATGAGGGGTGGTGGAAGAGTTGTTGTTGTGGTAGAGGTGGTAGTAGTTGTTGAAGTTGTTGTTGGTGGTGGGATTATTTTTAATAATTTTTGATTTATATATTCCATCTCAATAATTTTTTTACATTGCTCTGCTGGACAATCAGGTCCTGTAATATCTTCAAAATCTGTAACAAAAACACGAAGTGTTACCCTTACATAATCTGGATAGCAACAAAGCTCAAGTTGGCCATCTGGGCTGTCTATTTGAATTGTTTCAAGATTATTGTCATGAGAAATTTGAAGGACAATATCATCATAGATTTCAAAATCTACTGACCATTCGATCAATATTTTTTCATTATCTAATCTTTTTAAGTCGAGCTTAATATTTTCAGTATCCAAAGTTGGATTAAAAAATGAGCCATTAAAAAAAACGAGGAATGACAAAAATATTAGACTTTTTTTCATGGACTACTTTTGGATTCTAGTTGCCTTTTCAAAAATTTTATTTATATTCTCAACATACCATTCATCTGTATATTTTGACCAGACCGGATAGCTTGGGTCATAACGTAACCACAGAAATGTACATCCATTGAATAACTGGAATATATCATCCGCAAGATCATCAGCAGATTCCGGATCATAATTTTTGCATAAAGATTTAAGAACATCATAAGGTTCTCCCTGTATCCATTTACCCGATGCCTGAATATCTCTTACTTCAAACCAAGCAAACCTAATAGCATTGCCTAGTTCTACAACTTTATTAGCGATTGTATCTAAAAACATAACTATTGCACTACTTGGCTCAGGTGAGGTTTCTAAAAATGCACGCAACTCATCTGCTACATCTTTAAATCCTAATTGAAATAAAGAACCGTAAATATCTAATTTGTTCTCTGGAAAATGATTGTAAGCAGTTGCCACAGAAACTCCAGCATGCTTAGCGACTTGGGAGACTGAAATCTTATCAGGAGAAATGAGTGGGTTATTAAATAATTCTACCGCACTTTCTATCAGCCTCTTATGAACATCATCATAAGTTCTTTGTGCCCGAAGTAATCTTCCATCTTGTTTTTTTAATGGTTCAATACTCATTTAATTTCCACTTTCAATCTTGGTAAGAATTCCGGAAACAACGAGTCTTTCTCTCGCTGAGTACCTTGGATGACAAGTTGTCAATGTTAACCTGTCATCACCTCTATTAAATAGAACATAATCACCAGTGTTGGCATCAACCACTTCAATATCATCTACAATGTAATAATATTTATTTGATCCTACTGTAAGAAAAATCTCATCACCAATTTCAACTAAATCTAATCGACTGAAAGGTGCTCCATATGTTGTTCTGTGGCCAGCAATTCCTACATTTCCACCTGAACCGGGTAGCTTTGTTCCAAGATAGTGACCTGGACCAAACTGTAAACTTAATTCATCAGTGCCTGAAACAACATATTGATTTACATTTATATCTGGTATTTCAAGTAGGCCAAATATTGTTGGTTGAAATTCTTCAATCTTTGCACTTTGATCTATCACTGTTAATTCTTGTAGTGTTTCAAAAACAGGGTTATCACTTTGAAATAATCTTAAAGGATTTGTAAAAATTTCACTTTGATTAACTTCCTTTACTTCCTCACCAAGATAAATTTTTTCAAGATAGGCTTGAGCATTGTCTTGTTGAACATTTGATAAAAACATCTGCTGTGTTGCATAGATTCCAAAACCCATCCCAATAAATATCGATAACACTGCAAGACTAAGAGCGGGCCTCTTCATTTTTTTTCTGTCATAAAATTTTCTCTTAATCTTTTTTGTATCTTTTTTTGGAACAAATACATTTTTCTTTAAGGTCTTTGAATCTAATTCTTCACCTGAATAGATAATCTGAAAATTATTTGAAATTAAACTTAAACGTTCTTCTAAAATATCTTTTGTAAGCTCTCGATTTTCCTTCTCACAAATAGATCTTATATTTTCTACTGCTACCAAAGTGTACTGAAGCTCACTATCAAGGGCTTGGATTTCAGATTGATAAGTAGTAAAACTTTTAGCATATGGAGCAAATTTATTAATATCGATATTTATTTCAACTTTTTCTTGGATTTGTTTTTCTATTTTTGTTTTTACTTTGAAAGCATGCTTGTAAATGTCTTCTAAGGAGATCTCACTTTCCATGAGTTTTCTTTTTCGAGAAGATGTAAAGAGAAACAGTCCACCAATTAAAAATACTGAGCCGCTTATAACAATGTAATCTAAATTAATACCCGTTGCTGCAAGGTTTATGCTGTCTTCACGGTAAATGTATGTAACATTATAACTACCGTCTGTAAAGTATATATCGTCGTCACTATCATCCCATTCTAGAAAATCATTACCTGTTTCATCTGTAAGTGGTCCTTCACATACATCCCCTTCTTCAAGAATCATATCATCACAAAAGTCATCGATAAATGGATCAGTTGGATCTGTTGGATCAGTTGGATCAGTTGGATCTGTAAGATTTATGAGATCTTCTGTACAACGAAGAAGTTCAAGTAAATTAGTTGGGTTACATACTTCTTCAC
>QCMT01000003.1 GCA_003213625.1 OCS155 cluster bacterium AG-422-J23 | reverse complement strand
ATAAATATTTACTTTGTTTGAAAATCCTATGGAAATCCAATTAAGAATTTCATCTGAGGATGAACGTGTATCTGAAATGACACCAATATTTTTTAGGATTTATATGTTGCTCAACAGATGCGGATATTTTGGATATAAGATCTTTACTTAAAGTATCGTTTGGAATACCCCTAATACCATCAGTACCAAAATACTTCTTCAATGAATTATTATCTTTTAGTAAATTGCTCTGCTCTACGGGCTTTCTTTAGTCCGTATTTTTTTCTTTCAACTTTACGAGCATCTCTAGTTAGAAGACCTGCTTTTTTTAGTTTTGGTCTAAGATCTGGATCAAATTGAATTAATGCTCTGGAAATACCTAAAGCTACAGCATCAGCTTGGGCAGATAAACCACTTCCATTCACATTAACTTTTAAATTAAACTTTTTTTCCATCCCAACTACGTTAAATGGTTTGTTGATTGTCATCCTCATTGAGGGGCTTGGAAAATAGTCTTCAATTGTTTTACCATTGAATTCAAAATTTCCCTCACCTTCACTCAACATAACTCTTGCTACAGATGTTTTTCTTCTTCCAGTTCCTAAAATTGTTTTACTCATTATTCAACTACTTTCTTTATATCAAAACTTAGTTCAGATGGATTTTGAGCACCATGTGGATGAGTTTCATCTCTATAAACATATAATTTCTTTAAAATTGATCTTCCTAGTCTATTTTTTGGAAGCATTCCCCAGACTGCTCGTTCTATAATTTTTTCCGGTTTTCTTTTTTTTAAGGAATTAAATGATTCTTCTTTTAAACCACCAGGATAACCTGAATGATCATAATACATTTTTTGCTCAGGTTTTTTTGAAGTAGCCTGAATCTTTGATGCATTGATTACTACAACATAATCTCCTACATCTAAGTGAGGAGCAAATTGTGGTTTATGCTTTCCTCTTAATATTTGGGCTATCTCACTAGCTAATCTACCTACAGGTAGTCCACTTGCATCAACTAAATGCCAATTTCTTTCAGATGACTCAACACCATCAAATGTCGTTTTTGTACTCATAAAACCTTAAAGAATCGTAACGAGACTTAAGTATAAATTGTATTCATATTTATGGAAACTAGTATTTGATTTTCCATAAATGTAGCCCACTACTTGGAACCATAAATCTGTACCTGGTATCATTTGGATTCAATAATGACTTTTTGAGGTCATTGATTGAAATTTTTCCATCTATAACTGCAAGTTGGCACCCAACAATAGATCTAACCATATTATGAAGGAACGAGTTTCCCTCTATTGTGTATATAAATTTTGAATTCTGAATTGACCACTTGCTTAACAAAATTTTTCTCATTGGTGTCTGATAAGTTCTCAATTTAGAGAAATTTTGAAAGTTTTTTTCACCCAAGAAAATTTTTGAAATATTATTTAGGTGTTCAAGTTCAAAGTTTTTTTCAATGTAGTAGACATAATCTTTTGAAAAAGGTAATTCCTTTGAATTGTTAAGAATAAAATATCTGTAAACCCTTGATTTTGCATCAAATCTCGGATTAAATTCGTCTTTTACTTTACTCAATTTGTTCATTCTTATCTCATTTGTTATTAAGGAATTAAACGAGTGTACAAATTTACTATTTAGTTCATGTTGCGAACGAACAGATATTATTTGTGACTTTGCATGAACACCAGAATCTGTTCTTCCAGAATAATTAAGCTCATAATTATCAATAAGTCTGTCAAGAACTTCTAATATTTCACCCTGTATAGTTCTATTTTTTGGCTGTTGTTGAAAACCATGAAAATTGGTTCCATTGTAGGAAATGTCTATTTTATAGGTAGGCAATTTAAATTATGATTTTTAATGGATCGGATGTCCAAAAAAGTATAAAAATAAATATTGCTGATGCAACTCGCGTATTTCTTTTTTCAATAAAAAATCCCGATTCAAGCGATTTTGAAACAGTCATATAAATCCAAAATATTATCAAAAGAATAAATACTTGATTAATTCTTTCTCCAAAATTCATTAATGAACTTTGAATAACATACCAAAGTGCGACAAAACCAATTAGGCCGTGAGAGTATCCTGTAATTGTTACGACTGCGTTCAAATCTATGTTTTCTTTAAATATTCTTCCAAGGGCAAACCACATTACAAGACTTGAGAATACCCAAGAAAATGTTCCATCAAGAACTCCAAAAAATATTAAATCAAAAATATTGCTTAAATTTGAATTTAAGAAAATTGGAGCATAAAGAGCAAGAAGGCTAATTGTGACAACTAGAAATGCATTACCAGTCTCATATCTGTCTTGGCTTATTTTTAAAATTGTTTCAGAATCAAATCTGATAAATAGTTTGAATTGTTTCCAAACGTCTTTGAAGGTATTCAAGTTAGACTAACTCAAGTACTGCGAGTTCAGCCCCATCACCTTTTCTATAACTTGTTCTAGTTATTCTGGTATACCCACCATCTCTATCTTGATATTTTGGACCTATCTCATCGAAGAGCTTTGCTACAACTGCTTTATTTTGGATAAATTTTAGAACTTGTCTTCTATCATGAAGTGAGCCCTTTTTAGCTTTTGTAATTACCTTATCAGCATAAGGCTTTGTAACTTTAGCTTTTGTAAGAGTCGTCTCTATTTTCTCAAATTCAATTAACGATGCAATCAAATTGCCAATGATTTGATCTTCATGAGAGGATGACCCCCCAAGCAACTTGCCTCTTCTAGGTTTAGGCATCTGAGTTATCGTCCGAATTCAAGTCAGAGCTTGTAGGCAAGCTGAGACCAAGTTCATCTAATTTTGCTACAAGTTCATCCAAACTTTTTTGTCCAAAGTTTGTAAGGTTTAACAAGTCATCTTCTGTGTATTCTAAAATTTGACCAACTGTTGTTATATTTTCCCTACCCAAACAATTTCTAGGTCTCTCAGACAAATCTAATGCATCTACTGATAATGACAAGTCTGGTGAGCTACCCTCTGAAATGGTAAGTTCACCTAATTCAAGTCCAACTCCTTCATCAATATCTGCAAACAGTTTCCACAATTCACCTAAAGTTTTACCGACGGAAGAAATTGCTTCACTAGGTTCAATTGAGCCATCAGTTTCAACATCCAAGCTCAATTTATCGTAGTTGGTAACTTGACCAACTTGGGTTGGTGATACAGCGTAGCTTACTTTTACAACTGGTGAAAATATAGAATCTATTGGAATAAAACTTGAATCACTTGTTTTATTTTTATCAGCTAAGCGATACCCAACTCCATGAGCTATAGAAACTTCCATATCTAATGTTGAATCGTTTGAAAGGGTACAAATTTTTAGATCTGTGTTAACAACTTCAACACCAGCTGGACATTGAATTTGTGCAGCTTTCACCTCTCCTGGGCCTTTAGCTTTTACTGTCAATGTATGGCTTTCTTGATCGTCTACCTTCAAGACTAATCTTTTTAGGTTCAGTAAGATATCAAGGACATCTTCAACAACACCTGGAACAGAAGTAAATTCATGGTTCACTCCATCAATTTTTACTCCAGTTACAGCAACACCTGGGACTCTTGATAATAAAGCCCTTCTCATTGTATTACCTAGGGTTAAACCAAAACCTGGTTCGAGTGGTTCAATAACAAAATTTGCTCTTGACTTTCCAAGATCCTCTTGTGATATTTCAGGTCTTTGTAAAATTAACACTTTTTGCTCCTCTCCTATATTCTATTTCGAATAAAGTTCTACTATTAATTGTTCTTCAATTTGTTGACTTGCGTCATTTCTTGTAGGTTGGTTTAAAACTTCAATATTTTTCTTCTTTTCATCAACTTTTAGCCATGATGCAGGTTCTCTGTCTTGTCCAGTATCAATGGTATGTTGAACAATTATTAAATCATTACTTTGATCTTTTAGCTCAATTTTATCTCCTGGCTTGACCTGTATAGATGGAATATCTACAAGGTTCCCATTCAATTTAAAATGCCTATGAGAAACTAGCTGTCTAGCTTGTGGTCTAGTAGATGCAAATCCAGCCCTATAGATAACATTATCGATTCTAGATTCTAAAAGTACCAACAAGTTTTCACCGGTAATTCCTGGCATTCGAGTAGCTTCTTTATAATAATTTCTGAACTGTTTTTCCATTACACCGTACATGTATCTAACTTTTTGTTTTTCCTTTAACTGAGTTCCGTAATCTGTTTCACGCATACGTTTTTTACCATTTTCACCTGGTGGGTATGGTCTATCTTGAAGTGCTTTGTCACCTTTTCTATTCTCAAAAACGTTAAATCCAATTCTTCTAGAAACTCTTACTCTAGGACCTGTATATCTAGCCATTAGTTTCTTCTCCTCTTTTTAGGACGACATCCATTGTGTGGGGTTGGTGTTATGTCTTTGATAGTTCCTACGTCCATTCCCATATTTTGAAGAGTTCTTACTGCTGTTTCTCTACCTGCACCTGTACCACTAATGATTATATCCAATTTGTGTATACCAAATTCTGTTGCTCGTCTAACAGCCTCTTCTGCTGCAACTTGGGCAGCATATGGAGTTGATTTTCTAGAACCCTTAAATCCAACAGAACCACCAGATGTCCATACAACTGTTTCACCGTTTGTATCAGAAATATTTATTATAGTGTTGTTAAAACTTGCTTTTATATGCGCTACGCCTGAAGGAATATTTTTTTTATTTTTTTTCTTTGATTTTTGTTCAGCCACTATTTCATAACTTTCTTCTTACCTGCAATAGCAAATCTTGGACCTTTTCTTGTTCTTGCATTAGTGTGAGTTCTTTGACCTCTTACAGGTAATCCCGTTCTATGTCTAATACCTTGGTAAGTTCCAATTTCAGTTTTTCTTCTTATGTTTTGTGAAACATCTCTTCTCAAATCACCTTCAACTCTAAAATTTGATTCTATATATTTTCTTATTTTTGCAATCTCATCATTTGTAAGATTGTTCACTCTTGTGTCAGGATTTATTTCGAGATCATTACAAATGTCTTCTGCTCGTTTTGCGCCAATACCGTGTATGTATCTGAGTGAAGCTATAACTCTTTTTTCTCTTGGTATATCAATACCTGAAATTCTAGCCAAACTTAACCTTGCCTTTGCTTATGTCTTGGGTTCCTTTTATTGATAACATATAGCTTGCCTTTACGACGAACTATTTGATCGTTAGGACCTCTTTTTTTTATACTCGCTTTTACTTTCATTTATGTCTCCAAGTAATCCTACCTCTTGTAGGATCATATGGTGATACTTCCATCTCTACTACATCACCAGGTAGAATTCGAATATACTTCATTCTCATTTTTCCTGATACATGTGCTAAGATTTCTGCTCCACTCTCAAGCTTGACCTTAAATGAGGCGTTTGGAAGAGTTTCAGTTACAGTCCCCTGTACTTTAATTATGTTCTTTTCTTTTTCTACCAAAATTACCTGATTTTAAGACCGATTAACTAGATTAGTCTGATTATGAACTATTACCAACAAATTTTGAAAAATTACAATTCTGAAAAAATACATACTTCATCCTCCATTATTCCTATTACGTGTTCCCAGTGAGCGGATTTTTTTCCATCAGCAGTCCTTACAGTCCATCCATCTGCATCAACTTTTGTATCTGCGGTACCTAAATTGAACATTGGTTCAATGCAGATTGCCATACCTTTTTTTAACTTAAATCCTTTATTTTTGATACCGTAATTTGGTACTTGTGGATCTTCATGCATTTCTAGTCCAATCCCATGACCAACATATTCTCTGACAACTCCGTAAGAATTTTTCTTACCAATTTTTTCAATTTTATTACCAATAGTCCCTAGCTTTTGACCATCCTTTACAAGTTTTATTGCCTCGTAAAGGGCTTTTTTTGTAACATCGATTAACTTCTGATCTTCACTAGAAATTTGTCCTATTCCATAAGTGAGAGCTGCATCTGCATGAAACCCATTTACAGTACAACCAACATCAATTGATAATATATCACCCTCTTCTATAACAAAATTTTTTGGAATTCCATGAACAATAACATCATTGGGTGATGCACAAATGTATGAAGGAAATCCTCTGTAATTCAGGAAATTTGAGACTGCATTTGATTTTTTAATTATCTCTTCTGCCTTTTTGTCTAATGTTTCTATTTTTGTTCCGGGTAAAGAAATGTTTTGTAATTCTGCATGAATGGTGGCAACTATTTTTCCCGCTTTTTTCATATTCATAAAATCTTCATTTGATTTGTAAGTAATCATAATTTCATAAACTTTGAAATTTCATTGAATATGTCATCAATCTCACCAAATGCATTTACAGAATTTAGAACTCCCTTGTTGCTGTAATAGTCAACCAATGGAGCAGTCTCTTTTTTATAAACTTCAAATCGTACTTTTATGGATTCTTCGGTATCATCTTCTCTTCCACGATCCAACATACGCTTAACTAATTCTTCTTCATTAACCTCAAATAAAATTACGTTTTTAATTTTCAAGTCATCAATCTCAAGACTTTCTGCCTGAGCGATTGTCCTGGGAAATCCATCTAATATAGCTCCGTTATCACAATCAGGTTTTCCTATCCTTTCAATCAACATTGCCGTGACTAAATCATCAGATACAAGATTACCTTTGTTTAAAATGTCTTTAGCTATGAGACCTAGTTCTGTTTCATTTTCAACATGATCTCTTAACATTACCCCAGTAGATATATGGGGAAGCTTAAAAGTTTCAGATAATTTTTCAGCCTGAGTTCCTTTTCCTGCACCTGGTGGTCCAAGAAAAATAGTGATATTTGTCAATCAATAAATCCTTCGTAATTTCTCATACTTAATTGACTCTCTATTTGTTTCATTGTTTCTAGTGCTACACCTACGGTAATGAGTATTGATATACCACTGAAGCCCAAAGGAATATCCCAAATCGCTGACGCAATTGATGGTAAAACAGCTACAGATGCAAGGAAAACTGATCCAGGAAGAGTAATTCTGCTAATTATGTGTGATAAATAATTTGTTGTTGATATACCTGGACGAACACCAGGAACAAAACCTCCCTGTCTTCTTATCATGTCTGATTGTCTGACTGGATCAAATTGGATAGTGGTATAAAAATATGTAAAGAATATTATCAACATTCCTAAAAAGAAAATATAAAACCAGCTAGTACCTTGTGAATTAGCTAGGTTGACATCAATCCAGTTTCTAATTCCTGCAGTAATTGAGTTATCTTGGGGAAGGGAAGTTGCAATAAGTGCTGGAAAGAAAAGTACACTGGTTGCAAAAATAACAGGAATGACACCAGCACTGTTGACCTTTAAAGGTATGTATGTACTTTGACCTCCCATAACTTTTCTACCTCTTACTCTTTTAGCAAATTGAATTGGAATTCTTCTTTGACCCTGCTCTACATAAATTATTCCAACAATCATGAGGAAAAACATAAGAACTAAAAAGCTAAATTGACCTATCCTACCTTGTCCAGCAGTCACTTGATATGCACCACCAAAGCTAGCTGGTAATTGGCTTATGATACTTGCAAAAATAATTAAAGACATTCCATTTCCTATGCCTCTTTGAGAGATTAATTCTCCCAACCACATGATGAATGCTGTTCCAGCAGTCATTGTTAGAACAATTAATCCGACCCTAGACGGCGTGTAGTTTGGTATTAAAGATATACCTCCAGTTAAACTTCCACGAGAAAATATATAAGTTAAACCTGTAGATTGTAACAATGCAAGCACAACTGTAATATATCTTGTCCATTGTGTGATTACTTTTCTTCCTGATTCTCCCTCTTCCTGAAGCTTTTGCAACCTTGGAATTACAACTGTTAATAATTGCAAAATAATACTTGAAGTGATGTAAGGCATAATACCTAATGCAAAAACTGAAAATGTCTCTAATGCTCCCCCAGAAAACAAATTTAGTAGTCCATAAATACCTGCTTGAGAACCTGAGTCGGTCAGTCTTTGAACAGCTTCTAAATCAACCCCTGGTACAGGAACTGCTGCTCCTAATCGATAAACTCCGAACATTAACAAAGTGAAAATAATTCTTTTTCTTAGATCAGGAATTTTAAACATGTATTTGAAAATCGAAAGCTTCATATTAAATCTCTATAACTTCTACAGTACCACCAGCATCTTCAATTTTCTTCTTCGCAGATTCACTTACAGCGTGTGCTTTTACGTTGACACTATTTGTAATTTCACCGTTACCAAGAATTTTTACAAATCCCTTTTTTCTTGTTAATCCATTTTTCTGAAGTATTTCTGGATCAATATCGCCTTTAAGGTTTTTATCTTGTAAATCAGAAACATTTACAACCACATACGACATTTTAGGAGTATTTTTTAGTCCCTTAAGTTTTGGAATTCTTCTATAGAGTGGAATTTGTCCGCCTTCAAAGTATGCAGGTACTGTTTTTCTTGCTCCTGTTCCTTTTGTCCCTCTTCCAGCAGTTTTTCCTCTTTTTCCAGCTTCTCCTCTTCCTTTGCGAATTTTTGATTTAGTTGAACCTGGGGTTGGCTTTAAATGATGAAATTTAATTTTACTCATTTAATTTCCTCTGTTTCTACAAGGTGTGCAACTTTATTAAGCATCCCTGTAAGACTTTCGTCAACCTCTCTTTCAACTGAAGAATTGATTTTTTTTAATCCAAGAGACTTTATAGTTTCTTTTGCTTTAAAACCTTGTCCAATAAGTGACCTTCTAAGTGTAATTTTAACCTTTGGCATCTTCCTTTAACTTTCTTTCGGCTTTTGTATTTTCATATGCATCAACTAAACCTTTTGGAGCAATTTCCATAACATTTTTACCTCTTAATTTAGCTACTTCATCTGGTGTTCTTTGACCTAATAATCCATTAAGAGTTGCTTTCGCAACATTCAAATGAGTAGGAGATCCTAAAGACTTAGCAAGAATATCTTTAATTCCTGCTGCCTCAAGTACTTGTCGAACTGCACCACCAGCAATTACACCTGTACCGGGAGCAGCTGGTTTTAATAAAACCTTAGAAGAGCCATGTTCTCCAGTAGTAGTATGTACTATCGTTGATCCAGCCATAGGTATAGGATGAATGTTCTTTTTTGCGTTTTCAATAGCTTTCTGTATTGCAAGCGGAACTTCCGAACCTTTTCCGTAACCTATTCCAGCATTACCGCTTCCATCACCGACAGCAACTAAAGCAGTAAATGCAAAGTTTCGACCACCTTTAACTACTTTTGCTACTCTATTTATGTGAATAACGTTTTCTTGTAATTCTATTTCAGCCATTAGAAATTTATACCTTTTTCTCTTATACCATCAGCTAAAGCTTTGACTCTACCATGGTAAATATATCCTCCACGATCAAAAACTGCTTCTTTGATATTGTTCTTGTTAAGAATGTCGCCCATTAATTCTCCAACTTTTTTTGCAGTATCAATACTTAAATTATCACTCTTAAGCTCTTTTGATAATGTACTTGCTGATCCAATAGTTGTTTGATTTAAATCATCAATTGCTTGTACATATATATTTTTATTGCTCTTATATACAGCTAAACGCGGCTTACTTGCATCACCATACACTTTCTTTCTGATTCTAATTTTTCTTTTTGATCTTGAATCTAAACTTTTCACTCTACGCTCCTGTAGTTGCTACTGCTGCTTTACCAGCTTTTCTTCTTACATATTCGTCTTGATATCTGATGCCTTTACCTTTATAAGGTTCAGGTGGTTTAATTGATCTAATATCCGCTGCGACTTGCCCAACCAAAGCTTTATCAATGCCCGAGACATTGATTGTATTTTGATCTGGTACATCAAATGTAATATTTTCTACTTTTTTAAATATAACTGGATGTGAAAAGCCACAAAGTATCTCTAGATCATTACCTTTTAATGTAACCCTGTGTCCAACACCTTGTAGTGTAAGAGTCTTTGAATATCCTTCGCTAACCCCGACAATATTATTTGCTACTAATGATCTATATAAACCATGTAAACTTTTTACTTGCTTCTCATCTGACTCTCTTGTGAATTGAAGTACATTATCAGATATTTCAAACTTTATTTTTTCTTCAAGCACCTCAGTAACCAGTTCTCCTTTTGGACCTTTGACGTTGATTTTGTTTCCATCAATATTGATTTCAATTTTCTCGGGTATCTCAATTGGTTTATTACCAATCCTGCTCATGACCAAACCTCACAAATAAGTTCTCCCCCAAGCTTTCTTTTTCTTGCTTCTGAATCAGATAATAAACCTCTTGAAGTAGAAACTACAACAGTACCTAAGCCTCCGTTGTTTCTTGGGAGTTTGTCAAAAGAAGAATAAACCCTTCTCCCTGGTTTGGATAATCTATTTAAACCAGCAATTACAGATTTTCCTTCATCTGAAAATTTGATAGTCAAATTTAAAACTTTTTTTGCTCCATCGCCTTTTACTTCTACGTCACTAATATAACCTTCATCTTTAAAAAGTTTTGCGAGCTCAAATTTGAAATTTGAGTGTGGAATCTCAACATTTGATTTTGACACAAGTGTTGCATTTCTAACCCTTGTTAAAAAATCTGAAATAGGATCATTTACCATCTTTACCACGAAGCTTTCTTTATTCCTGGAAGCTCTCCTTTGAGTGCCAAGTCGCGAAAAGTATTTCGTGACATTCCAAATTTTCTTAAATTACCCCTAGGTCGTCCTGTTACTTGGCACCTATTACGATGACGTGTTGCGGATGCATCTCTGGGCATCTTTGCAATCTTTTTTTGTGCTTCCCTTTTCTCATCATAAGTAGATTCAGGGTCACGAATTACAGCTAATAATTCTTTTCTCTTTGATGAATAAAAATTTGCTGTTTCTTCCCTTTTATTATTTTTAACTATTTTACTTTTTTTAGCCATAATTAATTCTCCCTAAACGGAAAGCCAAGTGAGTTAAGTAACTCATATCCGCCTGAATTATCTTTTGCGGTAGTGCAAATTGTTATATTCATTCCTCTGATGTCTCTGACTTTATCATATTCAACTTCTGGAAATACCAGTTGCTCGTTCAGCCCAAGAGAAAAATTACCATTACCATCAAATGATTTTTTACTAAATCCTCTGAAATCTCGAATTCTTGGGACTACTACCTGTACAAACCGATCATAAAATTCCCACATTCTATTTCCTCTAAGTGTCACAGAAACCCCTATTGGCATTCCTTCACGAATTTTAAAACCCGCGATTGATTTTTTAGCTCTTTTTATAACTGGTTTCTGACCTGATATTGCAGTTAGTTCATCAACCATTGATTCAAGTGCTCTACCATCTGTAGCAGCTTTTCCATCACCGATATTTATAACAATTTTTTCTAGTTTTGGAACAGCATTAGTGTTTTCAATATTTAATTGTTTCTTTAGTTCTTCAATTAATTGAGTTCTATATTGATCTTTAAGCCTCGGAATCATGCTTCATCTCCAGTTTGTGCTAAAACCCTAAATTTATTTCCATTTTTATCAAACTTATATCTTACTCTTCCACTCTTTTTTTTGACAACCAGTGCAACATTAGAGGCATCTATTGGCATACTTTTATCAATAACTCCTCCTTGCATCGTTTGGCCTTGAGGTTTTTGATGTTTTTTATTTACATTTATCCCTTCAACTAAAACTTGATTCTTTTTTGGAAATACTTGCAAAACTTTACCTTCTTTACCATTGTCTTTTCCAGAAATAATTTTTACTGTATCACCTTTTTGTATTTTCATTACAAAACCTCCGGTGCAAGTGATACAATTCTCATAAATTTCTTCTCTCTTAATTCTCTACCAACTGGTCCAAAGATTCTTGTTCCTCTTGGTTGATCTTGATCGTTTAAAATCACGCATGCATTTTCATCAAACCTAATATAGGTACCATCTTTACGTCTTGTTTCTTTACTAGTTCTGACAACAACAGCTTGTACAATATCACCTTTTTTTATCTGGCCACCAGGAACAGCATCTTTTACGGTTGCTGTGAAAACATCTCCCAAACCTGCATATCTAATTTTTGAACTGCCTTTTACCTTTATGCATAACACCTCTTTTGCGCCAGAGTTGTCAGCAACTTTTAATCTTGATTCTTTTTGTATCATCTTGCTCTCTCAACAATCTCAGTAACTCTCCACATTTTTGTTTTAGATATTGGCTTAGTTTCAGTTATTTTTACAGTGTCCCCAACTTTCGCATCAAAACTCTCATCATGGGCATGAAGCTTTCTTGTTTTTTTAACAATTTTTCCATACTTTGGATGTTGAAATTGTAATTCAATAGACACGGTAACTGTTTTGTCTCTTTTATCAGAAACAACGACTCCTGTTCTTACTTTTCGAGATGCTCTTGGTTCACTACTCATTATTCTCATCCACATTCATGTCATTGATTTTTTGATTTAATATTGTGTTTGCCTGTGCAATTTCTTTCTTTATTTTTTTAAATACTGAAGTGTCTTCGATTTGACTCGTTGCTAATGCAAATCTTGAGTCCATTAATTCTTTTTTAAGATCTAAAATTTTATTTTCAAGTTCCATAATGGATAATTCTCTCAAATCATTTATGCTCATATATTCCTCTTTACAAATTTTGTTTTAATTGGCAATTTATGTCCTGCTTTTCTCATTGCTTCTTTTGCAATTTCTTCAGAAACACCAGATATTTCAAAAATTATTTTTCCTGGTTTTACAACTGCTACGTAGTACTCAACGTTACCTTTTCCTGATCCCATACGAACTTCAGCGGGTTTTTTTGTAATTGGTTTGTGAGGAAAAATGTTTATCCAAACCTTTCCCCCTCTTTTCATTGTTCTTGTAATCGTTATTCTTGCAGCCTCAATTTGACGTGCAGTTATATATGAAGTCTCAACAGCTTGAAGTCCATAATCACCAAACGTCACTTCATTACCACCTTTTGAAAGACCTCTTCTTCTACCTCTATGTGATTTTCTATGTTTTGTCTTTTTTGGCATTAACATATTTATTCTTCTTCCATTATTGATTTTTCTTGTTCAAATTGCTCTGTTGCCTCATTAGGTCTAATCCGATTACCCCCACCTGCTTCAACAATCTTTGATGATGATTCATTTGTTTTTTTACCACCACCAGCTTCAAGAATTCGTGATTTTTTAGTCTCACCTACGGCAGCTTCAACACGAGATTTAACAGATTTAACTCTTCCAGTAGCAGGTCCTCCACTTGCTAAATTAGCTTCAGCTGCAATTTTATCTTGTCTTAGTTTGTTTGAACCTACGACATCACCTTTGTAAACCCAAACTTTTACTCCAATTGAACCTACGGTTGTTTGAGCTGCTGCTCTTCCAAAATCAATATCGGCACGTAAAGTGTGTAATGGGACTCTGCCTTCACGGTACCATTCTCTTCTACCCATCTCTGCGCCACCGAGTCGTCCAGAACATTCAACTCTTACACCTTCAGCTCCAGCTTTAAGAGCACCTGTTACAGCTCTTTTCATTGCTCTTCTAAATGCAACTCTGTTTTCTAATTGGTCTGCAACAGCTCTTGCTAATAATTGGGCGTCAAGTTCAGGCTCTCTAACTTCAATAATATTTAGTTTTACAGGTTGGCTGGATAATTCTTCAAGTCCTTTTCTCAACCTATCTGCTTCTGCACCTTTTCTACCAATTACAACACCGGGTCTAGCTGTATGTATGTCAACTTGGACCTTGTCCCTTGTTCTTTCTATATCTATTCGAGAAACTGCACCTTTAATTAACTGCGAAGACAAGAACTCTCTAATTCTATAATCTTGATTAACCAGTTTTGTGTATTCTTTATCACTAAACCAACGTGACTTCCAGTCATTAACAATTCCAATTCTAAATGCGTAAGGATGTGTTTTTTGTCCCATTACAATTCTCCGTCTGCTGTAGTTAGTTCGATTACCAAGTGAGATGTTCTTTTATTTATCCTTCCGGCTCTACCTCTAGCCCTTGGTCTAAATCTTTTTAGAGTAGGTCCTTCATCTGCAGTAGCTTTTGAAATATAAAGATCACTTGAGCTTAAACCAAAATTATTCTCAGCATTTGCGATTGCACTTTCAACAACTTGTGATATCTCATCAGCTGCTCTTCGTTTTGTAAATTTAAGAATATCTAAGGCTTCAGAAACAGGCAGTCCTCTAATTAGATTCAATACTAACCTCAATTTGTAAGGTGATTGCCTTACATATTTACTTTTTGCAGTTACTGTTTGATTTTCCATTAGCTTTGTCCTGGGTGTCCTTTAAATGTTCTTGTCGGAGCAAATTCACCTAGTTTATGACCAACCATTGCTTCCGTTACAAAAACTGGAATGTGTTGTCGACCATTATGAACTGCAATTGTTAAACCTACCATCTCGGGGACTATTGTAGATCTTCTACTCCATGTTTTAATTACACTTTTGTTACCACTGTTTTGTGCTTCTTCAACTTTCACTAAGAGATGATTGTCTACAAATGGTCCTTTTCTTAAGCTTCTTGACATGATTAATTTCTACCTTTTTGAGACCTTCCTCTAACAATTGATTTATTGCTATATTTTTTCTTTTTTCTTGTTTTTGCTTCCGGCTTTCCCCATGGGCTTACAGGAGTTCTACCACCAGATGACTTTCCTTCTCCACCTCCGAGTGGGTGATCAACTGGATTCATAGCAACACCTCTTGTTTGAGGCCTGACACCTTTCCATCTTTTTCTTCCAGCTTTTCCAAGTTTTGTTAATTCAGCTTCTGCGTTTCCAACGCTTCCAACTGTTGCTCTACAATCCATTGAGACTGTTCTCATCTCTCCAGATGGGAGTCTTAACAGTGCAAGACCGGATTCTTTACTCATAAGCTGAACTGATGATCCAGCAGACCTTGCCATCTTAGCTCCACCACCAGGTCTTAGTTCAACTGCATGTACAAATGTACCTGCAGGAATGTTCCTTAATGGTAAGCAATTTCCATCTTTTATCTCAGCTTTAGGTCCAGACTCTACCATGCTGCCTTCATAAACCCCTTCAGGTGCAATAATGTAACTTTTTTCGCCATCAACATAATGAAGTAAAGCAATTCTGGAATTTCTGTTTGGGTCATATTCTATTCCAGCAACCTTTGCCGGTATACCGTCTTTGACTCTCTTAAAATCGACTACTCTATATTTTTGTTTATGTCCACCACCTCTGTGTCGAGATGTAATTCTTCCTTTATTGTTTCTACCGCCGGTTGACTTTTTTGATTGTAAAAGTTTTTTTTCAGGTTTTGATTTAGTAATTTCACTAAAATCACCTGTTACATGTCCTCTCATTCCTGGAGTAATTGGTCTAATTTTTTTTGATCCCATACCTATACTCCAAATGCCTCAATAGTTTGTCCATCTTGTAAAGTAACAATTGCTACTTTTCTTGTACTTTGTTGACCAATAACATAACCAAATCTTTTCTTTTTTCCTTTTTTATACATTGTGTTGACAGATAGAACTTCAACATCAAAAATTTCTTCAACTGCTTTCTTAATTTCAGGCTTAGTCGCACTTGTGTGCACAAAAAAAGTGTATGAATTTGAGTTAGCAATTCTGTCATATGACTTTTCAGAGATAAGAGGAGCTATAAGTATATCTTCTAAATACTTCATCTTTGCTCCAAAAATGTATTTATAGCGTTTTCACTAAAAACTAAGGCTTCATTTGAAATAACATCATAAGTTGAAAGTTTTGTCACGGAAGTAAGCTTTGAATTTGAAAGATTTCTGAATGACTTTACAAGGGAATCGTCATTTTCTCCGTAAACAAAAACAAAGGATTTGGAAATTGATAATTCTTTTATTGCATTTGATGCTGCTTTTGTTGAAGGTGAATCAAGTCCAGCTCCATCTACAACAAAAACTGACTCTTCTAATACTCTGTTTGATACAGACATATATAATGATTTCTTTTTCATTTTCTTGGGTGTTCTGTCTTTGTACACTCTTCCGCCTGGACCGTGAGCTATTCCTCCACCTACAAAAATAGGAGATCTTAAAGACCCGTGTCTTGCTCTACCAGTTCCTTTCTGTACCCAAGGTTTTGCACCTGTTCCAGAGACTTGTGATCTTGTTTTAACACTCGCAGTATTATTTCTTGCATTTGTTCTGTTAGCTTTAGTAACTTGGTGTAAAAGACCTGTATTCATCTCTTCGTTTAGTTCAAAGTCATATTGTTTATTTGAGGTCTTGTTATCTTTTAAAGAAAATGATTTCAACTTAATACTCATGACGAAACCTTTATAGCTGAGCTGATTTGAACGATATTTCCTTTGTTGCCTGGTACTGATCCGTTCACAAGTAAATAATTTTTTTCTTCATTTATTGCAACTACGGTTACTGATTGAATAGTTCTTTTCTGATTACCCATTCTTCCTGACATTTTTGTTCCTTTAAATACATGGCCTGGATAAGAGGCATTACCAATTGACCCTCCAGCTCTGTGAACTTTATGAACACCATGGCTTGCTTTTTGTCCTGAAAAATTATGTCTTTTCATAACACCTGAGTAACCTTTTCCTTTTGAAAATCCGGTTATGTCTACTTTTTGACCAACTTCAAAAAAATCATTAATTTTTACTTCTTTACCTGATTCAAGTGGGGATTCTTCATCAAAAGGTACTTCGAAAAGTCCTTCCCCCGGTTCAACATTGTACTTTTTATAATGTTCTGCAAGAGGTTTGGCTACATTTTTTGCAGAACCAATAGTTAATTGTGCGGCACTGTATCCATCTTTCTCGTTAGATTTTATTTGAACCACTCTGCAACCTGAAACATCAAGCACAGTTACACCCATTGAAATTGAATTTTCATCAAATAGCTGGGTCATGCCTACTTTTTTTGCAATAATTGATTTCATAATTTGATCTCAACTTCTACACCAGCTGGTAAATCTAACCTCATAAGAGAATCAACGGTCTTAGGTGTTGGTTCGACAATATCAATTAATCTTTTATGGATTCTCATTTCAAAATGTTCTCTCGATTTTTTATCTACATGGGGAGAACGAATAACACAATAACGATGGATTTGAGTAGGTAAAGGGATCGGTCCTTTCACTTTTGCTTGTGTTTTCATCACTGTTTCGGCAATTTTACGAGCAGACTCGTCTACAACATAATTGTCATATGCTTTTAACTTTATCCTTATCTGCTGTTCTTGCTTTGCCATTTTTTCCCCAAAAAAAACCGGGAGTAGAATTCTACTCCCGGTTAAGTTTTAATTACTCTATAACTTTTGTCACCTGTCCTGCTCCAACAGTTCTTCCACCTTCTCTAATCGCAAATTTTACGCCCTCTTCCATTGCAATTGGAGATATAAGTTCTACAGAAATTGGAACATTATCACCAGGCATGACCATTTCAGTACCATCAGCTAGAGAAACTTCTCCCGTAACATCAGTGGTTCTAAAATAGAACTGTGGCCTATATCCTTTAAAGAATGGATTGTGTCTTCCACCTTCTTCTTTTGTAAGAACATATACCTCAGCCTCAAATTTTGTATGAGGTGTTATGGAGCCAGGAACAGCAATAACCTGTCCTCTTTCCACATCATCTTTATCAATACCTCTTAAAAGTAAACCAACGTTGTCTCCAGCTCTACCCTCATCAAGGAGTTTCCTGAACATTTCAACACCAGTACAAACTGATTTGGTAGTTTCACGAATACCAACAATTTCTACTTCATCGTTTACATTTACAATACCTTGTTCAATTCTTCCAGTAACCACTGTTCCTCTACCAGTAATTGAAAAGACGTCTTCAACTGGCATTAAGAAAGGCTTGTCTACTACTCTCACAGGCTCTTCTATATATGAATCAACCTGTTCCATTAATTGAAGAACAGCATTTACACCATCTTCTTTTCCTTCAAGAGCTGCTAACGCAGAACCTTTCACGACTGGAACATCATCTCCAGGGAAATCATACTCATTTAAAAGTTCTCTAACTTCCATTTCGACAAGGTCTAATAATTCATCGTCGTCTACTTGATCAACTTTGTTGAGGAAAACAGCAATTGCTGGTACACCAACTTGTCGCGCAAGTAGAACGTGCTCTCTTGTCTGCGGCATAGGTCCATCAGCTGCTGAAACCACAAGAATAGCTCCATCAACCTGGGCAGCACCAGTGATCATGTTTTTAACATAATCTGCGTGACCTGGCATATCTACGTGAGCATAGTGACGGTTTTCTGTCTCGTACTCAACGTGTGCTATCTGAATGGTGATTCCTCTTTCTTTTTCTTCTGGTGCTTTATCAATTTCATCGAAAGCAGTTGCCTCACCCGCACCAGCATCAGCCAAAACTTTTGTTATTGCGGCCGTCAATGTTGTTTTTCCATGGTCAATGTGGCCCATTGTACCAATGTTCACATGAGGCTTGCTTCGGTCAAATTTCTCTTTTGACATATTTTCTCCTTCTTTAAAAGTTTAAACTCTGAAACAAAGTTTAAACTTCAACCTCTACTCCACGAACACTTGCAGTTATCTCTTTTGTTATAGCGTCTGGGACGTCCTCATAACTATCAAACTGCATCGTGAATGTTGCACGGCCTTGTGTTCTGGAACGCAAATCTGTTGCGTAACCGAACATTTCTGATAATGGAACCTTTGCACTGACAACTTTTGCCGATCCTCTTTGTCCCATTTCAGCTATCTTTCCTCTTCTTGAAGAAAGATCTCCGACAACATCTCCCATAAAATCTTCAGGGGTTACTACTTCTACAGTCATAATAGGCTCCAGTAGTTTTACTCCAGCTTTTTTTGCTCCATCTTTTAACGCCATGGACCCTGCGATTTTAAAAGCCATTTCTGAAGAGTCAACATCATGATATGTCCCATCTTTTAGTGTTGCTCTCATATTTACAAGCGGATATCCAGCTAGAACACCTGATTCCATTGCAGCTTCAACTCCTGCATTTACTGATGGAATATACTCCTTTGGAATTCTTCCACTTTTAATTAAATCTACAAATTCATATCCATCTTCAATAGGTTCAAGTTCCATAATTACATGTCCATATTGACCTCGACCACCACTTTGTCTAATATATTTTGCCTCAATATCAGTCTTCTTTTTGAGTGCCTCTCTATATGCCACCTGAGGTTTACCAATATTTGCCTCTACTTTAAATTCCCTTTTTAGACGATCTACAAGAATATCAAGATGCAATTCTCCCATTCCTGAAATGATTGTTTGACCAGTCTCTTCATCAGAGTTAACTTTGAAGGTAGGGTCTTCTTCAGCTAACTTTTGTAAACCCTCTGATAACTTTTCTTCATCAGCTTTTGATTTTGGTTCGATTGCAACTGAGATAACAGGTTCAGGGAACGTCATTGATTCTAGTTGAATAGGGCTTCCTGAATCAGATAATGTATCTCCTGTTTTTGCATTTTTAAGACCAACTCCTGCAACAATATCCCCAGTAGAAATAAAATCTATGTCCTCTCTTGAGTTTGAATGCATTCTCAATATTCTTCCAAGTCTTTCGTCTTTTCCTGTTGTCGTATTAACAACTTTGTCACCTTTATTTAAGGTACCGGAATAAACCCTAAAATAAGTTAACTTTCCTACATGTGGATCGCTTACAACCTTAAATGCGAGTGCAGAAAATGGTTCTTCGTCAGAATGCTCTCTGCTAATTTCATCTTCTTCTTTACCAGGTGTAAATCCTGATACTGGTTCTATATCTAGAGGTGAGGGAAGATAATCAACAACTGCATCCAATAGAAGTTGTACACCTTTGTTTTTAAAAGCACTACCTGCAAGAACTGGTACGAATAATCCTGAAAGAGTTCCTGTTCTAATTGCTTTTTTAATTTCAGCAACTGAAAGCTCTTCATCTCCAAGATATTTCTCAAGTACTTCATCATCTGCTTCAGCTACGACATCCAAAAGTTCTGCCCGTTTTGTATTTGCTTCTTCAAGTCGATCCTCTGGTATATCTGCAATATCCCATTCAGATCCGTCATCTTTTGTCCAGGTGTGTGCTTTCATTTCAACAAGATCAATTACTCCAACAAAATCTGCTTCAGATCCTATAGGAATTTGAAGAACAGCTGGTTTTGCTTCAAGTCTTTCGATGATTGACTGTACGTCATCATCAAAGTTTGCACCCGTTCTATCAAGTTTGTTGATAAAACAAATTCTTGGTACGTTATATTTGTCAGCTTGTCTCCAAACTGTCTCTGACTGTGGTTCAACTCCTGCAACACCATCAAATACAGCTACAGCACCATCTAATACTCTAAGAGACCTTTCAACCTCAACTGTAAAATCAACGTGACCGGGAGTATCAATAATATTAATTGTGTGGTCATTCCAGCTACATGTAGTTGCAGCAGATGTAATAGTTATTCCACGCTCTTGCTCTTGTTCCATCCAGTCCATAACAGCTGCTCCATCATGAACTTCACCAATCTTGTATGTTTTACCTGTGTAATACAAAATTCTCTCTGTTAAGGTAGTTTTTCCAGCGTCTATATGAGCCATAATTCCAATATTTCTTAGGTTTTTGAGATCTACTGTTCTAGTTGACATATTGTTACCACCTGTAATGAGCGAAAGCTCTGTTCGATTCAGCCATTTTATGTACATCTTCTTTTTTCTTGACTGCAGCTCCAGTATTGTTACTTGCATCCAAAAGTTCACGTCCTAATCTATCAGACATTGACTTTTCTCCTCTTTTTCGAGCAGCATCAACAATCCACCTTATTGCAAGTGTGGTACTTCTTCTATGTGGAACTTCCATCGGAACTTGATAGTTAGTACCACCGACCCTTCTGGATTTTGTTTCAATTTGAGGTTTAACATTTTCAAATGCAGCTTTTAATACATTCAATGGATCTCCACCAGCTTGTTTTTCAACAAGTTCTAATGATTTATATACAATACTTCGTGCAACGTCTTTTTTTCCATCTAATAAAACTTGATTTGTTAATTGTGATACAAGAACGCTATTGAAAAGAGGGTCTGCTTCAGGCTTTCTTTTAAGTGATGGTCCTCTTCTCATGATGATTAGCCTCTCTTACTTCCATATCTAGATCTTGCTTGTTTTCTGTCAGTCACACCTGCTGTATCTAGAGCACCCCTAATCACTTTATATCTAACACCAGGAAGATCTTTTACCCTTCCACCTCTTACTAAAACAATTGAATGTTCTTGTAAATTGTGTCCTTCTCCTGGAATATATGCTGTAACTTCAGTACCAGTTGATAGCCTCACTCTGCAAACTTTTCTTAAAGCTGAGTTTGGTTTTTTTGGTGTAACTGTATATACACGCGTGCAAACGCCCCTCCTTTGTGGAGACCCCTTCAGACCAGGTGTTTTCTCTTTCATCACCTTGGACTTACGTCCTTTTCTAACTAGTTGCTGTGTTGTAGGCATAAAAATTCCAATCTAAAAAAGTTAATTTTTTATTACCGAAAAAGAAGTATATGACAGATTTGAACTTACAACAATGAATTCTTTATAAGTTTTTACTCTGTATCTTCATCTCCCTCTTCGCCTAACATAGCTAGCCATTGTGCTGGATTTGGTAGACCATCGTTATCTGATTCTTCTGATTCTGATGGTGCTGTCGCAAATCCTATTTCAGATACCTCTTGAGCGCCCGGTAAGGTAGGAGCTAATTTTTGATAAGCTTCTGAACCAGTACCAGCAGGAATTAAAGTACCTATGATTACATTCTCTTTTAATCCTGACAATGCATCAGTACTCTTTTTCATTGCTGCCTCAGTTAATACCCTTGTTGTTTCTTGAAAAGATGCTGCTGATAACCATGAATCTGTCGCTAAGCTAGCTTTTGTGATACCCATCAGTTCAGGTCTACCTTCGGCAGGTGTTTTACCATCTTTTACAAGTCCTTGATTGATGGTTCTAAATAAAGTTGCATCAATCAATTCGTTTGGTAAGAAGTCTGAATCGTTAGGTCTAACAATTCTTACCCTTCTTAACATTTGTCTTACAATCATTTCAACGTGTTTATCATGAACTTCAACTCCTTGATCACGATAAGTTTTTTGTACTTCGTCTACCAAATATTCTTGGCATGTGCGAACTCCGTTGATTTGTAAGACTTCTTTTGGATCTTTTGGACCAGTTGTTAAAGCTTGTCCAGCTTCAACACTGTCTCCTTGATTAACGAGAAGAGTTTGTCTTCTCAAAACTAATAATTCAATTTCTTCTTTCTCATTTTGAATAATAAGGATTCTGTTGCCTTCTTCAGTTTGATCAATAGATTTGATCTTTCCATTAATGAGTGATAAAACGGATTTACCTTTTGGTGTTCTAGCTTCAAAAAGCTCAACAATTCTTGGGAGACCAGAGGTAATATCCAAACCAACAACACCACCAGTGTGAAAAGTTCTCATTGTAAGCTGAGTTCCAGGCTCTCCAATTGATTGAGCAGAAATTATTCCAACAGCTTCACCTTCTTCAACAGGTTTTCCAGTTGCAAGGCTGAAACCATAACATAGTGGATCCATAGATTCAGGATCGAGTGAATTGAAAGGTGTAAGAACATTTACTGATTCAACTCCAGACTTACCAATTACATCTAGAGCTTCTGCATCAATATAAGTACCTTTAGTTAACTTTTTACCATCTCCAAACTCTATTGCTTTTTTATCTTTTTTGACGTCATCGCTAAGCACTCTTCCAAATAATGTTGAATGTAAATATTTGCTAGGTCTTCCTTCTTCATCAACTGTAGATTTGGTTGTACCGCGCCAGTCAATGTTTTCATCACCCTTATTTTGTACTACAATACCTGCAGCAACATCAACTAGTCTTCTTGTTAAATAACCAGAGTCTGCAGTTCTTAACGCTGTATCTGCAAGTCCTTTTCTAGCACCGTGTGTTGAAATGAAATACTCAAGAACAGACATCCCTTCCCTAAAATTACTTTTTATTGGCCTTTCAATGATGTCACCTTTTGGATTAGCAACAAGACCTCTCATGCCTGCAAGCTGTCTTACTTGCATCATATTACCTCGAGCTCCAGATTTAACCATCATATCAACAGGATTGAATCTTTCAGATTCTAATTCTGCACTCATCGCATACTGAACTTGGTCTGTAGCTTCATTCCATATTTCGATAATTTTTTGTTTTCTCTCGGTCTCAGTAATAATGTCATCAAGATAAAGCTTTTCTACTTTTTCGGCTTCATTTTCATACTTTTCAAGAATTTGATTCTTTGTTGGTGGTGTTTTAACATCTGTCATGGCAACGGACAACCCAGCTTTTGCACCAAAATTAAAACCAACTTTTTTCATTGAATCTAAGAACTGTCTCAATTCAGCTTTGTTATATGTTTCAATAACCTCTGAAATGATTTTTTTCATTTCTGGTTTTCTTACTGATGCCTCAATATATGGAAAGTCATCAGGCAATATAGAGTTGAAATGCATTCTTCCTAATGTTGTGTTAGTTAATGTGTCACCAGAAACATATTCTGGAGTAAGTAGTTCAGAAAATCTATTTTTTATCTTATTATATATGTCTTCAGATCCAGCTAAATTTCCAACCCTTACTTTGATTGGTGTTTGTAAAGAAATATGACCTGCTTCATAAGCTAGCTGCGCTTCATTTAAGTCAGCAAATGCATACTCAGCTGTATCTAGCTCGTCATGACACTCTGTAATATAATAAAGACCTATTACCATATCTTGGCTTGGAGATACTATAGGATTTCCCGAAGCTGGTGATAAAACGTTATTTGTAGCTAGCATTAAAACTCTGGCTTCTGCTTGAGCTTCAGCTGATAAAGGAACATGAACTGCCATTTGGTCACCATCAAAATCAGCATTAAATGCTTCGCAAACCAACGGATGGACTTGAATAGCTTTACCTTCTACAAGGATTGGCTCAAATGCTTGAATTCCAAGCCTATGTAAAGTAGGAGCTCTGTTTAGTAATACCGGGTGCTCTTCAATTACTTCTGCAAGGACATCCCATACTTGAGCACGAGATCTTTCAACCATTCTTTTTGCAGATTTAATATTTTGTGCAAGACCAAGTTCAACTAGCCTTTTCATAACAAATGGCTTGAATAACTCAAGTGCCATCATTTTAGGCAATCCACATTGTTGTAAATCTAAATGCGGACCAACTACAATAACTGACCTTGCGGAGTAATCAACTCTCTTTCCAAGAAGGTTTTGTCTAAATCTTCCTTGCTTCCCTTTCAACATATCAGAGAGTGACTTCAAACCTCGTCCACCTGCACCTGCCACTGCTCTACCTCTTCTTCCATTATCAAAAAGAGCATCAACAGATTCTTGTAGCATTCTTTTTTCGTTGCTAATGATTATGTCTGGGGCGCCCAGTTCAATTAATTTTTTTAATCTGTTGTTACGATTAATTAATCTTCGATATAAATCGTTGAGATCAGAAGTAGCAAATCTACCACCATCTAGTTGAACCATTGGACGCAACTCTGGAGGTATAACTGGTATCACTTCTAAAATCATTGCTTCAGGTGGGTTTTTTCCGTCAGCGAAAGGTTTTATAACTTTCATTCTTTGTATAGCTCTTTGTCTACGTTGTGCTGATTTTGAATCTAGATCACTTTTAAGTTTTTCCATTTCAGCTTTAAGATCTACTAATTGGACAAGCTCTCTAACTGCTTCGGCTCCCATTCCACCTGTAAAATACTCATCATATTTATCAATCATTTCACGCCAAAGAGTATCATTTTCAATTAAGGTTTTTGGCTTTAAAGTTTTCAAGGTAGAAAATGCTTCTTGGATAACTTTTATTTCAGCGTCAGATTTTGCTTGCTTTTGTTTGATCTCTTTTTCAATCTCTTTAGTTCTTAACTGGATCTCAGCCTCAGGAACTTTTGCGTTCTCCATAGCTTTAATCTCAACTTTCATTTGCTTAAGTCTTTTAACTTCCCATTCAGTAAACTCTTCTTCTACAATTTCTACTTCTGCTTCAACAGCTTCTTCAATCTCAGATAAATCTTTTGTTCTCTTTTTGTCGTCGACAGATACAACAAGATAAGCTGCAAAGTAAATTACTTTTTCTAATTCTTTTGGTGACATGTCAAGAAAGTAACCTAATCTGCTAGGAACACCTTTGAAGTACCAAATATGAGTTACAGGTGCAGCTAACTCTATATGCCCCATTCTTTCTCTGCGAACTTCACGTCTTGTAACTTCAACACCACATCTTTCGCAGACAATACCTCTATATCGAATTCTTTTATATCTTCCACAAGAACATTCCCAATCTTTAGTTGGACCAAAAATTCTTTCATCAAAAAGACCTTCTTTTTCAGGTTTTAAAGTTCTGTAATTTATTGTTTCAGGTTTTTTTACTTCTCCAAAAGACCAACTTCTCATTTGATCAGATGTTGCAAGACTAATGCTTAATTCGTCAAAAATTTTATCCATTATACTTCAGCCTCATCTTCCTCGGGTCTTGTCATATCGATACCTAATGTTTCAGCTGTTTTGACATATTCATCACTGATATCTTTCATAGAAATTTCTTCACCAGCGGATAGAATTTCAACATTTAGACATAAACTTTGCATCTCTTTTAATAAGACTTTAAATGACTCTGGTATTCCTGGTTCTGGAATATTGTCACCTTTTACAATAGATTCGTAAACCTTTACTCTTCCGACTGTATCGTCAGATTTTATTGTTAAAAGTTCTTGAAGTGCGTAACTTGCTCCATAAGCTTCAAGGGCCCACACTTCCATTTCTCCAAATCTTTGACCTCCAAATTGAGCTTTTCCTCCAAGTGGTTGTTGAGTAATCATTGAATAAGGCCCAGTTGAACGAGCATGAATCTTTTCATCTACTAAATGAATAAGTTTTAATATATATGTGTATCCAACTGTGATTTTAGAATCAAACTTTTCACCAGTTCGACCGTCATATAAATCAGCTTTTCCATTTTCATCAACTAGTAATTTACCATCTCTATTTGGATTTACATTTCTCAAAATTTCATGAATTTCATTTTCATCTGCCCCATCAAAAACTGGAGTTGACACTAGGGTTCCTGGTTTAGCTCCATCTGATGCCTTAGACTTTCCTTTAAAATCTTGCCAACCTTCGTTTGCTGCCCAACCAAGATGTGTTTCTAAAATTTGACCAAGATTCATTCTGCTTGGTACACCTAAAGGTGATAACAATATATCTACAGGTGTTCCATCTTCTAAAAATGGCATATCTTCTACTGGATTTATTTTTGAAATTACTCCTTTGTTACCATGACGTCCTGAAAGCTTGTCCCCAACCTGAATTTTTCTTTGTATAGCAACGTAGACTCTTACTTTTTGATTTACGCCAGGTGGAAGGTCTGCTCCATCATCTCTTCTTAATATCTGTACATCGATAACCTTTCCTCTTTCACCATGAGGAACTCTCAAAGAAGTATCTCTCACTTCTCTTGCTTTTTCACCGAATATTGCTCTTAACAGTCTTTCTTCAGGAGTTAACTCTGTTTCTCCTTTTGGAGTAACTTTTCCTACCAAATAATCACCAGGTGTTACTTCTGCACCAATCCTAACGATTCCCATTTCATCAAGATCCATCAATACTTCTTCTGCTACGTTTGGAATATCCCTAGTGATCTCCTCTTCTCCAAGTTTTGTATCTCTGGCTTCAATTTCATGTTCTGCAATATGTACAGAAGTTAATACGTCCTCTTTTACTAAACGCTCTGAAATAACTATTGAATCTTCAAAGTTATATCCATCCCATGGCATATATGCAACTAGTAAATTTTTACCTAATGCAAGTTCTCCACCTTGAGTGCTTGGACCATCAGCTAGTACATCACCTGGTTTTACTTTTAGACCGGTTTTTACCAATGGTTTTTGATTTACGGAAGTAGCTTGATTTGATCTTTTAAATTTTCTGACTTCAAAAGTATGTTTTTTATTTGTCTCTTGTTCTTTAACAACTATTTCATCACCAGTTACTGACATTACTTCACCAGAAATTGGAGATATTAAAGCTTCACCTGAATCTCGTGCAACGTTCTCTTCCATACCAGTTCCAACATATGGTGCCTCTGTGGTTACCAATGGCACGGCTTGTCTCTGCATATTGGAACCCATCAAAGCTCTATTTGCATCATCATGTTCAAGGAAAGGGATTAATGCAGTTGTAACAGAACAAATTTGTTTCGGACTTACATCCATGTACTCAATTTCTTTGTCACTAACGAAAGAGACTTGTCCCCCATTTTGTCTTGATAAGACTCTTTTGTTTTTGAAAGTTCCATCATCATTTAAAGGAGCATTTGCTTGAGCAATTGTATATTCATCTTCTTGAGAAGCAGTGAGATAAACTGCTTTGTTAGTTTTTACGACTCCATTCTCTACTTTCCAATAAGGAGTTTCGATAAATCCAAATCTGTTAACCCTGCCATATGTAGCAAGGGTACCTATAAGCCCAATATTTGGTCCTTCAGGTGTTTCAATAGGACACATTCTTCCATAGTGAGAAGGGTGAACATCTCTAACTTCAAAACCTGCTCGTTCTCTAGATAACCCACCTGGACCCAAAGCTGAAAGCCTTCTTCTGTGAGTTAAAGCTGCAATTGGATTAGGTTGATCCATAAATTGACTCAATTGACTTGTACCAAAGAATTCTTTCAAAGAGGCTTGGATTGGTCTTATGTTAATTAATGATTGAGGTGTTATTGCTTCTGGTTCCTGAGTAGTCATTCTCTCCCTAACTACTCTTTCTAATCGACTTAGGCCAACTCTAACTTGATTTTGAACAAGTTCTCCAACTGTTCTAATTCTTCTATTTCCAAAATGATCAATATCATCAAGCCTTACAGGAATTGTTCTTCCAAGTTTGTTTTCAAATGACTCTTCCCCTGCATGTAAAGCTATAACATATTTGATGGTGTCGATAATATCTTCGATCTGTAACATACCTTCAACCTCAGTCGAGTAGGTTTCAGCATCCTTTTCTCCATAATCTCTTCCAAGCTTTTGCTCAACTTTATACCTACCAACTTTTGTGAGATCATATCTCTTTGGTGTGTAGAACATTTGCTTTACAAGATTTCTTGCAGATTCAACAGTAGCTGGCTCACCAGGTCTTAGTTTTCTATAAAGATCAATTAAGGCAGCTTCGGAAGTAGTATCTGGGTCCCTTTCAATTGTATTTTGAATTGATGGGTAATCGCCAAAAAGTTCAATAGCTTCTTCTTTTGTTTCAATGACTCCTAAAGCTCTTAAGAAAGCAGTAATATGTTGTCTTCTTTTTCTGTCAACTCTTACGCCAACAGTGTCTCTTTTATCTGTATCAAATTCAAGCCAGGCACCTCTTCCAGGGATCATTTTTCCTATGAATATCTCTTTATCTGAAGTTTTATCTATTTCTTGGGAGAAATAAACACCTGGTGATCTCACAAGTTGACTTACAATTACCCTTTCAGTTCCATTTATA
Organism: OCS155 cluster bacterium AG-422-J23; assembly: GCA_003213625.1. Taxonomy (GTDB): domain Bacteria; phylum Actinomycetota; class Acidimicrobiia; order Actinomarinales; family Actinomarinaceae; genus Actinomarina. The sequence continues at coordinate 170,031 of QCMT01000003.1, read as the reverse complement.
ATAAATGTTCCTGTGTCTGACATTATTGGAAAATCTCCAAGAAAAACAGTTTGTTGTTTAATCTGACCAGTTTCACGATCCAAAAATTGTGCAGTCACATATAAGGGTTGTGAATAAGTAGAGTCTGTTATTTTACATTCGTCAAGACTTTTAAGTGGTTCTTCAAAGAAATGGTTTAAAAATTCAAGTGAAAATCTCCCAGAAAAATCTTCAATAGGAGAAATTTCATCTAAAATTTCTTTTAATCCTTCTTCAATAAACCATTTAAACGAATCTTTTTGGACAATTAATAAATCTGGAATATCTAGAACTTTGGGAATTTTTGCAAACGAAAGCCTAGAATTCTGAACAGCGGACAACAAGCCTCCTCAAAAATGTTAAATGTGTTACCGAAAGATTCAGTATATTAGTACTTAATATTTAAGTAAACAAATAAGTTAAAAATTATTTAAGTTCTACAGTTGCGCCAGCACCCTCAAGGGCTTCTTTAGCTTTTTCAGCATCTTCTTTAGAAGCACCTGTGAGAATATCAGATGGAGCACCGTCAACAAGTTCTTTTGCCTCTTTTAGGCCAAGGCTAGTTAATCCTCTAACTTCCTTGATAACTTGTATTTTTTGCCCACCAGCATCTGCTAAAACAACATCAAAAGAATCTTTTGCTTCGTCTCCTCCAGCAGCTTCACCGCCACCTGCAGGTGCTGCAGCAACCGCAACTGGTGCAGCAGCAGTGACATCAAATTTTTCTTCAAAAGCGTCCAAGAACTCTTTGAGTTCAAGAACAGACATTTCTTCAAAAACGCCTAATATTTCTTCTGTTGTCATTTTTGCCATTATTCCTCCTCTTTACTAATTTCTTCGCCAGACTCTTTTTTTTCAATAAGAGCCTGTAAAGCAAAACTTGTTTTGTTTGTAAGACCTTTTAGTGCATATGCAAATTTGTTCAATGGAGCATTAAATCCTCCAGCAATTTTTGCAAGTAAAACTTCTTTTGGTTCAATTGATGCCAGTACATTAAGCTGATCAATAGATAGTGGCTTTTGATCCATTAATCCGCCTTTAACGACAAATGACTCATTGTCACTTGAAAACTCTTTTAATACTTTTGCTGCTTCAACTGGGTCTGACTCAATAACAGTAACTGCAGTTGGTCCTGAAAAATAATCTAAGATATCTTCGAACCCAACATTAGACGCAGCTCTCTTTGCAAGACTCATCTTGACAACATTAAAAGTAGCTCCGGCTTTTTTCAGGTTTCTTCTTAATTGTGTTTGTTGACTAACAGTAAGTCCTCTATATTCTGATAGCACTAGAGTGTTCGCTTCCTGAAATAAGGCCTCAAGCTCTTTTACTTTATCTTTTTTATCTTTTCTTACCATAAAAAAATCCTTGCAACCAAGGACCATCTTTTTACCTGCGATAGAAATTAAGGCAAGCCACTATCGGTCTTTGGTTTTAATTGTTATTGAAGTATATATGTTAATGCAAAATAGTGGAAGTGAATTATGAATTTATCTCAATAGGGATCGAGGGGCCCATTGTCGAGGATATAAATACTGATTTAATATAATCACCTTTTGCAGAGGCTGGCTTTGCTTTATTGACTTCAGCAATGACTTCATTTAAATTCTCGAGAAGACTTGATTCTTCAAATGAAACTTTTCCGACGCTTAAATGTATATTTCCTAACTTATCATTTTTAATCTCGACTTTTCCTTTTTTAAAATCCTCAACTGCCTTTGCGACATTTGGGGTAACTGTCCCAGTTTTTGGATTTGGCATTAATCCCTGAGGTCCAAGGATTTTACCAAGTTGTCCTACCTCAGCCATCATTTCAGGAGTGGAAATCACAATATCAGCATCGAGTTTTTCTTCAGACGAAACTTTTGTTGCTAAATCTTTACCTCCAACAATATCTGCACCAGCTTTTTCTGCTTCAGTTAAAGCCTCTCCTCCTGCAAAAACAGCAATCCTTACATCTTTACCAGTTCCATTTGGTAGTGATACAGTTGTTCTGATATTCTGTTCTGGATCTTTTGTGTCTAAATTTAAAGAAAAGACAACATCAATGGACTCATCAAACTTTGCATTAGCAGTTTCTTTACAAATTTTTAAAGCATTGGAAATTTCCTGTTTTTCCTCAGGAATTTGGTTTTTTATAGCTTTATATCTTTTACCTTGTTTTTTCATTTTTCTCCTTTTGGTACAGTCGACTTTTGTCTCCCAAAATATTAGTTTTCTACAGTAACTCCCATTGATCTGGCTGTTCCTGCAATAATTTTTACTGCTGCTTCTAAATCGTTCGCATTTAAATCTTTCATTTTTGTTTCCGCGATTGTTTCAAGTTGTGATTTAGTAATTGATGCAACTTTTTCTTTATGTGGTTCAGGAGACCCAGACTCTAAACCAATTGCTTTTTTTATTAAATAAGATGCAGGAGCTGTTTTTGTTTCAAATGAAAATGAATTATCTTCATATATAACAATTTCAACAGGAACTGTTTCACCTTGTCTGCTTGATGTATCATTGTTAAAAGCTTGAACAAAGTCCATTATGTTTACACCATATTGTCCCAATGCTGAGCCTACAGGTGGTGCAGGTGTTGCTCCGCCACCAGGAATCTGTAATTTTAATTTTGCTTTAACTTCTTTTGCCATAATTTATTAATTTTTAACTATATCTGTAAAGCCTAGCTCCACAGGTGTTTCTCTTCCAAATATATTAACTAATACTGTAACTTTTGATTGGTCTAAATTTATTTCCTCTATGATTCCATTGAAATCTGCAAATGGCCCTGTAGTCACACGAACAGTTTCACCAACCTCAAAATCTGGTTTGAATTTTGGACTTTCCTTCTTAACTTCGATTTCTTCATTGGTTCCAAGAATTCTTTCAACTTCTCTTTTTGAAAGTGGAATTGGAACTTTACCAGAACCTACAAAGCCAATTACAGAAGGAGTGTTTCTAATTTCGTACCATGTTGTGTCATCTAAATCCATTCTTACAAGAACATACCCTGGAAAGGTTTTTTTCTCAATATTAACTTTTTTTCCGTTTCTAATTTCTACCACTTCATCAGTGGGAATGATAACTTCGTAAACTTTTTCTTCGAGATGTAAATTCTTAATTCTTGTAAGTATGTTTGTTTGAACTTTTTTTTCGTGACCAGACTGGGCGTTTAATACAAACCATTCTCCTGGAAGATCATAAGGATGTACTGAAACTTCTTGATCTTCTACTTCTTGATCTTCTACTTCTTCTACAACTGTATCTTCGCTCATAATTTATCCTCCAAGAGATAACATGCTAATTAGAGTATTTTTAAAACCAAAATCCATTCCAAAAATAAGTAAGGTCATTGTAATTATTGTGACAATAGTAACAATGGTAAATGTTGAAAGGATTTGAGTTGAGGGCCAATTTACTCTCTTTAATTCAGTTCTCACTTCACCTATATAATTAGAGATTCTTTTAAATCGAGAAACTTTTTCATTGTTGTATTTTCCAATATTTCTATCAGCCTTTTTTGCCAAGCGTTCCTCGCGCTCAGACATTCTTCTCATTTCTCTATTCATTTCATTCATAATTACCTCTTAGCAGGGGCGGTGAGATTCGAACTCACAACCTCCGGTTTTGGAGACCGGCGCTCTGCCAGTTAGAGCTACACCCCTAATCTTTTTCAATATCATTAGTTTCGTTAGAAGAGCGCTTTATTCCAAAAACTAAAATTAGTAATGATATTAAACCAATTAAAGACAATAGTATTATTTTTGTACCCTTATTAGTAGTCGTTTTTATTTTTTTATCTAAAGAGTCAATTACTTTGGATACAAAATCATTTGGTACTTCAACTTCTTTATTTATCTCAGATTCTAGTTCCTCCCTAAATGCTTTATATCTTTTTCCAGCAATCTGGCATTTAGGACAAAAAGAAATATGATTATCTGAATCGAACATGAAATATTTGCCACTCAAATAAGTTCTCATCATAAGACTTCTTTTTCTTCTACAAATTAAATTATCTCTTATATTTTCAAATAGATCTTTCATACTTCAATTTCCTCAAGTATATTTCTTAATTTTTGGTGAGCTCTGTGCAGTCTTACTTTTGCAGCCGTGACACTAATATCTAAATAATCTGCAATCTCTTTATGTGATCGGCCTTCGATATTTTTTAGTTCAACAATAATTCTTTGTTCCAAAGGGATTTGATTTAATGCCTTTCTCAAAACTAAAGATAAATCAGAGTTAATAGCAACAAGTTCAGGATCTTTTTTCTCATCAACGACGACTGGTTCTTGAGTATCTTCAATATTAAGTGAGTAGTGTTTCTTTGCTTTTTTTCTTAAAGTCCAGGCTGTATTTACTGTAATCCTGTAAATCCATGTTCCAAAAGTTGAGTCACCTCTAAATTTTCCTATTGCTTTCCATGCTCTAATAAATGCTTCTTGGGCCACATCATTAGCAAGTTCTCGATTTCCAGTTAATTTAAAGGAAAGTGAAAAAACTAATTCTTGATGACGCTTTACAAGTTCTTCAAAAGCACTTTTGTCTCCAAGTTGTGATTTTTTCACAAGTTCGGAATTTGAGACGTCTTCACCAAAGTGATTTAGTTTTGCGATATTTTCCATCAATATTAAGAATAAAGTAAATTTCTAGTTTTTCTATCTTTTTTCTCTATGCAAAGTGTGTTTTCTCAATCTTGGACTATATTTCATTAACTCCAGTCTATCTGGCGTATTTGTTTTATTTTTAGTAGTCACGTAATTGTGATCTCCAGTTTCAGTACAGACCAATGTAATTGGTGGTCTCTTATCTGAAGCCATTATTTTCTCCTTTATTTTGTTGTAGCGGCGGGCAGACTTGAACTGCCGACCTCACGATTATGAGTCGTGCGCTCTTACCAACTGAGCTACGCCGCCAAATCTAAAATTAATTATAGACTTGTGAGCCCTCTTCCGGGATTGAACCGGAGACCTCTTCCTTACCATGGAAGTGCTCTACCAACTGAGCTAAGAGGGCGTGTGCCGGGAGAAGGATTCGAACCTACGTAGGCATAGCCGGCAGATTTACAGTCTGCTCCCTTTGGCCGCTCGGGCATCCCGGCAAAAATTAGTCATTTTTAAAGTTTAGATTAAATATGAATTTTCGTAAGAGGTAATTTAATTTGATTAGGATTAGTTTGTGGATAAAAAAATTCAAAAAAAACTAAAAACATGGCTTGATAATGATTTAATAACTGAAGATGTTTTTTCTTCGATTGAAAGTTTTGAAAGTAGTGAGCCACAAAAAACAGAAAAAGGAACTCTTTCAAAAACAATAATTCTAATTGGAGGACTTTTAGTTTTTAGTGGAATAACTCCACTTATCGGGCAAATTCCAGATTGGGCTCAATTAATATTGTTAATTTTATTTACGTTTGTACTTTTTTATTCAGCTTTTTATATTGAAAAAAAATATCAAGGAAACACATTTTTATTTGATTCGAATGAAACTTTAAGAAACTTTTTATTTTTATTAGCTACAGGAGCTTCTGGTTTTACATTCTTATTTATTTTTGAATTTTTCAACACTGCAGAAGAAATTACAAATACAATAACATCTTTTTTAATTTTTATTTTGTCTATATATTTATTCAATAAGACAAGATATTTATATCAACAATTTACACTCTTTGTTAGTTCACAAGTACTTTTATTCAACCTTTTGGAATTTTTATCCTCTGATACTTTTAATGATTTACTTTATGGTGCTTCTCAGTTATTAATTGGTTCATATTTTTTAAGGTATACATTTAAAGAATTTGAACCAAAATGGCTAGGATATTTTCTTTCAAGTATCTCATTAGTGACTGGTATGGGAATTATTGATTCATACCTTGGCAGTGATGAATTAATCGGAAAAATTCTTAATATTTTACTCTCAACTGTTTTGATATGGTTAAGTGTTCGATTAACGAGTCAAACTATTCTTTTTGTAGGATCAATTGATTTATTAGTTAATCTTTCGTTTTTAATTTATGAAATATTTCCAGAACTTGGTGCTCTACTCTATCTTGTGATTGGAACACTTTTTATTTTTGCTGGTCTTTATCTCAATAGGCTTCGAGAAGATATAAAAAAAATTTAAAGAGTGAAGGGTTTTTCTGGCCTTACTCCAATTTCACTAATTACATGGGCAGCGCTTTTATTTGCAATTAATGCGGTCTCTTGCATGGATAATTTTTCTTCTATTCCAAATAAATATCCTGCAGCAAAATAATCCCCTGCACCTGTTTTATCAACAACCTTTGCTTCTGTAGCTTCAAAAAAATACTGTTTATTTTCTTTCATAACTATGACCCCATTAGCTCCTAATGTGCATATAAGTTGATTAAGTTTAGGAAAATTTTTACTTATAAAATCTAATGACTTTTCTGTTGAGTCCTGTTCTGTAAGAGCTTTTATTTCATCTTCATTACAAAATACATAGTCTATATTTTCTTTTATTAGATCAATAAAACTGTCCCTATGTGCCTCAACACAAAAAACATCGGACAAGGATAAAGCATTTTTTCCACCGGATTGTTTATTTATCGATGATGCATACATAAATGCTTCCTTGCTTGGTAACCTGTCCCACAAATAACCTTCCATATATAAAATGTTGCAATTTTTTATAGACTCCTCATTAAGATCTCCCATTGATAATTGGGCACCAGCTCCTAAATATGTATTCATTGTTCGTTCACCATCTGGTGTTATAAAAATTGCACACAATCCAGTTTGTTCATTCTCTTCTTCAAGAACTGTAAAGTCACTGAGTCCATGCTCAGATAAGCTTGACCTGAACTGTTTTCCAAGATCATCATCTGAGACTTTACCAATAAATCCTGCGGAGCCTCCTAAGGCCGCTATCCAATAAGCAGTATTTGCTGCAGAGCCTCCTGCAGCATAAGTTGGATTTGGCATATTGCTAAGTAAAAAGTTTGATCTCTCTTTATCCACAAGAGTCATTCTTGCTTTGTTAAGGTTTAGTTTATCTATAACATCTTCTTCGATTTGTTGAAGTGAATCAACAAGTGCATTTCCAATACAAATAATCACAAATTGATTTTAAATGATAATACCTGGATTTCCATCAGAACCGATAATTTTATTTGATTCATTTGAAATCTTTTTCATTCCACCAATAAGATTATATGATTGGTAACCAATCGAATTTAAATACTCTGAAACCTTGCCTGATCTATGACCTGATCTACATACAATAATATAAGAAGATTCCTGATCAAATAATTCTAAGCTTTCTGGTACTTCACTCATCTTTACATGTTTTGCTTCTTCATGATGTCCATATGTCCATTCATCATCTTCCCTAACATCTATCAAGCTCCAGCCTGATGATAATTTAGCATCTAGTTCATTTGGAAAAACACCTGTTGAGTCTCCGGTATTATCTATATCTAATTCCACTAGCTTCCTCTCTAAGCCTTCTTACTCTTTCTTTAGTAGGTGGGTGAGTAGAAAATAATTTTCTCAATCCAGAACCAGTAAATGATTTTAAAGGATCAGATATAAACAACTGACTAACCGCAGGATTAACATTCAATGGGTTTTTTGAATACATCTCAATCTTTTCAAGAGCTGAGGCTAATGCTAGTGGATTGCCAGATATGGAAGAACCTGTTTTATCTGCGCCATATTCTCTTGTTCTTGATATTGCCAATCTAATTATTAAAGATGCAATAGGCGCTGCGATAAATGCTATCAAGATAATAAATGGATGTGTTCCTCTATCCCTTTGTCCCCCACCCCAAAAAGCTATTCTTGACATAAATGAAATTGCAGCTGCAAGCATCGCTGCAATACTTGATACTAAAATATCTCTATTTTTGATATGTGATAATTCATGAGCTAGAACACCCTCAAGCTCGTCTCTGTTTAGAACTTTCATAATCCCTGTTGTAACAGCAACAGCAGAATTTTTTGGGTTTCTCCCTGTTGCGAACGCATTTGGTTGGTCACTTTCAATTACATAAAGTTCAGGCATTGGCATTTTTTCTTTTTGCGCAAGAAAAGTAATTATTTCTCTAACCTCATCATATTCTCCATCTTCAAGTTTTCTTGCTCTGGTTGAAGCAAGTGCTATTCGAGATGAATAAAAATACATTATGAAATTAAAGATAAAAGCAAAGAATAAGGAAAAAATAAGATCAAAACCCAATGCTTGAGCAGTAAATATTACTAAAACTGTCATAAGCGTCAGTAAAGTAGTAGTTTTTAAAACATTCATATTTTTAATTATAATTTATCTGGCTTATAGTTTTTTGGCCTCAATACAGTAAAAACCTCCTAAACCACGATCATTATGTATTGCTTCTAGCCCAACAATATCTGATTTTAATTTAAGTTGGTCTACGCCATAAGTTTCTACAAATTGGTTTTTTAAACTTGAATAAATTTCCTTGTAACCATATTTATCAAGAAATTCATATTGTTTCATAATCTTGTATTCAAAATTATTTTCTTCAAAATATTGTTTTAAAAAGGAAAAATTTACATCGTACGTGATATCGGTCTCCGTAGGCATTTCTATTGGATCACTTGAAAGATGGTGTTCTTTATAAGTTCTAATTAATGACTTATATGGTTTTAGATTTCTCTCTTCGTATTCGAATCCATAATCAAAAATTAGTAGATGATTTGGGTCAACTTTTTTGATGAGTTCGTCTAAAAATTGTTCTGTATTGTATTGAATTTCAAGCTCATTATCTTGGTTATCTAAAAAATTATATTTTTTAATCCATTTAAGATTTGATTCACGCATTTCTACTTTTCCATATCTAAGTTCATTATCTTTTGTAAATTCAATTGTTTTTTCATACCAAGTATTGTCTACTTCTATACCGACAGAACAAGGTATATTATCTAACACTTCATTCATATAAATAGTTTTTATCTGAGATGAACCATAGTTGTCTAAATTGCTATCAACCAAAAAATTTTTCCTTTTAAGTGCTTTTAGGGCATTTAACGAAATTTCGGAAACATAGATTTCTTTTTCAAGATACTTTGACACCTGATTCGCAAGTGAACCTGTTCCTGCTCCAACTTCAAGTATATTTGAATCGCTATTGATTCTATTTTCTTTAATCCAGTTTGAAATAAATAATCCAAAATAATTAGATACTTCTGGTGAGGTTAAAAAATCACCAGATTTACTGGAGCGGACTTCGCCCTTTGCAAAAAATCCATAATCAGAATAAAGACATTCCTGCATGAATTCATCAAAGTATAAATAGTTTTTACTGTATTTATTTTTGAGGTAATCAATAAATTTTTTTTCTACCACTTAATTAGCTATTAAAAAATATTGATGAAGCTTCACCTAGATTGCTGAATATGCCTGGAAAAATTCCAGATACAATTGTCAAAATTAAACTTACAAAACCAACAACTTTTAGTGGGCTTGGGATGATCGAATTTTCGGTCTTTTGAACATCTTCTTTTGGACTATCCATCCATATAATTTTTGAAATTCTTGAATAATACACCAAGCCTATTACAGCATTAATAGCACCAACTATAGCTAGAGATAATCCAAAAATTTCACCTGTGCTTAGTAAGCTTCTGAAAACTACAAATTTTGCGAACCATCCTCCAAGAGGTGGAATCCCTGCAAGAGAGAAGAAAAATATTACTGCAAAGATTCCTGCTAATGGTGTTTCTTTTGCAAGACCTCCCCAGTCATACATGTTTTCTGAGTCAATATTTCTTTGTAACAAATTAATCACTAAAAATGCACCTATATTCATAAATGCATAAATAATTAGATACGTAACACTTGCATAGACACCATCTTCAAAATTATTTGTTATGTTTGCAACAGCTATCGGGGCAAGAATAAACCCTGCCTGTGCAATCGATGAATATGCTAGAAGTCTTACTGGATTTGTTTGTTGTAAAGCTGATAAATTACCAACAAACATTGTTATTCCAGAAATGAATACAAGTATTATCCCCAATCCATCTCCAGATTCAAAAAATATTTTTGACATCAAAATAATTAATGCAACAAAGCCAGTCGCTTTGGAGCTAACAGATAGATAAGCCGTTACTGGTAAAGGTGCACCTTCATAAGTATCAGGTGCCCAAGAGTGAAATGGAACTATCGATATCTTGAAGCCTATACCCGCCAAAATAAGTATTGCGCTTAATAAAGCAACAGGTGATTGGGCAAGATCTTGCTGAATTAAAATATTAGCTATATCTGAAAAAACTAACTTTCCAGTTACTCCATAAAGTAGTGAAAAACCATAAAGAATTAAAGATGCTGATAGTACTCCCAGTAAAAAGAATTTAATTGAACCTTCATTTGATTTTTGATCGCCTTTTTTCCAGCCAGATAATAGAAACATTGGCGTTGAAGCTAATTCAATTCCAATAAACATTGTTAGTAAATCTCTTGAAGAGGTTACTACTAATGCTCCAAGGAGAGAACTTAACAGAAGAAAATAATATTCTCCCTGGTAATATTCATCACTTTCTACAAAATTTACGGACAATAAAAATGTCAGATACGTAACCAATATAAATAGGCCTTTTAGAATCAAAGAAAATTTATCAATTACATAACTTCCCTCAAACATAATTTCTGGAGTTGTATAGTTGGCAAATTGAAAAAATAATTGGAAGGAATGCAAAAAGCGATCCAAGAATTGAAACCATTGCAATGATGAATTTAAATTTTCTTGGTAAAAGTATATCTAATGTTATAGCAGCGACAATCGTTAGGATTACTATTAATTCACTTGATATAGCGAAATAATTAATATTAATTTTTAGCCTCCGAACGCTTTAGATACCAAAGCAATAACTGCATCATTAGTTGCTCCAAATATAAGCTTTGGAAATACTCCGATTAGAACAGTAAGTATTACTAAAGGTATCCAAGCAACAAGCTCATAATTATCCGCATCGTGAAGCTCTTTATCTAACCATTCTTCTTTAGGTTCACCAAGATTAACTCTTTGAAGCATCCATAATAAATAACCTGCTGTTAAAACAGTTCCAATTGCACCTGCAACCATGGAGGATCTAAAAATTGTAATATTTAAACCAGGTAATGGATTATATGCTCCAAGGAGAGCCATAAATTCTCCCCAAAATCCTGCCAATCCGGGTAAGCCAAGTGACGCCATAGCTGTAAAAGCTAAAATGGCTCCAGTCTTTGGAAGAAGTTTCATATTTCCACCTAGTCTTCCCATGTCTCTGGTGTGATAAGTATGTGCCATAGAACCAGAAACAAAAAACAATAAACCAGTAATTATTCCGTGGGCAACCATTCCAATCATTGCAGCATTAATACCTATTGAGGTGAGTGAAGATATCCCAAGCATTACAAAGCCCATATGTCCTACTGAAGAAAATGCAATCAATCTTTTAAGGTCTGTTTGTGCCAAGCAAGCAAGAGAGCCGTATATTATTCCAATTGCTGATAGCACTGCAATAGCTGGAGCCCAAGCAACAGCCTGTTCTGGAAGAATAGGTAAAGCAATTCTTACAAAACCATAGGATCCAAGTTTTAATAAAATCGCAGCTAATAAAACAGATCCAACAGTTGGTGCAGCTGTGTGTGCATCAGGCAACCATGTATGTAGTGGCCACATTGGTACTTTTACTGCAAAACCCAAGAATAAAACAGCAAAAACTAACGATGCAAATGTACCTGTGAATGCTCCACTAGAGCCAAGCTCAATTAGTTCGGGAATACTAAATGTTCTATTTCCCCTGAAATATAAACCTAGGAATCCTAAGAGCATGAAAGCAGATCCAAATAAAGTAAATACAAAAAACTTAATACTTGCATATAGTCTTGTTTCAATATCATTCTTAAGTCCAGAAACACTTCTGACAGTTTTATCTCCCCAAATACCAATCATGAAATACATTGGTAGTAAAACAAGTTCAAAGAACACAAAAAATAAAATTAGATCTAATGCCACAAATGTACCATTCATTCCAGTTTCTAAAATTAAAATCAAAGACATCATTCCTTTTGCATTTTTTGGTTCAGGTAAATGTTCAAAAGAATAAATAATTGCTAATACAGAAATGAAAGTAGATAAAAGTAATAAAGGTAAAGAAATACCATCTATACCTATTTCATAATTTGAATTAATACTACTAATCCATGAGACCTTAGTACCAAGCTGAAGGTCACCAGCATTATTAAAATCAAATTGCAAGGCAACAATTAAACTTACTCCAAAAGTAAGTAGTGCAGATCCAAGAGTTACTAATTTAATTAGCATCTCTTGTTTCTTAGGTATTAAGAATATAAAAATTGCAGATACAAGCGGAAGAAAAACTACTATGGTTAAACCTAATCCACTCTCCAAAAAAGAAAAACTACTCAATATTTACCACTCTCTCTCATAACACTAACAAAATTATTAAGCTAATAACTATCACTCCTATTAAAAAATACATTAAGTATTGTTGAGTTTTACCAGTTTGAATTAATTTGACTTTACTACCAATAGTGTCTGTACCTGTTGAGGATAAATTAAGTACCTTGTCAATACCTCCTTGATCAAGATTTGTATATACAATTCCTCCTGCTTTTGAAGCAGTTGTCCCAACACCATTAACAAACCGATCAAGGACATTTGAATTAAATGAGTCAACAAATTTAGCAAAAGTTATTTTTACAGGATCAATTATGAATTTGAAGTAGAAAAAATCTAAGTAGTATTTATTTTCCAATAAATTCCATATTGGTTTTATTTTAATTTTTTCATCGCCGTCAGTTGCATTTCCTGACATATGATAGACGTAGTAGGCAAGTCCAATACCCAAAAGTCCGGATGTAAGACCACTGAACATAGCAACCAAATCAAATGATTCAGGATGATATTCTACAATGTAATTTTTCCTGGTTGTAACCCATTTTGTAAATCCTGTATAAACACCAGGTATGTTTGCCCATCCTGCAACAATGGCAAAGCCTGATAATATTATCAAAGGAATTGTCATCATTTTGTCAGATTCGTGAGGGTGTCCATCACCCCGATAGTCACCAAAAAATGTTAAAAGAACTGCTCTTGTCATATAAAATGCAGTGATAAAGGCTCCAAGAACTGAAATAATAAAATATAAATTATGCCCTTCGTGATTGAGTGATGCGAGTATTTCATCTTTTGAGAAAAATCCAGCTAATGGAGGAAGTCCAGCAAGGGCTATAGTTCCAATAATGAAGGTTGAAAATGTTCTGGGCATTTCTTTCCTTAGTCCACCCATTTCAGACATGTTATTTGTGTGTACTGCATGAATTACCGACCCAGCACCTAAAAATAATAAAGCTTTAAAAAATGCGTGAGTCCATAGGTGAAAAAGACCTGCAGTGTATGCACCTGAACCCATTGCTGTAACCATGTAACCAAGTTGACTTACTGTTGAATATGCAAGAACTTTTTTGAGATCATCCTGAACTACAGCAACTAATCCTGCTCCAAGAAGTGTTATTACTCCAAATAAAAGAACTATATCGAGGGCTTGTGAAGCCATTCCTTGGTAGAAAGGAAACATGCGGCCAAGAAGATAGACACCCGCGGTTACCATGGTTGCTGCATGCATTAAAGCAGATACTGGTGTTGGTCCTGCCATTGCGTCAGGTAACCATACATGAAGTGGAAATTGGGCACTCTTTCCCATTGCACCTATAAAAAGAAGTACTCCACCCAAATATGCTACAGTTTTGATATCAGCATAATCATGAGTTGATTGATACAATATCTCAGAAATTCTCAAGGTTTTTGTTGATAATGCAAGAACAATGATTCCAATCATTAACCCAACATCAGCAATTTTATTAGTTATAAATGCTTTCATCGCTGCGGAAGAATTTTCCTTTTTTTCCCAGTAATGACCAATTAGTAGATAAGAACAAACTCCAACTAATTCCCAACCAATCAACAATTGCAAAAGTGTTGGAGAAGAGACTAAAACTAACATACTCCCAGCAAATAATGTGAGTGATGTGAAAAAGAAAGTATATCTTATTTCACCTTGCATATAATTTGTTGCATATATAAAAACTAAAGATGAAACAGTACCAACTACGAAGTACATCATAATAGACAATCCATCTACGACCCAGCCAAACTCAAGATCATAAGAACCAATACTTCCTACGTTGATAAAAAATTCATTGGCGATTCCTTTTGTCGCATGCTCATAAAGCAAAGCTGCGCTATATGAAAATATGAATAAAACTGTTCCTAAAGCTAGTTCTGCACCTTGTAATGGGAGATATTTTCCAAAAAAAGTAATCAAAATTGCAGCTAAAAAAGGAAGTACAACGATCAACCAAGTAAATTCAGCGAGTACACCACCATCAGTATATTCTGGCTTACCCTCAGCGAGTAAATTTATAAAATTCTGATTCACCATTTCATTAAATCAAATTCATTAATATTGGCTGTTTCTCGATTTCTGAAAAGCATTAGAACAATAGCTAATCCAATACCAACTTCTGCTGCTGCAATTGTGATAATAAATATTGAAAAAATCTGGCCATTTAAAAAAACATCTGAAAGCATAGCATTGAATGCAACAAAATTTATATTTACTGAATTGAGAATCAGCTCAATTGAAAGTAAAACCATTACTGCGTTTCTTCGGACAAGAATTCCATAAATGCCTATCGAGAACAATGCTGCTGCTGCAATTAGCAATGGTTGAATGCTCATATTTGGTCTTCGTCCATTAATGCATTATCTTTTCTTGCTAGTGTAATGCCGCCAATTAAAGCTCCCAACAAAACAAATGAAACTAGCTCAAAAGGAAAGACAAATCTACTCAACAAAATTTCTCCTAATAATTTAGTAGATGTTCCTTCACTAATAACAACTGTTGAGTCAAATGTTTGTAGAAGAATATATGTAAATATTCCAAAAATTGAAAGTGATATTACAGCAGCCATTAATTTATTTTGATCATTATCTAGTTCAGCGTTTGGACCTAAAGGAGCTCTAGTGATCATCACACCAAATAAAAATAGAACAATAACTGCTCCTATATATACAAGTATTAGGACTAAAGCTACAAATTCAGCAGATAATAATATGAATAAAACAGCAGTAGTAGCAAGAGTAAATACTAAAAATATTGCAGCGTGTATAACATTTGAAGTGGTTACAACTTTTACTCCACTTAGTAATAGCAACAGCAAAAGAAAATATGAAAATATGTCTATTGCTTCCATTAGCTCTCTAAACCTGGACCTTCAGGAACTGTCTTTAACCATTCGTCAAGCCTGTCTTTATCATGGAGCATATCGCCCATAGAAAATTCTGAATATTCGTATTCCGGTGACCAGAACAATGCATCAAATGGACATACTTCAACGCATATCCCACAATACATACAAAGTGCATAATCAATATCAAACCGATCGAGTACTGCCCTGCTTCTCTGACGTCCTCCTGGTTTTGAGGGAGGTTGTAGTTCTTTGTGACCTTCTATGTAAATACACCAGTCGGGACAAGATCTTGCACACAACATGCAACTTGTACATGCTTCAGAATCTAAAGCAATGACACCCCTAGTTCTCGGTGCGAGTATTTCTTTTTCAAATGGATAATTAACGTTAGGATTTTCAAAAAAAGGAAGAAGGGTTTTAAACATATTGCCAATAACAATTTTTAGTCCAGTTAAAAATCCAGGAATCCTTGGTTTAAATTTTTGCATTAAAAAACAACTTTCATGATTGCTGTAGCCATTATATTCAAAAGAGATAGAGGTATAAGGATTTTCCAAGCAAGAGTCTGAAGTTGATCCTCCCTAAATCGTGGAAAAGACCATCTAATAGCAATGAGGATAAATGCTAGTAAAAATGTCTTTCCAATTAGAACCAATGGACCATAAAAATTAACCCATTCTGTCGGTAAAAGTGGGACATGATAACCCCCCAAAAAAAGAGTTGAGGCAATCGCACACATTACAAATAAATTTATATATTCAGAAATATAAAAAATAAGAAATCTAATCCCAGAATATTCTGTAAAAAAGCCCATAGTTAATTCAGATTCGCCAATTGGCATATCAAATGGTGTTCTCATCATTTCAGCAGTTGCAGCAATCATAAAAATAATAAAAGCAATACCCTGTCCTGCTATTACAAAAGGAAAACCAAATTCAATCTGTTTTTCAACTATTCCAACTGTTGACATTGTTTCAGCTTGTATAACGACACCAACTACAGATAAAATAAGTGGCAATTCATAAGCAATAAGTTGACCTGCTGCTCTTAAGCCACCCATTAGAGAAAATTTGTTTGCAGAAGACCATCCAGCGGTAAGGACTCCAATGGTGGAAATGGAGCTAATTGCAAGTAAAAAGAAAACACCCAGTTCCAGATCACGAACAATTAATGTGGGACTTAATGGAATAATTGTGAATAGGCCTACTACAGCAGCTATAACCCAAGCTGGCGCCCACTTAAATACGGGTTCGTCAACATCATTTGGAATGATTGTTTCCTTTTGTAGATATTTTGCAGCTGTTGCGAGTGGAAATATAAAACCTCTTAAACCAACATGAAGAGGTCCTGGTCGCCTTTGCATCCAGGCAGAACCTTTAACCTCTAGCAATGTAAGTCCTAAAGCCATAACTGGAGCTGTAGCTAAAACAACCAAAACTTTGATAAGCAACTCGGTACTAAAACTCATCTGTCTACATCTCCAAGAACAAAATCTAAACTACCCATTATTGCTATCAAGTCAGGAAGCAAGGCCCCCTCAAGCATGATTGGCAAAATTGAAATGTTACTAAATGAAGCTGTTCTTATTTTTAACCTATAAGGTCCTAAACCACCTTCAGAAATAATATAATATCCCATTTCACCCTTTGGGTTTTCTGCTCTTACATATGTTTGCCCTTTAGGAACTTTTATAACTTTTGGTACCTTTGCTTGGATTGGTCCAGAAGGCATGTCTTCAATTGCTTGTAAAATAATTTTTGCAGATTCTCTCATTTCGGATGTTCTTACAGACCATCTATCAAAACAGTCACCATTTTCACCTATTGGTATTTCAAAATCAAATTTGTCATATGGTAAGTAATTTGATTGTTTTCTCAAATCAAACTCGACACCTGATGCTCTCAATATTGGACCAGATACTCCATACTCTTCGGCAACTTCTTTTGGTAATACACCAACATTCTTTGTTCTAATTTGAAATACTTCATTTCCACCTATTAAATCTTCAAATCTATCAACAGCTTCAAGTACTTTTTGCATTGCAACTTTGGTATCGTGATAAAAACCTGCAGGTAGATCCTGTATGTCTTTTTTTGTTGTTGGCCCAGCACCTGCGGCAGGTTTTACCCCACCGATTCGATTAAAGTTTGGATGAAATCTTCCACCGGTAACTGATTCAAGCAAATCAAGAACCCTTTCTCGATCTTCCATAGCTAAAAATATAGGTGTAAGTGCGCCAATTTCGAGCGGGAAAGCTCCATTAAAAACAAAATGTGAACTTATTCTTGCCATTTCAGTCAAAATCAGTCTGATGTATTGTGCTCTTTCAGGTACTTCGATTTCCATTAATTTTTCTGCACCAGCGATAAATGGAATTTCATTCGCAAAACCTGAAACCCAGTCAATTCTATTTACTAATGTTGTTACTTGTGGATAAGTTCTGACCTCTGCAAGTTTCTCATATCCTCTGTGCATATATCCAAGTACAGGTTCAACACTGGATATTTTTTCTCCATTAATTTTAGCTACTAACCTCAAAACACCGTGAGTCGATGGATGTTGAGGGCCAATATTTAAAGTCATATCTTCTGTTTCAATTTCAACAGAAACTGATGCTTCAGATAAGATTGGCATATTGTTTGGATCCATT
The DNA here is from genome assembly GCA_003213625.1 of OCS155 cluster bacterium AG-422-J23. GTDB lineage: Bacteria > Actinomycetota > Acidimicrobiia > Actinomarinales > Actinomarinaceae > Actinomarina. The sequence continues at coordinate 152,138 of QCMT01000003.1, read as the reverse complement.
GTTTGAGCCATTAGCTACCTTCTTCTGAGACTACGATGTTATCTTCTGGCATACCTTCTACATCAACTTCACCTGGCCAAGGTTTAACTTCTCTACTTATCAACTCAAATGATTTAAGTAGAGGATTCCCTTCATAAGCATCAGGAAGATAAAGTTTCTTTAAATTTGGATGGTTCAAGAAATTTATACCAAACATTTCATAAGCTTCTCTTTCATGCCAGTTCGCTCCACCAAAAACTTCAACTAATGAATCAATCTGCGGATCCTCTTTTGAAATCTTTGTAGATGATATAACTAAGTCGTCAGAATTTGTTTTTGATAAACAACTTATTATTTCAAAACTTGGGGTTACTGGTTCTTTTGGTGCGTCACCAATTTTTACATCGTTATCCCAGTCAACTGCAGATAGCCAATTAAAAAATTTCAAATCAAATTCTGCTTTCAATGTTTTATGCGTATCAACCCAAGACTGAGAATCTACTTCAATTTTTAATGTATCAAATTCAACTGATGAATTTTGAAATTTACTTTGAATTGAATTTACGAATTCGTTTTGATCAGACTGGTTCAATGTCTTTTTCTCTCCACTTTTCTTTCATATCTTCACCTTTTATTTTTTTCTGTAATAAAACTATTCCTTCTTGCAAAGCTTCCGGTCTTGGAGGACATCCCGGAACATAAACGTCAACTGGAATTAATTGATCTACTCCTTTTGTAACAGAGTAAGAATCCCAATACGGTCCCCCACTGTTTGAACACGAACCCATTGAAATTACATACTTCGGTTCTGGCATTTGATCATATAATCTTTTGACTGCCGGGGCCATTTTATCGGTCACGGTACCTGCAACAACCATCAGGTCAGCTTGCCTTGGCGATGCAGGAAGTGGAATTATACCTAATCTCATAAAATCGTGTCTCGGTCCACTTGCTGCCATAACTTCAATGGCACAGCATGCTAAACCAAATTGGAAATACCACATATCATATGCTCTTGCCCAATTCAATATTTTAGAAATAGGCTTGGGGATACCAAACTTTTCAATTACTCCCATTTGAGGACATCCTTTCTAATGGCATATATCAAACCAAGTAAGAGAATAAAAATAAAGATAAACATTTCAACTAAGCCAAAGTATCCAAGATTTTCAAGATTTAGTGCCCATGGAAAAATAAATACTGCCTCAACGTCAAAAATTACAAATAATAAACCAAATATATAGTATCTAACATAAGTTTGGCTCCATCCACCACCTACTGGATCTACTCCGCACTCGTATGTTTTAACTTTTTCTGGAGTTGGTTTTTTGGGGCTAAGTAATGCAGACACAGAAATAAAAACTAGAAACAAGACAAGTCCGAGACCTATCATCGCCCCAACAGTAACGTAATCCTGAAAATAAGAAATCATATAATAACTTTAGTATGCTCTTAAAAAGTTTAGTTTTATTTCAAACTTCAGAGGAATTCTTTTGTAATATTTTTTTATGGATAAAAATAATTTTTTTCTAGATTCTCCAAATTTAACAGATCTTGTTCAGGTATTAATCAATAACATTTGTTCAGAAGAGTTATTCAATGTTAACCAAAAATTAGTTCTAAAAAAATACGATCAATCAATCAAAAAAATTAACTTTATTTTAGTTGATGGCTTAGGTAGCAAAAATATCCAGAATTTAGATAATTTATTTACCAATAATCAAACCAATGAGATAGTCTCTACATTTCCCAGTTCTACAAGTGTTGCCTTAAGTTCAATTAATTTTGCTTCCAAACCAATAGATAATGGTTTGATTGGCTATTTTCATTTTGCTAAAAAGGAAAATAAATTAATCAATACCTTAAATTGGAAAGGTTCTGAAACTTACTTAAAAAATAATGACTTTTTCTCTTCCCAAAAAACTATTTGGAATATATTGAGTCAAAATAAAATTAATTTCAATGTTATTCAACCAAAAAATTTGATTGGTAGCCCTCTATCGGATCACATATATATGGGTGCGAATCAAATAGGCTATGAAAATTTAAATGAACTTGAAAATATTTTATCTTTATCCGAAATATTAGATAGTCACTTTAATTACATATATTATCCAGTGATTGATGTTGCAGCACACGTATATGGAACAAATAGTGACGAATGGCAAAATGAAGTAAATATCTTTTCAGAATTTTTATCAAGAATGATAAAAATAGATTCAAATAGATATACGTGTATAACTGCTGACCATGGAGTGGTTAATATTGAAGACCAAAACAAATTTAGACTTGAATATGATGAATCTATAAAAATTTATGGCGATCAAAGAGCAGTGTATATAAATGGAGAGGTTGAAAAAATTGAAAAAGTATTCAAGAACGTTCCTGGGTATTTTTTAGAAAAAGAAGAAATAATCTCTTTATTAGGTACACCTACTAATGAACATATAGAGAATTTTTATCCAGAGCAAATTTTTCTTCTTGATGATGGAAACATAATTTTTCCAAATCATCTAAGTGCAAACTTAAAAGGCTATCACGGAGGAATTTCTAAGACAGAGGTCTCTATACCTTTGATTGAAATAATAAATTAATTATGGTCTTGTCTTATATAGGTATGGTGTTTGTCTTAATTATGATGATTTTTCTATTTAGAAAAATAAAGTAATTAGTTTGGTTGGTAAGTCCCAAAGAAGACTTGCCAGGCAAGAGCAGTCTTTGCTAATAAGCTAAGCCATATATATGCCCTCTCACCGTAAAGATAATCTTTCCATTTGCCTACACCTTTATATTGGAGAACCATGTTTATTGAAAAAGTGTTAAAGAATAAAAATATACTTACAAAAATCCAGACAACAAACTGAGGTACACCTTGTGGGTTTGAATCTGTTGCAACACCATCCCCAATTAAATTGATAAATATGAAAATCCATGGTGCAACACCTACAAGACAACCCATAATGTAACTTGTCCAGTCGACTTTTTCAGTATATTGATTGTTGACTTCCATCATCCACCCAAACCAACACATTGCAGCATTCATAAAAAATATACCAAGTAATGCCCAGATATCATAAATTCCAACTAGTAAGGCAATTAAAACTATCATGACAGAAGCACTTATGGAGTATTCAATCCAACGAACTTTATTGATTCCTTTTCCAAGGTCTTCTTGGTATTTATTGTAAAAAGGACCTGATATCAAAAAATGTGCAACTGCGGATGCTAACAAGAAGGTTGCAACAGCAGGTCCAAAGTTTGTTACTTCTCTCCATATTTCTAATTTTGGTACTAAAGCAAATGATGATGGATCATTTGGACTGCCCTCTCCGACCAATTGTGTAAGAGTTATTGGAACTACAAAATCAGAATTTACTACAGTTCCTAACCAAAATAATGCTGATCCTTGGACAAGGTGCATAAACCCCATAATGATATTAAAACGCCTTAATTTTCGGATTTTTTCAGATATCAAATTTCCCCCCTTTGACACTCATATATTAATATGGAATTTACAAACATCTACCAAAAATGAATAAACAAGAAATTTATCAAGAAATTCAAAAAATTCTACATGAAATTAATGATATTTCAAAGTCTTTATCTTCTTCAAGAGAGTTTATATCTGAAGATTCAAATAAAAGAGCTCAAGTAAGACTGGCAGAGATCGAGAGTGACTTGCAAACTATTGCTGGAAGAATAGCAAAAATTAATTCAGTTCTTTGAAGGAAATGTAGTGACTTCAGTCACATCTATACAAACTTTATCACCTGGTTCAAAAATCATAGATGGCAAAGATCTTGCTCTAAATATCTCACCGTTTTTGTTTTCAAATGAAATTACTTGATCATGCCCATAAAAAATACATTCTTTAACGACATAATCCCCATTGGAATCTAGGTTGACTTCAATACATTCAGGTCTTATCGAAACATCTAATTCTCCATCATAAGCAGAATTGAATGTTCCTAATGATGTTTTAACTCTTCCGTTTGTTGATACTCCTTTTATGATATTTGGATCTCCAACAGAGTTTGCAACAGTTTGATTTATTGGATTGAGATATATTTCCTGCGGAGTAGCACTTTGGATCACTTTACCATTTTCAAGAACACTCACAATATCACAAACTGATAGTGCTTCTTCCTGATCATGAGTAACTATGATTCCAGTTGTTTTAGTGGCTCTTAATAATGAAACAACTTCTTCTCTTAAGTCTCTTGCCATCTGTGCATCTAAACTTGTGAAAGGTTCGTCTAGCAAAACCACTTCTGGATTTGGAGCCAATGCTCTTGCTAGCGCTACCCTTTGTTGTTGACCTCCTGATATATCCTGTGGAAATTTTTTTCTGTATGAAATTAAGTTTGTCATACTTATTACCTCATCGAGTCTTCCGTTTTTAATTTCTTCTTTACTTAAACCAAAAGCAATATTTTTTTCAACTGTTAAATGAGGGAATAGTGCATAATCTTGAAATACCATACCAATTTTTCTTTTTTCAGGTGGTACGTTAGTTTTATCATCAAATATAACTTTGTTATGCATTTCGATTGTTCCTTGATCTGGGTTTTCAAAACCAGCTAGAAGTCTTAATGCTGTTGTTTTACCAGAACCAGAGACACCTAAAATTCCAAATATTGATCCGTACCAAATGTCAATATTGAAATCCGTTAAAACATCTTCACTGCCATAGGATTTTGAAAGGGATCTTGCTCTTATAATTAAATTATCGAATACCATATTTAAACTGTTAAATTCCTTGTACTTAATATATAAGTAGGGATTGCACTTATTGCCAACAATATAAAGGCAGAAAATGCAGCTTGTGTAAAGAGTGCTTCTGAAGCAAAAGACCATACATCAACAGCCATCGTACTAAATTCTGTTGGTCTTAATAAAAGTGTTTGTGGAAGTTCTTTCATAGTTGAAAGAAATACCAGTGCTCCACCAGCAAATAATCCTCTATAAATTAATGGAAATGTAATCTTTTGAAAAGTTTCAATTTTAGACAAGCCCAGGCCAAGACTTGCCTCAATATATGACGATTTTACTTGTTCCATTGAGGCCTGGCCACCTCCTATCGCTTGTGGAATAAATACAATTAAATAGGAAACAACCAGTGCGAAAAAACTTTGATATATACTTGGAAATATTTTTACAGAAATAAACAGTATTGAAACTCCAACAGCAATATGTGGCAACCCATAAAGTGATAACATTAATTTTTCAATAATGTCTCCAAATTTTGATTTATATTGAGAAATCAAAATCACAATTGGCATTGAAATAATGATGGCAAATATGGAAGTTACTATCGCCGCAGAAAATGAACCAAATATTCCGGGCAACGATGAGCTGACATCATTTCCGTAATAGATTCCACGTAATAACCAAAAACTTAATACAGATATTGGAATAATCAGTCCAAGCATGATCACAAAGCCAAGAAAGCCATATGTAAGCATTTTTCCACCACGCTCTAATTTTATTTTTTTTGGAACTTTTGGTGTTCCCGATACTTTCGCAGATCTAGAGGTTGCTGAACCTCTTTGAACAAAACTGATAATCAAGGCCAACACAATAAGAAGACTTGAGTAAAAAATAACAGGATCACCTAGAATACTAAATTCGTAATATGCATATATTGCTTTTGTTACAGTTGAATATCTCATCAAAGAAACAGCACCAAAATCAGATATGACATAAAGGCCTACTAACAGACCTGAATATATTATCGGTTTCTTTAACCTCGGTATTACAACATTTGTATAGACTTTGAGCTGACTCACTCCTAGTGATCTAGCAGCATCTTCAACTGTTGAGTCAAGATTTCTCAGTGCGCTACTACAAATTAGTTGAACATATGGATATGTGAATAAAGTTAGAACTAGCCAACTACCTAAAAATCCATCAATACCTGCGATTTCTTCTAATCCGAAACTATTAAAAAGTTGTACAAATAACCCTTTTGGAGAGAATGCAGAAATATAAGTTAATGCTCCTATATATGACGGAATTACTAACGGTAGTGCACATAGGGTAAATAAAATTTTTGACCCTGCAAACTCAAACCTAATTGTCACAATCGATATCAATAAACCAACAATAAGACTTGAAATTACAACTGCAATAAATACTGCAATTGTATTAAATAGTAATCCAAAAACATCCCATGATTGAAAGAAACTTGATAGTGATCTTGAAAAATTAATAAATCGCCAAAGCATATAAATTACAGGCATTAGAAAAGTAATTAAAATAAACGAATTTATCGAAATTAGACTTTTTGGGATCTTCACAATACTAAGAATATCTTTGATTTTGACTTATTAAAAGAAAAATTCTGGCCAATGAAACTCTTGGCCAGAATTCTATTCTGTTTCGAGCTTACTAGTTAATTAATGACTGACTAGAAACCTGCTTGCGCAATCAACTCGACAGCTTTTTCCTGCCAAAGTGATAGCGCTGACCAGTTCAAATTTGATGGAGAATTTAAACTGTCAATATCTGGGAGTAAAACGTTTGGTGTTACACCTGCAGCGAGAGGGAACTCATAAACAGAATTAGTAAAATGCTCTTGGGCACTTGTTGAGTGTAAAAACTCAATAAATGCTAAAGCAGCAGGTTTGTTTTGACTTGTAGCCAAAATACCTGCTCCCGCTGGCATAACCATAGCACCACAACCACCATCTAAGTACACATTTTTAACAGGACTATCTCCGTTTTCAGCAACTACCCTCAATGTGTAATAGTGATTAATCATTCCAATGTCTAATTCACCAGCATCTGCTGCAGCAACTTGTGGAGAGTTCTTTGGATATTCTGTATATCCAAGTCCATTAATAGCGGTTAGCCACTCTAGAACTTTTTCTTCACCATCAGATTCAATCATGCAAGCAATCATTGCAATGAATGATGAGTTTGTTGGTGCTAGTCCTAATCTATTTCTAAACTTTTCATCTGCAAGACCATAAATATCACTTGGCATCTCTGCATCACTTACATCTCTAGTATCAATTACTAATGATCTTGATCTTCCTGATGTACCAACCCAAAAACTATTTTTATCAATAGCCCAAGTTGGAACATTGTCTAGTATGTCAGCTGGTAATTTATCAAATAGGCCTGCTTTTGCAACAACACCAAGGCTTACCGGATCTTGTGAAAAGAATACGTCAGCTGGGCTAATTGCTCCTTCAAGTTCTAATGTTCCGGCAAGGGCAGCACTCTTTGCATATCTAACTTCAACATCAACACCAAATTTAGATTCAAATTCTGCGATTAAATCAGAAACTAAGCTTTCTTTTCTGCCACTGTATACCACAAGCGTTCCACCGACTTCTGCCTCTGGTTCTGCTAGAGCTGCTTCTACAGCAGAGTCAATATTCTCTTGAGATACTTCGCCCGGTGGACCTGCTTCGCCCGGTGGGCCTTGTTCTCCATCTTGACCAGCACACCCTATAAATACCAACACAAGTAAAGAAAATAATGCAACAGATTGTTTTTTCATTTTTTACCCTTCTTAAATATGTTGTTAATAGTAGTTAACAAAATTCGTTAAGTAAAGTTAAAAATATAAACTGTAATGATAAAAAAATTTTTAATATTTTTTTCTATAGATCAGATTTAAAAACTTTTAAGAATTTAACTTTAAAATATAAGGCGTAAGAAATTAAGACTTAAGCTTTTGTGAACTGCTTAATTAATGCACGTGGGAATATTTTTCCACCGTTACGCACAACCCACATAAAGGCAACTAATAAATATGCGAAAGGACATGCCATATTTTTATTTTACAGCAATGTTAAAATAAAAGAAATGGATAATAACATAAAAGAAATTAACAATAATCCAAAAATTATAACAAAATTTGAACCTCTGCTTTGGATTGCATTTGTAGCATTAACTGCTGTAGTCGGTTGTCCAATTTTTTGAAATATTATTAAATAGCTAATATGTTAACACCTGTTAACATATTTATATGGGTAAACCTCAGAACATACTATCTCATGAACGAGAAGGTCAAGAGTTAATTGAAAACTTCCCAGTTTCATTTTTTTCTCATGCTGAAGCAATCTATCATTTACAAGAAGTTGGTATAGATTTAAAAAAGACTAGGGTTGCTGACTGGCTGCAAACTAGTCGTGCAAATGTTTCTCAAGTCATTGGAAGAATGCAAAATAGTGGTTTGGTAGATTTTGGAGAAAATTTAAAGCTTACTGAAAGCGGAGATTGTCTTGCAAAGATTGTTATTAGACGACATCGAATTACTGAAAGATTCTTATCAGAGGTTTTAAATCTTCCTTGGGCTGATGTTTATAAAGAAGCATCCAAATGGGAAAATGTGCTTAGTCCTCTTACTGAAAAAGCTATGCTAGAGATCCTAGGAAATCCAACTACAGGTCCCTTTGGGAATCCAATTCCTTACTCAAATTACAAGGAAAAAAAAATGTATCCAATCTTAGATGCTAAAGCAGATAACAATTACTTTATTGAAAAGATTACAGAGGAATTAAAAAGAGATAATGAAACGATATCTTTTTTACAAAACCACGATATGACACCAGGGAAAAAAATAAAGGTCGCAGATTCTGGAGATTATTCAATAACAATAAGTACTGACGACAAAAAATATTTTGGAATAGACAAATTTCTGGCAAAAAGAGTCTTTGTAAGCTCTACCAATTTATGATTAATTTAAATATATTCAATAATTAAGTATGGAAGATTTTTTACAACAATTACCAAGAAATTTATTTCTCTATATTGGTGCTGGTATTTTTGCATTAATTATTACTTATAGGTTCTTTCCAAAAGTATTCTTGAAAATTCACAAACCTTTCTTTTTCACTTTAGGAATTTTGTCTTTATCTCTAGGATATGTAGGGATTTTAATACCTGGCCTTCCAACAACTGTATTTATTCTTATTGCAGCGTGGGCATTTTCAAAATGTTCTGATAGATTTACTGCTTGGCTTGAAAATCACAGACTTTTTGGACCAATGATATTAAATTGGAAGACTTATAGAGGACTGTCAAGAAGAGCTAAAAAACTTGCTATTTTGATGATAATTCCTACTTTTGTCTTAACTATATTTTTAGTATTTTCATTAGTTGGGGACTTAATATTTGGATCTTTTGGAATTGCTCTTTGTGTATGGTTGGCAACAAGACCTGAACCCCCACTAGAACAAAGTTAAACTAATTAGCTTCTGGAATTTGATAATCTATTGGTGAAACTTTATCTAGTTCAAAAACATCTCTTGCCTGTGCCTCATAGTTCAAACCAATAGAAATTTGATCACCTTCAGTTACTCTATTACCATTTTCATCAAGACGAGCGTTAAACGTTGCTTTCTTTCCTGATTTACAAATAGTTTTGAGTTCGATTAACTCATCGGCCCACCCGAGAAGATAGATACTGCCGGGAAATGGCTCTCCCCTAAAATCAGTTCTTAAACCATAACAAAGAACGGGTATTTTCAATTTATCAACAACAAGAGATAACTGTAATACTTGTTTGGGTGTTAAGAACTGGGCTTCATCAACTAAAATGCATGAAACTTTTTCTCTCTGATGTTCATGTGCGGTCCAAACATATAAATCATCTTCACCCTCGAATCTCTCAACATCTCTTTCTAGACCAATTCTTGATGTAACTTTGCCTTCTCCAAATCGATCATCTAATTTAGGTGTAAAAATTAATGTTTTCATGTTTCTTTCTTCGTAGTTATGAGCTGATTGAAGAAGGTTTGTACTTTTTCCGGCATTCATTGCTGCGTAATAAAAATAAAGTTTTGCCATATTTTTATATTACCTTTTTATTTTTATCTTTATCCTTTTGTAAGATATAAATATGGAAAATATTTTAAAATTTTCTCACATGCTTGGACTCTCAATATGGTTAGGGTCAATGGTAATGTGGGCAATGTTTGCACCAAAATTATACAAAATTGATCCAACAAAAAATACAACTAATACCTTAAGAAAAACTTTCAGCACTCTTTCTTGGAGCTCTTATTCTTTATCTTTATTGAGTGGTTTAGGAATTTTTCTAGTCATTGACAATAATATGTCAACATGGGGAACTGAACTATTAGTTCTTATTTTTGCAGGAATAGTAATAGGTCTACATAGCTTTGCTTCAAAGTTAAGTTCTGCATTAAGAGGTATGTTGAATGGAGTTATGTTATTAAGTGCTTTAGTAGTTGTTTACCTGGCAACAATTAATATCTAATAAGATTGAATTAGTTCTAATTCTTTCTCAGTGATAATCCCTTCACCTTGGATCAAAATTTTGCTAGTTCCCTCTTCTATTAAAAACCAATAAATTGTTTCTTCATTTGGTATATCAAGATCTTCCTTAAATTCTTCTTTGTTTAAATAAGCAGTTATCGTGCGATTTCTAATTCTATCGTCTCTAATACCAGCTCTCATTACACCATCTAAATATATTTCGTTTAACTTATTTGTTTTTCTAATTGTTGGAACTTCAATAATATTGTGAGTTAAATCCATTTCATTATTTTCAAGAAGATTAATTGATTGATCTACTAAGCCTTGATGCCATTGTTGAAAGGCAACAATGATTATTAGATCTTTATCCACAAAATCGTCTGGAATAACTTTTTTTTCTTTATTTAAATTGTTTCCTTCAATTGAAGGAAATTCATTAATTTCTCCACTCATATACATATTCTCGCTTGGTTGACAGCTTATTGTAAGAAGAAATACTATTAAAAAAAGTAATTTAGGCCGGGCCAAGAACTGCCTCAAGGTTTTTGATTTGTGTATTCATTAATTTTGTCCATATAGGACCAAAAAATAATCCAGCTATCATAAAAATCCCTTTATATTTAACGTTCACAGTATAAGTAAGTTCAGTACCTCTTGAGTTTGCAGATAAAAATATTGTATCGATTAGCGTAAAGTTTTTAGTATCTGCTTTTAATGAGGCTCTCAATGGTGCGCCCCATTCAATTACCTCGTAATCAATAATCATTTCTCTATCATTAAAAGATGTTTTTGCTTTGAATATCGATCCTTCTCTAATTGGCTCATTTGTAATTAGCTCAGCTGTACTAGCTGTATCCCATTGATCAAGATTTCTAAAATCGGCAACAAAATTGAAAGCAGACTCAATATCTCCTTTTACAGTAATTGTTCTTGAATAAATCGGCATGTTTTTATTTTAAGCTATTGGAAGTTTAGTATGTAAAAATTTATCGAAGATTTAACGACCTGTTTCTAAATCCTATAAAACCTATTGTTATGAATATTATTATTTTTGCTATTACAAGGATCATATCTTCAGCAACTAAACCATCTTGATAAGGATTTCCATATGCTCCAAAGGATGAAATATTGTCATCAACCCATTGAAAGAAATCATTAGTTCCTGAAAGTGAATTTGTTAGGTACTCAAAAGCCATTAAGCCTCCACCAAAAGCCCACGCCATTGAAGACTTTCCAGTGAAAGCCCCAAGTGCAAAACCGAGTGCACCAAAGCTTACACCAGCTAATGCTGCTTGAAGTGTTGCTTTCATCAACGGCCCATAATCAAGTGTTTGACTAAGCTCCATTGTCGCAATTGGAATAAACATTATATTGGTCCATGCGAAGGTAACAAACAAGCCAAAGAGCACTGTAATGATTGCTTGTGATAAATATACTGTTGATCTTGTCATTGGTAGTGAAGCAACAAATTCAAAAGTTCCATCTTCCTCAGCTTTTGATCCCAACTTATTTAAAAGAATTATTGTCGCTGTACCAATCAAAAGTGGTACAAATGGTACTAAGAAATAGGTTGTTACCATCCCTTCTAGTGTAAAAACATTATCCCAATCTGATATTCCTAATAAACTCATCGCAGTATCATTTTCAGACATTCCTCTAAAAGCTTCTCTTTGAGTATCAATAAGTAGACTTTCTACACTTGAGTTTGCGAAAGCTAATGGAAGTATCAACAAATAGACTCCCCCAGATATTGCCCAATTTAATATGAATTTTCTAGGTACCCTAATCATATATTTTAGATAATTAAGCATTTGTTTCCTTTCTGTCATAAAACGCAAAGAAAGCATCTTCTAAATCTTTTCCTTCTTCTTGTGCTTTACTTAAAAATGTTTCATAAGTTTCATCATAAACTTTTACACCTTCTCTTAAAACGGCCATCGAGTTAGCTACTTTCTCAACTTCAGAAATTATATGAGAAGATAAGAGTATGGATGCTCCATTATTTGAAAATTCTTCAACTATTTCAAAAAATGACCTCTGATGAAATGGATCTAGGCCAGAAGTTGGCTCATCTAGAATTAAAGCTTTTGGCTTGTGCAGCACTGCAAGGATTATGGCTGCTTTTTGTCTGTTTCCTTTGGACAGTTCTTTAATAGATGGGTCCACTTCTAATTCAAATTTGTCTGCTAATTCCATTGCGTAGTCAGTTGACTGTCCTCTCATATCAGCACCAAGTTTAAATAGTGATTTAGAATTGAGATTTTGTGGAAGCTGTGGGTCACCAGGAAGATATCCAATGATTTCTTTTGCTTCAACTGGATTTTCAATTGTATTGATTCCTTCAACTGTAAGAGAACCCTTCGAGGATTTTAAGAAACCCATTAAGCTTCTCATTGTTGTAGATTTTCCAGCACCATTTGGACCGAGTAAACCTTTTACTTCTCCATTGTCAACAGAAATACTGATGTCAGAGACGCCTTTTCCGTTTTTGTATCTCATTGTGAGATTTTTAATTTCAATCACGATTTTATTTTAAACTAAAAAAATTTAAAATTAAGTAAAATATAGCTAAACAAAGATTTAATTTTTGCTGTCTTCAGAATTTTGTTTTTTTCTTAGCCATGTAAGTAAAAGAGCTGGAATTAAAAACATTAGCATTTCATCCCATCCACCTTGGTGGTGAAAAACTGGTGGACTATTTGTGAAAATTAAGTTCATAAATAACTACGTACTATCCATCTTGAAATATTTATCAAAGAGCTAGGAACAAGGCCAAAAAATATAGTCAATGTCACTAAAGTACTAATTACTAAATATTCAGATTTTTTTAATTTCAATATCTCTATAGGTGCTTCTGTCTTTTCAATAGTTGCTATCCAAATTGGTCTTAAGTAAAAATAAAATCCTGCAACCGTTGACAATAAAAGAATGGAAACAAGGAGATATTTTTCATAAGCCCATAAGTTTGTTAACAAAATAAATTTTGAGACGAATCCGCTTGTTAAAGGAATTCCCGCTAAACCAAACATAAATACGCAAAATGAAGTTGCAAGAAACCGATTATTTATAAATAATCCCTGAATACTTTGAATGTTAAATTCTGATGATAGTTTTCCATTTATAATTGAAAAAATTATAAATATTCCAATTAATTGGAGTATGTAAGTAAATAGATAAAACATAGATGCACTTGTTCCATTTATACCTGATACAATTCCAGATAAAATAAATCCAGACTGGACTACACCACTATAAGCTAAAAGCCTTTTTAAATCTTCTTGTATAGATGCAAATAAAGAACCAATGAGAGCAGAAGAAACAATAACTATTAAAAAGAAGATATTGAAATTTTCAATAATCAAGTTTGTTGATACCAAACAAAGTCTTGCAATAACAATAAATGATGAAACTTTGGCTATTGAAGACATAAATCCAACATATCCCGTTGGTGAACCTTGATAAACATCAGGAGCCCAGGATTGAAAAGGTGCAGCAGCAATTTTAAATAATAAACCAATAAAAATAAGTAATACACCTATTGATGTTGTAAGTGGTACAGAATCAGGTCCAACATAAGCAATACCTAAGGCAAAGTTGTAAACACTAAAAACTGAAAAAGATACATAGACTAAAGAGACGCCGTAAATCAATATACAAGATGCGAGTGATCCTAATAGGAAATATTTTAGGGAAGCCTCATTACTAAGCTTGTCACCTCTATTAAGACCAGCCAGAGCATATAAACTAATAGAACCAATCTCCAAACCAATAAATAACATTATTAAATTTTCGGAGTCAACCATTAACATAAAGCCAGAAGCACTCATCAAAGTTAGAATTATTGCCTCAGTTGTTTTCTCTTTTAGTTGTTTTGATGAATCCCAAATTGGTAAAAAATTAAATAATAAAATAAGCGAAATTAAAACATTTCCAAAAAGAGAAAATTCGTCTAATAATATTTTTTGAGTGAAGTATGAACTTACTCCATTTTCGAAAAACAATCCAAATTTTAAAAATACACAAAAAGAAGTAATAAGCATTCCTAAAAACGTAATTGATTTTTTTACAATTTCATTAGATTCAATAGTGATTGTAAAAAATAGAAGAGCCAAAGCTGTACCAACTAAAGCTATGGTTGGAGAAATTACTATTAAATTAAAACCAATTGCTGCACTAATCTCACTCATTGTGAAACTCCTATGAGATTGCTAATTGATTCATAAATTACTGATACATCTTGAACAACGTAGCTTTCTATAAAACTTGGATATATGCCAATGAACAACATTAAAGCAAGTAATGGACCTACTGCTACCAGTTCTTTTGAATTTAAATCTGATAACACAGCATTTTCATCATTGTCTAATTGTCCATTAAACATCCTTTGATAAGCCCAAAGCATGTAAATTGCAGCAAGGACAACACCAAATGCTGCAACAGAAGTAAGAACTTTAAATGTCGGATAACTTCCCATTAGAATCATAAACTCGCCAACAAACCCATTAAGTCCTGGAAGTCCTATTGAAGCAAATGAGGTAAATAAAAATATTGATGCATATATAGGCATTGATTTTTTCAAACCCCCGAAATCTGATATCCTCCTAGTGTGTCTTCGATCATACAAAAATCCAACAAGCATAAATAATGCACCAGAAGTTATGCCGTGATTTATCATTTGAATTACAGCTCCTTCAAGACTTAAGTATCTTCCTGCTGAAATACCAAGCATTACAAATCCCATGTGGCTTATCGAGGAATATGCAATAAGTTTTTTAATGTCTATCTGAACAATTGCTACAATTGCACCATAAATTATCCCTACAACAGATAGAAATGCAATTATGTATTGGTACCTAAGAAATCCTTCTGTAAAAAAAGGAATTGATACTCTTAAGATTCCATAGGCTCCAACTTTTAAAAGAACTCCAGCCAACAAAATACTGCCCGCGGTTGGTGCTTCCACGTGAGCATCTGGTAACCAGGTGTGAAGTGGAAATAAAGGCACTTTTACAAGGAAACCAAATGTGAATAGTAAAAATAATATTTCTGACTGGCTGGTTGTAATTGACATAGATGCTATTGATTCAAAATCTAACGCAAATTTTCCAGATGAAATGTAGCTTAAAACTCCTGTATATATTGTTCCAGCGAGTATAAAAATTGAACCAAAGACTGTATATAAAATAAATTTAATTGTTGCATATCTTCTATTACTTCCACCCCAGATTCCCATTAAGAAATACATTGGAATTAGCAAGGCTTCAAAAAATATGAATAGTGAAACTAAGTCACCTGCCAAGAATACTCCATTTACAGCAGCTTGTAAGAGCATGATTGACCCAAGAAATCCTTTACTTTCTGCATATTCTTGATTTACTGAAAGAATTGACAATAATACAAGCAAACAATTTAATGTAATTAATAAAAATGACATTCCAGAAAATCCAATAATCAAATCTATTCCATATGCTGTAATCCAAGGTATTGAATCAACCTCTAAAAAGCTTGTTTTTAAATTTTGGTTTACAAACATATACAAACAGAGACCTAATGGGATCAAGCTTAAATAAACTGTTAAAGGTCTGAAGAGTTCTTTCCTTCTGTTTGGAATAAGAAAAACTAATAATGAGTTAATTACTGGAAGCAATATAAAGCTATAAACCAAACCTGTCATAATAAGACTCCAGGTGAAAATAAAAATACAAGAATTAGTGCCAACATGAAAAGTCCAAAATATACAACATAGCTTCTAACAAGACCAGTTTGTGAATAGGAAATTTGTTGGGATGATTTTAAAAATGACCTTGCTACCCCATTTATAAATCCATCAATAGTCATACCATCAACACTTACAGCGACTTTTCTTGATAATGATTTCATACCTTTTACAAAAATTAGATTTCCTATTTTATTTAAATTAAGAACGTCTTTTGAAAGCTTTTTGATTTGTTTTAAAAAAGGTATTTTTATTTTGAAATAGCCAAAAATATCAAAGATATAAATCAAGTATGCAAGTGCAAGGCCTGTAAAACCTGCACCAATTGATAGAAATGCCAAGACAGCGAGAGTTATACCTTTTGGAAGGTGCGTAACTTCTACGTTATAAAGAGTTTCGTGTAATACTTTTTCTAAACCATGAAAAAAAGGTGTGTTTATAAATCCAATAAAAATAGAAAAAAGGCCAAGTAGAATTAAAGGCCTTGTCATATTTTTTGGTGCTTCATTTACACTGTCTAATTCATTGGATGGCTCTTTAACAAAAATTAATAACCAGTGCCTCCCCATGTAAAAAGCAGTCATTAATGCAGC
The DNA here is from genome assembly GCA_003213625.1 of OCS155 cluster bacterium AG-422-J23. Taxonomy (GTDB): domain Bacteria; phylum Actinomycetota; class Acidimicrobiia; order Actinomarinales; family Actinomarinaceae; genus Actinomarina. The sequence goes on along the minus strand of QCMT01000003.1, from coordinate 135,614 downwards.
TAAAAGAGATAAAGCCCAGAAGCCATAATAAATTCCTCCTTTAGAAAATACTGAGGCTAGTATTTCATCCTTTGACCAAAATCCTGCCAACGGTGGAATACCAGATATTGCTAAAGTTCCAATTCCCATCATTGCAGCAGTTACTGGCATTTTTTTTCTAAGACCACCCATTTTATAAATATTTTGTTCGTGATGCATTTCATGAATTACAGCCCCTGCTCCGAGAAATAGCAATGCTTTAAAAAATGCATGTGTTACGAGATGAAATATTGCTGCAACATAGGCTCCTGCTCCAATAGCTATGAACATAAATCCAAGTTGTGAAATAGTTGAGTAAGCTAAAACTTTTTTTATGTCGTCTTGATTTATCGCAGCAAAAGCAGAAATTAGAGCTGTCAAAAGGCCAAGACTGATAATTGTGATACTTCCTATTTCTGAAAATTGCAAAAGTGGTGAAATTCTAACCAGCATAAACACACCAGCAGTAACCATTGTTGCAGCATGAATTAATGCGCTTGCAGGTGTTGGTCCTTCCATTGCATCTGGTAACCAGCTAAACAAAGGAAACTGAGCAGATTTTCCAAAAGCACCTAAAAGTAAAAACAAAATCATGAGATCTAAATTTTCAGGTCGTGTTTTTAGAGTGTTTTCAAATATACTCAAAAAGTTAAAGGTTTCAAAATAATTTAAAATCATCATGAGACCAATAAGAAATCCAAAGTCTCCTATCCTATTTAAAATAAAAGCTTTGTTTCCTGCTTTTGATGCTGATTTCTTTTCTGACCAAAAAGATATTAAGAGATATGAGCTTAATCCAACAAGTTCCCATCCAAAAAACATTACTAAAAAATTTCCAGACAACACAAGCAGTAACATTGAAAAAACAAAAAAATTGAAATATTCAAAGTATTTTGTGTATTTTTCATCTTTGCTCATATATGAGGTCGAAAAAAGTTGAATTACAAGACTTAAAGTACAAATTAAAACCATCATCACTCCAGATAGTCCATCTAAATAAAATTCAAATACTATTTGTGGATCAGGGAACCACTCAAAGAGCTCGAACTTAAGTGGTTTAAATTTATCCAAAAAAATATATCCAAATAAGAAAAAAGATATTGCAACAGACAAAAGGGAGGCATTCAAAGTTACAAAATTTGTAAGTAACTCATTCATATATTTTCCTGCAACTTTCAAAAGCAACGATGTAAGAAACGGAATCAGTAGTACTCCTAAAATTAAAATTTCCAAAGTTATCCCTTCGAAGAACTTAACATATCAACAGATGCTGATTCTTGTTTTTTAAATATAGAGACAATTATTGCTAGACCAACTACAACTTCTGCGGCAGCAACAACTAGTACAAAAAAGACTGCAATTTGCCCATCGACTAATCCCAAATGGTTTGAAGCTGTAATAAATGTTAAATTAACAGCGTTAAGCATAAGCTCAATACACATAAACATAATCAATGCATTTTTACGAATCATCATACCGAGGAAGCCAATTGAAAAAAGTATGGCTGAAAGAGTTAGATACCAATCAGAGGTTACTTCAATCATTGGTCTCTCTTTTCCTAAACTCATAAGCTAAAGCTAATGCTGCAGTTGTAGCAACGATCAGAAGTATTGATATAACTTCGAAGGGAAAGACCCATGACGTAAACATTGCAGATGCTAAAAGTGATGGTGTGCCTTCGAATGTATTTTGAGATTGAGGAAATAACAAATTCCAATTTAATCCATTTTCTAAAACAATAAGGACAACAACTGAAACTAATAAAATTAAAGTTCCAGATATTAGTAATTTTTGACCTTTTATTTCCTCTTTGGTTTGTTCTGGTTTGTCAACACCAATCATCATTATGACAAACAAAAATAATGTCATTACAGCACCTGCATAAACTAACATTTGAACCATAGCAACGAAAGTTGCATTAAGAGAGATATATAAAATAGCTAGCGATGTAAGTGTCAGCACTAGTCCCATTGCATTGTGAACTGGATTTCTGGCAAAAATTACTATAAGCGCCCCTAGAATTATAAACAATCCAGGAATCGCAAATAGCAGTAAATCTGTCACACTATTCTTCTTCTAAAAATTGACCCTTTTCAGGATCTCTTTTTCCAACGCCAAGGGACCCTGTCCAGCTTATAATATTTTGATAGTCTGGATTACCATTCGATGATGTTGCTCTCATCCATCCATCAGCTGTTTTTAATTCATTAAAATTTGTTAATTTTGTTTGCTCCTCATGAACATTTGGATTTCCATCATCTCCTACCAATAAAACCTCTTTATCAAATACTGCTTCATCTCGAGAACCAACACTCATCTCAAATAAAGATGTCATTGTTATAGCTTCAGTAGGACATGCTTCAACGCACAAACCACAATAAATACATCTAAGCATATTTATTTCATAGATAAAACCGTATCTCTCACCTGGGCTTACTGGTTGTTCTTCAGGATTATCCTCACCCCTAACGTAAATACATTGGGCAGGACATACTCCAGCACATAGTTCACACCCTATACATTTTTCCATGCCATCTTCATATTTATTTAAAACATGCCTTCCATGAAATCTTTGTGGTTTGTTTCTAAACTCTTTAGGGTATTTGTCTGTTACAGATTTTTTGAATAGTTCTTTAAAAGTTACCTTCAATCCTTTAACTAAGTCATAACCTGCACTCATAATTTTCCTAACTCCAAGGTAGCCCAAACTCTCTAATACCAAGCACAATTGATGAAATCATTAGCCATATTATTGATAGGGGTATAAGTCTCTTCCATCCTAACTCCATTAGTTGGTCATATCTTAGTCTTGGGAGTGTTGCTCTAATCCAGAAGTAAACAAATAATAGACCGAAAGTTTTAACACCCAACCATATTGTTGGCATTATTGCTGATAGAAACGGTGGTAAAACTCCAGCGAAAGTTGGGCCTAACCATCCGCCCAAGAAGAAAGTTGCTGTTATTGCACACATATTAAACATATTTATATATTCAGCTAAAAAAAACATTGCAAATCTGAAACCTGAATATTCTGTATGAAACCCACCAACTAATTCTTGCTCTGCTTCTACAAGATCAAAAGGAGCTCGGTTTACTTCAGCAATCGAGGCTATGAAAAATATTCCAAAAGCTAAAAATTGTGGAAAAATGTTCCAGTTCGGAATGAATCCAATTATTGAATCAACTATGGGAATGGGGCTAGATAAATATCCTGATTGACTCTCAACAATTTTCGACATTGACATAGATCCTGAATACAAAATAACTGGTACTAATGAAAGACCCATCGCAGCTTCATATGAAATCATTTGGGCAGAAGCTCTTACACCACCTAGCAACGGATATTTTGATCCGGAAGACCATCCTGCTAAAACTACGCTGTAAACTGCCAATGAACTAACTGCAAGAAAAAATAAAACGCCGACATTAATATCTGCTCCCACCATATTAATAAATTGAGATTCCTGACCAATTGTTAGCTCAAAACCTGGTCCCAATGGAATTATCATAAATATTAAAAAAGATGGAACCAACGCAATAATAGGAGCTAATAGATACATTGCTTTATCAGCTTTCATTGGTAAGATTTGCTCTTTTAACAAAAGTTTTATCGCATCTGCCAAAGTTTGTAATATTCCAAATGGACCAGCTCTATCAGGACCAACTCTTGATTGCATCCCCGCAACAACTTTTCTTTCTAACCAAATAAGAATAATTGTATTGGTTAGTAAAAGTCCTAAAACTAGAAGTGGTTTAATTAATGCAAGAATAATTTCAGGTGACACTTAATTGCTCCCTACTTTTTGCTACCTCTAATTCCACTTTTTTCTCAGGATTAAGGTCTTGGAATCCCCTTCTGTTTATTGGAATTACTAAAAGGTTATCAGGAAGATTTTCATTAATATTGACGTTAACTTGAATCGAGTTATTTTCCTGTATTAAAGTTACTACGTCGCTATTAAGCATATAGGATCCAAAGTAAGTTGCTGAATTCATTTCAATGAATCTTTCAGAACCTAGCATAGAAATTGAGGGAGAATTGATTTGTGATGAAGAATCTCCATAAAGTCTATGAACAAATAATATTTCAAGATTTGTCGAATCAACATTTTTTACTTCAATATTGATTGTCTTTGAGTTTAAAATTCCATCAAGATTAGATGGTTTATTCAAATTATCAAAAGATGGAATGTTACCATTATCAATGTAGTCTTTACACAACATGGAGTTTAACTCTGCTTCAGTTCCATAAGATTCTAATAAATTCATTTTATTCGATAGAATCAACCAATATTCCCATTCATTTAATGCAGATCCCGGAGTAGGTAATATTTTATTTTGCATTAGCGTTCTCATTTCAAGATTTGTGAATGTACCTTCCTTTTCACCAAATGTTGTTGTCGGAAGAATAATATCTGATAGTTCGGTTGTTTCATTTTTAAACAAATCAAGAGAAACTACAAAATCCGAATCAATTAATGCTTCCTTTATTTTATGGCTATAAATTGAATTATTTACGGGGTTGGAGCCTACTGTGAATACAATATTTTTTTTACTACTATCAAATTCTGTTACAAACTCATTAAGACCTTTCACAATATCTAAATTTTGTAATGCTCCAAGTGTGTTGCCTTTTGAAAAACAATTTAGTATTTTTAAATTGGAATTTTGATCTAAATGTTTAACCAATTGGAAAATTGGATTTACATTTTGAAGTGGAGAGGCTTTTCCTACAATAGCTAAAACATCTTTTCCATCAATATACTTGGATAAATTTGGTATATCTGATAGATCGACATTGAATTCAAAATTATTTGTGACAATATTTTCACCATAATATTCTTCCGAAAGTTCTTTAATTGCAGTATTTGTGTGGCCAAATATTAATAATTTTTTTCCATTTCTGACAGCCTGTTTAATTCTTAGATAAAGAGTTGGAAGATTGTCTTTTATATCTTGTGCCCACAAAATTATGGTGTCAGCAGAATCTAAATCTTTAATTTCTCCAAGTGAGTAATCATCATTGAAAAAACCATTGTATAAATAATCATCACTCAGATAAAAATTTGTAGTGCTAACTTTGTTTTCATTTTCAACTTTATTAAGATTTTCTGCAAATTTATTTAATGCATAATATTCTTCATTAGTAGAGTTGTGTCCAACTATAAAGCTTATGTTAGGATTTTCGCTTGTAAGTATTTGATTACTAATTAACTCCATAGTTTCGTTAATGGTTAATTCCTTGTTTGAATTTTTAACAAGTATTGGTGTTTCGATTCTCTTATCCGAATGTAAATATTCAAAGTTGTATCGCCCTTTGTCAGAAAGCCATCCTTGATTTGTAAATTCATTGTCCTCACCTAAAATCCTAAGCATCTTGTTCTGTGAGACATTTAATTCAACCGAGTCACCTACTGAAGAACAATTAGAGGTTGATGAAACTTTCTTTAAATCCCAAGGACGAGCTTTGAATCTGTAGGAAGATGATGTTAAAGCGCCAACTGGGCAAATTTGTACTGTATTGCCTGAGAAGTATGATCTAAACGGCTCGTCAGGAAATGTATTTACTTGTGTCTTATTTCCTCTTTGTATAAATTCAATAAGTGGATCTCCAGATATTTCATCAGAAAATCGAGTACAACGAGCACATAAAATACACCTCTCCCTATCAAGTAAAATTATTTCTGAAATTGGAATAGGTTTTTCAAAATGTCTTTTGTCTTCTACAAATCTAGATTCTCCTGGACCATATGCCATTGTTTGATCTTGTAAAGGACATTCTCCAGCTTTATCACAAACCGGGCAGTCTAAAGGATGATTAATCAATAAAAACTCTAAAACTCCTTCTTGAGCTTTTTTTACAACATCAGATTCAGTGTCTACGACTAAATCTTCTGAAACTTTGGTTGTACATGATGGAACAAGAGCTTTACCTCTTGGAGTTTCAACCTCAACCAAGCACATGCGACACATCCCAACAGGATCCATACGTTTATGCCAGCAGAACCTTGGTATGTGAATACCAGAATCTTCACAAGCTTCAATTATTAGCTGGTCGGGTTTTGAACTTATTTCAGAACCATTAACATTTATCTTTATTTGATCCGTCATTGTGTAATTGGAATTTTTGTTGGAAGCATATTTGTTATCTCCTCTGAAAAGTTATTTAGCAATGATGTAATTGGAGATACAGCTGAAGGACCAAGTGGACATATTGTTGTCATTTTTGGTGGCCAATCTAATCCAGGTGAAATATTGTCGCAAATATCAATCAACAAACTAATATCAGAAAGTCTACCTCTGCCGCTCGCAATTCTTTCTAAAATCATCTCTAGCCAAGTTGTCCCTTCTCTGCAGGGAGTACATTGACCACATGATTCATGAGCAAAAAAACTTACGATACTCTTAGCAGCATAAACTAAATTAGTATCTTCATCCATCACAACTACCGCACCAGAACCCAACATTGATCCTGCATTTGCAACATCATCAATTGTCATTTTTATATCTAACTGATCACCGGTGAACCATGGCGCTGAAGCACCTCCGGGAATATAAGCTTTGACATTTTTGTTATTTTTGATTCCTTTTCCAAATGTATCTATAAATTCACCAAAGCTTTGACCCATTTCAATTTCAAAATTTCCAGGATTATTTACGTGGCCTGACAAGCTAAAAATTCTTGTTCCAGTTGATCCTTCAACACCAAGTTTTGAATACTCTTTCCCCGAATTTTGAATTATCCAAGGAACTGAAGATATTGTTTCTACATTATTTACTAGTGTTGGTTTGTTGTATAGTCCCATTACTGCCGGAAAATAAGGTGGTTTAAGTCTTGGCTCTCCTCTTTTTCCTTCAAGTGAATTCAAAAGAGCTGTTTCTTCACCACATATATACGCTCCTGCTCCAAGATGAACTACTACATCCAAGGAAAAATTTGTTCCTAATATATTATTTCCCAAATATCCTTTTTCATATGCTTGCTCAACTGCATCCTGCACTCTTCTTGCTGGCTTCGCATACTCACCTCTTATGTAGATAAATGCTTTTTTGATGTTTGAAGCGAAGCATGTAATTATTACACCTTCAATTAGTTGGTGTGGATCTCTCTCAAGTAAAATTCTATCTTTGAATGTACCGGGTTCGGATTCATCACCATTAATTACAAGATACCTGTCCTCATTTTCTGCTAAAAAACCCCACTTTACTCCTGTTGGAAAGCCTGCTCCTCCACGACCCCTTATGTTTGAATCTTTAATCTCATTAATAACATTCTCGGGATTGTCTTCTTTTAAAACTTTTTTGAGTGCACTATAACCATTATTTTTCTCATAAATTTCAATCTGATGGCTATCTTCAGGAAATTCACGCATATGCTTTGTAAGTAATAAAGTTTCTTTCATTAGCTTTTTTCCTTAGCAGTACCGATATTTTGAAATCCCGGAACAGAATAAGATGAACCTGTATTGTCTTTAATTGCCCAGTCAAATGACTTTACACCTCCAAATTTCTCTTGAAGTTCTTCAGCTACAATTATTTCTGGTCGTTCTTCTTTGAGCCATTCACACATTTGGAGTGACTTTTCAGGTGTCAATCCTTCAACTGTTTCGTAATTAACTTGAACAGCTGGTGCTCCTCCGCAAGCACCAATGCACTCAACTTCCTCAAAAGTGAAAACCTTCTCAGTATCTGTTTCATAATTTTCTAAGCCTGTAAAGTTTTTGACAGAATCTATCACGCTTCTTGAGTCATTTATTTCGCAAGAGATTGACTTACATACACTTAATAAATACTTTCCAGTTTGCTCTTCTTTGTACATAGAGTAAAAGGATGCAACTGACTTTACTTGAACTTCAGTAATGCCAATTAGATTACTAATCTCTACAATTGAATCATTTGATATATAGCCGTCTTTTTCTTGTGCTAGATATAAAAGTGGCCCTAAAGCAGATCTTTTTTGAGGGTACATATCAATAATTTCTTTTGCTTTATCAATCAATGCTTTTTCCCAACTCATCTGTCAACATCTCCTAAAACTGGATCTAAAGACGCTATTGCTGCAACTGCGTCTGCAATTGGACTGTCTGACATTACTACTGGTAAAGCTTGAAGATTACAGAAGGAAGGTCCTCTTACGTGCATTCTATAAGGTTTTGATGATCCGTCTGAAACAATAAAACAGCCCAACTCTCCTCTAGGAGATTCAACTGTTGTATATACTTCTCCTTCTGGAACTTTAAAGCCTTCTGTGTATATTTTAAAATGGTGGATCAAAGCTTCCATTGACTCATCAAGTCTTTTTCTTGGCGGAGGGGTTATTTTTTTATCTTGAATTTTGAATGGGCCTTTAGGCATATTTCCCATAGCTTGTTCAACAATCTTTAAACTTTCAAAAATTTCTAAAACTTTGATTCTCCACCTTGCAAAGACATCTCCTTCTTCAAAAACCGGAATATCAAACTCATATTTTTCTATACCTGAATAAGGTTGCATTTTTCTTAAATCCCATGCATATCCGCTAGCTCTAAGACTTGGACCAGTTATGCCGTATGCCAAACATTCTTCAGTCGTTAATATTCCAACATTCTTAAGTCTTCCTTGCCAAATAGGATTGTCTAAAAGCATTTCATCATAGTCTTTTAGTTTTTCAGGTATAACTTTCAATATCTTTTCAATATCTTTTTGCCAATTATCTGGTAAATCTGCTGCAACACCACCCGGTCTTATAAAGTTGTGATTCATTCTAAGACCTGTTGTTTTTTCGAAAAAATCAAGAATTAATTCTCTTTCTCTAAACCCAAAAATCATCATTGATAATGCTCCGATATCCATTCCACCAGTTGCTAGTGCCACAAGGTGTGAGGAAATTCGATTTAGTTCTGTCATTAATATTCTTATTGTTGATGCTCTATCAGGGACTTCAATATCTAATAGTTTTTCAGTCGCTAATGAAAAAACAAGTTCATTGAAAAAAGGCGAGAGATAATCCATCCTTGTAGTGTTAGTAGGTCCTTGAAAGTAATTTAACTCTTCTCCCGTCTTCTCCATTCCGGTATGAAGATACCCAATTACAGGCTGTACTCTTCTTACGACTTCACCTTCAAGTTCTACTTGTAACCTTAAGACACCATGTGTTGATGGATGCTGAGGTCCCATATTTAAAATCATTCTTTCATCATCAGAAATATCATCATCAATAAAATAGTCATCGATAACTTCTGAACCCATTTGAATTTTTGTAGTTACTTCGTCTTCTTGATCCAACATTTTTTGTGATCCTTCATCAGTTGAAGAAATGTTCCATCCACCCTCTTCTGAATTTGTAGCCCAGAAGTCTACATCTTTTACACTATCTTTATTTTCTTCCATCATTAATCAACCTTTGGTGCATTTTTGAATTGAACTGGTATTCTTCCTGTTCCATAATCTTTTCTCAAAGGGTGTCCAACCCAATCATCAGGCATAAGAATTCTTGTTAAATCAGGATGGTTTTCAAAATTAATTCCAAACATATCAAATACTTCTCTTTCATAAAAGTTTGCACTTGGATAAAGACTTGTAATTGAAGGAATTGTTAACTCATCATTTAGTTTGACTTTGATAGAAATTCTTTTATTTTTTGAAACGGAGAGAAAGTTTACAACTACTTCAAACCTAGGTTCTTTTTTTCTAAACCAATCTATAGCAGTTAAATCAACCATCATTTCATATCCATCATTTTTCAACTCTTCAACTTTTTGAAAATAATCTTCAATTGATATATCTAGATTTTCTTTCATTATCTATTTATCTCTCTATCCATAATTTTTTGATGAAGTGTTAGGATTCCGTGCATTAATGATTGGGGTCCGGGTGGACATCCAGGTACATATATGTCTACAGGAACTATGTGGTCAACACCTTGTACAAGAGCATAGTTATTAAACATCCCACCAGTTGAAGAGCAAGCACCCATTGCTATTACCCATTTTGGCTCTGCCATTTGGTCATAAACTTGTCTCAATACTGGTGCCATTTTTTGAGAAACCCTACCAGCAACTATCATCAAATCAGCCTGTCTTGGTGATGCCCTGAATACCTCCATTCCATATCTTGCCAAGTCGTATTTTGCAGATCCTGCAGCCATCATTTCAATAGCGCAGCATGCAAGTCCAAAAGTAACAGGCCACATGGATTGCGTTCTTGACCAACGGACCGCTTTATCAATAGTTGTTGTGAAAATATTATCAGGAGAAAACATTATTCATTAGCTCCTTCATAGTTAGAAACTGGATCATGATATCTTTGCCTTCTTGGAACATTCCAATCAAGAACATTTCTTTTCCAGACATAATAAAGTGTCTCAAGTACAAAGAATGTGAATATGAAAATAACAACTATTCCGTACCAGCCAAGTTGCTCAAATCGGGTTGCCCAGGCTAAAAGAAATATTATTTCAATATCAAAAACAATATACAACATAGCGACCATATAAAATTTGACTGGAAATCTCTGTGAGGGCTCTTCTTCGGGGAAAATACCAGACTCATAAGGTGTTAATTTTTCAGGTGTAGGATTTTTTGGTGATAAAAGATAGCTGACACCAAGTGAAGCAATCGCAAAACCAATACCAATAAATAGCATTACCAAAATTGGTAACCAATTAATCACATTCCCTCCCTATTTGTGAAATATTTCACAATGTACTACTTCATTTTAGTACTGATTTTGCTTTTTGTTATAGGGAAAAGGCTGGAGATTTACTGAAAAACCTTACTGTTCTAAAGGGTAAAATGAATTTAAAAGCTAGCGAAAAAGTCTCTTTAATCGTCAATCTTGCCTCATCAAACAAGAGCTCAACAACAAAATTAATAGTGTTTTTATCAACTGATGCAATTTTAAGTAATCTCTTTGTCATAAATGGACTTTGCAAAACTAGTCGAGCAACCGTACAGCTCAGAAAATGCATTCCAAATCTTTTATTTAAGGCTCTTTCATATTTATTTAAATTATTATTTAAATTATTTTCATCGTTGGAATTTAATGAACCGAATGTTTCTTTTGCAAGTAAATATCCTGCTTCCATGCCGTAAAAAATACCTTCTCCACTCATGGGGTTGATCATTGAACCGGCATCTCCGACAAGAGCTACTTTATCATGCGCAAGCTTTGGTCTGGAGGATGCAAATGGAAGCATATAACTTTTTTCCATCCTTAAGTTATCAACAATTACTCCTTTGGATTCCAATGTACGTATAAAGCTATCAAGCATTTCATTAATATCCATTTTGTCTTTTTTAAATAAATTTAATGGCATACCAATACCAATATTTATTAAATTACCCTTACTAGGGAACGCCCAAGCATAACCTTTTAATGCTGAAACATTGATTTCAAACATAAGTGTTCTTTCTTTAAAAATTTCTAAATAATTTGGACTGTCAATATAGGCTCTTATAGCAATTGCTTTGTGTATGTCACTATTTTGCTTTAAATCTAAACTTTTTCTAACTCTTGAATTTGCACCATCTGCACCTACTAACAATTTTGTGAATAAGAAGTTTTTTTCTTTATCACTATTTTCGATCTCTACTTTTAAAATATCTTCATTTTCAGTTTGTTCATAATCTATATACCTAACACCCTCATATGAATGTACATTGAGATTTTTTGCAATTTCAAAAATTCTATTATCGAGTTCATATCTTGGGATAACGTAAACAACAGAATCATCTTTGTTTTTAACTTTTGGTATATAATTTTGGATTCCTATATTATCGGGGCCAAATAAAGATGTTGAGATAACCTCGGGTTCACCGTCAAGTATGTGTTCATTATTAAATCTTTTTAAAGCATTAATTACCCCAGGACCAATTGCATCACCACAAGATTTATCTCTTGGAAAAATAGCTTTGTCAATAATTCCAACTTTTAAATCAGGATTTAAATTTTTGTAAGAAATTGCAGTATTAGATCCAGAGGGGCCTGCCCCTACAATTAAAACATCGAATATTTCCTTATTTTTCATGATTTATGACCTAAAAATACCTTATTTATTAATAAATCATAAATTTAAGTAAAAATAAAATATTTTTAATGTAATTTACCTTATTTTTATATTGTTATTAGATTGTGCATTAGTGAAAGAAAATAGCAATATACCACCAGCAACAGTAAAGAGATTACCTCTATATCTTCAATGCTTAGAACAAATTGATGACCAAAATATTGGAATTTCTTCAAAAAAATTAGCAGAAATTGCAAAAGTAAATGATGCTCAAGTTCGTAGAGATTTATCATATTTGGGCACACTAGGAACTAGAGGTGTCGGATATGATATTTCAACATTGAGAAATCAGATTCAATTAGAACTTGGTCTAGTTGAAGGATGGAGTGCTGTAATAGTTGGAGTTGGTAACCTCGGATCAGCACTTGCACATTATGGAGGATTTCAAGAACGAGGATTTGGTGTTGTCGGATTATTTGATGACGATCCAAAAAAAATCAATAAACAAATAGCTGGCCTTGTAGTTAAACCCACATCTGATATTAAAAATGTTTGTGAAAAGTACAATGTTGCAATTGGCATTATTGCAACACCTGGGAAAGTTGCTCAAGAGATTGCAGATCAGTTAGTCGACTGTGGAGTAAAGTCAATTTTAAATTTCGCTCCAGTATTGTTAAAAAATATTCCGGATGTTCAAATTAGATCTGTCGACCTCTCACAAGAATTACAAATACTAAGTTACTACTTAGATAGACCCGTTCTTAAAGCTGTCAAATAATTTATTTCTGATAAATATATCCAAGTAAAGATCTTAATAGCAAACTAACATTTAAACCGATCCAAAGTGTTGATATTGTATTCTGTGTTCTTAATAAATAAGCGCAAACTAAAAATCCAGAAACTGAAGAAGCAACAGTTAGAAAAGAAAATTCTTTAGCCCTATCAAGTCCTAGAAGAACTCCGTCCCAAAGAAATGCGTAACAACCTATAAATAGACTTAGAGCAACAAGAACTGTTAATTTTAAATTGATATATAGATCAAATTTGTCATCTCCAAACATTTCAACAAAATTATCTAAAAATAAAACAGTTATTAATGCAAGGAAGAAAGATATCGCTGTGGTTACCGACACAAGTTCTTTTTGTAAAACGGATTTTTGGTATTTTTCTTTTTTTGAAACAAGTTCAGAAATTAGTGTTTGAGAAGCAATCGCAATTGCATCAACAAAAATATAACCTACTGACCATAACTGAAGCAAGATGTGTTGCAAGGCTATTTCCTCCATAGACATTAGGGAAGCTCTATTTCTTAAATATGCCATGAACAAGGTAAGAAATAAAGATCTAATCAAAATATATGTTCCGATGCTAAAAAATTTTTTTCGCAAACTAGGTTTGCCTATTTGCTCTTCAGTGGAAGGAATATCACTTAATTGTTTTTTTAGGATAAATGTTGAATAAATAGAAGCACAAAAAAAGGCAAGAGAACTAGCAAACCCAATCCCGCCAGCACCAAAACCTAGAAATAGTCCAAAAAATAAACTAAAAAATATATTTGAGATTGATACTATTAATGCACTATAAAAAGTAATTTTTGCATACTTTAAACCCCTTAAAACTGCAGTGGAGTGCATATTTACCAAATAAAAAGGTAGCCCGATACATCTAAAAACTAAATAATCAGATGAAAGTAGCTGTATGTTTTGAGTAGGTTGAAAAGTCGAAATTAAATAACCACTACTTACGTACAAAATTAAAAATGATCCTAAACCTAGCAATATGGAAACATTTCTTCCAAACTTTACAAAATAATTTAATTTATTGATTTCATTTTTAGTATTTAGAGAGGAAACAAGTGGTGTTGTTCCATATGCTAAAAAGATAAAAACCCAAATAAAAACAAAATAAATCGTTTCTCCAATACCAATTGCAGAAAGCGTTTCTAAATTTATAACACTAGCAATCTTTGAATCAATTAGACCTACTATTGGTTCTAAGGCTAGCCACAAAAAAATGGGATATGAATTAATCCAAATATCTTTTCTAACTGTATTAATCATTGTAATTATCAGCTTTTAAAAGACCCCAAATCATAATCTGCTCATGAGCTTCAATACCTAAATTTTGAGGAGTAATAACTTTTTCAAATTTATAAATTGTTTTGGTAAAGTTATTCAACAATTGAGTTGGAGTTTGTGTTTGGTCAGAATATGGAAGATTGAACTCATTAATTAATATATTTTCTAACTCTTGAAAATCTGCATCATTGATTTTAATATTTTCATTTTTTAAATATTGTTTTAAACCTTCACAGAGAGTTTTTGCAAAAGAGGTTATTTCTAAATTTGTCATGCAAATATTTGAACAATAATTAAACCATTTGGACCAGACACTATTCCAAGACCAATTCGTTTAAATTCATTGTCAATTATTGTCGCTCTATGTGATTCAGAATTCATTAGGCTTTGATGGCCAGAATAAATTGTAGATGCCATTGCTAGATTTTCTCCAATAAATTTTGGGGGTGGATAACCAACTTCTAAAAGTCTTTCAGTAACTAAATAACCATTGTTTGGATCTTTATGACACCAAAAACCCTCTGTGTACATTTTTTTTGCATAGTTTTCTGCGATATTCGATAATGTTTGAGAGAACTCTAATGGATCAGAATTTACATTTATTCTCTCGATATTAACCATTTCAAACAACTCCCTCGTTTCACTAGTCTTTGAAATTAATTTTGATTGAGTAAAAGAAGGGATTTCAAGACATCCTGATTCATCTAACGAAATAGAGGTGCTACCTGTAAGTTCCTTAATTCTTGAAGTAACTTTTAATAAATCTGTTCCTGTTACGACTTCGAGTGTTTGTTGGGGTACTCCTTCAGAATTTAGATAAAAGGATACAATATTTGACTGATCAATATTTTCTTGAACATATTTTGGTAATGAAAGAAGAGATAAGATTGTAAATATAAAAGTAAGAACTAAATTGCTCAAAACAATAGAGGTGATGCTTCCCAATAACTTATTTCCTATATCTTTTTTAGATCCTTCCCTGTAAATTAAATTTTGAAAAATCGAACTTAATGTCAAGATTGTAATGAATATTGCTACACCTGCAAAAATTTGTGAAGTTTGTTGGTTAGAATTTAGCCAGCCACTTATATATTCACCAATCGAAAAGGAATAGGTGAAACTTAAATAGATTGATATAAGAAAAGCTATCAAATAATAAATTATTAATACAGAGCCTTTTTTCCATCCGAAATAAATAAGATAAACAATAAAGATATATATAAATATGTCTAAATAATCTAAATTATTAAGAAAAGTTAACAAATTTTCTAAATTTTCAACCATTTTTTTAAATTTTTTGCTTCTGCTATTGAAGAGTACACAAATTACGCTATTGTTGTTATACATTCCTACAAATATGTAGGAATTTTTTAATTTCAGTGACTGAAAGGAAATTATATGAAAAATCGCAAAGCTTTAGCTTTGATTGCGGTTTTAGCGTTAGTAATAGCTGCATGCGGTGGTTCCGATGGTGGTTCTGATGATGCTGTTGAGGAAGTAGTTGAAACTACTGAAGCTCCAGCTGAAGAAGCTCCAACTACTACTGCTGCTCCTGAACCTGCGGGTGACCCACTTGTATTGGCATCATTAATGCCATTATCAGGTGACTTAGCTGCACTTGGACCTGGTATTGCACTAGGAGCTGCTCTCGCTGTACAGCAAATCAACGCTGCTGGCGGTATAAATGGAGTCCCTGTCGAACTTATTGAAGGTGACAGTGGATGCGATGGTGCGATTGCCCTCGACAGTCTTACTGAAGCAATAGCTGGAGGAGCACAAGGAGTTATGGGTGCTGCATGTAGTGGTACTTCCCTTGCTATATTAGACACAGCTATAGCTGCAGAAGTTGTTATGGTATCCCCATCAAATACAAGTCCTCAATTTACCAAAATGGATAAAAAAGGATTTTATGCAAGAACCGCTCCATCAGATCTATTACAAGGTGATGTACTTGCATCATTATTGTTAGAAGATGGAGTTGAATCAATCTCAATCATTTCAAGAGCAGACGCTTATGGTAGAGGTTTAGCAGAAGCTACTGCATCAGCATTTGAAGCTGGTGGAGGAGTTATAAAAAATATTGTTTATCATGCTCCTGATGCAACAGAATTTAACTCCGAAGTAACAGCTGTAGGAAAAGGTTCACCTGACGCAATTGTCGGTATTCTTTTCCCTGCTACTGGTTGTGGAGTTCTTCAACCTGCATTTGAGCAAGGCCTTCTTGATACACCTTGGTACATGACCGATGGTGTTAAAGATGCTGGTCTTGCATCACTTTGTAACTTAGGAACTGCACTTGACGGAATGAAAGGTACAGCACCTGGATCTGCTGCTGGAGAAGCATTTGATGCTTTCTCAGCTGCATATGCAGAAGTAAGCGCAGATGGCGCTGGAACCTTTATTTTCGCTCCTCAAGCATATGATGCTGTCATGTTAATGGCAATATCAGCTGCTGCTAATGGTGTTACAGGACCAGAAATTGCTTCTGGACTTGTTGCTGCATCATCAGGTGGAGAAAAATGTATCGGAGTTGCTTGTATTGAACTTGCAGCTAACGGTGTAGATGTTGACTATGTTGGAGCATCTGGCGAAATTGAATTAAATGAAGCTGGAGATCCTACAGCAGCAACATATGATATTTGGACAACAGAGGGTGATACAAACCCAGTCTTAAAATCAGTAGATTTTGGTTCTTAAAATTTACAATTAATAAAAAAGGCCTGCCATGTGCAGGCCTTTTTTTATAGTTTTCCTAAATATAAGTCCACGACGCGCGGATCATTCAAAAGCTCTTGACCTTTGCCCTGATAAGCATTTCTTCCTTGATCTAGAACATAACCACGATCACTAAAATTTAATGCTCTTTTGGCATTTTGTTCTACCAAAAGAATTGCGACCCCTTTTGAATTTATCTCTTTAACTATTTCAAATACTTCCTTAATTGCAACCGGTGAAAGACCTGCTGATGGTTCGTCTAATAGTAGAATCTTTGGAGAAGTAGTTAATGCTCTTGCTAGAGCGAGTATTTGTCTCTGTCCGCCAGATAAATTTCCAGCTTTGTCTTTTCTTCTTTCTTTTAACATGGGAAAATCATCAAATATTTTTGATATTGATTGTTTGATACTTGTATCGATAGACCAAGAGCCAATTTCTAAATTTTCTTCAATTGTTAAAGATGGAAATACATTTTCAACCTGAGGGACATAGCCAACTCCCTCTTTAACAATTTGATGAGTAGGAGTATTGGTTTTTTCGACACCATCTATAAAAAATCTTCCACCTGAAATATTAATTATTCCCATAATCGCTTTAAGTAATGTTGATTTTCCTGCTCCATTAGGACCAATAATTGATACTATTTCTTCTTCGTTTATGATCATGTCAATGCCCTGAAGGATATTTAAACCCTTTACGTATCCTGCTGCGATTCCATTACATTCAATCACTGTTTTATTCATTTTCGGATCCTAAATATGCTTCGATTACTTTTTGATCAGTTCTTATATTTTCTGGAGTACTATCAGCAATAACTTTTCCCTCAGCTAATACTATGACCCGTTCAGAGATTTTCATTACTGCTTCGATATTGTGCTCAACCATTAATATCGAAATTCCTTTTCCTGCAAGATTTAGAATAATTTGAAGTATCTCTTCTGCAAGTTTTGGATTTACTCCAGCAAGTGGTTCATCCAATAATAAAACACTTGGATTATTTATTATTGATCTCCCAAGTTCTAATAACTTTTTTTGACCTCCGGACATTTCTCGTGCATAAGAATTTGCCATATGATCAATATTTAATTCTTTCATAATTTCAAATGATTTGTCTCTAATTTTTTTTTCAGTCGTTTTTTGACTTGGTAATTTAGCTAGGGATTTTAAAAATGAATCGTTATTAACAGTTGATGCTGAAAACATCATATTTTCTAAAACTGTCATCCGATCAAAAACTTTTGTTAATTGAAAAGTTCTAATCATTCCTAATCTAGCAATTGCGTAGGGCTGACTTTTGCTGATATTTTTGTTGTTTAGATAAACTTTCCCTTCATCACTGTCTTGGAATCCAGAAATTAAATCAAAGAAAGTTGTTTTTCCTGCTCCATTTGGACCAATGATTGAAGTTAATTCATTTCTGTTTAAATTAAGACTTTCAACATCAACAGCTTTAATCCCACCAAAACTTTTTTTTAGATTTGTAACTTCAAGGTATTTATTTGACATCTAAGAGAAGTTCCTCTTTCTTTCCCATTAATCCACTTGGTCTAAAAATCATTAAAATCATTATTAATAGTCCTACCAAAACAAATCTAACTCCAGCTATTTGTTGACCATTTGCATTTTCAAAAATTAGTTGAGCAATTCCATTCGTTTCACCAATGATGACCCAAAATATAATTGATCCAAAAATTGGTCCCGTAAGACTCCCTACTCCTCCAAGAATCATAATTGCCCACACATAGAATGTAAGTATTGGTACAAAGGTTGATACTTGAATAGTGCCATAATTAAAAGCTAATAAAACTCCAGACAATCCTGCGATACCTGCGCCAAGCATAAAACTTTGAAGCTTTAACCACACAGCATTTTTGCCTAAAGCTCTGACTGCATCTTCATCTTCACGGACTGCTCTGAGAGCTCGACCCCAGGGCGAATTTGTTAGTCTCCTTAAAAGGAGTAAAACAAGAACTATTGAAATCCAAGACAAAAAAGCTACAAATACTTGAGATGGATTTAGGTCATTTGAAGAGGCAAAATTATCAATAAATCCTAACCTATATTGTTGTAATGAACTTGAAAAATTGATGATGCCGTAGACACCACCTGTTACAGATTCAAGATCCCGTACAAGTAAACGAAAAATTTCTGCAGCAGCAATAGTCACTATTGCTAAATAATCACCTCTTAATCTAATAGCAGGAAGCCCTAAAAGAAGTCCAAAAAGTGCAGCCGAAATAACTCCAATCAATAAAGCTAGAAAAAATGGAAGTCCAGTAGTAATAACAACACCTTCCCGACCAGCTGCATGGGGTATTAATAATACAGTCACATAAGCTCCAAATCCCATAAAAGCTGCGTGACCAAAATTTAATAATCCTGTTAACCCAAAATGGACATTTAACCCTATCGCAGCTAATCCATAAATGCCTGCGAACGTTAACAGGTTAAAAAGGATTGGTATTTCTCCATCTTCGTTTAAAAGAAAAACAAGAAATATTGAAAAAATAGTTAAAAATATTGTCAAGGAGCCTTTAATGGAAAATTTCATGAGACTCTTTCTTTCTCACCAAAAATGCCTTGTGGTCTAAAAAGTAAAATTAATATCATAATTGCAAGAGCTACAGCATTTTTTGCTTCGGTGTGTCCTTCCATGAATGGTAAACCTACCGAAACATTTACAACAATTCCTATTATGAAACCTCCAACCATTGCGCCGAAAGAGGTTCCAATTCCACCAAGAACCGTTCCTGCGAATATAAGTAAGAGTATTAGAAATCCCATATTGTATCTGACATCATTTATAGTTGCTTGAAATACTCCAGCTAAACCAGCAAGCATACTTGAAGATATCCATGTAAATAAAATTATGTTATCTGAATTAATTCCAGAAACACTTGCAAGGTCATTTGAGTCTCTTACTGCCCTCATAGCTTTTCCAATTCTTGTGTAATTAAGGAAAAGACCAATTAACACCATAACAATTATTCCTAAAATTAATACCCTAAAGTTCCTAGGAGTCATATCAAAAAATAAGTATGTTTCTCTTCTTTGTAGCTCTAACGGAAAATTTTGGGGTTTAGCGTTAAGAAGCATATATATGTGCCTTAAGAAAAGAGAAAGTCCAATCGTCACAACAAGTACAGCAATGTTTCCAACTTCAGCTTTTCTGAGAGGCCTAAATAGAAAAAATTCTAAAATACCTCCAAGTAATCCACAAAAAATAACTGAGATAATTACTGATATATAAAAATTATTACCAAGAGGAGAGAACCTGTCTAAAAATAATAGTCTCGAATCTACAGGACTTGAAAGAAATAAAGTAGCTATAGCTCCCAAAGCAATAATTTCTCCATGTGCAAAATTAACGATTCGAGTAACTCCATATAATAATGAGAGCGCAACTGATGCTACTGAAATTATTATTCCCAGTAAAAGGCCATTTCCAAGTTGTTCTATCATAGTGTTTTACCCATCCTTAAATATTACTTGGGAACCATCAATAATTTCAATTACAACAGTATAGGTTTGATCAGGATTATTAAGATTACCAACACTAGCATTTAGCCATTGATCAGGCACCTGTGCCTGACCTTTTACAAGTATAGATAAGTCATTTGGTACAGTTACTTCATAGTTACCACTCAATGAAAGACTCTCAATTTCAAGATTAGGACCTAAAAATATTTCTCCAGTGCCTGATAGTTTTGAGGGTGACAACTTGAGGTCACTTAAATTAATAAATGAATCAAGTGAAAAAATATCTAGTTCCCAAATGTTTTGATTGCCTAAATTTATATTCCACCCTCCTACTTTTAATAAACTACTGGTTTCTAACTCTCTAAATATTATGGCCCTTGGTTCTCCGAGAACGGTCTCTATTGCTTCTGGATAACCAACATTTCCTGGTTCATCAATTATTTCAGCTGTGTAGCCCTTGCCCTGAAAACTATTAAGATTTACTTTTCCATCAAGGTCAATTAATAATGAGTAATTAAAATCAGAACTTAATTCGTTATTTTGAAAAAAAGAATCATACTTATAAGTAGTTAAAAATTTGGAATCAAATAAATGTCCAAATGAAAAAATCAAAACTACAACTATCAAAAAAATATTTACTATATTTCTTAGTAATTCATAAAAAGAAGCCCTTCTAAGAATAGTTACTAACAAAATCGGTAATATCGTAATAGGCCAATAATCAAGATAGTCATAAATTATAGATGGTCGAAGATAGCCTAAAAAATAGAAAGTGATTTGTGCCAGCAACAAAAAATACAAAGTGAGCCTGATTGTATTTTGATAATAATTCAATTTGAGCCGGAGAGGGGAGTTGAACCCCTGACCTGCCGCTTACAAGGCGGCTGCTCTACCACTGAGCTACTCCGGCGAATAGTTAAATATTAGCAAACATCAAAGTTGAAAAAATTATTTTTTTATAAATATATGTTGCATTGCTATACCGGCGGCAACTGAAACATTTAAGGATTCTATATCTTTTGACATTTGGATTCTTACAACATTATCAAGTTTGTTTTTGATTTCATGGCTTAATCCTTTTTCCTCTGACCCAATAAAAAAGGCCAAGTTCTGGCTTCCTAAATCTAAACTTTGTATATCGGTTACTCCATACATATCTAAGCCTATTGTCCAAACATCCAAAGATTGAAATTTCTTTAATAAACTAAAAATTGATTTGTATTCTAAAATATCTATTTTCTCTAATCCACCAGAGGAAATCTTAAAAGTTCTCTCACTTAATCGTGCTGATCTTCTCTCTGGAACACACATCACATTGAAATCAAATGATGCAGCTGAACGAGCAATAGCACCAAGATTATTTGTGTCTTGAATGTGGTCACATACTATAAAGTTTGTGGTGTTAAATTTATTTAAATCTGACTCGTTATATATTTTTTTGGGTTTACACAGTGCAGCTACATACTCCGTTGAAGTAAATTTCCACTCATTTTTACTTTTGATTTTTGTGACTTTTGCTTTTTTTTGTTGAGCAATTTCTATTAAGTCTTGAACTTTTTTTGAATCTATGTTCTTTTCTAGAGTTACTAGTTCTAAGACTCTGTTGTTTTCTAGTGCAGAAATTACAGAATTATAACCTTCAACTATTTTTCCAATACCATCCGACATTTTCACCATCATTCATGACTATTCCAATCTCTAATAAATCTTCCCTCATTTTGTCAGCCTCGCCATATTTCTTGTTTGATCTTAACTCTTCCCTTTTAAGTGAAAACTCACTCATTGCAGATTCGATATCATTAAATTGAATATTATATTTTGCAAAAAATTTAGATAATAATTTTTCTTCTACTATGTTTTGTTTTGAGTTATTCAGCTCAAATCCAAGAATTTCAAATATAAATTTCACTGTTTGTTTAATTTTTAATGAATTTTCTTGATCTAAATTATTTGAATCTTTTATTTTTTCAAAAATTTCTCCGAGAAACTTTGGAGTATTCATATCATCATTCATACATTTAATGAAAATATCAACAGTATCATCATCATTTGGTTCTGCAACAACATCTTTTGTAAATTCAGCTAAATTACTCAAGGTTTTTTTAGTCTCTTCAAGCAACTGCTCACTAAATTCTTGTGGACTTCTGTAGTGGGCTCTCAAAAAAAAGAATCTTACAACATCTCCACCATATTCATCAATATATTCATTAAGTAATTTCACATTTCCATCTGATTTTGACATTTTTTTTCCTGACAGGTTCAACATTCCATTGTGTAGCCAATAGTTTGCAAAATTCTCATTAATTTCAACGCCTTTAGATTGGGCAATCTCATTTTCATGATGTGGAAAAATTAGATCTATTCCTCCACAGTGAAAGTCGATTGTTTTACCTAGTGTTTCACTAATCATTGTTGAACATTCTATATGCCATCCTGGTCGACCATCTCCCCAAGGAGAATCCCAAGATGGTTCATTTTCTTTAGAGAATTTCCATAAAGCAAAGTCTTCGGCTCTTTTTTTATCATCTTCAGTTTCAACTCTTGTACCAGTCCTTACATCCTCAATACTTCTTCCTGATAACTTAAGATATTCTTCAAATTTTGAAACATCATAATAAACCCCGGAACTTGTAACATAACCAAAACCATTATGAACTAGCTGTTCAATATATTTGATAATTTCAGGAATGTAAGCTGTAGCCCTTGGTTCAATATCGGGTACTAAACAATTAAGGTTTTCATGGGCTAATACGAACTCCTTCCAAACATTATCTCCGAGTTCACGATAACTTATATTTTTTTCCTGTGATTTTTCGATTATTTTATCATCTATATCTGTGATATTTCTTGCGAACAATACAGAATAATTTAAATACTTTAGGTACCTTATAAAAAAATCAAATACTACAGCTGATCTTCCATGTCCTAGATGAGGAGATGACTGGACAGTTGGTCCACAAAGATAAATCCTTACATCATCTTTATCAATCTTTATTTCTTCCTGTTTTTTAGTTAGTGAATTATATAATTTAAGCATCATCTAATAACAAGCTTACTATCGCTAATGAAGCTTTTTGGTCTCCAATTATTCCATAGTCATCTGAAGATTTTCCTTTGATATTTATTTTCTCTACAGGAACCTCAAGTAGTTTTGATAAATTATTCTGAATCTTCACTGCTTTCTCTTGAACGTTAAATTTTTGAGTGACAATTGTTATATCCAAATTTATTAATGAAAATTTCTCATATTCAACAACATTTAAAATCTCTGAAAAAATATCTATACTTGAAATATCTTTTGGCGTAGATTCATTAGATGGAAAGTAATGACCTAAGTCTTTTTTTCCAGTTGCTCCTAATAATGCATCACAAAGTGCATGTAGAAGAATATCTCCATCAGAATGTCCTTCAAATCCCTCTTCTTCAAAATTGACACCACCAAGATTTAAAGTTTTGTTTTCTGAATGTTGGTGTAAATCCCAACCATGACCAATTAACATTTTCTAAAAGTATTTTAAGTAGATTATAACCCGTCGTCTGGCTCTTCCTCTGGAAGATATTGATTAATTTTCTCTACAGCAGCTTCTTCATCTATTTCTAGTGCGCATGCTATTTCACTTGCTAAGGTCATTCTTGCTTTTGCAAGCATTCTTTTTAGTGCAGGTGATATTCCTTTATTTATTTGTGCATGTGAAAGATCCCTTACGACTTCAGCAACCTGAATAACATCACCAGATGTCATTTTTTCAGTTAAAACTTTGTACCATCTACTCCAGTTTGTACCAGCCTCTTCAGGTTTTTCTTTAAATATTGGAAAAACTTTTCTAGACACTGCACTCTTGGAAATTACTGGTCTTATTACTTCATCTACAGCATCAACAGGAACCATGACTGTTAAGCCATCCATTAAAACCTCAATTTCAAAATATTGAATTCTTTTTGATTTTGGCTCACCCTCAACAAAAATCTCGACATTTTTATTTACTTTACGAATTACTTTTGCTGCACCATGGTGTGGATGGACCACAAATGTGTTTGGTTTATACTTTTCCTTGGGTTTTTTAGCTTTTGTTGCCATAGATTAAAACAATAGTATAGATTGAAAACTATTTAGTTACCATTTATGTAACTAAATCCAATATTTTTTAGAAGCGTATCAAAATATTCTCTTAGTTGTTGTGCTCTACTTCTACCAATACCGTCGACTTCAAATAGCTTATCGGTAGATGCCAATAATAAATTAGGTAATGATTTAAATTTTGACACTAAAGAGTCATGTAAATTATCTGGAAGGCCTGGAAATCTTGCAAGAACTCTGTATCCTTTTGGAGTCGATACTTGGTCTAAGGGTTGCATATACAATAGATTCCCTAAGGTTTGTATCGAATTAAGTTCTTCATAAGTTAAGTTAGAGATTTCATCAGCAGCTTTAGTAATATTTCGAAATTTTCTAGTAGGTAAATGATCTTTTAATACCAGGTCTAATGTTTGTCTAACACCTGACTCTAATGAATCTATCTGAATCATAACTAATCCTGAATCCTCACCTAAGTTTTCAGCTTCATTTCTTACTTGTTCAGATAATCTACCAAGTAATTCCCCCCTTTGAACAACTTCCAAAACCTGCTGGTTTGTAATTGAATTTTCAATTTCTAATTCACCTAGCTCAAATACAGCATCATCAAACCTTCTTCTAGTTCTATCAATAGATTGTAGAGACTCATTAACTCTTCCAAGAATCATTGATGACTCTTCTAATTCATTGACTTCGTCTTTTGAAAATACTTTAATTATTCCTGATTCGTCTGAAACAGCAATTACATATAGCTCTGTTTCAACTGATACTCTATGTGCTGTTCTGTGCCTGGTCCCGGTTTGAGAAGTTTCTATTGTATCTGATGGATTCAAATGAACATTTGCTTTTAAAATCTGATTTACATTTTCATCAACTACAATTGCCCCATCCATTTTTGCAAGTTCACCTAACATTTCTGGTGTAAAGTCACAATTAGTTAGATTGATACCTCCTGAAGAGATTCTTTCTAATTTTGTTGAGTTACCAACAACAATCAATGCTCCTGTTTTTTTATCAGCAATTAAGTCAACGCCCTCTCTTAATGGTTCTCCCGGTATCAATTGATTATTTTTCATATTTACTCGTTTTATTATTTGAGTATTTTATTTATTCGAATGTTACTGTATTATTTTATTATTAATCAACAGGAAAAATATTGGAAAAAATTACTTGTAAAGGCTGTCAAGCAACAATTGATAATACTCTAGAATTTTGCTCAAGCTGTGGAGAGTGGCTTGGATTAAAATTAGATGAGGTTGTTGATGAAGTTGCTGTAGAAAATACTTCAGAAGCAAAAAAACAAAGAATTGAAAAGCTTATGGAGCTACCTGTTAAGCCTTTAAGTAGTTATGGCGCAACTAGTCTTCCAAATAGAAAAGAAGTACCAGGGATAAGAGCAGTTTTCTTTTTAGCATTAATTGTTCCCTTGATTGCAGGTGCAAGTTTTTTTTACAACAGCAGGGTAGCTGATGAAGTCATTGAGGAGATAGCTGTGATAGAACAAACAACAATTACATCGACAAGTACCACCGTACAAAGTAATTTAAAACCCCAAGTGCCTATATCCTGCAAAGCTTCAAGTAACTTTAATGAAGATTTTTCATGTGAAAATTTATATGATGAGTCAAACTCTATGTGGCAGGATAATAGCCTTGGTTGTGAAGATACCGTTCTTGAGTTCACGTTTTCTGACACTATATATTTTGAATTTATAGTGATTCAAAATGCTGAGAAAAGCTCATCATTCATTAGGAATTTTAAAGCTAGAGATATAAGAATTACAACGGATCAAAGTGATTATCAGGTTGAAAAAGAACTCGAAAATGATAATTTTCAACAATGGATTGACCTGAACACTAATGCCAACACTATAAAAATAGAAGTTTTAAGTGCTTATCCAGGTGAGGAATTAAATGGGCAAAATCCATTTACAGAATGTGCCATGCAGGAAATTAAATTTTTTGGAAAGAGCTAACTTAACTCACCTTTTTTATAAGGTTTTCCGACACTTTTTGGCATCCTAAACTTCTGGCTAGCAAAAGATAAGACTATGAGTGTTGTTAGGTGAGGAGTAAAATATACAAACTGAATTGGAATAGTTGTTGAATTATTGAACCAAACAAAAAAGGCGAGACCAACTAAACCAGATAAAACACCAGATCTAATATTTCTTTGATAAATATTTCTTGCAGTCAAAATAAACATGAATAAAAATATTACAATCAATAATCCATGTATGGATTCTTCAGATCTAAGTTGAAGTGCATCAGCAAAGCCAAATAAACCAGCTCCAAGAAATATTCCAAATGGTCTGTAGTTACCAAAAAGAAGAGAAGCTAATCCAATAAAGCCTCTACCATTTGTTTGCCCTTCTAGATAAACACTTGGCCCTTCTAATACCAAATAAGCTCCTGCCAATCCTGCTAATGCTCCAGAAATAATTACACCTGTGTATTTCATAAGGTAAACGTTTACTCCAAGTGACTCACTTCCAGAAGGAAACTCACCTACACTTCTCATTTGTAGTCCTAGCGGTGTTCTCCAAAGCAAGTAAATTGACCCTGGAATCATCAACAAAGATATTATTGAAAAATAAGAAATATTTGATGTGACACCATATAACAAGCCAGCAATATCAGATAACAAGATTATATTTTGTTCTTCAAGAGATCCCAAAATATTAAAAGTAGGTGATCCATTTATTTCTCCACCTGAAATAAATGGTAAAGTTATTCTTCCAATTTCCCCCTCAACTATTGGAGATGCTGTTGAGCTTGCATACTCATAATCATCAAAAGCTAGGATATTAAAGAATCTACCTGCTCCTACTGCAAGAATATTTATTGCAACTCCAGAAACAATGTGGTCTACTTGAAATGAAACTGTTGCGACTGCATGTATCAATCCAAACAAGGCTCCCCCAGCTAACCCAAATAAAATACCGTACCAAGGCCCGTATAAAACGCCTCCCCAGGCTGTAAACCATGTTCCCATAATCATCATTCCCTCTAGGCCAATATTTACAATTCCTGTTCTCTCTGAAAATAGCCCTCCTAAACCAGCAAGCAGTATGGGAATCGAAAGCCTGAGAGCTGCACCAAATGTTCCACTTGTTGTTAATTGTGAATATTGTTCAAGTTGCGCAATAGAAATTATTAATAATATTGGAGTTATTACAAGATACTTTTCTCTTAAAAAAATTGTAAGTTTATTCATAATTAGTCATCAACCTGTCTAGATGCTTCTTTAATTTGTTGTGTGACAATATATCTTCTTATTACTTCATAAAAAACTACAACAATTAATAAAATAAATGCTGACATCATTGTTTCAATTTCTTTTGGAACATCTCTAAGATCAAGAATTTGTGAGGACCTTTCAAGAAATGCAAATAAAATAGCGCCAAAAGCCATGCCAACAGGATGATTTCTTCCTAGCAAGGCGACCCCAATACCAGCAAACCCGATTCCTGCTGGAAAATCGATTGAATATTGATGATGGTAACTTAATAATGGACCCATTCCAACTAATCCAGCAAAACCTCCTGAAATAATCATTGCGAGCATGGTCAATCTCTTTGGATCAACTCCACTAAATTTTGCTGCCGTGGGATTTTGACCAGTTATTCTAAGGTTGTATCCAAGAGTAGTTTTCCAAATTAAAAAGTAATAGATTAACCCTAAAAATATCGCAATTGGTAAGAAGCCGTGCAAACTAGGTAAGTCTTCAATATTTAGTAAATTATTTAAAGAAGGTATTTGACCGGTTTCAGGTAATGGAGTCGTTTGTGGAATTAGATTAGCAGCATCTTCATCATTAAAAACCTGTCCAAGAAGATATGCAATTATTCCTGTGCCAATATAGTTCAACATGATTGTTGAAATAACTTCATGGATTCCTCTATTTACTTTAAGATATCCGGCTATTGCTCCCCAAACAGATGATATTGCAGTTGCAATTAACATAATTAATAAAATATGTAATGGTCTTGAAACGCTGAACGACGCACCGATAGCAGCAGCGAGTAATGCACTCAATAAATATTGACCTTCAACACCAATATTAAAAAGGCCCATTTTAAAACCTACTGCGACTGCTATTGCAGAAATATACAAAGGAATAAATCTATTAAAAACAGATACCAGAGACTTTCCAGTAGTTCCATAATCATACATTAAGACAAATGTCTCAATAGGGTCTTTTCCAATTGCAGTTAAAATCAAAGATGTTAATAAAACTGATAACGATAGAGCCAAAATTGGAGCTGATAAACTAATTAATCTATATCTTAAATTCATTGTTTTAAACCTGTCATATAAGCACCTAGATCCTCTGGTGTTATATTTTGAGGATCTAAATTAGCTACAAATTTTCCCTGATAAATTACGATTATGCGATCAGATAATCCAATTAATTCTTCTAAATCAGCAGAGACTAGGAGTACTCCTAAGCCATTATCTCTAGTTTCTCTGAGTTTATCCCAAATTAGAGCTTGGGCGCCGATATCAATTCCCCTCGTTGGTTGTGATGCGATTAATACTTTTGGATCATCATCTAATTCCCTACCAACTACAAATTTTTGCTGATTACCTCCTGATAATGCTGTTGCAATAGTAGTTTCATTTGGAGTTTTAACATTAAAATCGGAAATTACTTGTCTTGATATCTCACCAGCATTTTTAAAATTTACAGTAGAGAGGTTTGTTTTATAAATGTCTTTTGTTTGACGACCTAGAATAATATTGTCATTTAGTTTCATTTCCATTACTAGGGCCTGAGCTTGCCTGTCCTCAGGAATGAAGCTTATACCTAAATCAAGTCTATCTTTTACTCCATAATCATTTAAATTTTGATTTTCAAGATATACTTCGCCATCCTCTATTGTATGGATTCCAATTATCGATTCGATTAATTCTTTTTGCCCGTTTCCTTCTACACCCGCTATTCCCAAAATCTCAGATTTTTTAATTTCAAAAGAGATATCTTCAAAGACTCTCTTTCCCTCCTCATTTCTAGAATTTAAATTTTCTATCTTTAATACATTATCTTGACTACTTTCAGAAGTTCTTTCAGGAGGTTTTGGTAAACTTTTTCCTATCATCATTTCAGCAAGATCTTTCTTGTCTATACCTTCGGAATCAACAGTGCCAACAATTTCTCCACCTCTCATAACAGTTATTTGATCTGCAATTTTCAATACTTCATCTAATTTATGTGAAATAAAGATTATTGTGACTCCATTTTTTTGCAATTCTTTAAGATTTTTAAATAATTCATCTACTTCTTGGGGAACTAAAACTGCTGTCGGTTCGTCAAGAATAAGTATTTTTGCTCCTCTGAATAATACCTTTAAAATTTCTACTCTTTGTTTCTCGCCCACACCTAGATCGTCAACAAATCTGTCTAGCTCTACATTCAATGAATATCTGCTCATGACCTCATTAATTGACTCTCTGTATTTTTCAAGTTTTAGATTTGTAATTCCTGCACCATCTATGCCCAAAATGATACTTTCAAGTACTGTAAAATTGTCAGCTAACATAAAGTGCTGATGAACCATTCCAAGACCATAATTAATAGCATCTTTTGGGGAACTTAGAGAAATCTTTTCGTCGAAGACATATATTTCTCCAAAATCAGGTTTTACCATACCGTAAAGTATCTTCATTAATGTAGATTTTCCAGCTCCATTTTCACCAACAATGGCATGTATTGAAGCATTGTCAATGTCAAACGATACGTTAGAGTTAGCTTTAACTCCTGGATAACTTTTCGATATATCCTGAATTTTTATTGATTTACTCATGAAATTGTTTTAAATGTTTATTCGTTCCAAGTAAAACTTGGAACGAATAAAACAAATTTATTGATTATTAGGGACGTTCTCTTGAAACTGTAACTGCTCCACTAATAATATCTGCCCTTGCAGCTTCAATAGAATCTTTTATATCATCGATGTAACCACCGGTATATGAAATATCTATTCCACCACTAGCAAGGTTTTCTCTAATAACGGCTGGTCCGCCATCAGAACCACTTCCAAAATCACCGTTTACAACATCTCTGATTGCGTTATAAACTGCAACATCAACCTGCTTTAACATTGATGATAGGAAGTATTCTTGTGTTTCTGGGAATGCTGAACCAATCGTTGTAATTTGATCAGTGTCAACACCGATACACCAGACTTTTTCACCACCAGCTGATGCTTCTGCGGTTGCTTGACATACACCAATACCAGTACCGCCAGCGGCGTGGTAAACAATGTCAGCTCCCTCTTCATACATAGCTAGTGCGATTTCTTTTCCTTTAACAGGATCATTGAAACCTGAAAAGTCAGGAGGTACGGATGCATATTTAGAGATAATTGTGATATCTGGATTAACTGATCTTACACCTTGTATGAATCCTGCTTCGAAAGCATGGATTAATGGTATATCAACTCCACCAACAAAACCAACAACATTTGATGTTGTTTTGAGAGCGGCTGCTACACCAACAAGATATGAACCTTGTTCCTCAGCAAAAACCATTGATCTAATATTTTCACCTTGAACAAATGTTTCATCTGTTATGGCGAAGTTTACATCAGGGTGATTTGCTGCAGCTTCAGTAATTGCTCCTGCGAAAAGGAAACCATTACCGATTACAAGATCGTTACCATCGGCAGCACAAAGATCTAATAATTCACCTCTGTTTTCGCCACCTTCATCTGGCTCTAAGAAGGTACCTTCAACATTAAAATCTGCTAATGCTTTGTTGTATCCATCATAAGCCATGTCATTGAATCCTTGGTCGCCTAGACCTCCGATATCCAATACTAAACATACCTTTGCGGCTGGTTCTTCTGGTTCAGCTGCTGCTGCCGTTGTAGCTGGAGCATCAAGCGTTTCAGCCGGCTCTTCTTCTACAACAACTTCTTCAGCTGCGTCATCTGAACTTCCCCCACAAGCAGTTAATATAAGGCCAAATACTATAAAAAGTACAAGCCATTTTGACTTCATTCGAGTCACGTTTACTCCTTGTCCAACTAGTTGTAGGTATAAAAATACCTTTAAAACCCCGTTGGAATTTATAGTAGCAATTTTTAATTAATTATCTTTTGATACCTGTATATTTTTTATATTGGTTTGACAGATTTAACTTAGGAATCTGAATCTGCGAAGTCAACTTCGGGTTCATTTGGAGCTTCTACTGATTCAAATTCAAGTGTCCCATTTTCTTCATTTAGTGAGACAATGATTGTTGAACCAGCTTTATATTTACCTTGAAGTAGCTCTTCAGATAATGGATCTTCTAGAAGTCTTTGTATAGACCTTCTTAATGGTCGAGCTCCGAATTCTTTATTATATCCTTCGGTAGCTAAATACTGTTTTGCTTCATCAGACAAAACTATTTCTAAATCTGAATTTTTAAGTTGTTTGTGAACTCTATCAAGCATTAAGTCAACAATCTCTTTTACTTCATCAAGTGTTAATTCATGGAAAACGATAGTTTCATCAATACGATTTAAAAATTCTGGCTTGAAATAACGCTTGAGCTCCTCATTAACTTTAGATTTCATTTTTTCGTATGAATCTAAGTCAGTTAAGTTACTAAATCCAATATTTTTTGAAAGATCTTTAGTACCAAGGTTGCTTGTCATTATTATGACAGTATTCTTAAAGTCAACTGTTCTACCCTGTGCATCGGTTAGCCTACCGTCTTCAAGAATCTGTAACAGAGTGTTGAATACATCTGGATGTGCTTTTTCTACCTCATCCAAAAGAACAACACTAAATGGTTTTCTTCTAACTGCTTCAGTTAATTGCCCACCCTCATCATAACCAACATAACCTGGAGGAGATCCAATTAACCTACTTACTGTGTGCTTTTCCATGTATTCTGACATATCGATTTGAATTAAAGAATCTTCATCGCCAAATAAAAACTCAGCTAGTGCTTTTGCAGTTTCAGTCTTTCCAACACCTGATGGTCCAAGGAAAATAAATGAACCTGATGGTCTTTTCGGATCTTTTAAGCCTGACCTTGTTCTTCTAATAGCCTTTGAAACAGCAGTGATTGCTTCATTTTGTCCAACAATTCTCTTATGGAGTTCATTTTCCATTTCAAGTAATCTTGCTGTTTCTTCCTGTGTTAATCTATGTACGGGAATTCCTGTCCATTGTGCTAGTACTTCTGCTATTTCTTCCTCATCAATGACCATCTCGATGTCTGAAGAGCTACTTCCTTCAATAGAGTCAACTTCATCCAACAAGACTTTTTCTTGGTCTCTTATTTGAGCAGCTTTTTCAAATAATTGTGATTGAACAGCATCAATCTTTTGTTCTCTAAGATTTTTAAGTTTGTCAGAGAGCTCTTGTTTGTCAGCATCTAAAGGCTTTTTGTATACTCTCATACGGCTTCCTGCTTCATCAATTAAATCGATAGCTTTATCTGGTAAAAATCGGTCTGAAATGTATCTATCAGCCATATTGACTGCTGATGCAATTGCTTGATCAGTGAATCTGACACCGTGGTGAATTTCGTATCGATCTTTTAACCCATCAAGTATCTCAATTGCATCTGAGAGATTTGGCTCATCAACTTTCACTGATTGAAATCTTCTTTCTAATGCTGCATCTTTCTCAAAATGCTTTCTAAATTCTTCTAATGTTGTAGCTCCTACTGTTTGTAACTCACCTCTCGCAAGCATTGGTTTTAATATTGATGCAGCATCGATGGCTCCTTCAGCAGCTCCAGCACCAACTAATGTATGAATTTCATCAATAAATAAAACAATGTCACCTCTTGTTTTTATTTCTTTTAAAACTTTTTTAAGTCTTTCCTCAAAATCTCCACGATATCTTGAGCCTGCAACCAAAGCTGATAAATCTAATGTGTAAATTTGTTTACCCTGTAATGTCGATGGCACATCTCCTGATACAATTTTTTGTGCTAACCCTTCAACAATTGCTGTTTTTCCGACACCTGGTTCACCGATTAAAACAGGATTATTTTTTGTTCTTCTTGAGAGAATTTGCATCACTCTTTCGATTTCAGTTGTTCTTCCAATAACAGGGTCTAGCTTGCCCTCTTTACCCATTCTTGTAAGATTTCTTCCAAATTGATCAAGTATTGCTGAACCAGTCCCTGATCCCGGTCTTTCTCTTCCACCTGTTGAAGCCGCTTGAGCTTTTTTGCCTTCACCCGAATTTGAAATAAGTTTTATAACAGTCTGTCTAACTTGTGATAGTTCAGCTCCAAGTTTTTTCAGTACCTGAGCTGCTACGCCTTCACCCTCTCTAATTAAACCTAATAAAATGTGTTCTGTTCCGATGTAGTTGTGACCAAGCTGTAATGCTTCTCTGAGGGATAATTCTAAAACTTTCTTTGCTCTAGGTGTAAAAGGTATGTGACCACTTGGTGATTGTTGGCCTTCTCCTATAATTTCAACAACTTCAGATCTTACGCTATCTATGCTTATGTTAAGTTCTTCAATTGCTTTAGCAGCATGACCTTCACCTTCTTGTATTAAACCAAGTAAGATGTGCTCTGTACCAATATAATTATGGTTTAGTCTTCTTGCTTCTTCTTGTGCAAGAACGACAACTCTTCTAGCTCTATCTGTAAACCTCTCAAACATACGTTTATATTAATAAGGCTCTGTTTATACCTCTAAACGAAAATTACAACTATTTGTGAAATCCTCTTATTCTTTAACTTATGGAATCAAAAGAGTTAAAAAACATAATTCCTATACAAAGCATTTGGGAAGATCTTGATTTATTAGAGGACAGACTTATAGAAATCAGTAGTTCTTCTGATCCATATCTCACAGAGATATCACAATACTTAATATCAGCTGGTGGAAAAAGATTCAGACCATTGATTGCTCTGCTGGCAGGAAAATTAGGTGAAGGAGATAATAAAAAAGTAATTGATGCTGGTGTTTCAGTCGAGCTAATACATCTTGGAAGCTTATATCACGATGATGTTATTGACGATGCAACAACGAGAAGAGGGGTAGTAAGTACAAATAAACAATGGAACTCAACTCTAGCAATTTTGGCAGGAGATTACCTTCTTGCAAGGTCCTCTGAGTTGGCAGCTGAGTCATTAGGACTTGAATCTGTAAAGCTATTAGCTTCCACATATGCTCAGCTTGTTGAAGGTCAAACTAAAGAAGTTCAATTTTCATATGACACAAATCATGGAACTGAAGATTACATGAAAATAATTCAGGGCAAAACGGCAAGCTTAATAAAGACAAGTGCAAAGTTAGGAGCAATGGCTTCAGATAGTAATCAAGAGTCTGTAAATTTTATAAGTGAATGGGCTTGGCACAATGGAATTATTTTTCAGATTACAGATGATATATTGGATTTGAGTTCTGACGAACAAACTTTGGGTAAGCCTTCAGGCAACGACATTCTTGAGGGTACATACACATTGCCAGTTTTAATTGCTTTAAAGAAACAGCCAGAAAAGATTAAAAAAATATTATCAGATGTCTCTGATGAAAAAGTAATTTTAAAAGAAGTTATTTCTGAATTCAACAATGACGAGATTATCTCAGAATCAAAATTGTTTCTCAAAACACATATTGAAAAAAGTGAAAATGCTGCAATGAAAATTGAGAACAAAGATATTCGAAATATACTTTTAGATTTAAACAGATACCTTATTGAGAGAAGTAATTAATTTTCTGGTTTTAAATGTGTAAATGAAATTACTTCACGTATTGAAGTTTTTCCCACAAGCATCATGACAAAGCGGTCAACCCCAAAACCTAAACCACCAGTTGGAGGTAAGCCATACTGTAAAGCTTCAACATAATCTTCATCTTCAACATGGGCTTCTTCATCACCATCATTCTTTTTAATCGCTTGTTCTTTTAATCTTTTGGCCTGGTCTTCTGAGTCGATAAGTTCTGAAAAACCATTTGCTAATTCACTACCAAATGCAAAAAGTTCGAACCTCTCTGTTATGCCTTTTTCATCTTTCTTTTCCCTTGCAAAAGGTGAAACTTCAACAGGATAATCAATTACAAACGTTGGATCGATGATTTCTTTTTCTACGAAATTCTCAAAAAGTTCGTAAACAAGTAATCCAATTGATTTGGCTTCAAAATCAACTCCTTGCTTTTTTAATTCCTTACTAATTTTCTTAAAATCTGAATTAAATTGTATGTCTATATTTAATTTTTCAGATACCATATCAAACATGCTTACTCTTTTCCATGGACCTGAGAAATCAGCGGTATTTTCACCAAAATGCAACTTTGTATCAGTTTCTAAATTTTTAAAAACATATGTACACATATCCTCAACCATGTCCATAACAGAATTTGCATCAACGTATGCCTGATAGCTCTCTAACATCGTAAATTCTGGTAAATGTGTTTGATCAATACCTTCATTTCTGAAAATTTTTCCTAATTCAAATACTTTTTCAAATCCACCAATAATTAGTCTTTTTAGATAAAGTTCTGGTGCAATTCTTAAATACATGTCTAAACCTAAAGCATTATGGTGAGTTGTAAACGGCTTTGCTATCGCACCACCAGCTTTAGTTTGCAATATTGGAGTTTCCACCTCTACAAAACTATTTTCATGTAAATATTCTCTTATAAGCTTTATTACCTTTGATCTAGTTTCTAGAATTTTTTTTGACTCGGGGTTCACTATTAAATCCAAGTATCTTTGCCTAAATCTTGTTTCTTTATCTTTTAATCCGTGCCATTTCTCTGGAAATGATCTTAAACTTTTAGATAGTATTGTTGACTGGTTTACTTTAATTGAAAGCTCCCCTTTTTTAGTTTTAATTACCTCTCCGTTTACTGCAATTATGTCCCCAATATCAAAATTTTCAAAAAGTCTCAGATATATATCCTCAATTTCACCAGAATTTACAAGTAATTGAATTTTTCCAGATTGATCTAATATGTCATAGAATAATAATTTGCCGAACGATCTTGCATTTAATAATCTTCCTCTAACAGTTACAGATATGCCTGTATGAATACCTTCTTCAATATCTCTATGTTCACTGATAATATTTGAAATCTTTGTTGATTCATTAAATTTTGTGGGAAAAGAATCACTACTAATATCATTAAGAAAAGCAATTTTCTGCTTTCTAAGTTCATAGATTTCTTTTTCTGATTTTGAAAAATTACTCACTATTCATAGCCTAATTATTCAAAAAATATATTTCTTCAAGTCCATTTAATGTTAGATCTTTTGAATACTCTGTTTCGACATTTAATTGTGGTTGAATTACCTCACCTAAGCCACCAGTAATAACAATTTTTGGATTTGTGCCTGTCTCTAAAATTATTTTTTCCAACATTGAATCTATCATCGAAGCATGTCCTAAAATAAGACCGCTTTGTATAGCTTCATAGGTATTTTTACCAATTACTGATTTAGGGCTTAATATTTCTACTGATTTTAATGATGATGTTTTTGTGGTTAATGCCTCAAGCGATATTTTGATACCTGGAGCGATTGATCCACCTAAATATTCTTTTTTGTCATTTACTACATCAAAAGTTGTGGCAGTACCCAAATCAACAATAATTACAGATTTTTGAGCCATCTTGAAACCACCAACAGAATTTGCAATCCTATCAGGTCCCAATTCTTTTGGATTGTCAATGTTTACTTTTAAACCTGTCTTTATTCCTGGGCCAACTGTATAAACTTTTTTAGAGGTAAATCTCTCGGTAGCTTCTACAACGCTTTCAGTTATTTGAGGAACTACTGAGCATATAATTGAGCCATCAAGATTTTCGTCATTAATACTCTCAGGGTCAATTGTTGTTTTAAACATCATAAATAATTCATCAGAAGTAATTGTTTTTCTAGTTGTATACCTATAGCTTCTCCAAGATAAATTATTTCCAACACCAACAGTTGTTTCACTGTTTCCAACATCAATTGCGACTATATTTTTCATTTTGTAGCTCCAACTTCAAACTGAATATTATCAATTAATCTTATACCCTCAACATAAGCAGCAGTAATGATTATAAATTTTTTTGTAGTATTTTTTGGAGGTGAAAATGTTTTATGATCAAGAATTTCAAAATAATCTAAATCAATATTGTTATCAAATAAAATATCTGTCCCAACTTTGACTGCATCTATTGTGTTGTTAGTTTTTATAAATTCATCTTTTGCGGCATTCAATGATTTATAAATAAAACTTGCCTGATGAATGCCCTTATTTGACAGGTGTTGATTACGGCTGCTTAACGCAAGGCCTGAACTATTTCTTACTGTCTTATTTTCAATAAGTTTTATATTGTATTTCTTTTCTAAAATCAACTTGTTGATTAAAAACAATTGTTGAAAATCTTTTGCTCCAAACACTGCAGTTTTTGGAGCAATCAATTCAAATAACCTATTTACGACTGTTATTACTCCATCGAAATGACCAGGTCTAGAATTTCCTTCATATTTTTTTCCTAAATTACCTGCATCAAGTTTGTCAAAACCTGATTCAGGAAACATATACTCCTCATCTGGAAAAAAAGCATATTCTATATTTAATCGATTAAGTATTGAAATATCTTTTTCAAAATCTCTTGGATAATTTTTAAAATCTAAATCATCATTGAACTGAAATCTGTTTACAAATACAGAAACTATTACTTCTTGTTCTGTTTTTTTTGCGGTATTAATTAATGCAATGTGGCCTTCATGCAGAGCTCCCATCGTTGGAACGAGACAAAGGTTTTTATTATTAAATATATGTTCATTATCTTTTAAAATTATCATATTTATCGTGCCCTTAAAGGTGCCCGTAACTATTTAGTATTTACCCTACCAACTTTATTTATTTTTTGAATATCTAATTTGTAATCTTGCATATTAAATTCTTTGAATAACTCACAAAGAGGTTTTACAACAAAAACTCTATTTGACCAATCGTAATGTGGAATAACTAAATCTTTTGAATTTACTATCTGATTATTAAAAAAAACAATATCAATATCAATAATTCTTGGACCATATTTTACTGTTTTTTTTCTACCCATCCTTCTTTCCACATCTTTAGTAGTTTCTAATAATTCAATTACTGTTTTTTTGTAGTCTATTTCTAAAACGAGATTAAAAAAATTATCTTGATCTTTTAATAATATTGGATCAGATTCATAAATTGATGAGATCTTTTTAATTGTTGAAAATTGATTTATTTGATTAATCGCAGTTTCCAAATTAGATTTTTTATCTCCAATATTTGAGCCTAAAGATAATATTATTTTATTAAAATTCTTCACTTGCAGTAACGCTTATATCTTCAACAAGTTCTTTCAATGGTGAGTTTGGCTTATGAATAGTAACCGTTGCTTTTGAAATATTGTTATATTTTCTTAAACTATTTAAAATCTCATATGCAAATGTCTCAATAAGATCAAAAGAATTACTATCTGATACATTTATAACCTCATTGACTAGATTTTCGTAATTAATGGTATTTTCAAAGCTTTCAGATTTATAGTTTTCAAAATTCAAAATATTTTCTTTTAGCTCTATTAGCAAGTCAATCCTAAAGTTTTGACCATTCATTTTTTCTTGGTCATAAACACCATGAGTTCCATAGACATTTATACCCTCTACTTGAATTGTAAGGGGCATATTATAAAGCTGGAATTAGGGCTATAGCCTTTGGTGAAAGTGGTTTTCCAAGTATTCTTTCAAGAATTGTTCTTGCAAAAATAGGATCATCTAAAAGTTTTGAATAAATCAGATATCCTGCAAGGATTCCTGGAACTTCTTCATCCAGATATTCTCTGTGAATTAAAAGTTTTCTTTCTTTGTCTGACAACGCTTCTTTAATTGCTTCAAAAATAACATCAACTGACTCGATGGACACATTTTCTCCAAGAGGAAAGTGATATGTTCTAAAACCAACTTCTTGATAGTTTTTTAAATTGAAGTCTGAATCAAGTAGTGAAAAAATTGAATTAATGCCTTGGCTTTTTAGCCACTGAATCTCTTCTTCTCTTCTAATTTTTCTAGCAGTTAGTCCACCGCCACCAATACATTCGGAAACTGCAAGTTTTCCTTCAATTATCCAAAAAAAATCGTTTGGTTTAAGTCCAGCCATAAACTCCTCTTAAAGTAGCCTAACATAATACATTAAACAAATTATCTAATTATCTAGGTGCAATCTGACTAAATCAACTCCTGAATGCAAACAATGATCTTTCATTTCACTGGTTGTCATATTTATTTGATCAGTAAATTTTTTTCTTGAATAACCAACAACAACTGGATAACTTTTTATTAAATTATTTAGATTCAGAAATAATTCTTTAGAATCATCCATTTTTTTTCCAAATCCTAATCCTGGATCAATGGCTATTTGAGATTTATTTATTCCTTTTTTTATCAAGTTTTCAGTTTGATTAATCAGGTGAGTGTTGACTTCGTCTACAACATCGACATAATCCATTTTTTCCTGAATATTCTTTGAAGCAGGGTTTCTATGCATGACGATAATGCCACATTCTCTTTGGATTGCAAGCTCAATCATTTTACTTTCCGAAAAACCTGAGACATCATTAATAATTAAAAATCCTGAATCCAATGCTTTTTCGGCAACCAATGAATTTAATGTGTCTATCGAATAGTAAAATTTATCAGACATATTATCTAGAAAAAAATTGAGTCTATCTAGCTCTTCATTCGTATTTAACATTTGAAAATCTGGCTTGGTAGACATACACCCAATATCTAAAAAGTTAATATTATTTTTTAAAGCAAAGTTAAATCTTTCTTTAAGGAGTTTTTTAGAATGAAGTATTCCATCTCCACTAAATGAGTCATCTGTGACATTAATTATTCCGAAAGTTTTTTTTTCAAGTAGTTTTAAAAAGTTTTTCCAATCGAACAATTTAACCCATATTTAATGAAGCTTCAGCTCTCAAAGAAGAATCTAACTCATAAATTCCTGTTGAGAAGGTTGTTGTTATATCCCCTATTGCATTTTCAGGACTTAATAGATCTGAACATAAATGCTTAGCTTTAACTTTTACATGCACTCCATCACAATCTAAATTGGAATAAATCAATTGGGATATTTCCTCAGTAAATTTTTCCTGAAGAGTTAAATTGCTTGATAAATTATTTACTAAATCACTGAATTTAGAGAACCCTATTATGTCTTTCTTTGGCAAAACAGCAATACTTACATGTCCAAAAAAAGGAAACATGTGATGTTCACAAAATGAAATAAACGGTATCTCGTTTATATAAATTGGTTGGTTATGTTCGACACCGTTAAGTTCAGAAAAGATTGATTTTATAGTCTTCTTTTCAAAATTTAATTTATTTTCAATCTGATTTAAAAACTTTGTAGCAATAGTTTTTGCTGAATCCTCCGTTTTTCCAGAAATCTGAGAAATGAATTCTGAAAGAGCACTTTCAAGCTGAGCATTTAATTTATCAACCTCCTTGCTCATGCTAATTTTAAATTTTTGCCAGAACCTGTGATGTTTACTTTTTTTATTTTATTAAATATTCTTGCAACTTCTTCTCTATCGATTGTTTCTTTTTCCATCAAAACTTTTACCATATCTTCCATTTGCTTTTTAAACTTTCCAAGTATCTTTCCTGCGATTATGTGTGCGTCACTCAAAAGGCTCTTAACCTCTTCATCAATTGACGAGGCAACTTCGTCAGAATAATCCTGCTGCCTTCCGTAGTCGCGACCAAGAAATACTTCATTTGTTCCTTTTCCATAAAGCATAGGTCCAAGCTTTTCACTCATTCCAAATTCCATAACCATTCTTCTTGCAATCTCTGTTGCTTTCTCAATATCATTTGAAGCTCCGGTAGTTGGGTCAGCAAAAATTAGCTCTTCAGCAACTCTTCCACCCATCAACATTGCCAATCTGTCTTTAAGTTCTGCTTTTGAAGTTAAATACTTTTCACTGTCAGGAAGGGCTTGGGTGTATCCAAGAGCACGTCCTCTTGGAATAATTGTAACCTTATGGATCGGATCAGCATTTGGTAGAGCCCATCCTACAAGAGCATGTCCCGTTTCATGATAAGCAATGATTAATTTTTCTTCTTCAGTCAAAATCTGACTTTTCTTTTCTGGTCCAGCTAGGACTCTGTCGATTGAGTTTTCTATGTCTAAATTAGAAATTGTTTTTTTGCTTTTTCTAGCTGCAAGTAAAGCAGCTTCATTTAATAGGTTTGCTAAATCTGCACCTGTAAATCCAGGGGTTTGCTTAGCAATAGTCTCTAAACTAACATTTTTGGCAATAGGTTTATCAGCCGCATGAACTTTGAGAATCTGTGTTCTTCCTTTTAGATCGGGCCTATCTACAATTACTTGTCGATCAAATCTACCTGGTCTAAGCAATGCTGGATCCAGTACATCTGGTCTATTTGTTGCTGCCATCAAAATTACACCCTGGTTTGCTTCAAAACCATCCATTTCTACAAGAAGTTGATTTAATGTTTGTTCTCTTTCATCATGACCACCACCCAAACCAGCGCCTCTCATTCTGCCTACTGCATCTA
This sequence comes from OCS155 cluster bacterium AG-422-J23, assembly GCA_003213625.1. Classification (GTDB taxonomy): domain Bacteria; phylum Actinomycetota; class Acidimicrobiia; order Actinomarinales; family Actinomarinaceae; genus Actinomarina. The sequence goes on along the minus strand of QCMT01000003.1, from coordinate 93,737 downwards.
TCTCGTCTATAAAAATTATTGCTGGGGAAGACTCTTTGGCTTTTTTGAATAGATCTCTTACTCTGCTTGCTCCAACACCAACAAACATTTCTACAAAATCAGATCCAGAAATACTGAAAAAAGGTACATTGGACTCTCCTGCTACTGCTTTTGCCAATAAAGTTTTTCCTGTTCCTGGTGGCCCAACAAGTAGAACGCCTTTTGGAATTTTTGCTCCAAGTTTATTAAATTTTTCCGGGGATTTTAAAAATTCTTTTATTTCCTCAAGCTCTTCTTTTGCTTCCTCTGCTCCTGCAACATCCTTAAATGTTACTTTTGGAGACTCTTCATCTAATTCTTTTGCTTTTGACTTACCAAATTGCATAATTTGATTTCCATTTGAGCGAACCTGAGAAAACATAAAAAACATAAACCCAGCTAAAAATATCCAAGGAAGAAATGCTATGAAATAGTCCTGCATACCTGCAGGTTCAGTGTCTGTGTTTAAAACAATGTTTTGATCAATCAATAATTTAAATATTTCTCCTTCGAAACCTTCTGGGTAGTCTGTTTGAAAAAGTGAATCATTATTTGCCAGTTTGTATTCAACTGTGTTTGATTGTTCTTTTATAGTTGCTTCTATAACTAAACCTTGATTTATTTGAGTTTGAAACTCTGAAAAAGTTGAATTTTCAGGGGCATTTATTGTTTGATTGTATCTTTGAACGCCAAAGAATATCAATAATCCTAATGAAACATATATAAATAGAGATCTGTTTCTTTTTTTATTTTGTTCTTGTTTACTTTCTTCCACATTTTAAATTTAATAGAAGTGAGATTAAATAAATAGTCAAAGTTAGGATAAAACGGCAAGATAAGGGAGTTCTCTATATTTTCCATCAAAATCTAAACCGTAACCAACTACAAATTCTGGTCCAATCTTAAACCCATGATATTTAATATCTAGTGAAGTTGTTTTATCAGTATCTTTAATAAACATACACATAAACTCTAAACTTTTTGGATTCCTTGAATCTAATATTTTTTTCAAATATGAAAGGGTAAGACCCGTATCAAAAATATCCTCAACAATTAAAATGTTTTTACCACTTATATCTATATCTAAATCTTTTTCGATTTTAACCTGACCAGATGTTTCTGTACCTTCGTATGAAGACACACTCATAAAATCAAATGATACATCTACTTTGAGCCTTTTTGCTAAATCACTTATTGTGATAAATGCTCCTTTTAAAATACCAATAATCAGTAAATCTTGTCCGTCATAATCCTCATTAATCTGATCACCAATCTCATTGATTTTGCTTTGTATTTCTGACTCAGATATTAATTCTTTACTAATCTTCAAATGAACTCTTTTCTACAGAAGCAACAAGTATATTTGATTTATATTTTTTTTCATTTTTAATTGCTTCATCTGATTTCCTTAATCCTACGATCCAATACAAAGTGTCATTAACATATATAAGTGGCCAAAAATTTCTCAATTCGCTATTTACTCCATAATTTCTAAATATTTCTGTTACCTTAAGCGAATTATTTCCGGATATGATTTTTTCCCCATCTTTTAAAGTTTTAATTGTAACATTGGATCCTTCGGGTATAGAAACGCTCCATTTATTAAAAATGTCAATCGCTGAAATTTTTTTAAAATTAAAAAATCCATAATTTTCAAAATTAGACTTATCGTTTATTATCCATTTATTTTTATCTATAAATAAAACTGACCCTCCAGATTTAAAACATATCCAATCCTTGAAAAAATCTATTTTTTTATTTTCATCTATAACTTTTTCTACTTTTTCAATATCTTTTTTTTCTATGGAATTCATACCGATATATTTACCAACCCGATTTAAATAATATTGTTTTTCTGAACTCATATTGTCTATAAATAAAGCTGGTATCTCAACATATCCCTCAGATTTTTTTATATACTTCAAATTATCATTGTCATAATTTGATCTAAATGCCACCTCATTTGATAATTGATCTGCTTTTGATTCAAATGAGCCTGGAAATTTATTATTTATCTCAGGAATTAAAAAATTTCTAATCCAATTTCTAACAATATTGTTATCTTTATTTGTGGGGTCTTCGGAATAAGGTATGTCATTTTTGTTGGCGTATTCATAAATTTCTTTTTTTGAAATATTAATCATTGGCTTACTTGATAAAGAGTTTTCTGAATTGATTGATTTAAGTCCTTCAAGTCTTGTACCTCGAAATAAATTTATTAATAATGTCTCTGCCTTGTCCGATAAATTATGGCCTGTGAGCAAGACTTCATCTTTTTTTAAATTTGATAAAAGATGCTTATATCTTTCATCTCTCATTTCAGTTTCAGATGAATTAGGTTTCAAAGAAGTATGAATTACTTCCAAATCTAAATTTAATGATTTTGCTACTTTTTTTGCTGAGACTTCTAAATCTTTAGAGTGTACTTGGTTGTGTTGAACAAACACAAGCCTTATATTTTTTGATATTTTACAGAGAATATGAGCTAAGACTGAACTATCTACACCACCACTTAAAGCGATAACAAGATTTTTAGATGCATCAATATTACTTTGAACGATGTTTTCAATTGAAGAATTCATAAAAACTTGTTTACTTTTTTATTACTTTATATCTCTTTTTTGTAACTTGTCTAAAGTATTGAACTATATTGCCGATAATTACAAGGGTTGCAATAGCAACACTTGTAGGAATTAGAAACTTATATGTCCATTGGGGATCTTCTGGAACCTCTATCTCTTCTTCAATTACAATTGCTGGTATAGGAGTTTGTTCGTGGTCATCTTTAAAGCTTGAAGAGTCATTAAGAACTGCCAATGCATGACTGTTAATAAATAAGAAAATAAAAAATATTGCCAAAAACTTTTTCACATTAAAAGACTACACAATCATGAAAAAAAAATAAATTTATATTGGATTTATTTTGAGCCGAAGGAGGGAATTGAACCCTCGGCCTGCTCATTACGAGTGAGCTGCTCTACCACTGAGCTACTTCGGCAAAGAAAAGGACTGTAAGATGATCTTAAATATCCTCGATTTTCTCCCAGTTTCTATTCTCATGTCCAAAATGAGAAAACAATGTATCTTCCCTATAATTTACATTTAATAAATCTAATCGCTCAATAATTACTCCAGGCTTCATACCAAACCTTGATACAAAATCATTTAAGACAGAATCTTTCTCTTTTTGAGAACCAAATGTGTCAACCGATAATTCATATGGTTCTGCTTTACCTATTGCATAGGCAACTCTTATCTGACATTTATCTGCCAAATTATGAGCAACTATATTCTTTGCTAAATGTCTAGCTGCATATGCTGCTGAACGATCAACTTTTGATGGGTCTTTCCCAGAAAATGCACCACCACCAACGGGCACAGTTGGTCCATATGCATCAACAACGATTTTTCTCCCTGTTAGTCCAGTATCTCCAGCAGGCCCACCTTTAACAAATGAACCAGATGGGTTAAGATCAAACTGAAATTTTCCATCAAGGTATTTCGTTATCATATCTTCAAGATTGATTCTTAGTTCATCAATATCTATATCCTTTTTATGCTGTGTGGATATAACAACTTTTGTTTCTTCTCCACCTGTTGTCACCTGAACTTTAGAATCTAAATCAAGTTTTTCATCATTATTCTGAATTTCCCAAAGAGCCATCTGAATATTTCTACTGATATCAAAGGTTGGAGGCATGAAAGATTCAGTTTCGTTGGTAGCATAGCCAACCATAATACCTTGATCTCCTGCTCCTAAGTCTTCGTCATCCTCAACTGCAGATCTTATCTCCTCAGATTGAGGTGTTAACTCATTTTGAATTTTTAAACTATCTAATTGAAAATCCTCAAAGCTTGTCTTTATTGTTTTTGCTAGTGCATCTTTAACTATTTTTTCAATACCTTTATCATCTATTTTTGCAATATCACTAATTTCTCCACCAACAACAACTAATCCACCATAAGTTGTACCAGTTAAAAATGTTTCTACTGCAACTCTTGATTTACTGTTGTTTGAAAGGGCTTCAGTCAAAACATAGTCTGAAATTAAATCAGCAATTTTATCGGGGTGTCCGGGAGAGACTGTTTCAGCTGTTTTATACATTGCTATATATGATCCTTAATTTTACATTAATAAGCATAATTATATTAATAATTCTTTGGAGTAGTTTCTACTTTAACTTAATCAAATTAGTTATTATCCTTCTGCTATGTCATCTGAGATTAAAAAAATTTACAACTTATTATTCTCAGTCGGTTTTTCATCCATAGGCTTTATTGCCGCTATAACTGTAACGGCATTAGCTGTAAGAGAAGTGACTACAAATCCTTATTTAGTAGGTGCTCCTAATGCATTAGGCGTTGGTGGTGCGTATGTTGGAACTCAAATTTTTGAATATCTTCAAAATAAATATTCTAGGATGAGTGCACTAACTTATACATTCTTCACAGGTGGCTTGGGTGGACTTGTTTGTTTTATTAGTCTTTTAATTAATTCATTTTATTTACTTCTTTTGGGTGCGTTTATTTTAGGTATTGGCCAGTCAGCAACGTTGCAAACAAGATATGCTTCGTCATTTTTAGTTAAAGAAAATTTTAGGGCAACAGCATTGTCATTGGCAATATGGTTTTCTGTTTTTGGTTCTGTGTTTGGGCCCAGGCTTGTCGGTCAATATTCTTCGACTTTTGAAAAAATGTTCGGTTCTGAATTAATAGTTGCCTACTTAATTGCAACATTAGGTTTTTTACTTGCTGGCATATCAGTTTTAGGACTAACTAAAAAGGACAGCGCATTAAGATTGCCTGCTACTACGAACAAAAAGGACACAAGCAATAAACTTGATAAAACTGCAAAACAACTTACCGCGTTATTAGTTATTAATCACTTTGTAATGGTCATTATCATGGCCTCAACTCCCTTGCATATTCAAGATATAGGAGAAACAATCCAAGTAGTCGGGACGATAATAAGTTATCACACTCTTGGAATGTTTGTATTTTCTCCGGTGTTAGGTGGAATAGTAGACAGAATTGGTTCAAAAAAAATATCAATTTCTGGTGGAGTTATTTTATTAGCTAGCTGCATATTTGCCCTTAATAGTGAGGATATGTTTTTACTACACTTAAGTTTATTTTTGCTTGGTCTTGGTTGGAACTTTAACTTTGTTGCAATAAGTTCTGAAATCTCAAAATATTCCATTACGAAGAAAACAAACTTAAATATTAAAAGCGACTCTTTTGTTTTTATAGGAAGTTTGGTAGCTCAGTCTTCATTAGGTTTAACGTATACCTTTATAGGATTTAGAGGACTTGTAATATTTGGTATTTCTTGTGCTGTAATTTTGTTAATTTCATTAATTAGAAACTCATCAAAACTATTAACTTAAAATCAAATCTCGATACTGAAGAGATCGTATCCAATATATATATTTCCATCATAATATTGCTTAATTTCCTCTAACACTTTCTCTTCATCAAAATTTGGCGGGACAAAATGTGTAAGGACTAAATTTTTTGTTTTTGTTTGGTTTGCAATATCCCCAACGTCTTTTGTGCTTGTATGGTACTTCTCAATATTTTTTATTGTTTCTGGTGTCATCCGGTTTCTATCCATTTCTAAATTCACAAATAATTCATGTACTAAAATATCAGAGTCCTTTGCTTCCTTTATTAAATTTTCAGATTTCTTGGTGTCACCTGATATAACAATTATTTTTTCTTCATCATTTTCAGTAACATTTATCTTGAAACCATAAGCTGGTTTTACAGGTTGATGATCAACACCAAAAGGACGGATTGTTACATTTTCAGAAATAAACTTATATCCTTCATCAATCTCAACAACTTCGAAGTTTAAACCATCTTCATTAGGTCTCATCTCATATTTTTTTCTTAATTCAAGTTCATCTGAATAAGATTCAAGCTGCTTAATGAAGAAATGTTCTAGTCCAGCTGGACCAATAATCTTAAATGGTTTTTTTCTTCCTTGGTGCCATCCAGAAATATACAGTTGGTATAAGTCGACTATATGGTCTGAGTGCATGTGAGTAATGAAAACTTCATCTATATCTGAACTTTTTAATCCTAATTTGTTAAGTCTTTGGGTTACTCCAGAACCAACATCAAAGAGATAGTTTTTTTTATTTATTTGCAAGAGAGTAGATGGGCCAAATCTGATATGGCTTGGTGCAGGACATCCAGTACCTAATAGAACTATCCGATTCATAATTTACTTGATTCAACAATCAGATTATTAATAGCTATTTTAGGTCTTATCCCATTTGATAAGTCCTCAATTAAATTTGTTAATAATTCTGAATATCTAAATTCTATTTTAGAAAAGTTTTGTATTGATAAAATACTGTTAACAAGATATTCGATTGTACTTTGAAAAACTTTCACAGTATTTACATTTTCGATATCTAAATCATCTATTTTCTTTTCTAACTCGATGAAGTTAAATAATCTCTCGTTTGTCTCGCTATTAATTGTTTTTAATTCTTGTAAAGTACTAGTAATTGATTCAAGTCTTTCTTTTGTTCCATTTAAAATATATTCATTATCAATATCTAAAAAATTTATTATTTCATCAAGGTCAAAATTGTAACTATATGTAAATTCGTCATCTATATATATTGTCCTACATCTACTCTTGAGCGTTGGCAAAATACTCTTAACTGAGTCATCTTTAGCATGTGACCAATACCTACCATTTGATGTGATAATGAAAATATTAGATTCTGATGGTTCCTCTAGAGTTTTCAACAATGCATTTGATGCCTCTTCTGTAAGAGATCTGTCTGGAGGAAAAATAAATATTTTGTACTGACCCTCGATTGGAAAAATGCTTTCATCATTAATTACTTGTCTTATGTCATTTACACCAAGAGTATTTTGGTTTTCAGATGTCACCACTCTTATATCTGGATGGTTGGTAATTTGATTTTCATCAAAAAGTAAAGATGAGGAAAATAGTTTCGATTGTTCCATCAAGTATTTTGAAGAGCTTGAAATTAATAGGTAAGAATGAAATGGGTTTTCAGTTTCGTTTTTTAGTATTTTATTTAACTCAGTCAAGCTCTAACCATTTATAAATTGTTTTTAAGTTATCTGTTAAATCTAAAGTTGCATCAATCACCAAGAAATTCTCATTAAATTTTTCTGAAAGTTGAAGATAGCCCTCTCTTACTTTTTTAAAAAAGTCGAGCTCTGAACTTCCGATTCTATCATTAATTTTTTGTCTTTTTAAAGATACCTCAGGATCGATATCTAAAAGTATTACCTTTTCGGGCCAATATCCATCAACTGCTACATCATTAATTTCATAAATTTTATCGAAACCTAGCCCTCTCCCAACACCCTGATATGCAACTGAAGAGTACGCACTTCTATCTGATATGATTTTTATACCATTTTCTATTGATGGTTTGATTATCTCACTAATAAGGTTTGCTCTATTTGCAGAAAAGAGTAATGCTTCTGTCAAAGGCTCAACCGTGTATTCATGGCTGAGCAAAAGGTCTCGTATGCCCTCGCCAAGTTTTGAACCACCTGGTTCCCTTACTATTTTAAAATTTATAGATTTTTTTTCTAGATGACTACTTAATGCTTCGATATAACTTGTTTTTCCAGAACCATCAACACCCTCGAAAGCCAAATAATCTGTATTCAAATTAATTTTCCTTTTTGTCTAAATCAAATTTAATCTTATTAAAATTTGATCTCTCAATACCAAATTCCTTAAAAATTCTTTTGTATCCAATAGTAAAATTCAAAATTCCAGTAATAAATATCAAAATTGAACTTCCTATCAATACTAAATAAACTCCGTCTTGATTGAAAACTCCATCTAAATAATTTGCAGCTGCACCAGATATCAAAAAAGAAATTAGTAGTGCAAGTCTTCCAATGGTATAAAAGTTACCAAAAACTCTTCCTCGTAGTTCAGGATTAGTAGAAGCTTGCAAGTAACTTATAGTTAGAAGATAAACCCCACCCGTTCCAACTCCAGATATGAAAATTGATAATAAGATTACAACAAAATCTACTGATCTAAATGCTGAAAATAGGGAAATTCCTGTAATTATCATGCATGAGCCTATGAGAAAATTTATTCTGTTAAACGTTGTAACAAAATAACTAAGAGTTAGCATACTAAATATTATTCCTGTTCCAAAGGAAGCAATCATGAAACCAAACGAGCTTTCACTAAAACCTAAATCTACAGTCAAAAATGTGTGGCCTAGAATGAATAATGTTCCTGCACCAATTAAACAAGAAGAAATTGAAAAAGCGATGTTCCTAATATTTTTGGTTTTAAAAAAGTAGTTAATACCTTCTTGAAAATTCTTAAAGGAAAATGGAGGATTACTACTTGCTGTATTTACATTTTTATTTTTTAGAAAATACAATAAGTATGCAGAAAGCAAGAATGTAATGGTGTCGAGTAAAAAAATTATCGAACCACTCCATCCATTTCCAAATTCATTAACGACATTAAAGGTTTCGACATCGCTAAAAAAACCCAACAATAATGAAGCTAAAGGTAATGTTGCGTATGTTCCAATTGCAAAAAGTGAATTTGCTTTTACAAGATTCTCAGAGTCTATAATCTCAGGAACCACAGCCTCTCTAGATGGCTGTCTTATTAATGAAAAAATCTCTGAGAAAAAATTAATTATAAAAATAAAATATAAATTATCTGCAAAAAATAAAAATAAAACTAAGACCATCCTTGTAAGATCACAAAAAATCATCACTAATTTTTTATCAAATCTATCAGCTATTAAACCAGCAAATGAGGAAAGTAGTGCAGGAATTATTCTAGCTACCAAGGGAACAACTGCTGTTAGTTCTGAATTTCCACTCTCAGTACCTATGTAACTTGCTAAAGCTACAGACGCAAAGAGAGTTGCCCAATCTCCAAAACTTGATATCGATCCTGACCACCACAATAATGAAAACTGAGATTTCGAAAAAATTTTTATATTATTCATTGTTTATATAATCACTATAAATCGAATTTAAAATACTTTTTTTTTAAAATCCTGTACATTTAAAAAAAATGATGTTATCAATAAAGACATGTCGAAACCATTAGTAATTGTAGAGTCACCTACTAAGGTAAAAACAATTTCAAAAATTCTAGGTGATGGTTATATAGTTAAATCTAGTGTCGGACATATTAGAGATCTACCAAGAAATACAAAATCTATACCTTCAGCATTTAAAAAAGAAGACATATTATGGGGTGCTGTCAAGCCTGAGAATTATGAAAATATATATGTTATTCCAGAAGATAGAAAAAAAATTGTAAATGAACTTAAGGGACTTGCCGACAAAGCACCAGAGGTATATCTTGCAACTGATGACGATCGAGAAGGTGAAGCAATTGCTTATCATTTAAAAGAAGCTTTGGAGCTAAAAAAAGAACCCAAAAGAATAAAATTCAATGAAATTACAAATACAGCAGTTTTAAATGCAATTAAAAATCCAGAAACCATTGATATCGGTAAGTTCAAATCGTATGAGGCAAGGAGAACTCTTGATAGAATGATTGGCTACGAGATATCCCCAAAACTTAGAGATTTAGGTGGAGCTTTTATATCTACAGGTAGGGTCCAAGGTCCTGCAATAAGGCTCATTGTTGAAAGAGAAGAAGAGAGATTGAGCTTCGTAAAATCAAAATATTTTGAGATAAGTGCAAGCTGTAAGAGTCAAGGTTTTGAATTTGCTGCAAATCTAAAAACAATTGGCGGAACCAAAATTGCATCATCAAAAGACTTTGACAAAGATGGGAAAAAAATAAGTAAGGATCGAAAATATCTAGATGAAGATCAGTCTCGGGATATTGTAAATATACTTAGAAATTCTCTGGCAAAGGTATCAAATATCAAGGAATCTCAAAGGAGCGGAAAACCTCCAAAACCCTTTAAAACCACAAGCTTACAAACTTCTTCAAAAAACAATTTAGGATTTCAACCAAGAAAAACGATGAGTATTGCTCAGAGACTATATCAGGAGGGTTTGATTACTTATATGAGAACGGATTCAATAAGACTTTCAGATGTTGCAATCAAAGCATCCAGGGAATACATTTCGTCAAATTTTAGTAGTGAGCACCTTCCATCTGAACCAAATTTTTATGGTGATAGCAAAAATGCTCAGGCTGCTCATGAGGCTATTAGACCATCCGGAGAGAGTTTTACAACACCTCAAGAACTACTCAAAAAATATAAAGAAGATAGTGATGAATTTAAACTCTATGAATTAATTTTCAACGTAACAATTGCATCCCAAATGTCCGAAGCAAGAGGCATAACAAAAACAATAGATCTTGAAGTAATAGATAATATTTTTGGATCAATAGTTCTTGGTATCTCTGGTACTACATGGACATTTGGTGGATATAGAGATATCGCAAAAAACCTTACAGAGCAATCTCAAGAGCTTCCCGATTTGCAGAAGGGGGATAAAGTTGAAATAACAAAATCTGATTATGAGAAGAAGTACACTAATCCTCCAAATAGATATTCTTCTACATCATTAATAAATAAGCTAGAAGAGCTTGGTATAGGAAGGCCTTCAACTTATGTTTCAATTATTGAAAGTATTACATCTGTTTTTATAAATTCTGAATCAAGCCTGAAACCAAGAATTATTGCTCTTGCAATGATTAATAAATTCATGAAACCTTATTTTGACCCATATATCAACTACAAGTTTTCGAAAGAGATGGAGGACAAACTAGATGAGATATTAGAAAGCAATAGTCCAGAAGAAGCAAAAGTAAATTTTTTAAATGAATCATATAAAAAAATTCAAGATCATGTCCGAAAATATGGAGAGCCTGATCCTGTTAGTTTGACATCATATCCACTTCCTTTTGATACAAGATATGTAGTTAAAACTGGTCGAGTTCAGGACAAGATTGCATATCCATATTTACAGAGAGACGATAATTTCTATATTGGACTTCCACCAGATATAACAATTGAAGAAATAAATGAGAACTATATTTACGAACTTGAGAAATTGCAAGAAGCAAATTTGCTAAAAGAAAGAAAAGTATGCGATTGTGCAGAATGCGGAACAGCAATATATATAAAACTTGGACCGAGTGGAGGATATTATTTCCAACATGGATTGAAAGAAAAAGGTGTAAGACAACCAAAGTGTATGTACCGAAATATGATTGGACCTATTTTTGAAGATGAAGATCCAGATTCATTAAATTGTGATGATGCAATAAAAAGATTTAATCTATCGACAAAGAATCCTCGTTTTGTCTGTGAAGAAGGTGGCTGGAGTTATATGACTGCTGTAGGCCCATATGGTGGATTTGCCATAAAACAAAAAAATAGAGAGGTTTTTGATTTTGATGAATTAGCTAAAATGAAAAAAAATGAAATACTTGAGTTGATAAGTTCAGAAAAATATCAGAGTGTTTTAAATTTAATTAATTCAAATCCAGCAAGAATTCCCAAGAGCCTAACTAAAGAATTACTTCTTGAAAAAATTAGGGAATCATTCTTTATTAACGAAAAAATTATAAAAAAACTTTCAAAAGATGAGCTTGTAAATTTAGCAAAACTACTTGAAATTGTTTTTTACAGAGGAAGGTTCCGAATGAAAGTTGATGATGCAACTAAAAATAATTTAATAAATAAAATTACGATTGAAAAAAAGAATAAACCACTTGATACACCTCAAAAAGCCTTAACTATTCAGAGTGATGAAATATTAGATTTATTTGGAACACAGAAATGATTCATTTTATAGATTCAATATTTAAATCAAGATTCATTATTAGTTTTTCCCAACTGTAAAACTCCTCAACAAATTTTCTTCCGTTCAATCCAAATTCTTGAATTTTTTCAGGATTATTTAAAAAGTATAAAATAGATTCCTTAAGTATATTTTTGTCACCTGCAACGAAGCCTGTTTTTCCAGGAATAATTGTTTCTACAGCTCCTCCTGAAGCGCCAACAATTACAGGATGACCATAGCTTGCAGCTTCTAAATAAACTAAACCTAGACCCTCAAACTCAACTCCAAAATATTTAGATTTTGAGGGCATGGCAAACAAATTAATTGATCTATAAAAATCATCAACATCTTTCTCAGTTTCTTCTTTTATGAATGTCACGTTTGCTGCAGAAACAGATGAAAGTTTTTTAAGATAGTTTTCCTGTTTTCCAAAACCAAGAATTTTTAACTCTATTGGTAAGCCTTCCTCTTTTAAATCATGAGCTACGTCTATTAACCAGCTTATTTTTTTTCTTGATACTAATCTGCTGACAACTCCTATTGTCAAAGGCACATTGTTTTCATAATTATTTTCATAATTTGGAATTTCAATCCCTGCACCAATATTTATTATCTCTGTATCGGTAATATCAACTAGTTTTTTTCTTGAAAATTCACTTACAGTAAAGATCTTATTCAAATTATCTAGATTTCTAGAAAGTAGATTTCTAACTATAGGGATATAATTTAATACATTGAACTCTGCACCATGACAAATCATATACTGTGGTATCTTCACATTTTTAGGAGAATTTGGAACATCGAGGGTATTTAGTTTATTTACAAATAAAAAATTTGGATTACTGGATCCATGTAAGATAATATCTATCTGGTTGTCATTAACTATTTTTTGAATATCTTCAAAAACTTTACGAGGATTTATTACGAAGGTGTCTGCGGCTGGATACGCATCATCTCCTTCAATCCAACTTGGTCCGTAAATAAAAAATTCATGATCTAAATTTTCAACAAGGCTTCGAAGGTATGTAGAGATACCACCCGTTTTTGGTTTCCAATCGTTAGTAATTAATAAAATATTCATTAATTAGTTTTGTCTTAAATTTTTTTATCAAAACGCAGATGCGAATATAAGGCTTACGATTGTCATTACTTTAATGACAATATTCATAGCTGGACCAGAAGTATCTTTAAATGGATCTCCAATTGTGTCACCTATAACGGCAGCCTTATGCTCATCTGAACCTTTACCGGCACCTCCACCTGCCTCAATATATTTTTTTGCATTATCCCATGCGCCACCTGAGTTGGCCATGAATATTGCAAGCAAAAATCCTGTTACAAGTGCTCCAGCAAGAAATCCTCCTAGTGCTTCTTTATTCCAAAATCCTATTACTAAAGGCAAAACAATTGCTAGTCCGCCAGGTAATAACATTTCTCTTAGTGCAGCTGTAGTAGCAATATCAACACACTCTTCATACTCTGGAACAACACCTTCTTTACCTTCTCTTAAGCCAGGTATCTCTCTAAATTGTCTTCTTACTTCTTCTATCATCTTAAATGCAGCTCTTCCGACAGCATTTATTGTCATTGCTGCAAATAAAAATGGGAACATACCTCCCAAAAACAAACCAAGAGTAACTTCGACTTTTGTAATATTTAATCCAGACTCGGCTAAACCAGCACTCTGAACAAAAGCAGAAAATAAAGCTAAAGCTGTTACAGCAGCTGATCCAATTGCAAATCCTTTTGCGATAGCTGCAGTAGTGTTTCCTAGAGAATCTAATTCATCTGTAGCTTTTCTTACCTCGGGATCTAAATGCGCCATTTCTGCAATACCGCCAGCATTGTCAGCTATTGGTCCGTAAGCATCAACAGCAACAGTAATACCTAATGTTGCCAAAACTCCAATAGCTGCAACAGCGACTCCATAAATACCGCCGCCGGCCCCTAAAGCCCAATCACCTGCCGTGTAAGCACCAAAGACACCAAAAACTACGACAATAACTGAAAAAGCGGCAGATCTCATACCTTCTGAAATTCCTGAAAGAACAAGGGTTGCAGGACCTGTCTTAGCTTGATCGGCAATACTCTTAACGATTGAATGATGATCTGATGTGAACCATTCTGAAATCTGACCAACAGTTATTCCAACTAATAATCCAATGATTACTGAAATAAATAGACCAATAGGATTTTCAGAGTAATCGGCAAACATTGTATTAGAAAGAAAAAATACACCTCCTGCAGTCAAAGCTGCAGCTGAATAAGTTCCTCTGTGAAGTGCTTGTGCTAACTTTCCCTCTTGAGGGACGACAAGAAATGAGGAAACTATGGAAGCTAACATTCCTATAGTTCCTACAGCAAGTGGAAAAAATAAGAGAGAAGGCAATGCTTCCGAATTAGCAAATACAATTGCAGCATATGCTAACGGTGCAACAAGAGATCCGACATAACTTTCAAACAAATCTGCTCCCATACCAGCGACATCACCAACATTATCACCTACATTGTCTGCAATTGTTGCTGGATTTCTAGGGTCATCTTCAGGAATACCAGCTTCAACTTTACCTACTAAATCAGCCCCAACATCCGCAGCTTTTGTATAAATTCCTCCACCTACTCTTGCAAAAAGAGCTATCGAAGATCCTCCTAGTCCTATTGCTGCCAAAATATCGTAGGCGTTTTCAAGTTCTAGGAGTTCAACAAAAATCCAATATCCAAGACCTACTCCCAACAGTCCTAAACCAGCAACTGAGAAACCCATTACGGCTCCTCCTCTAAAAGCAACCGGCAGAGCTTTTAATGTTCCACCGTCTCTTGCAGCCTCAGTTGTTCTACCATTAGCAGCTGTTGCTATTCTCATTCCAATAAATCCAGCTAAAGAAGAAAATGCTGCACCACCAATAAATGATACTGACCCCCAAACACCAAGGTCAGTAAGAGTAGGAATCAAGATAGCTAAGACTAAAACAAAAATGCTAATCCAAGAATATTGTCTTTTTAAAAAAGCCATTGAGCCTTTTCTTATAGCATCTGATAGACTACTTACTTTTTCATCAGAAACGTTTATAGCTAAAATTCTGTTTGCAAAATAGGCTGCTAAAACTAAACCTAAAATAGCAGCAAATATAGAGCCCTGATAATTTAAAAGCATTAATTCCCCCAATTAGTGAATAAATATATATTAATTATATTAATTTTTTTTATCTTCTTATTCTACAACAGGTGTTTCGAACCTTTCATCATCATCTCTTTCAGAAAGAGGTACCTTTTGTAAAATCCTATTTAGTAGAATTGGTGCAATAACTGTAGTGACTATTACCATCCAGATAATTATTGAGATAATATCACCTGTAATTATGTCTGATAGTGTGGTTGTAGCAACAGCAACAAATATAAGCCCAACCTCACCTCTTGGAGACATTCCAATTCCAATTAAAGAAGTATTTAATCCTTTACCCATAGCTCCCAGAGCTGATACATATTTACCAACTAACGCTAAAAGACTGACCAGCATTCCATATAAAAATACATCAAGAGAAGCTAAAGTTTGAATGTTTACTTCCGAACCAATATATACAAAAAATATTGGAACGAGTAAAAAGTTTAGAGGCTTCATCTCATCTCTAATTCTATGAGTCATGCCTGATTCACCAGCAACTACACCTCCTGCAAATGCTCCTACAATAGGATGAAGTCCTACAAAGTGGGCTGCTGCACCAAGCAACATTGCAAATATAAAACTACCAGTTACAAACGTTCCAGGTGATGGAATTTTTACAAAGAAGTTAAATATTGGTTTGGAAAGTTTTCTTCCAACAATTACTACTGCAACTAAAAAACCGATTGCCTTTGCGCTGATTATTCCAAGATCAACTATTGAGAAATCTCCTGAACTTCCTAGAACCCCTGCAACAACAGTAAGAATTAATAAACCTAAAATATCATCTACAACTGCTGCGCCTATGATTGTTTTTGCTTCTTTTGATTTTAAAGCACCTAAGTCTCCAAACACTCTGGCGGTAATGCCTACTGAAGTTGCTGTCATTGCTGCACCTACGAATAAAGCTATTCCGAACTGATCTTCTCCTCCTAAATTGAGTGCATAGATTGAGCCAAAGCCCAAAGCAAATGGTGCTACAACACCAATTAATGCTACAAGAAGAGAAGTTGAGCCTAATTCAATAAACTCGTCTAAATTAGTTTCTAATCCTACTTCAAACAGCAAAAGAACTACACCAATCTCAGCTAAAGTAGACACAACATCTCCAGATTCAAAATGAGGAAGAAGGCCTAGTCCGTAATAACCAATAATGATTCCGATGACTAACTCTCCTATTACTGCAGGTTGATTAATTCTTCTCATTAATTCTGCACCGAACTTAGCAGCTACTAATATAATCGCTATTTCTAAGAATTTTTCAATAATTGTTTCCATGATGGCCTATTTTAAATATGTATTGATTAAATGATAATGATTAAAACAACTCTATTAATTTATTTAAAAAAATAATATAATTTGTACATAATATGAGAAAAACATTATTTGATAAAATCTGGGATAATCACCTCGTTACGTCTATTGATGAGAGTACGAACTTAATATTTATTGATTTACATCTTGTCCATGAAGTTACTTCACCTCAAGCGTTTGATAGTCTAAGAATCTCTGGTCGAAAAGTAAAATATCCTGAATTAACTTTGGCAACAGTTGATCACGGTGTCCCAACATCGAACAGACTATTGGGAATAAAAGATCCTCTTTCAAAAATTCAAATTGAAGCTTTAGAAAACAATTGTAAGGAATTTGGAGTCACTCTTTTTGGAATTAATGATCCCCGTCAAGGAATCGTTCACGTTATAGGACCTGAACAAGGGATTACTCAACCTGGAATGACTATTGTGTGTGGAGATAGCCATACAGCAACACATGGTGCTTTCGGAGCATTAGCATTTGGAATTGGCACTTCAGAGGTTGAACATGTTCTAGCTACTCAGACTTTAGCGATGGAAAAACCAAAAACAATGAAGGTTGAAGTTATTGGAGATGTCTCAGATGGAGTTGGACCTAAAGATATTATTTTAGGCATCATCAGAAAAATTGGAACTGGAGGTGGTGCCGGTCATGTAATTGAATACGTTGGTGATGTTATAAAAAATATGAGCATGGAGAATAGAATGACAATTTGTAATATGTCAATCGAAGGTGGAGCAAGAGCAGGAATGATTGCTCCAGATGAAACTACTTTCAATTATTTAAAAGATAAAAACTATGCTCCCAAAGACTCTGATTGGAATGATGCAATAAATGAGTGGGGTGAACTTTTTTCTGATGATGACGCTGCTTTTGATAAAGTTGTAACAATAAATGCTGGGGAGCTTGAACCATCAGTTTCTTGGGGTACAAATCCATCACAAGTTATATTCATAAATGACGAAATTCCTCATCCTGATAATTTTCAAGACGAATCAGATAAAGAAGCAGCAATTAGAGCTTTAGAGTACATGGATTTAGAGCCCGGAATAAAAATTAATGAAATCAGTTTAGATAGGGTGTTTATAGGCAGTTGTACCAATGGTCGTATTGAGGATTTAAGAGAGGCTGCCCAAGTTATAAAGGGCAAAAAAGTATCAGAGACCGTTGGTGCCATGGTTGTCCCTGGGTCAACACTTGTAAAAAATCAAGCTGAGGAAGAAGGATTAGACAAAATTTTTATTGATGCAGGTTTTGATTGGAGAGAAGCAGGATGTTCAATGTGTCTGGGTATGAATCCAGATATATTAAGTCCAGGTGAACGCTGTGCTTCTACTTCAAATAGAAATTATGAAGGAAGACAGGGAGCTGGGGGAAGAACACATTTAGTAAGTCCAAAAATGGCTGCAGCAGCTGCAATCTATGGAAAATTTGTAGACATAAGGGATTTATAAAATGAAAAAACTTAATCTAATAAATTCAACAATGCTTCCTTTAAAAATGTCAAATGTTGATACTGATCAAATTATGCCAAAGCAATTTCTTAAACGTGTCGAAAGATCTGGTTATGGTGAATTTTTGTTTTATGACTGGAAAAAAGATCCAGATTTTTCATTAAATAAAAAAGAATATCAAGAAGCAAAAGTTTTAGTTGCGGGAGATAATTTTGGAACTGGTTCTTCTCGAGAACACGCCCCTTGGGGACTCCAAGACTGGGGGTTTGATGCCATTATTTCAACAAAATTTGCAGATATATTTAAATTAAATTCTATAAATATTGGTCTTGTGCCAATTGAAACATCTTCAAAAAATGTTGAAGCTCTTTTTAACAAAATTGAAAACAATCCGAAAACAAACATATATATCTCTATTGAGGAAAAGTCTGTTAAATGTGAAGAGATTGAGTTTTCGTTTGATCTTGATGATTTTTCTCAAAATAGAATTTTAAAAGGACTTGATAAAATCGATATTACTCTCGAATATATCAGTGATATTGAAAACTTTAGTAAATCAAGAAAAGACTGGAAACCTAAACTAACTTAGTTACTGGTAAACTTAAACTATCTCCAACCTCAGCAGATAACAACATTCCATTGTGTATCTGCAATGAGGGCCTTAAGTTTGGATTACTTTTATATTTTTCAAACCAATCCTCTATAAGCAAATCATCTATGTAATTTTGCAAAATTGTAGAAAGTTCTATTGAGGATGTTTTAGGAACTGCCCCCGGCAAATTTGCGATTGCTGAAATTATTATCCCGTTTCTTATTTCAAATGGTTCACTATGTGTATTTGGTTTTACATTTTCTACACACCCTCCTTGATCAATTGCAACATCAATGATTACTGTGCCTTTTTCCATCTGGTTTATGTCTTCTTCGGTAATTACAATAGGAGGATTTCTTCCTGGCAATAGTACAGCTCCTATAACAAGATCTGCCGATCTAACTTCATTTTTTGCTTCTTCACTCCCAGCAATTATTGTTGTTATTTTATCTTGATATGTATTTTTTAATTCTGTCAAAATTTCTTCATTTAAATCTATTGCAACAACAGAAGCTCCAATTTGAATAGATTTATCAATTGAAGCTCTACCAACTTCACCACATCCAATTACAACTACCTTTGAATTACTCTCATCTGAAATTGAAGATAATAATAGCCCTTTGCCTTGTGAAGAATATTCCAAAAATTGCATTCCTTTTTGAATTGCTAGATTTCCGGCTATTTTAGACATAGGTATCAAGAGAGGATACTGATTTCCATCCATAATCATTTCAGTAGCAATACCAGTTAACTTTTTTTCTAGAAGCTTTTTTGTCATTGATAAGTTAGATGCCAAATGTAAGTACCCAAACAAAACATGTGATGGTTTCAAAAGATCAAACTCTTGTTCTTGTGGTTCTTTGACCTTACAAATTATTTCAGATGATTCATATAATTCTTCAGCTGAGCCTAATATTTTTGCACCTGCAGATTCATAATCTTTATCTGAAAATCCCGATCCTTGGCCAGCCCCTGATTCAATGTAAATATCAGCGAGGCCTGTAAATTGTGTTATATGCTTAGGTATTAAAGCTACTCTTCCCTCGTCTTGTTTTACTTCTTTTGGTATCCCAAGTTTTTTAATCATTAGTTGGAACTGTCTCCTGAAGGTGTTTGTCTAAATATTTCATAAAAGGTGTTCCTCCCGTTCCTACAACATTTGAATTATTTTGGTTAGACAATGACTGTTCATGTATATATGTCCTTGCATACTCCAAGTGTTTATTTCTAAAAGTGTGAACTTCTTTTATTATTTCCTTGGTTAATTTGACTGATTTATCTTGGTTTGTAACGATGCTTCTCTTACTTTCAGACCATTCATCTAAATAATTTAATATATATCTATGTTCGATAGGCATATACAATCTCATTTCATCCAAATACTCTCTTAGTGGATCATTCGAGTGGGTTATTCCAAGAAGTGCATCTAAAGCTGGCACTATTGAACTTTGAGCACCAGTTTCTCCTCTAAAAAGCTGAGGTTTGCCATTGTATTCATCAACCTCTTCATAAATTACACCTTGTGGTGTTGCGGGATTATTTTTCCAGCCAAATATATATGGTCTTACACGATTGTAGTAAATAAATGGATCACATTTTTCAGGCATTCTGTTCATTATTGAATTAATTTTTCTTATACTTTCAAGTGCACTTTCTAGAAATGATTGATCTTCATTTTGATCAAGGAAATAGTGTTTTAAGTTAGATAGTATTTCTTTGGCTTCATACTCAATAGCTACGTGAATCATGATAAACCAGTCTTCGTCTATTCCTCCTAAAAAGTTTTGTAAAATTTTTATATTTTCTAAATCGAATGGTTTGTTTTTATCCTGCATTTTCCAATTATTTAAAGCATAAGATGCATAAGACAAGATTGGTGGCCTTCCCAACTTTTGAGATATTTTAAACCATGTTTTTGATATATTTTTTGGAATTACTTTGTCTGTCTTTAAATTGCCCCAGATATAAGCATGACCAATATACGAGTACAATAACATCGCTCTTTCTAACTCATCAATACCCAGATTTGATATATCTTTTTCTGGTTCTAGATTTAATACTTCAGACTCAATTTGATTGTTTGCTAATATTTTTGGAAGATTGTTTCCAACATATTCAATGTCATCAAATTCTTTTGAGAGAATAGTTGATATTTTTGATGGCAGAAAGCCGCTTTCAAGAATAGAAAAATCCAATCAGTCCTCCCCCATGGTGATTTATTTTGTTGTTACTAATAATGGTAAACTATGTTTTGGAATCATGAAGGATAATTTTTTTGTTATATTAGGAAATCAATTATTTGATCCAAAATATCTAAAAGACCAAGGCTGTAATGAAGTTTTTATGGCTGAAGATTATGGTCTATGCACATATGTTAATCATCATAAATTAAAAATTTACCTGTTCTTAACTGCGATGAGGGAATATCGAGATGAACTAAATAAAAAAGAAATAAAAGTAAATTATTTTGAACTTGAAAGTAGAAAGAACAAAAAAGACTACTTCGACTTACTGATTAGTTTTTTGAAAAAAAGAAAAATTGATAAAATCCAAATTTTTGAACTGGAAGACAAGCCTTTTGAGAAGAAGTTCCTAAAAAGAATGTTTGAAAATTCAATTGATGTAGTAGTAATTAAATCCCCAATGTTTATTTTTGAAAGAGAAAAGTTTAATGAGATGGCAAAGGGAAAAAAAGTTTATAGAATGGCATCTTTTTACCAAAAAGCGAGAAGGGACTTAAATATTCTGATGGATAAAAATGATCAACCAGTTGGAGGTAAATGGTCATTTGATGAAGAAAACCGAAAAAAGATTCCAAAAGATACATTAATACCCTCATTACCAAGTTTTAAAGACTCTATACATAAAGACGACGTAATTAAAGTAATCAGTAAATATTTTCATAATCATCCTGGAGAATTAACAAACTTATGGTTTCCAGTAACTAGAAAAGATGCAAAAAAAACAACTTGATGAATTCATAAAAAATCGTTTTTTAAATTTTGGAATTTATGAGGATGCAATGTTGGAAGGTGAAAATTTTCTTTTTCATAGCTGTATAAGCTCACTTCTAAATATTGGCCTTTTGACACCTTCTTATGTCATTGAGAGATCAACCACACTTGCAGATAAATATAATGTTCCGATTAATTCTCTCGAAGGGTTTATAAGACAAATAATCGGATGGAGAGAATTTATTAGAGGGATTTATCAAGAAGAAGGAGAATATCAAATCAAGCAGAATTATTGGAACCATAAGAATAAATTAACTGAAGCCTGGTATGAAGGTGAAACAGGAATTATTCCTTTAGACGATGCAATTAAAACGACAATAAGGGATGGTTATGTCCATCATATTCCACGGTTGATGGTGATAAGTAATATTATGAATCTTTGTGAAATACATCCTGATGAAATATACAAATGGTTTATGGAGATGTATATTGATTCTTCAGATTGGGTAATGGTTCCTAATGTTTATGGCATGGCAACTTATGCAGATGGTGGTTTGATGTCAACAAAGCCATATACCTGTGGATCAAACTACATACTAAAAATGAGTAATTATAAAAAAGGTGAGTGGTGTGATACCTTAGATGGACTGTACTGGAGATTTACAGAAAAGAACAGGGATTTTTACGAATCAAATCCTAGACTTTCATTGCTTACTAGGTCTTTAGATAAGATGGATCCTCAAAGAAAGAAGAAGATCTTTGGAGATGCAGAAAAATTTATTAAGTCTCATACAAAGTAACTAGCTATTTCGCTCTAAATATTTTCTTAGCTTTAGTGGTTCGTCAGTCATAATTCCATCACACCCAAACTCCAAACATTTGTCAAAATCTTCATCATTATTTACAGTCCAAATATGTAAATATAAGTTATTGATTTCACAAAATTCTTTCAGCTTTCTTGAGTGGACTTTTAATCCTCTATAAATAAAAGGTGCTTGAAGAGCTTGTATTCTAAAATTACGTTTTTTTGTTGGTAAATATCTTGCAATGACATTTTCCCTAAATGATCCTGAAGTTAATATTTCACCATTAGAAAGCTCTATAAATTCATCCAATCGTGATGGACTAAATGAGGAGACTAGGGTTCTGTCTTCGGCATTTGTCTCTTTAATTATTTTGTATACTTTTTCCGCCATACCAGATTCTTTTAAATCTAAATTAAAACAAAGTTTATCAAAAATAGATAAGGCCTCTTTCAATAAAACAAAGCTGGTCTTTCTGTTTAAATCTTTTCTTTCATAAAATTTTGATCCAGCATTAATTTTTTTTAAATCTTTCCAATTTAACTCAGATATGTTTCCTTTTTCATGAGTTGTTCTATCTAATGTTGCATCATGGTTTAAAATAATCTCCCCATCTTTTGTCATTCTCAAATCAGTTTCAAAGTGTGTAAAGTTGTGTTCAACTGTATGTTCTAAAGCATGTAAAGTGTTTTCAGGGACTACATTAATTCCACCCCTGTGGGGAATTATGATTGGTTTTTCTCCCCTAAAATAATAATTCCTATCCAGAAACACCACCGGTGAAATTAAATTCTTTTAAATGCAACATTGGTACATTTAAAATACCTTCACCAAATTCGGAATCAGCAAATCTACTATCTGATCCAACTCCCAAAACGTTACCTTGTCCTAAAGATGACATAAAACTTTGTGTAAATCTTAATCTTCCAACAGGCTTTGTTACTTTACCATTCTCAATTAAATATGAACCATTTCTATTTAAACCAGTAACTACTTGAGTTATAGGATCTAGAACCCTACAGTACCAAAATTCATTTATATAGATTCCTTTTTTAACATTAGAAATCATTTCTTCTTTGGAAACGTCACCGGGCTTCAGATATAAATTTGTTCCAAGTCCCCCAAAACTATCTCCCCATCCGAACATTTCATGAAATGTGTTGCTTTGATTAAGTTCATTTGCTGTCCGTCTCGTATGAAAATAGTTTTTTGGGATACCATTTGTAATTATTTCTATTTTTTTCTTAGGTGCACCTGATGCATCAATTTTAAAATTAAGTGCCCCCTTTTTGTGTGGATCGTCTTCTAGATTTATCTTTTCATCAAATTGCTCTACATTTATTTCTATAGGAGAGGTCCCATCAACTTTACTCTTTGCATTAAATCCATAAACAGATAGAAAAACTAAAATTGTACTTACCGCATCAGGTCCTAAAATTACCTCGTAAACTCCAGGGTCAATGTCTTCTGGATTTTGAGATTCTTTAGTTATTTCGAATGCTTCTTGTCCAACTTTCTGAGCATCAATATCACTTAAGATTTTATTTCCAATATGAGACGAACCCGCAGATGTCTCCGATCTAAAGATTCCATCTAAAAAGGCACTTGTTGCCGTATCACTAGAGTTCAGTCCATTGGTGTTCCATACAAAAACATTAGATACATTTGAAGAACAATAACCAGCACCATTGTAGGTTTGACCTTGTTCTATAAATTCTTTTACTTTTTGTGCTCTGGTGTCAGGATCATCAGGAGATATGTCTTTATATCCGTTAAAAGAATTTTCCTTACTGGTCAGACCTGGCCAAGTTGAGTCTTTGGGGTTGTTTCCAATCTCTGAAAGAGCTTTTTTGATAATATCTTCAATTGATCCCATAGAGGTAATGTTTAAATTTAAATTAGTTGTTTTTCCATCGACATGGAAAGTTAAAAAAATATCTGTTAATTCCTCTTCAACATTTTGATGTATATGGGAGTTGGCAAACCTTGTAAGAGACTCTGTAGAATTAATCATTTTTATCTCACACTCGACGCCTGCAGGAATTAATTTTCCAACATCATCGATTAAATTATCCCAGATTTTCATCCTCTTACACCAATTCTCACATTTTTGAATCGTGCTGGAGAAGCTGGGTGACCAGTGTGTCCTATTTGGCTTGGTTGCCCTTTACCACAATTTGGTGTTCCCCAAAATACCCATTCATCTTCACCAGCTAGCATGTCCATACTGCCCCAGAAATTAGGAGTAATACCTGTATAAGTTGGATTTTTAACCATATCGGTTATCTTCCCATTTTTAACAAGCCACCCAACTTCACATCCAAATTGAAAATTTAACCTTAAATCATCTATTGACCACGAACGATTTGTTTCCATATATACACCATCGTCCGTTGAAGAAATTATTTCATCCAAAGATGAGTCACCTGGAAGAAGGCCAACATTTGTCATCCTAACCATTGGCAACCTACCATATCCATCAGCTCTTACCATTCCTCCTGGACTAACACCGGCAATGGCTGCACTATCGCGTCCAGTTAATACTCCCGTCCATATCCCCTCTTTAACGATGTCTACTCTTTGGGCAGGAGTTCCTTCATCATCATATTTGAACGTTGCTAAAGCTCCAGGCAAGGTAGCATCTGCAACTATATTCATTAATGGTGAACCATATTTGTGCTCATTTAATTTACTAAGTTCAAGGTGAGACGTACCAGCATAAGCAGCTTCCCAACCTAAAATTCTATCTAGCTCAATCGCATGACCAACTGACTCATGTATCTGAAGTGCAAGTTGACTGCCTTCTAAAATCAAATCTCTTGTTCCCTCAGGACATTGTGGAGATGTTAAAAGTCTTTTAGATTCCTCAGAAATTCTCTCAACATGATCTAAAAATTTAAAACTTTGAATGACTTCCCATCCTCCTGTTCTGTATTCACCAAAAGATTGTGGATATGATCGTATTTGTGTTTCTCCATCACCAATACTTAAAGAAGAAATGCCACCACCAGATTCAATTATGTTCTGATATATTTCATGACCCTGGCTCGATGCAAACCACTTCTCAGTATCCCAAAAATTTAGTCTTCCAAAGGCTCTGGAGCTACCTATTTTTTTCATTTCATGAGTTGAGGAAACTATTAAATCTATTTGATCAGTTGTCGAAACCTTAAAAGGATTTTGTTCATGTGGTGTTACATATTCATCTTTTACAATTGGAACATCAGCTAATGGAAAATCTTTACCTGGTACCTTAGAAGATGCTTTTGCAATTAAATATGCTTTTTTCCCAGCCTCCTTTAGTGACTCATCTGATAGGTCATAAGTAGCATAAAATCCCCATGACGATCCCACTAAGGCTCGTATACCTAAACCCATATTTTCAGAGTTACTAAAATCTTCCAACTCACCATCTTTTGCAGATATATCTCTACTTTTTGATATTAGAATTCTTGCGTCAGCGTATTGTGCACCTGAGCTTATTGCTGCATCAATACTTTTGTTGATTTCATTAAACATTTATTTTATTTTACACCTCTATATGATTGAGCGTCTGTAATCTTTTTATATGAAACAAATTACAGTATTTGGATCTTCAAGATGCAAAGAAGGTGACTCAGAATATGAATTTGCTGAAAGTGTTGGTAGCTTGATCGGTAAATATGGACATAATGTTGCAACCGGTGGATATCAGGGGACTATGGAAGCCGTATCAAAAGGAGCAGCGAAGCAAGGAGTTACAGTTACCGGAATTACTGTACCAACACTGTTTTCAGATAAAGCAAGTAAAGGTTTCGAACGTACACCTAATTCATATGTAAACAATGAAATTAAAGCTGATAGTTTATCAAATCGAATTCATTATTTGCTGAACGAATCAAAAGCTTTCATTGTGTTACCGGGTAAAATTGGAACACTTACCGAGCTTTTTGTTGCTTGGAACTCAAATTATTTGTATAGCATTAATAAAGAATATGACTTAATCCCCATATACTTGAAAAAAGATTTTTGGAAAGAAATTATTGATAATCTTCCCAAGAATATGGAACTTAATAAAAAGTTTATAAATTATTTTGAAAGTATTGAAGATTTAGAGGAAGTTATTTCTAAATTAAACTAGGTCTTGCTCTCTAATTCCAAATGAAGGATGTCTTAACCTACAAAGTGCAAGTTTTTCAAGCTGTCTGATTCTTTCTCTAGTCAAATCAAATTCTTCACCAATTTCTTCTAAAGTTCTTGGTACACCATCATAGAAACCATATCTGAGAGCTAGTATTCTTCCTTCTCTTTCGGGTAGCCTACTAATACTATCTCGTAAACTTTCAGCAACATCAAGATCTTGTACGATTAATGATGGATCACTTGCATCTTCATCTTGTATAAAATCTCCAAGTTGAGCTCCATCTTCTCCGACAGGTTGCTCCAGAGAAACAGTATCAGCTACACTCAAAGCTAATTCAACTTTATCTACACCAACACCTGCTTCTTTTGCTATTTCTTGTGGTTTTGGATCTCTTCCAAGTTCAGCTTTTAATTGTGCTTGAGCGGCTCTGACAGCAGCCATTGTATCATGCAAGTGTACAGGTATCCTTACTGTTCTTGATTTATCAGCAATTGCTCTTGTTATTGCTTGTCTGATCCACCAAGTTGCATAAGTTGAAAACTTAAATCCTTTTCTCCAATCGAATTTTTCAACTGCTCTTATTAATCCTAAGTTCCCTTCTTGAATTAAATCTAAAAAGTCAATTCCAGAAGTGTTTGCATATCTTCGAGCATTTGCGACTACAAGTCTTAAGTTAGCAGTTAGGAACGCGTCTTTTGCTTCAGCTCCTTTTTTTCGGTGTCGCTTTAGCCTAATTTCACCTTTTTTATCTTTGTATTGCTTTTTAGTTAATTTAACGGCAGCTTTTTCACCAGATTCAATTTTTTGGGCTAATTCAACTTCTTGCTCAGCAGTTAAAAGATCAAAGTTTCCGATAGCAGTAAGATATTGGCTAACTAAATCGGTTGTAAGTTTTCCTTTATCGTCAGCAAGTTTCTTAACCAATGATTTTGCTTTTTCTCTAGCTTCAGCTTCTTGCTCAGGTGTTAATGAATCTTCCTCACCAGCAAGTTCTGCTTCCATTTTTGAAGCTTTAGGTTTAGATGGTATTGTTTTTGTCACCATTGTTTTGACCTTTAAATTTAATTTCTAGTTACCGAAAAGTAAGGATAGAGCTGTTTTTAATTTAAAGCTAATTAAATTCTCCAATATTTTCAGTGTTTTCTAACAATACTGATTTTTTGGCTGATTTATATATATATGTAATCCACAAGAGGTCAGCTAGTAACAAATGAAGGATGCTTAAGGGCAAAATAATATTTGATACTACATTTAATGTTCCAAGTGCTACACCAGTGTAAATTAACAATCTTATACTTTGAGTTTTAATTCCGAATTCTTTTCTCAACCTATTCGATTCCGAAAAGAGAAAAATTGATAGAATAGTCGACACTATTGGATGAACTATTCTCAATCTTGTAAGTAGTTCACTTGTTGAGTCAAAATCGTCTGCAAGTCCTTCAATAAATGATGCGCTTGGAAATAGTACGTCTGCCAATGCTGTAATTGAACCCGTCGCTCCAGTTAAGAAAAACAGGATGAATGCAATCTTTAATCTCTGATCAAAAAAATAATTTAAGCTATTTTTTGATTCATTTAGAAGAAAATAAATTAAAGTATAGAAACCTAAAAGTGCAAAGGTATTTACTAGGTGTAGTGGTACTGCAATAATTCTTGGTAATGATGAATTCAGTCCTACCCATTCATAAATTACAATTATTGCCCCTATTAAAGCTTCCAGTAAAACAAAAAAAGTTAAGTAATTTATAATTTTTTTTTGAATCAATGGCGTATCTGAATCTCTACTTTTTAAAAACAACATAATTGTAATGATTAACAAAACTCCACTGATAGACCTATGACTAAATTCAATAATCTCAGATGTGGTATCAAGACTTGGAACTACTCTTCCATTACAAGTTGGCCAAGATGCTCCACATCCGTCACCAGATCCTGTTGCTCTCACAATTGCTCCTGCAAGAATTGAGAGAATTGAGGTTACAAGGCCTGCAGTTGCTAGACTATGCAATTTCATAAAAGATTATCAATAAATAAGTTGAAAGAATTTAGAAACATTTGGAATGCTTTTACTGCAATATACAAAAGTATGCTTACAGAAATGAAAGTTTTTATGTTCCTAGAAAAATAAAATGATAATTGTTTTGGATCTGCAATATAAGGTCTTTCTTCTAATGCATTTTCATATAATTCATCAAAATCAATTTTTTTGTCATCTTCAATAACTTCCTTATCTGAGTAAACATCAAAGACATTCATTTCTGATGTAGTATTTTTCTGCTTTTTCTCTGTGTCTGATTTAAATCTATTAAATATTCCAGACTTTAGATCAACATTCTTTTCCTTGTCGATTGTAAATAATGAGTCTTCAATTATTTTTTCTGAAGTTTTGATTGGTTTAAAGTCATTTGATTCTAAAGTTTGAGAAATTTCTTTTCCCAATAATCCTTCAAGCGCAGCTATTATTTTTGTATCTGTTGGCAAGCTTGTTCCAGACTCCCATTTTTTTACATCTTTTGTTGTTGCCCCAGTAAAAGAGGCTACTTGCTTTATAGAAAGACCTCTCTCTTCCCTAAGCTTTACAAAGTTTGTAGAAAAATTATTCACTATTTAATAATTGTATTCGATAATTTAGTTTTTATACAATTAGTCTTATTTGTGGAGGTGAATGAGCGCCTGGTGGGCTCCACAGTCTTCAAAACTGTTGAAAGGCTTAAGTGTCTTTGGCGGGTTCGATTCCCGTCCACCTCCGCTAGTTTTATTTATTAATATAGATAACA
This sequence comes from OCS155 cluster bacterium AG-422-J23, assembly GCA_003213625.1. GTDB lineage: Bacteria > Actinomycetota > Acidimicrobiia > Actinomarinales > Actinomarinaceae > Actinomarina. The sequence continues at coordinate 64,773 of QCMT01000003.1, read as the reverse complement.
TTAAATTAGAAATTAATGAGTAATTGAACGAAAGAAATAATCCAAACCAGGTTGATAGACGATTACTGACGGTATCTGATAGGGATATCTTTGTAACTGTACAGAGAGCTCTTCTGGTTGGAATAATTTTAAAAAATGAAACTAGAGCAGATAAAGAAGAATCTCTTAAAGAACTTACTAATTTAGTAAAAACTGCTGGTTCGACTCCATATATTGTCCAAACTAAACGTGTTGATAAAATCGATCCAAAAACATTTATAGGAAAAGGTTCGATAAATGAATTAGAAGACATTTCTAAATCGAATGATATTGACGTAGTAATATTTGATTGCGAACTAACACCAAACCAACAAAAAGAACTAAGAACAATTTTTCAATGTGATGTTGTTGATAGAACTGGTTTGATACTGGATATATTTTCACTACATGCTCAATCAAAAGAAGCCTCATTACAAGTTGAGCTTGCAATGTCTGTGTATTTAAAGCCAAGATTAGCTGGACTTGGCAAAACCTTGAATCAACAGGGTGGTGGAATTGGAACAAGAGGTCCAGGTGAAACCAAATTAGAAACAGATAGCAGGCTTATCGATAATCGTATAAATAAATTAAAAAAAGAATTAAAGAAGATAGAGAAACAGAGAAACGTTCAATCAAGCTCAAGAGAGAAAAATAATATTCCATTGGTATCAATTGTTGGTTATACAAATGCTGGTAAATCTACTTTATTAAAGAAATTAACTAATTCTGATGCTTACGCTGCTGATGAACTCTTTGCTACTGTTGACTCTTTGCAAAGAGAATTAAGAATTAAAGATATTCAAGATCCTTTAATACTTTCGGACACAGTTGGGTTTATTCAAAATCTTCCCACTACATTAATAGAATCATTTAAATCAACATTAATGGTTGCGACAAAAGCTGATTTGCTAGTTCACGTTGTTGATGCCGCCACTGCCCTTCCTGAGATGCATATCAACACGGTTATAAGTATTCTCAAACAAATTGATGCAAAATCTAATGAAATTATGGTATTTAACAAGATTGATAAGATTGACAAGGCATCATTAAATCAACTTAAAGAATCGTACCCTCAAGCATTATTTGTCTCATCTCTAAAAAACGACGGACTAGATTTATTAAAAGACAGAATCGCGGAGGAAATTTTTGGTATTGTTAGCCTTGGGTCTTACCAAATCAATCCATCAAAATTAGACACTGTTGCCAAATTTGGAAAAATCCTTAATGTTAGGAATGAATCAAATTACTTAGTCTTAGAATTAGAGATGAGAGATAAATTAGTCGACAGGCTTCTAGGTCTTAAAATTATGGAAAAGAATATAAATGCTGAATGAAATTGGATTAGTTGGCCTTGGTGTCATGGGTAAAAATATAGCTCTAAATTTATCAGATAAAGGAATAACAATTAAATCGTTCAATGATTCAATGAAAAAACTTGATGATATTAAGAAAGAATTTTCAAATGAATTTATAGGCTACACCAATCTTGAAGAATTTGTTGAGAGCTTAGAAACTCCAAAAACAATATTACTTATGGTCCCATCAGGCAAAGCAACTAGGGAAGTAATAGAAAGACTGGCTGATTTATTGGAAGAGGGAAGCATGATTATTGATGGAGGTAATTCTTTTTATTTAGACAGTATTGATAATGGAAAGTATCTCTCAGAAAAATCTATACATTTTATTGGAATGGGAGTTTCAGGTGGTGAAGATGGAGCACGTAATGGTCCTGCATTAATGGTTGGTTCAGATTTATCTTTAGAGACTTCTCTATTAGATACACTCAAAAATATTGCTGCAAAAAGTGAAGTTGAGTGCTTGGGAGTGTATCAAGGTCCCGGAACAGGTCACTTTATAAAAATGGTACATAATGGCATTGAATATGCTGAGATGCAAACAATCGCTGAGATATATTTAATATTGAAAAATTTGAATAAAACAAATAAGGATATGTCCAATTTCTTTTCCTCTCAAACTGAAAAGAGTAAATCATCTTACCTTATTGAAATCACATCAGAAATTCTTCAAAAAAAAGATGGAGATAAATTTATTATTGATCAAATAAAACCAGTCGCACAAAATAAAGGTACTGGAAGACTGACAATACAAACTTCATTAGTACTAAATGTGTCAATTCCCTCAATTGCAGCCTCTTACGATGCACGTGTTCAGAGTAGTAATCAATACGCTACAAAAATTAATCAGGAACTAATAAGTGAGGATATATCTACTAAAGAACTGAGTGATGCACTATATTTTTCTAGAGTGTGCTCAATGATTCAAGGTTTAGAATTAATATCAAAATTTAGTAATGATGAAGATCATAACATATCAATCCCAGAAGTTCTTGACAATTGGAGTGGAGGATGCATCATTAGATCCAACTTATTATCCGAATTAAAAAAAGAATTTGGTGACAATAATGATGTATTTAATTTAAATAATATTTTTAGTACTTTGAACAAAAACAGAGTATCTATCAGCAAAGTTCTGCAAATAACTACTAAATACAACATACCAACACCTGTACTATCAGCATCTTTAAATTGGTTTAATAATGTGACTTCTGAAGATAATCCATCTAACCTGATTCAGGCTCAAAGAGATTTTTTTGGAAGACACAAAGTTCAACTAATTGACTCTTCCAACGACATAAATATTGATTGGGATTAAGTTAACTTAATGAATAAAAAGAGGTTGCCCAAATCAACTTATCCCAATAAATACGAAATCGAACTTGATGTTGATTTAGATAATTTCTCATATACCGGGGCACAAAAAGTCGATTTAAATGTTGTAGAAGCAACAAACAATATTGTTTTAAATAGCGTTGGAATTGAAGTTACAAAAGCAAAAATTCAAACTAGTAAACAAGATATTCCTTTAGAAGTTAATTATATAGAGGAAGATGAAAAAATAGTTTTTGAATCCCAAGAGACATTGAGTGAAGGTGTATACGAATTATATCTTGAATTCAATTCCGAAATTACAGATGACCTTAAAGGCTTTTATAAAAGTAGTTACATGTCTGAAGATGGTGAAAAAAAATGGATTGCTACCACACAATTTGAACCAACTGCAGCGAGATCGGCTTTCCCCTGCTGGGACGAACCTGAATATAAAGCTATATTTTCAATGACAATAATAACTGATGAAAAGTATTTAAGAGTCAGCAATGAAATGGTTGTCGAGGAAGAAAAAGTAGAAAATAATAAACTACGAACTAAATTTGCAGATTCGATGAAAATGTCATCATATCTTGTAGCTTTTGTAATAGGAGATCTTGAAGCTACTGTTGTTGGAAAGTCAAAAACGACAGATATACGAATAATACATAGACCTGGGTTTTCACACCAAACTTCTTACGCGGGAACAGCTGCGATTAAACTCCTAGACTTCTTTGAAGATTATTACAAGATTCCCTATCCAGGAACTAAATTAGATCTTATTGCTATCCCGGACTTTGCAATGGGCGCTATGGAAAATGTAGGAGCAGTTACTTTTCGTGAGAACTTGCTTTTATTTGATAAGGATAAAGCTACTAGATCAGAACTTGATAGATCAATAACAGTAATCGCTCATGAACTTGCTCATATGTGGTTTGGGGATTTAGTGACTATGAAATGGTGGGATGGAATCTGGTTAAATGAGGCATTTGCAAGTCTGATGGAGGTAATTGCATCATATAATACTTATCCTGAATTCAAACAGTGGAATGCAATGAATATGTCAAGAACTGCTGGATTTTCTATAGACTCACTAGAAAATTCTAGACCGGTCGAGTTTGATGTTGAAACTCCGGATCAAGCAGAAGAGATGTTTGATGTTCTCACCTACGAAAAAGGCTCAACTGTTTTAAGAATGTTTCAAATGTTTATTGGCGAAGAAGCTTTTCAAAATGGAGTTGAAGCTTATTTAAACAAATTTAAATTTGAAAATACCAACTCGTCTGATTTATGGGATGCATTAAGTGAGGCAAGTAATCAACCTCTCAATAAAATACTACCTTTTTGGATAAGGGAAAAAGGTTATCCCTTTTTACAAGTACACTGCTCAAATAATTTATTAACAATTAAGCAAAAACCTTTTCTTCTTAAGAATGTAGACACTGATAAAAATAATATAAAACCAGTACCTGTTCAGATTAAGTTTCTTGATACAGGAAATGAAGAAAAATTTTTGCTAGACGAAACTGAAAGAGTCATAGATTTAAAGAATTTAGGTAAAGTTCCTCATGTAAATGGTGGAGGTTGGGGATTCTTTCATACATTTTATGATGATGAGGTTTTTGAAAATATACTTGCAAATTTTGACAAACTAAATGATCTCGAAAAATACAGACTGCTTGAAGATAAATGGATGCAATTTAAAAAAGCTCCGACAGATATAAAAGACTTTTATAAATTCTTAATGTTCTTTAAAAATGAGAAAGACGAAGACATCTGGATTTATATGTCTTCGATAATAGCAACATTAGCAAATCTTTTTGAATCTAATAACTTGGATAGTTTTAAAGCTTTTGTAAGGGACTTGACTGACGAGTTGCACAATGAGCTTGGATTTGAGGTTAAAAAAGACGAAGAATTAGAAATTAAAGAAGTAAGAGATACTATTAACAAGTTGAGAGCTAAAAATTTAGATGATGATGCCTTTATAAAAAAATTTAGTGATATTTTTAAGGAAAATAAAATGGAGTCTATTTCAGAAGGAACATTTTTTAGCTCGATCCTTTTTATATCCGCACTTGATGAGACAAACAAAATTGAGACTTTTTTAGAAAAGTTCGAAAACGCAGAGTCTCCTCAAATGCAAGGAAGGTATAGAGCGGTATTAGGTCAAGTAAGAGACGAAAATGCAAGTAAAAAAATTGTTGAATTTATGCTTGATGGAAGAATCAGAGGAGCTGATTGCCCATATATATTAGCTTCGATGGTAACCAACAAATATATCGGGAAAAAATCATGGAAGGTAATTAAAGAAAATTTTAATGACTTGCTAAATGTCATGCCAGATTGGACCGCATCAAGGATTTTAGACGCACTTCCAGCAATATATGACGAAGAATTTGCTGGTGATATAAAAAACTTTATCAAAAAGAATCCGCTTCCATCATCTGAAAAACTTGCAGCACAAAAATTAGAAAGATTGGAAGCTAACATAGAATTTATGGATAATTTAAAGGAAGTTAACAATGAAACCTAGAATTGCAGTATTTTTACACCCACAGCATGCAGAATATGATCAAATAAGAAATGCAGCTGTTGAAGCAGAGGAATTGGGGGCAGACGTTCTTTATAATTGGGACCACTTCTACCCCTTATATAAAGAAGATGGTACACAATGGGCTGAAGGTGAAAGAAGAGAGGGTAAACATTTTGAGTGCTGGACTATGCTTGCGAGTTGGGCAGAAGTAACTGAAAAAATAGAAATAGGTCCTCTTGTAACTTGTAATTCATACAGAAATCCTGAATTGCTTACTGATATGGCAAGAACTATTGACCATATATCAAATGGAAGACTTGTTTTTGGAATTGGTTCAGGTTGGTTCGAACAAGATTATCAGGAGTATGGTTATGAATTCGGAACTGCTATCTGGAGGTTAAAAGAATTAGAAAAATCTCTTGAGAGAATTGAAAAAAGAATGGCAATGTTAGATCCTCAACCAAAAAGAAAAATTCCAATATTAATTGGTGGTGGAGGAGAAAAAGTTACTTTGAGAATTACAGCTCAATATGCAGATGTTTGGCATGGATTTGCAACAAAGACAGAGGATCGTTCCGGCATAGAGACAGTTGCTCATAAAAACAGTGTTTTAGATAACTGGTGTAAAGAAATAGGAAGAGACCCCTCTGAGATTGGAAGGTCAATAGGAATAGACCTTAAGAGAATTGACAAGGCCGATGAACTTGTCGAAGCAGGAGCAACTGAAATAACTCTTCCCCTAAATGGACCAGACTATGACATGTCAATCGTCAAAGAGTGGATTGCTTGGAGAGACTCTAAAGACTAGATTCCTATGGAAACTTTCTTAATATTCGGTGGTTTTGTTTTAGGACTAATACTTTTAGTTAAAGGCGCTGATGAAATGGTCAAATCTGCAATTCAAATTGCAGTCAAATTTAAACTTCCAAATTCTGTTATTGGTGCAACTTTTATAGGTTTTGGAACATCAGCACCAGAATTATTTACAAGTACAGGAGCTGCTATCAATGGTGATTTGTCCCTGGCCATCGGAAATATTATTGGATCTAATATCGCAAATTCATTGCTTGTTTTGGCTGTCCTTTATTTATTTATTGACAAAGACTTTTCCAAAAAAATTAATATAAATCAAATTAGTCCTGTGTGGATGATGATATTTACCACAATATTTGTATCAACTTATATACTTACAAATCAATTTCCATTAATTTTAGGAATTGTTTTACTGTCGCTTGTTGTTTTTGTAACTTACAAGATGGTTAATGAAGAAGCAATTGATGAAGAAGAGCTCGTCTCGGAAGAAAAAAAATATATTTGGTTCAGGGGAATATTAGCGATCTCAATAACAATATTTGGAAGTTCGTTAGTGGTTGATAATGCCATTGCAATTGCTGACTTATTTAATATATCGTCTTTGATAGTAGGTGTAACAATAATTGCAATAGGAACTAGCCTTCCAGAAGTTGCAGGGGCAATTTCAGCAGCAAGACTAAAGAAACCAGATTTAATTATGGGAAATGTTTTTGGATCTAATCTATTTAATATTGGTCTCGTTGGCGGATCTGCAATTATATTTGAACCTGGCGAAATTAGTTCAAATATCGATTATCAAATGTTTCTTATGTATTTTGTATCTTTCCTCGCAGTTCTATTAACAAGATATGTTATAAAAAGAAATATCCTTGTGGGAATTATTTTCATCGCTGCATATTTTGGATTTATATTTAGCTTATTTTAAATTTTTATTTTTTTGAAAATATAAAAATCCCAATAACGCTAACAATAAACCTCCTACTTGATTCCAAGTAAATGAACCAATTGTTGCATCGCCCATACCAAACCTTAATGTATCTAAGATCGATCTTTGTACTCCGTACCAAACTGCCCATAATCCCATCCATGAACCGGGTCCAAATTCATATCGCTTTTTTAAATTCATAAATATATAAAAAACTACTAATGCCAATAACATGTCATACATTGCAACATGATGATAGGTTCCACATGTTGTAAGTGGGTCTGAACACTCTAGACCATTGTGTTGTGGAGCAACATCGTATCCAGGTAATATTTCATAACCCAAAAAAAAGTTTGTTTTTCGACCTAGATGCTCAACAATTGCTAAATCCCCTATACGTCCAATTACAGTACCTAGGATTAATCCAGTAGCTGCATAATCACCATATCTTTTAAAACTTTCTTTTCCAACTATTTGAATTCTGTAGAAAGCAGCGATTATACCCCCTGCCATTCCTCCCATGATTGAATAGCTACCAGCTAGCGTAAAAATATCATCTAGACCATAGCCAGTTTCGGCGACGTGCGCAGGTATTGTAAAAAATCTAGCACCCAATATTGCTCCAAATATTGCCCACGTTAAACCATCAGAAAAAAGGTCTGAATTAGCACCATCTTTTTCGGCAAGTTTAATTGCATGATTTGCACCAAAATAAAATCCAATCGCAGCAAAGACACCATGCAATGAAAAAAATACTGGACCTATCTTAGTTATTGGAATTGGTGGGTAGGTTATTGATAAAAATGAGTCAAGCAATTTAAATATTCCTTAAAGTCCAAAATACATCTGCCACAATACTTATGAATATAACAGCCAAATATGTATTGGAAAATATAAAATAATTTATTGGTTTTATTTTTTCCATATACAAATTAAATGCTTTGTACATTAAATTGACTCCAAAAAATATAGATATGAATAAATAAATTATTCCTAATTGAAGGATTGGTGCTGCTACTAGAGAAATTAATACTGTTGAACAGCTATAAATACCAATAAAAATGCATGTTCTTTTGTAGCTTTCTTGGGTAGGAAGCATTGGGAATTCAGCATTTTTATAATCAGCTTTATTGTCAATTGATAATGCCCAAAAATGTGCAGGTGTCCACATAAAAACTAGAAGGAATAAAACCCAGGGTCCTGTCTCTAATTCCGACCCTGTTGCAGTCCAACCAATTAATACAGGGGCTGCTCCCGATGCTCCTCCAATAACAATATTTTGATTTGTTCTTGGCTTAAGAACTAATGTGTATATAAATACGTAGAAAATATTCGCAGCTAACCCAATAAATGATGAAATGGGCGTGACTAAAAAGTACAAAATTAAATATCCAATCAGTCCAGACATAATTGCATAGATTATTCCATTGGCCTTCGTAAGTTCACCTATGACAATTGGTCTATCTGATGTTCTTTCCATAAGCCTATCCGTTTCTACTTCAAGAACTTGGTTCATGGCATTAGCGCTTATTGCTAATAGAGTCCCACCAGCCAGAGTATAAATTACAAGTGATAAAGGGGGCATCCCATATATTGAAATCACCATTGAGGGAACTGTTGTAACTAGAAGCAACTCTATAACTCGTAATTTAGAAAGTTTTAAATAACTTTTGAATATCGAAGGTTTATTTGAATTCATATTGATATAGTAATGAGGCTTGGACTTTAACTTATAATTACCCTATTTCAGAAGTAACCGCTATTCTTAAATATTGACTAAACAATTTATGCATATAAAAAAATTTTTAAAACCTAAAAACTTTATCCTATGCAGTTTTTTATTCATAACTGCATGTATTGATAATGCCCCTCTTGACTCACTAAGTCCAGCTGGTCCCTATGCAAGAACAATTGATGAATTGTTTTGGCTAACATTTTGGATCGCTGTTGTTATATTTTTTATTGTTCAAGGTGCGTTACTATTTTCTGTTTTTTATTTTAAAGATTCACCTGAAAAGCCTGAGCCAAAACAAATTCATGGAAATAATTTTTTAGAAATTTTATGGACTATTATCCCTGTTATAATTTTAGCTTCAATTGCTGTCCCGACTGTTAGAACAATTTTTGATTTAGCAAGGGAGCCTGAAGATGCTCTAAAAATAGAAGTAATTGGTCACCAGTGGTGGTTTGAGTACAAATATCCAGATTACGGTATAACAACTGCAAATGTTCTCGTGATTCCGGCTGATACTCCAATCCGATTAGAAATGTGGTCAAATGATGTTCTACATAATTATTGGGTACCAAAGTTAAACGGAAAAAGATATCTTGTTCCTGGACAGAAGACATATTTAAACCTTCATGCAGATAATGCAGAAGAATTTTGGGCACAATGTGGTGAATATTGTGGATTAAGCCATTCCAAAATGAGAGGTAGAGTGTTGTCATTGTCTCAATCAGATTTTGATTCATGGGTAATTAACGAACAAAAAAATGCAAATACAGAACTTATCGAAGGATCTCTAGCTTACGATGGCCAACAAGTTTATCTGAATGCAGGATGTACTCAGTGTCATGTAATTGGAGGTGTTTGGGATGTCCAAGGTGAAAGAATAGCCCCAAACCTAACTCACTTTGCAAACAGAAATGTATTTGCAGGAGCAGCATTAAAAAATAATGCTGAAAATTTAACAAAATGGCTTGCTAATCCTGCAGAGTTAAAACCAGGTACTTTCATGCCTAATCTAGAATTAACTGAGGAGGAGATTGAAGCTTTGATAGTCTACTTAGGAACATTAAAATGACAAAAATTATAGAACCGAAAAAAAGTAACATTTTTTCAAGACCTTCATCTGAAAAAGGTATATGGAGCTGGGTTACAACCGTTGATCATAAAAGAATTGGAATTATGTATGGTTATGCTGCTTTCTTTTTTCTACTAATTGGCGGACTAGAGGCATTATTGTTAAGAATACAACTTTCGAGTCCAGATAATGACTTCTTAACTGCTGCTGAATACAATGCAATGTTTACAATGCATGGAACAACTATGATATTTCTAGCCATAATGCCAATAAGTGCTGCATTTTTTAATTATCTTTTACCTTTACAAATTGGAGCAAGAGACGTGGCATTTCCAAGATTAAATGCTTTGTCGTTTTGGATATTCATAGCAGGAGGGTTGTTTTTATATTCAACATTTTTGTTTGGAACAGCTGGTGCTCCTGAGGGTGGTTATCTAGCTGAAGAAGTGAGTAAATTAGCCTCAGCCCCTAATGGAGGCTGGTTTGGCTATCAACCAAATGCTGGACTGAAATATTCCCCTGGTACAGCAATGGACTATTGGGCTATTGGATTACAAATACTAGGAATAGCTTCGTTGGTATCAGCTTTTAACTTTATAACAACAATATTGAACATGAGAACCAAAGGAATGAGACTCATGAGAATGCCGGTATTTACATGGATGACATTTGCAGTTTCCTTTCTATTAGCTTTTTCCCTTCCAATAATCGCAATAGCTCTATTTTTCGTTACCTTTGATAGACAATTTGGAACAACTTTCTTCTTAACTGAGGGTGGTGGTGATCCAGTGTTATGGCAACATCTTTTTTGGTTGTTTGGTCATCCTGAAGTTTATATTCTTATACTTCCAGCTTTTGGTATCGTTTCTGAGGTTCTTCCAACATTCTCAAGAAAACCATTATTTGGATATCCAGCAATTGTGTTCGCCGGATTTGGAATTGCGTTTATTGGATTTGGTGTGTGGGCACACCATATGTTTGCTTCTGCAATTAGTCCGGTAGCACAAGCTGGTTTTGGTCTATCAACTATGATTATAGCTGTACCGACAGGTGTCAAAATTTTTAATTGGCTTGGAACCATATGGGGAGGTAGGCTAACACTAAATACACCTATGTTATTTGCCCTTGGGTTTATAGGCATGTTTGTAATTGGAGGTTTGAGTGGAGTTACACATTCAGTGGTTCCAGCAGATACCCAACAAACAGACACTTATTATATTGTTGCTCATTTTCATTATGTACTTTTTGGAGGAGCTCTTTTTGGAATCTTTTCAGGCCTTTATTTCTGGTTTCCTAAAGTTTGGGGAAGAATGTACAACGAGCAAATGGGCAAAATACACTTTTGGCTTATGATTATCGGATTTAATTTGACGTTTGGTCCAATGCATTGGTTAGGACTACAAGGTCAAGTCAGAAGAACTTGGGTCTATGCTGAAGAAACGAATCTTGGGTTTTGGAACTTAATTGTGACCATTGGTGCGTTTATTCTTGCTATTGCAACTCTTGTATTCATGGCAAATTGGATATATTCAAGAAGAAAAGGTGACATTGCTCCTTTTGACCCATGGGATGCAAGAACTATTGAGTGGAGTATCCCCTCTCCTACCCCTGTATGGAATTTTTCAAAAGCACCTGAAGTTAAATCATTGGATGACTTCTGGCATCAAAAATACGGTGAAGATGAAGATGGTAGAGCAGTAAGAAAAGAAGGTACGGATGAGTTACTGCTTCAACTTGAGGAGGAAGGATTAAATCCAAAAGAGGAAATACACCTTCCTAGCCCTTCTTACTTTCCAGTAATTATGGCTTTTGGGCTTCCTTTCATTGGATATGCAATAATTTATAAATCAATACCACTTGCACTAATTGGTGTAATTTTATTATTAATTGGAGGATTTGGTTGGGGAACAGAACCTTTAGAAGAAGAGTTTGAGAGCTCAGATGAAGAAAAACCAGAGAATGGAATGACTAAAGATTATGAGTGATGCCCATACTTATCCTCATGAGCCAACTGGAGTTGAAACAAGAAAATTAGGGTTTTGGATATTTCTATCTACAGAAATCTTATTTTTTGGAACTTTAATCACGACTTTTTTAATCTTTAAAGGAAGGGATTTTCCAGGCATCAAACTAACTGATGTTTATGATATTCCATTTACATCTGTTAGTTCTTTCGTCTTGTTAATGAGCTCATTAACAATGGTACTTGCGCACAATGCGCTTGAAACTAATGATCAAGAAAAAACAAGAGTTTGGTTGCTTGCAACGGCTATGCTTGGTGCTGTTTTTTTAGCTGGCCAGATTTATGAGTTTACAGAGTTTTACCATAAGGGTTTTGAACTATCAACCAACATCTTCAGTTCAACTTTTTATGTTTTAACTGGCTTCCATGGGCTTCATGTATTTATTGGTGTTGTTTTGTTGTTGGCTTTGTGGGGTATTGGCCAGAGACAAAAAGGCTTATCTTTAAATGAAGGTATGAATCTTGAATTTATTGCACTTTATTGGCACTTTGTTGACATTGTTTGGATTGTATTGTTTACGGTAGTCTATCTTATCTAATGTCAGAAACACATAGAGAACACCCTAGTCCAACAAAATATGTTCAAATTGCAATTGTATTAGCAATACTAACAGCAATAGAGGTTGCACTATATTACACAGAAGATATTGTAGGTGCTTTCGCACCACCATTATTGATTATTTTAGCCGTTGGCAAGTTTGTAATTGTAGTCGGTTGGTTTATGCACTTAAGATATGAAAATAGTTTGGTAAATAAGTTTTTCGCAGGCGGAATGATTCTTGCTTTGATATTATTTGCAATTGTAATGATTGAGCGAGCTGTAGGTAATTTCTTTTAATATGAGTCTTGAATGGCATCCACATTTTGACGTATGGGCACTTATTATCTCGTTAGTTATATTTTTTGAATATACAACAGATAACAATGAATTAAAAAAACCAAAAAGAAAATTTTGGTATTCTGGTTTGTTTATTCTCTGGATCTTTACAGACTGGCCAATACATGATATTGGAGAAAAGTATCTATTTTCCGTTCATTCTGTTGAGCATCTTGTACTAGCACTTGTGTCACCCCCATTGCTGCTTCTTGGACTACACAGTTCACAGAAGAAATTAATATCAATACAACCTTTTATAAATCTACTTAAAGTCACTAGTAAGCCTGTAGTCGCATTCTTTTTATTTAATTTTGTAATGGTTGGAATGCATTGGAGTACAGTTGTTAACTTGATGGTCACTAATCATATATTTCATTTTTTTGTGCATTCAATAATGTTGCTTGTATCACTTAACATGTGGGTGCCAGTTATTGGTTTCAGCGATGAAGTAAAAAGGTTAAGTTCAGCCGCAAGCATAGGATACCTATTCTTACAATCATTATTGCCGACAGTGCCTGCGAGTTTCTTAGCATTTGGTACCGAACCTCTATATTCAGCATATGTAGGTATTGATAACATATTTAATATTTCAACTTTGAATGATCAGGTACTTGGTGGATTAATTTTGAAATTAGGTGGGGGAATAATTCTTTGGGTATCAATATTATCAATCTGGATGAGATGGTACAAAACAGAAAAAACTTTTGATGACGTGGTTAGAAGTGTCTCATCAGACTAAAATTTAAATAAATCCCATGGATGAAAAATTAGTAGAACAAATAAGTACAGATACAGGTGTACCTCAAGAATTGGTTTCACGTTCAGCTCAAGCTAGAGCACAAGCAAATGGCGTCGATGTTAACGCAATTCTCGCAAGCTGGTCCAGTGGAGAAGCTCCTGTGGTAAGTTCTGCTCCAGTAGAAACGATTGTAGAAGAGGCTCCAGCAGAAACGGTTGTAGAAGAGGCTCCAGTAGAAACGGTTGTAGAAGAGGCTCCAGTAGAAACAGTGCTTAGTTATGTTGATGAAGATATTTCCCCACCAGCGCAACTCTCAGTCAAAATCTTTAGAGCAATACAGTATGGAGCAGTTTATGGAATCGTTGCTGGATTTATTCAGGCGTTTATTGTAAGTTCATATCTTTATGAAGGTCTAATTCTTGAGTCTGAAACTCTAAATTTAATTGCAAACTATACCCCTACTCAATACATTTTAAATATTGCTTTAACTACAACTTTTTTTGCTGTAATAAGTTCAATAAACTTAAAAAAAATTCTAGAAAAAAATTATGAAGGTTTTGGAATTCTTACAAATGATAAGGAGTCGTTATTTCTTGGAGTTGGCCTTGGTTTAATGTTTGGTTCTTCAATTGGATTTGTAATAACTTCAGATATTGGGGTAACAATTGAAGCAATACTTGAAGACGACGTTACGACCTATCTAATTCCAGTAATTGGATCTTTTTGGAGGATTGTATTGTTTTCAACTGTCTCTCAAGCAATAATTGCTTCAATCGTGATCGTCCTTGGCATACCTAAAGGTTTGGACATATATGAGCTGAAAGAGGCAAATGTAATTAGAAATAGAGTGACTGGATCTATTGTAATTCCATTGGGGGCAATTTTATTTGGTGGTGTAATATCAGTTTTAATTTCTCAAGTATTTATTAATTTTCACGATTATGCACCTTTATTTGCTCTTATAATATCTGCGGCAATTTTACTATTTGCTTCGGTGATGAGTTCTGCGCCAAAGATTAAAATTACTAGAAACGAAGTGCTTATTGCTGCAGCGGGGGTTATCACACTAACTGTAATAATTGCTAGTGTGGCTGCGAGTCAGAATTAAATTTAACAAAAATCGAATACATTATTTTTGAATGAATGCTATATTGTTTTCATGCAAAATTTAAACGCGTCAAAAGTAGTGGTGATTTATACATAATCAGCCCTGTCTTATGCGTTTGATGGACCGGGCAAATAGCCCGGATTTTTTTTGAAAGGAAAAAAATGATTGACGAAAATACATTTTATGATGAAGAATATTACGAAAAAGACGATGAAAAGAATTCTTCAAAATTTGTGAATAATTTTCTTTCTTTTGAAGATAAAATTTTTAGGGCTCCTTACAACTTTTTGAAAAAAATAGGAATTGTACAAACTTATCGAAATGTTGCAAAAAAATTAAAACAAACAAAAGATGACATTTACGAAAGTTTTTATGATGGAGAATAAAAATCATTTAGATCCCTCTTTACTGAGTGAAGAATGGGAAACAAACCCTAGGTGGAAAGATACAAAGCGTAACTTTTCTGCTGAAGATGTTGTTTCGTTAAGAAATTCCATTCAAATTGAGTATTCCCTGTCTCAAAATGGTTCGACAAATTTATGGAACTTAATCAACCGTAAAGATGAGTGGGTTTCAGCTCTAGGGGCATTATCAGGCAATCAGGCAGTGCAGATGGCAAAGGCTGGGCTTGAAGCAATCTATTTAAGTGGTTGGCAAGTTGCAGCTGACTCTAACCTTGGAGATACAACTTACCCTGATCAATCATTATATCCAAGCAATAGTGCACCCAATCTTGCCAAAAAAATAAATAATGCTTTATTAAGAGCTGAGCAAGTTGATAAAACTGACGGTATCGATTCTACAAATTATATTGTTCCAATTGTTGCAGATGGAGAAGCAGGTTTTGGTGGAGCATTAAATGTATTTGAACTTACTAAAAAATTCATTGAAGCTGGTGTTGCTGCGGTTCATTTTGAAGATCAGCTTGCCGCAGAAAAAAAATGTGGACATATGGGTGGAAAAGTTTTAGTCCCTACTAGTCAGCATATTCGAACATTAACATCTGCTAGACTAGCAGCCGATACTCTTGGTATTCCACTTGTAATCATCGCAAGAACTGATGCTTTAGGTGCAAATTTACTAACAAGTGACATCGATGAAATTGATGCAGAGTTTGTTACTGGAGAAAGAACAGCAGAAGGATTTTACAGAGTAAATAATGGTCCAGATGCAGCTATCTCAAGAGCACTTTCTTATGCTCCTTATTCTGATTTGGTTTGGTGTGAAACTGGAAAACCTGACCTCGGTTTTGCAAAGGATTTTGCAGATGCAATTCATGAGAAGTATCCAAACAAGCTTATGGCTTATAATTGTTCTCCATCTTTTAATTGGAAGGCCTCTTTAAATGAAAAAGAAATAGAAACATTTCAAGAGCAATTAAATTCATTTGGTTACAAATTTCAGTTCATCACATTGGCAGGGTTTCATGCCTTAAACACATCAATGTTTGAACTAGCTTCAAATTACAAAGGTGGAAATATGTCATCTTATGTAGAGCTTCAGGAGAAAGAATTCTCACTTGAAGAAAAAGGGTTTACGTCAGTAAAACACCAGAGAGAGGTTGGAGCTGGTTATTTTGATAAAGTATCAACAATTATTTCTGGAGGAGATGCCTCAACATTAGCACTAGAGGGGTCCACTGAAGAAGAACAGTTTTAATGATCGATATTAATTCTGAAAAAAAAAGTCAATATCAAAATATATTGTCGGATGAAGCTATTAGTTTTCTAGAAAAAGTCTGTTCAACTTTTGAGAATACCCGTCAAGAAATTCTAAAAAATAGGGTAAAAATGCAAAATGATATTTCATCTGGCAAAAGACTTTCTTTCCCAAAAGACAAAAAAATAAGAGAAGACAATTGGAAGGTTACAGCACCCCCAGCAGATGTGGCAAATAGAAATGTAGAAATTACTGGACCAGTGGATAGAAAAATGATTATAAATGCATTGAATTCTGGAGCTGATGTATTCATGGCAGATTTTGAAGATTCAACTTCCCCTACATGGAAAAATATTATGGATGGCCAAGTCAATTTACTTGATGCTAATCTTAGAGACCTTGAATTTGTGGATCCAAAAAATGAGAAAACATACTCTTTAAGCCCAGAAAGTAACACAAGTCTCTTTGTAAGGCCAAGAGGACTACACCTTGATGACAAAAATGTATTACATAATGGCGCCCCTGTATCAGGAGCATTTTTAGATTTTGCTTTATATACATTTCACAATGCAAAATTGAGATTAGAAAACGGGATAGGTACATATTTTTACATTCCAAAGCTTGAAAATAGTTTAGAGTCACAACTTTGGGATGATATCTTTTCTTTTTCTGAAGATGAACTAAGTTTGCCTATAGGAACTTTGCGGGCAACTGTACTCCTAGAGACAATATCAGCATCTTTTGAAATTGAGGAGATTCTTTACTCATTAAAAGAGCATTCTCTAGGAATGAATGCAGGCCGATGGGATTATATTTTTAGCGCGATCAAAAAACATAGGGACTTACCAGAAATTAATTTTCCAGATAGATCACAAATTACCATGACTGTACCATTTATGAAAGCATACACTGAATTGCTTGTACAGAGCTGTCACAAAAGAGGTGCTCATGCAATAGGGGGTATGTCTGCGTTTATACCAAATAGAAGAGATCCTGAAATTACAGAAAAAGCTATAGATCAAGTGAAAAAAGATAAAGAACGTGAAGTAACTATGGGTTTTGATGGCTCTTGGGTAGCACATCCAGATTTAGTACAAGTATGTAAAGATGTATTCAAAGATTCCTTAGGCGCTAAGGAAAACCAAATTGATTTTATACCCAATGAACCAGTTATATCTGAAGACATGCTGCAAGATTTTAATATCCCTGGAGCAACAATTACCGAAGAAGGTATTAGAACTAATATACGTGTTGGTATCTTATATGTTCAATCATGGCTTTTGGGACAGGGAGCCGCTGCATTATTTAATCTAATGGAGGATGCTGCAACAGCTGAAATCTCTAGATCTCAATTATGGCAGTGGCTTAAGAATGAAGCAAAAACAGACGTAAACAAAAGTATTGATAAAAGTTTTGTAACCGAGCTAATCGAAGATGAAGTAAATAAAATAAAAGAAATTCAAAAAAATTCAGAAATGCTAAGTGAAGCGGTAACATTATTTAGCGATCTTATTTTTGATGAAGATTTTGAAGAATTTTTAACATTACCAGCTTATAATTTGATAGATTAGATTATGTCATTTTTTAAAGATAAAACAATAATTATGAGTGGAGGGTCAAGAGGTGTTGGCCTTGAAATAGCAAAAGCACTTGGTAAAGATGGAGCAAACATTGCTATACTCGCAAAAACAACTGAGCCTCATCCTACGCTTCCAGGAACAATTTATACAGCCGCAGAAGAGATTGAGTCAGTTGGTGGCAAAGCTTTGCCTATAGTTTGTGATATAAGATTTGAAGAACAAGTAGAAAGCGCCGTCAATGAGGCTGTTGAAAACTTTGGTGGAATAGATATTTGTGTAAATAATGCAAGTGCCATTCATCTTACTGATACAGTAAATACTCCAATGAAAAGATATGACTTAATGCATGGAATTAATGTAAGAGGGACGTTCTTGTTAAGTCAAAAAACAATTCCTCATTTAAAAAATGGAAAAAACCCACACATCCTTACACTTTCCCCGCCTTTGAACTTTGATAGAAAATGGTTTGGAATGACATTAGCTTACACAACTGCAAAATACGGTATGACATTAATAGCTCATGGATTAGCAGAAGAACTTGGTAAATTTGGAATCGCATCAAATTGTCTATGGCCAAGAACTTCATTAGATACAGCTGCTGTAAGGAATGTAATTGGGGCAGAACTTGTTAAAGGATCAAGAAAACCTTCTATATATGCTGATGCTGCATACGCTGTCTTAAAGAGAGATTCATCATCATGCACCGGAAACTTCTTTTTAGACCAAGATGTTCTTGAAGAAGAAGGTATCACAGATTTTGATCAATATGCAGTAGATCCAGACGCAACTTTAGTTTCAGATTTTTTTGTTGATGATAATCCTGAAGACTGGCTACAAGCTTAATCACAACAAAAGTCTATTAATTCTTTCATACATTAAATTCAGTGAGTGAAAAAATTGTTTGTTTTCAATAATCTAAAACCTAGACAAATTTGCGTTTTTAGAGGTAATTTGTCTTAAGTAATTCTTAGGTTAAAGTGAAATGACCTGATCAGGCATATTACCTGATAATGCACTATAGAGATCTGGGAAACAACCAACTGCTACTCCATCAACTGTACCTTCAGGTGAATAACCACCATCGCTGTTTTCAGAAGCTAGACCTCTTTGATTTGCACATTGGTCACACATCATTAAGAGCATGCCTTTTTCTGCAGCGATTTTTGCAAGTCTTTCACCTTTAGGGTTTCCTTTTTGAAGAAGCATTGTATTATCATCAAAAAAGAAAATTCCTACGACATCAACACCGTGACTATCACTTTCAAGTTGAGGAAGTATCATTTCTCCAACTTTATAATTTGCAGCGTTAGGTGTATTTAAAACATAGGCTACTTTCATTTGTAACTTTCTAATTTATTTTCCTAGTACAGAGTATTCAGATATTGGATTAACTCAAACTTAAAAGATAAAGAGTTCGGCTATTTACTTCTGATATTTCTTCAAGAATATTTTCAATATCATCAAACTGGTTTGTCTCATTTAATTCAGATACAAATCCTGAAATTGTAGTTACCTGTTCTTTAAACTCAACGATTTTATTTTTAGTTTCTTCTTTTGAAAAATAGTTTTCAATTGAGTAAGGACCTTCACTAAATCTTAGTCTGGTATTTTGATTTCCCTGCCATGACTCGACAAGCTTATCATTTAACTGAGTAAGAGTTTCATAGTATTCGCCCAATGCTTCATGTTCTGAATAAGACTGAGTCTGCCAATGATAAACTTGGATATTGTTTAAAAAACTCATTGTGTTTGATACAAATTCATCAATCTTTGCATTTAATGTTTTTACGTTCATAGTTAATATTTAAACAAAATTCGGCTTATATGATAAATTTTTAAAGCATAGAATAGTAACTATGTCTTTTAAAAATATATTGAGTTTTGGCACTCTGAATCCTGATTTTATATATTTCATCGATGAACTCCCGAATTTAGGTGGAGACATAAGGAGTAATAAATACCTAATCAGAGCAGGAGGTACAGCAACTAATTGTGCTGAAAATATAGCCAACTGGGGTCTTAATGTTGGGGTCGCAGGAAATAGTATAGGAAGTGATGAATTTGGTAAATATATGATCAAACATTTTGAAAATTCAAACATAAACTACGAAAATATAATTTTTGAAAATCACGATACTCCAACTTGTTCGATTTATGTAGATAAAAATGGTGAAAGGACAATAATTTCCTCGGGTTATAACTTTTGTAAGTGGAATAATTTAAAAGAAGTTAAAAACTTTGACTCATTGATAGTAGATAGGTATTCTATTCCGTTTATAAAACAAGATTTAGAAAGTATAAGCCATGATGTGTTTATTACACAGGCAGGCTATCAAGAAGAAATTACTTACAGAATTAATTTTTTAGTTGTAAGTAAAGATGAAATTGATGTGATTGAAGCAAACAGATTAATAAATGAAGAATACGTTGATTGGATTCTTTTAACATCATCAAATCTTCCTGCAAGGTTGATTAGTAAAGATGGGGTTTTAGAAATTACACCGCCAGATTTCAAAACTGTAAATTCAACTGGGGCTGGAGATGCAACAGCTGCATACATTGGTGCATTTGGTGTAGAAAACTTAATTGAGAATGTTAAAGGTGCGTGTGCATCTGGAGCAATTGTTGCTGGAACTAATGAACTTCCCACTATGGAGAAAATAAAGGAAGTCTCAGAATTAATTGAAATAAAACCGCGCTGAGAATTTTATAATTTTGTTACTTTACGTTTAAAATAGAATATGGCTGTCGCATACAAGGCCCCAATTAAAGATATAGTGTTTGGATACGAAGTAGTAGACACTTATGACGTTATTGGTAAAATACCAGCATTTAGTGACTTCACTGAAGATATTGTCATTCCAACTATGGAAGAATGTGCAAAATTTGCAGAAGAAGTTTTGGCACCAATAAATGCAATTGGTGACCAACAAGGGGCGACTATTGATAACGGAAAAGTATCGATGCCACCTGAATTTGTCGAAGCTTATAAAAGATTTGCCGAAGCTGGGTGGGCTTCAATTTCGTTACCATCAGAAATTGGCGGAGGAGGAATGCCAATTGCACTCTCCGGAGGAACTCTTGAAATTTTAAGTAGTGCAAATCTCGCTTTTGGACTAGCACCAGGTTTAAGTGCCGGAGCAATTTCAGCAATTAATTTTCATGGAAGTGAAGAACAAAAAGAAAAGTTTTTACCTAAATTAGTTTCAGGTGAGTGGACAGGGACTATGAACCTTAGTGAGCCACAATCAGGATCTGATCTTGGAACAATCACTACAAAAGCAGAGCCTCAAGATGATGGAACTTATAAAATAACTGGAACAAAAGTTTGGATTACTTTTGGAGAACATGATATGACTGACAACATCATTCATTTAGTACTTGCAAAAGTACCTGGTTCACCTGAAGGAACAAAAGGTATTTCTATGTTTATAGTTCCAAAAATGATGGTCAATGAAGATGGCTCTTCTGGAGAAAGCAACAATGTCACATGTATCTCTATCGAGGAAAAATTAGGTATTCACGCAAGTCCAACATGTGTTATGGAATATAACGAGTCAGTTGGCTATTTAGTTGGAGAAGAAAACAGAGGCCTTAACTACATGTTCACAATGATGAATGAGGCGAGAGTATGGGTAGGTGGACAAGGTCTTGCTTGCGCATCAGGATCTCTTCAGGGTGCTGCCCAATATGCTAGGGATAGAGTCCAAGGTCGCCCTGTTGGAATGTCAAAAGAGGATGCTAAAAATTCAACAATTATTGATCATGCGGATGTTAGAAGAATGCTTATGACAATTAAATCATACGTTGATGCAATGAGATATATGATGTATGACAATCAATTAATGCTGGATGTAGAATACTTTGCAGAAGATGAGGAAATGAAGGCTTTTGGTGAGGAAAGATGTGGAATCTTGACTCCAATTACTAAAGCATGGATATCAGATTTAGGAGTTGAGCTTTCTTCTATGGCTATACAAGTTTATGGTGGAATGGGTTATGTCGAAGAGACTGGAGTAGCTCAATATCTGAGGGATTCAAGAATTGCACCAATTTATGAAGGAACAAATGGAATTCAAGCCTTAGATTTAATGTTTAGAAAACTCCCATTAGACAATGGTCAAGCAATGCAAAGATTATTGGGTGATGTAAATGAACTTATCGAGGAAATGAAGAAAGATGATGAAGTAATTGTATCTATGGCAGAAAAGCTTGAAAAAGAAGTCTCTACATTATCCGAGGTTACATTATGGCTTGGTGGAAGAATGTTAGAAGGAGAACTTGTTGACGCAAGTGCTGCTGCTACACCTTATTTGAAAATGTTTGGACAAGTTCTTGGTGGATACTATATGGGTAAAGCTGCTATTTTGGCAAACAAAAAATTTAAAGAAACTAATGATGAGTTTTATACCGATAAATTAACCCTTTCAAAATTTTACATGGAACAACTGCTTCCATTGACATCTGGTTATGCTTCAGCTGTCACAGCAGGTAAAGATGATCTTTATGCCATGAAGGCTGATAATTTCTAATTGATTGAATCTTTAAAGAATAAAAGTAACTCTATTGCTCTGATTGGATCATCAAATGATCCCAGAAAATATGGAAATAAAATTTTATTAGACTTAACAAAAAAGGGATACACTGTTTATCCGGTTAACAAGAAAGAAAAAGAAATTGAAGGACTTAAAGCATATAAAAATATTGAAATGCTTGAAGAAATCCCCACAATAATCAATTTCGTAATACCTCCAGATGAAGGATTAGTTGTTACAAGGGATTTGGTTGAGAAAGGGTATGACAATTTTTGGTACCAACCAGGTGCAGAAAGTGATGAAATCTCAGAATTCTTAAAAATTAACAAAAAAAATTACATAGATGACAAATGCATTATGGTTGTAACAAGATTATCTTCTAATTATTAATCTTCAAGTTGTTTATTTACCTGATCAAGTTCTTCAAATGATTTTTCAAGTTTATTGACTCTTGTAGTCTTTAAAGATTCAAACGATTGAACAGTTTGATCTAATCTCTTTGTTACATCATCAAATGAATCAATAAATTTCCTAATTTCATTTTTTATTTTTTCATGAGTAGCAAGAATATTCTTAGTATCGGTTTGTAAACTAAATAATTTCATTGAATGTCTTATTGTTTCAAGATAGGCCATTAGTGTTTGTGGGCTTACTAATATAACTTTCCTTGAAAAAGCATATTCAATAACTGGTGTTTTTGAAGAACCAATAACTGAAGTAAGAAGAAAGTGATATAAATTCTCAAGTGGAATATACATTAAAACAAAGTCTACGGTATCTTCATCAGGAGCAATGTAGCCCTCTCTCGAAGCAGTATCATCAATTTTTGTTTTAATTGCTTTATCTAAAAATTCTTTAGTTTTGGCCTTAATAGAGTCTGTTATTTCTCGTCTTGCTATTTCATCTAAAGTTTCATCTTCTAAATCTCTATTAAGTTTTGAAATTTCCATATATATCGTAAGCGGGAATTTTGAATCCATATTGATCGATTTGTCATCTGGAAGGTAAAAAGTAAAGTCGGGTTTTGTACCACTCTTCATTATTTTTTGAGTTTCGTAATGGATCCCTTCTTTATAATCCATAATTCCTAGAAGATCTTCAACTTGAAACTCAGCCCACTGACCCCTACTTTGATTATTGTTTAATACTGATATTAAATTTCGAGTTTGTTGATCTACTCCTGATATAGAACTTTTTATTTCACCAGTTTTTTCAAGAAATTCTTTTACAGTTTGATCTGATTTGTTTAATAATTTATAAATTTGAGATTCTTCATTTTCAATAATTTCACTAACAATTCCTTTAATCAAATATTCGTCCTTATTTTGTTCTTCAGAATTATCTTTTTTTGTAACAAAATATAAAATTGCGATTAAAAGCACTGAAATTATCCCTAAAAATAAAATTTCCATGTTACAAGAATAGCAAGTTGCGTGGACAGTTTTGAAATTAAACCGTATCAAAAAGTTTTTTGAAACTAAATTTAAAATTATCTTCAGAATAATTAGATAAAATAAATCCCTTTGCATTCTTAGCAACTAAAGATGCCTCATCATAGTTATTTTTTATATATTCAATCTTTAAGGAGAGGCTATCTAGATTATTACTTTCAAATACATATCCTGTTTGACCATCAATAACAATATCACTCATTCCAGGAGCGTCTGTAACAAGTACTGGGCACATTGCTACTTGTGATTCGAAAATTACCCGTGCAAGCCCCTCTGATATTGAGGGTAGAATCATTAAATTTGAAGTTGAATAATAATCTTTAACACTTTCCCTATCAACTGGCCCTATCAATGAAACTTGATTTTGAAGGTCTGATTTATCTATTAAGTCTTTGAGCTCTTTAAAATATTTTTCATTAGGAGCGGGTCCAACAATTGATAAGTGATAACTTTTGTCATTGATTCTTTGAATTGCCTCAATTATCATATGAGGTTTTTTTCTATCTGTCACACTTCCAATAAATAGAATATTAAATTTGTCTTTAGAAGGTGGCTTAGGTTCAATATTTTGAAAATCCTTAAAATCAATCCAAGCAGGAAACCTTACAACACTTTTTGAAGAATCTATATCTAAAACTTGTTGTTCAGTCGAAGATGAAACTGCTCTTATAATATTTGATTTACCAATAGAGTATTTGGCCATTATGTAAAATAGTTTTTTGTACAACATTGGTAAAACCAAATTTTTCTCTAAACTCAAGGTCTCGATGAAATCACCATGAGTTTCAACAACTATTTTTACTTCAGCTCTTCTTACCTTTAAAAATAGAATTGAAAAAAAAGAAGATACTGGATCTTGAAAACATACAATATCTATATTTTCCTTTTTAATAATTTTGTGGGTGGTAAAGATTGAAATTTGAATAATTCTAAAATAATTTATTAAACGATTTTTTATCTTCTTATTTAAGTAGAAGTTTCCATACGTCTCGTTTAAAAAAGTTTTACTGTTTGCAAAAGCTAGAACAGAAACATTACAAACTTCACTTAATGTAATGAACTTTTTTTTTAAGTTTTCAGTTAATGGAAGTTGATATGTAGTGGGTGCAATAAATAGAACATTTTTCATAAATTTAAAAATTTAGTGAGTTCTTCAACAAGTTCTTCATCATGTGTCCATGGTATTCCATGAAGTGCATTAGTAAATGTTATTGATGTAATATTTTGCATTTTTGTAGTTACTTCTTGCGATGCTTTTTGAGGTACAAGACTGTCTTTACCACCAATTAGCGCCAAGGTTTCAGTTTCAATATCACCTAGCCAGTCTCTTGAATCAAAAGCTACTACGTGTCTTCCACCATCTCCATAGATAAAATCATCTTTAGAACGATGAAGATTGTTCCACGCCCAATCAGTAAACTCATTTTTTAGAGCACTAGATTTTTTAAGAAAAGAATATTTAGATTGTGGATTTTTGTTGGGAAAAAGTCTTTCTCTAATCCTTACACCACCAACAAGTAATTTGAAAAGAAAGTTGTCTTTATACCTCTCTCCCTCGATCCAGCTAAATGGTGTAACCAAAATCATTTTATTTATTCTTTCCGGAATTTTTTTGGATATTGTTAGTGCAACTGCACTTCCCATGGACCAACCTACAAAATGGCATTCTGATACATTTAATTCATCTAGAATGCTTATTACTATGTCTGCATTCTCATCAACACTCCATCTTTCCCAACTGGCATCCGATCTTCCATGATTTTTAAAATCAATAGTTATAAATGAACTAATATTTTTAATTTTTGGAAGAACATTAAACCAACTCCCAAGTGAGTCAGTACCCCAACTATGCAGAAAAACAATTGGTATTGTGCCCTCAACAATGTTTTCTCTTATAAAATATTCTTTTTCTCTCACAAAGACAGTTCTTCCAGGAATCTTTATAGGATGTAATTGGGTTATTCCTTCTGTTTTACTTTTTTGAGTCAAAACCAAATTCTTGAATATGGAAGTGAAAGCAAAAACTTTAGCAATTGTTTTTATCATCTTTTAAATAATATTTATCTTTTCATTATATTTAGAATTAATTTCACCTATTTCCCAAATATTTTTGTTAAGCTCCATATCTTTTTGAAGTTTAATATTTTGGTTCTTAGGTATTGAAATGAGAAAGCCACCATTAGTTTGTGCATCACATAGTATTTTTAAAGATTGCTCATCCAGATCAGAAATAAGTTTGTCTGATAGGTATTCATAGTTTCTCAAGCTTCCAGAAGGAAATATTTCTTTATCCAGATAGTCATAAATATTTTCAATCAAAGGAACAGAATCAAATTTAATTGTTGCTGATAATTTAGAATAATTCAGCATTTCATACAAATGCCCCAACAATCCAAAACCAGTTATATCTGTAATTGCATTTGCATTATTATCCAGTGAAAAATTTAAAGATTTTTTATTTAGTTCAGTCATAATGTCGGTTACAATTTTTATGCTTTCGTCAGAAGCAATTCCTCTTTTAATTGCAGTTGTAATAATTCCAGTTCCTATTGGTTTTGTTAAAAAAAGTCTATCTCCATCCTTAATTTCATTATTTTTAAATATCTTATCTTTTATAACACCAGTGATTGAGAAACCATATTTTGGTTCTTTGTCATCGATACTGTGACCTCCAATGACAGTACAATTTGCTTTTTGCATTGTGTCAAGACCACCTTTAATCACCTCAGACAATATATCAAAACTTATTTCACTACGAGGCCAACAAACTAACTGCAAAGCTGAAATAGGTTCTCCTCCCATTGCATATACATCTGATAGCGCATTTGCCGCTGCTACTCTTCCCCAATCGTAAGGATTATCAAGAATGGGAGTAAAAAAATCAACAGTTTGAATTATTTTTTGATCACCAACTTGAATAACTCCTCCATCATCAGGATTATTTAGTCCAACTAATAAATTTGGAGATTCAGTAGCTTTATGATTTTTAAATTGCGTCAAAACTTGAGCAAGCTCACCAGGTGAGAGTTTACAAGCTCAACCAGCGCCATGAGAGTATTCAGTTAATCTCAATTGAACCTCCTTTGATTACTTGTTTAATTGTCTTTCTTTTTCAATAAATTCAGTAAATGAATGTCGGATTCTCTCTAAAAGAGGCGATTGAGTATAAACTTGGTCATCAATTTTACTTACAAAAATTGCATGTTTAGCTGTTGATAGGGCAAAAACTGTATCGACATTATAAATATCATTAATATGAATTCTGGAAATTTCTAAATCTAAATCTGTCTCGTTTGCTATGTCTATGAGAGAGCGGCGAGTAATGGAATCCAATATTCCAAGTTCTAAATCAGGTACATAAATTTTGTTATCAATTATCCAACTTACACAAAATGTTGGACCCTCTAGTACTATTCCATCTTTGTTCAATAACAATGAATCTGTGTACCCGTTTTTTTCAGCTAATCTTGTCTGATTAAGATTCATTGCGTAGGAAATTGATTTTGAACCAATATTTTTTACTTCATTTAAATCAAAATCACCTCCAGCATGCCAGTGCGCCAAGTGAGATTGTAATGTGAAGCTCTCAGGGAAGTTTATTAGTTCTTGATAAAAAATATAGACATCACTTTTATCTTTATCCGAGCCTCTTCCAATAATTACCCTCATGTAGCCATCATCATAATTTGAAGCAATTGAAATAAGATTATCTTTTATTTCTTGAAAATTAATATTCTTGAAAAACATTTTTTCTGCAGATTGGGCGAATCTTTCCATGTGCTTGTCGATTCCAAATAAATAGCCTTTATGTATGGCTATTGCTTCAAAAATTCCATCACCTCTCCAAATAGCTAGGTTTTCTACAGGTATATTAAATTCTTCTTTTGATACCTCTACCCCATTAATAAGATACATTTAATTTCTTTCCCTTTTATATGTATTTGTAATTGGCATTCTTCTATCTTTTCCAAAAGCTCTGTTTGTCAATTTTACACCAGGAGCGACTTGATTTCTCTTATATTCATTTCTGTCAATTTTTTCGAGCACATCGTATACAACATTCTTATCAATTCCAGAATTTATAATTTTCTCAGAGGAAAAGTCTTCTTCAATATAAAGTTTTATTATTTTATCTAAAGTGTCGTAATCAGGAAGAGAGTCTGAATCAAACTGATTTTCGCTAAGCTCTGCACTTGGTTCTTTGTCTATGGTGTTTTGTGGAATAACCTCCGATATTGAATTTCTATATTTTGCCAGATTATATACATCTGCTTTGTAAACATCTTTAAGGAGCGCAAATCCTCCAACTAGGTCCCCATACAAAGTAGCATAGCCTACGGCCATTTCTGATTTGTTGCCTGTAGAGACAACCATTGCATTTAACTGATTTGATAGTGCCATAAGGAGGTTACCTCTAACCCTCGACTGAATATTTTCATCTACGACACTTTTCAATTGTTCTTCAATATTTGCAGAAACTAATGTTCTTATATTTTCAACAGTATCCTCAATAGTGATTTTTTTAATGTTTATACCTAAGTTTTTAGCAAGTTGTTTTGCATCATCTAAGGATGATTCTGGATTGTATTTTGATGGCATTGCAACACCTATGACACGTTCTGGAGTTAACGCATCACAAGCTATAGTTGCCGTTAAAGCTGAATCAATTCCACCAGATAGTCCAACAAGTACTTTGTTGAATTTGTTTTTTGTTACATAGTCAGATAGACCTAATTTCAAAGCAGCATACATTGACTCGATTTTATCAAGCTCTTTTGTACTAACTAATGGTTCTAACTCAACATTCTTATCATTCAAATATAAATTTGACTCTGAAATAATATCTTTTATATCGAGTTCAACGTCTAAAGTAAAAAAGTCTTCTTTAAATTGTGGAGCCATGTATATAATTTCTCCATTTTTATCAACCACAAATGAACCACCATCAAAAACAAGTTCATCTTGGCCACCAACCATATTTAGATAAACAATTGGTACACCTAGTTTTTTTGCTTTATTCTTTACTTTGTCTTTCCTTTGGTTAATTTTGTTTAAATCAAATGGGGATGCATTTATATTTAATATGATTGAAGCTCCTTTTTTTACTTGTTCTTCGGCTGGACCATCTTCGATCCAAATATCTTCACATATATTTATCCCTACAGCAATATCTTCGTACCAAAAAAGAGTTGAAGGATTTGTACCTTTGTCAAAATATCTTGCTTCATCAAAGACGGAATAATTAGGTAGGAAACATTTATGATAAATTCCTTTTACATCACCATTTTGAACAATCGCAGCTGCATTGGCTATATCTCTGTCAACATTATCATTTTTTTGTTTCTTTAAGCTACGATCAACAAACCCGATTACACCACTTGTTTTTCCAGAAAACTCTGCAATCTCTTCCATAACCGCAAAATTTTTTCCGACAAAACTTTCTCTTAGTAGCAAATCTTCAGGAGGATAGCCTGTTAGTGCAAGTTCTGGAAATAAGACAATATCAGAATGTACTTTTTCAGCCTCTTTTAATGTGTTAATTATTTTATCTTTATTTTCTTGGATCGCACCAACAGGAAAAGATAATTGTGCACAAGATATTCTTAGTGTTTTTGTATTCACACAATAATGATAATTAAATGATTAACTAAGAAGATACCGTTATGACAATATCTTTTGAATCATCAATCCAATTAGTTACTCTTTTAAGTGAAGGCATTCTATCAACAATTTTTTTTGCCTGATTTGCATTATGCATCATCTCATGAAGGCTTTCAGGGTTTCTTCTTTTAAGATCAGCTACACTTTCAACACCAACAGCTTCTAAGAGATCTGCATAATCTCTACCAAGGTTCTTAATTTTCATCAGTTCGGCGCGTTTGGCCCAATGCAAAAGTTTTGGTGATGTTATTCCAGTCTCTTTTGTAAGTAAGGCTCTTCCAGATCGAGTTGATGCGATTTGGAGAAACGTTACTGTAGTTCTGACTCTAGCTCTTCTTAATTTTGTAGCTTCTGTATGCGTCATTCCATTTATTGAGTCAATTGAATTCATGTTTAAAGTTTACAAAATTTTTTTTAAAAACTAAGAAAATTTTTAGGGAGATTTTCCCACTCTTAAAAATCAGACTGTTTGTCAAAATCTGTAGGTTTAAGAAAATTAAAATTTAGAATTTTCATTTTTGATTCAGATGATTCAAAGAAGTCAATCAAATCAAAATTTTTAAATACTGAATCATCACCATCAATATCATCTTGAGTAATGAGTTCAAGTTTATTCCAGAAATATCTAGGTATCAAGATTGGGTATCCTGTTTCGTATCGGTATTGAGGGACTACAACCTCATCATCATCATGCTTTGTTAATAGTAATTTTTCAATTACTTCTGAATTAATTGCTGGTTGATCTCCCATGAATATCAATACTCCATCGATATTTTTATCCGAGCTCAAATAGAATAAACCGGTTCTAATAGATGAAATAATTCCTTCCTCCCAACTTTCATTGATAAGAATTGTGCTGTTTTTAAAATCAATCTTTTCAGTAAGGGTTTCGTTTTCATGCCCTAATACAACAATTGAATTTTCAATACTATTCGAAACGGTTTCTACAACAGTTTCCAAAATTGTTTTACCTTTATATTCAGCTAATTGTTTTGGGAATCCCATCCTAGACGATTCTCCGGCGGCTAAAATAATTGCTGCTTTCATTTATATTACTTGTGAAAAAAGTGAGCTACCGAAGCCAGAAACAACTACTAATAAAAAAGCTTCAATGTTTCTTAGAAGATATACCTGTTTTAAACCTGACCCTAAACAAACCAGTGCAAAAATAGCAGTTCCAATAATTAAAAATATTTGAAGAGGGATTGAACTTGTAAAGAAGATTACTCCATTTAAAAAAACTGGAATATTTGAAAATCCATAAATTATTCCTACTTGCCTAAAATCTGTCTCTTTTCTAAAAAAACGTGTCAACAATAAATAAACAAGGCCTACACCAACAAACCCTGATACAAAGCTAGAAATTAAATAACTTGTGAGTAATCCAAATAATTGTTGAGAATTGAATACATTCTCGAACTCTCTTATTAAATTATTTAATTCATTGACTGTTTGTGCCGGAAGGGTTCCAACAATTAATCCAAGATTTTCCTCAAGATAAACAAGTGAGTTTCTTAAAAAGTTTAAGGCAGCAAGACCACTAAACAAGAAGCCAGAAATGTAGATTGCAATAGCAATTTGGAAATTGCTAACCTCTGACGCAAGTTCATTGTAAATATTTTTATCCAATCTAAATATTTTTAAAATTACTTGTCTATTGTTTCCCATATACTTTTCTTCTTCTTTAAAATCTAATGTATGACTATAACAAAAGTAATAGCTTATTTAATAACTATAGCTATGGTATCAACAATATTTTGGGCTCAGAACCAAGTCTCAGTGTTCGATTCGATAATTCCATCTCTTCCTTGGGGTGTCGTTTCGCTTGTCGATCTGTATGCTGGATTTATTCTTGTAGGAATTTGGATATTTTATAAAGAAAAAACGGTATCTGCATTAGTTTGGTTTTTTTTCTTAATGACTTTAGGCAATCTGACTACAGCAATATATGTGATTTATAGCCTTAATAAGTCAAAAGGAAATATCACTAAATTCTTTATGGGTAAAAATAGTTAATCTTTTCTTAAATTATCAAGCAATATAAGAGAAACGTCTCTTACTCTGACATTATCTCCTTGGCCAATCTCTTTCATTCCATCATCCATCATTATGTAACAAAATGGACAGGCAACAGCGACCTCATCAGCACCAGTTTCAACAGCTTCCTCTACTCTTTCGATATTAACTTTTTTACCGGTTGCTTCTTCCATCCACATTCGTCCACCACCAGCACCACAGCAGAAGCTTGTTGTTCCTTGTCTTTTCATTTCTCGAATTTCAATACCGCCAATAGATCCAACTATCTCTCTTGGAGCAGTATAAATATCATTATGTCTACCTAGGTAACAGGAATCATGATATGTAATGACATGTGGTTTGTCACTTGTTCCTACTTCAATATGTCCTGATTGGACAAGTTCAGTCAGCAATTGACTGTGATGTATGACCTCAAAATTTCCGCCTAATTGGGGATATTCATTTTTAATCGTATTAAAACAGTGCGGACACTGAGTGATAACTTTTTTAACATCAAGGTTATTCATCGTCTCAATATTTTGAATTGCTAACTGCTGAAATACAAATTCATTTCCAGTTCTTCTTGCAGAATCACCTGTACAAACTTCTTTTGGACCCAGGACTGCATATGATACATTTGCTCTTCTGAGGAGTGTTGCAACAGCTCTTGTTACAGGAACATTTCTATCATCAAAAGCTCCTGCACAACCTATCCAGTACAGGTAATCAATTTCCTCTTTATTTTTTTCATCAAGCAAAGGAACTTCAAAATCTAAATCTTCTGACCATTTCATTCTATCTTCTTGAGATGCACCCCAAGGATTTGAAGAATTTTCCATTGCAACATATGCCTTTCCTAACTCAGAAGGAAAATCGGAAGCCATCAATGCTAAGTATCTACGCATATCAAGTATCTTGTCTAGAATTTCAATGTTTACAGGACAAATTTCATCACATGCTTTACAAGAAGTACAAGCCCAAAGCTCTTCCGGTGTAATTCGCTCAAATACACTTGATGATTTCACTTTTAAGTCTACAGGAGTTGATACGGTTGTAGGTACAGCAGGATTTCCGGTTTCTGACATAACCTGTCCAACTTTCAAGATAATCTCTCGGGGATCCAATGGTTTTCCTGTAAGGTTAGCTGGACAAACAGAAGTACAGCGACCACATACAGTACATGCATCAAGATCTAAAAGTTGCTTCCATGTAAAATTTTCAATTAATTCAGCACCCACAGTTTCAATATCTTCCGCCTCCATTAGATTTCCAATATCTCTCATCGCGCCTTTTGGTCTTTCTTTTGGACTCAAATACATATTTACTGGAGATGTGATTATGTGTCTTAATTTTGATTGTGGAAGTACTAGTAAAAATACAAAAAAGCTTACAGTATGAAGAATCCACGAGATTCTGTGAAATAACACACCACTTTCAAGAGGTAAAAGGGTGGCAATAAAATAGCCTACAAAACTCCACTTCTCATAGTTAGGAAATCCTTCAACAATTATCCTTCCTGCTTCAGTTGTAAGACCCGAAACACCCATAAAAGCTAAAAGGGACAGAGTTAAATAATCGTCCATTTTTGTCTTAGTTTTTATTCTGTCTTCGGTACCAAAAATTCTTCTATAAAAAGCCCAAACAAGACCAGCGAGATAAAGAAGTGATGCTAGTTCTAGTAAAAAAGAATAAACAATATATGTTGTACCTTGTAAAAATTTTAAGGATGGCGGCATCAAGTGGTGAATCTCCAAAGTTATTGTTCCTGCAAACAATCCAAGAAAGCCTAAATATATCATTGAGTGCATCAAGCCAGCTGCTTTAAATCTTAAAGTTGTTCTCATGAGTATTCCATCAAAGAAGCTAAATATCCTATCTGAAATTTTTACTTTTCTTTTTTCTTCAGATCCTCTTGACCAATTTTTTGCACGAAGGGAAAACAAATAACCGGAAATAAATATTGATGATGCACTAAGTATATAAAATATATATTGGATTGATTTAGGTATATTTTCAAAGACTCTTCTCCCCCCAATAATTTCACCCTCAGGAAATATGTAGCTAGCAAGCCATAAAAATATTACCGAGAGGGCGGCACCAGCAGAAAACAGTAAAACATAATCATTAACTTGTTTTTTTGGTTTACTATTATTCATTGTTATTTTCTTTTGAGATTTCAATTGAGCGGTTAGTCGCTGCTTCAATTGCGTTATATATTATTTTATCAAAAGAGTTTTCAGACAGCGAATTGATACCAGCCTCAGTAGTGCCATTTGGTGATTTAATGTTATCAACAATTTCATCAAAACTGATCTCACCTAATAATGAAGGCAAAGATAATATTAATTGTTCAACAATAACTTTGGCTTCCTCTTTTTCCATTCCGAGTTTTTCAGCAGCATCAACAATTTTTGAAGACATTTCAAAATACCAAGCTGGTCCACTTCCGTAAATTGCGGTAATAATATCAAATAAATTTTCAGGATATTCAGCGGTTTTTCCGAGTTCATTAAGGCATTTAATGAATCCAAGGTAATCATCTTCATAATTTTTTGTATAAGGAATAAAACCGTTATTATTTTTTATCGACAGATTAGGCATCAATCTTAATATTTTGTTCTTAAAAATATTTTCAAAGTGGGTTATATTTAATCCAGCAAGAGCGGTCACTATTAAAACGTCAGGTGATATCAGTTCCTTGTTTGTTTCAATAAATTCATTTAAATTATTTGGTTTTATGCATAACAAAAGAACTCCCTCATCTAGCTGTCCTAAGGATGATTTAATTTCTTGTTTGCCACTAAATGAATCAACAATATCCTTGTTTGATTCATATAAATATAAGTTTGGTCCTTCTGAAATAGAACTAAACCCACCAAGAAAAGACTTCCCAAGATTGCCAATTCCAACTATATGAACGTCAATTTCTGCCATCATTTAATATTATCAAGCACAGAAAATATCTAAAAATAGTGATATTTAAAGAAATTTAAATAAAAGTTTGCATAAAAAACTAAATATATTATATTGATATTAAATCTAAGTAAATATACTTAGATAATATAAGCAAATAAGGTAAGATTGAAAGGAAATAAATGAGTGGAACATTAACAGCCTCAACAGTTAAGCCTGGGGTTAGAAGATCAAAAAAATATACATCTGGAAGGGTATGTGAATTTGATTCATGTGAGACAGTAATCAGTGTCTACAACAAAAAGAAATATTGTTTTTTACATGCCCCTATCTCCTATCCAAGAGTGCGTGGACATCTACCAAGAGAACAAGAACCTCAAATTTAATTTAGAAAGGAAAAATTCATGGGTAAAGCCGTAGGAATCGACTTAGGAACTACAAATAGTGTTGTTGCAGTCTTAGAAGGCGGAGAGCCAACTGTTATTACTAATGCTGAAGGTAACAGAACAACTCCCTCAATAGTTGCATTTAAAAATACCGAAGTTTTAGTTGGTGAGTTGGCAAAAAGACAGGCAATTACCAATCCAGACAACACAGTTAGATCAATTAAAAGAGAAATAGGAACAAACTGGAAACAAACATTTGAAGACAAAGAATATACACCTCAAGAAGTCTCAGCAAGAATTTTACAAAAGTTAAAAAGAGATGCTGAGAGTTATATTGGAGAAGATGTTACTGAAGCTGTTATAACAGTTCCAGCATATTTTAATGATGCAGAAAGACAAGCTACTAAAGAAGCAGGTCAGATTGCTGGTCTTAACGTTCTAAGAATAATTAACGAACCAACGGCTGCATCACTAGCTTATGGTCTAGAAAATAATGAAGATCAAAAAATATTAGTCTATGACTTAGGTGGTGGAACTTTTGATGTCTCAGTACTAGAAATTTCTGAAGGAGTTTTTGAGGTAAAGTCAACATCCGGCGATTCAAAACTTGGAGGAGACGACTGGGATGAAAGAGTAATGAATTGGTTAGTAGATAAATTTAAATCATCTACAGGAATCGACCTATCATCTGACAAAATGGCGATGCAAAGAATTAAAGAAGGGGCAGAAAAAGCAAAAATAGAACTATCCTCTACAAGTGAAACAGAGATAAATTTGCCTTTTATTACTGCAGATGATTCTGGTCCTCAACATTTATTGGAAAAATTATCTAGAAGTGAATTTGAAAAAATTACTGACGATCTGGTTGAAAGAACTAAAGATCCAGTAACAAATGCCATCAAAGATGCGGGTCTAACTATTTCTGATATAGAGCATGTTATTTTAGTTGGTGGATCAACAAGAATGCCATCCATACAGGCTATGGTTAAAACTTTAACCGGTAAAGATCCTCATAAAGGGGTTAATCCTGACGAGGTTGTTGCTTCTGGTGCAGCTATTCAAGCTGGAGTTCTTAAGGGTGACGTTAAAGACGTATTGCTCTTAGATGTTACACCGTTAACACTTGGTGTTGAGACTAAAGGTGGAATCATGACGAAGATGATTGAAAGAAACACAACTATTCCTACAAAAAGATCAGAGACATTCACGACTGCTGAGGATGGCCAAACCCAAGTAGAAATACATGTTTTACAAGGTGAAAGAGAAATGGCTTCGGGAAATAAATCTCTAGGAAAATTTACACTTACTGATATCCCTTCAGCAAAACAAGGCATACCTCAAATTGAGGTAACTTTTGATATTGATGCAAATGGAATTGTAAATGTAAATGCTAAGGATTTAGGAACAGGTAAAGAACAAGCAATTACTATCACAGGGGGTACCGCCCTAGAAGATGATGAAATTGAAAGAATGATCAAAGATGCTGAAACTCATGCTAATGAAGATGCAAAAAAGAAAGAGCAAGTTGAAACACGAAATTTAGGCGAGGGATTGATTACATCTACAGAAAAAATGCTTGAAGAAAATAAAGACAAGGCAACAGAAGAAGAAATTCAATCTATAAATGAGAGTAAGGAAAAACTCTCAAAGATACTCGAAAATGATGAAGCTTCAACTGAAGAAATGCGAAATGGTATTGATGAACTAACAAAGTCAAGTCAATCATTTGCTGAAAAACTATATGCTGAAACTCAACAACAGAAGGCTCAAGATGAAAATGAGGAAGATGTAGTTGAGGGTGAAGTTGTAGAAGAAGATGAGTAATAAAGACGAGGCGTCTTCGTCTGAAGAATTAAAACAAAATCAAGAAACTAACACTGTAACCCTTGATGAGTATGAAAAAATCAAGGACGACTATCTCAGACTGGCTGCTGATTTCGAAAATTTTAAAAAGAGAAATGAAAAAGAAAAAGAGTCTGCTTCATTTAATTTTGTAGCTTTATTCGTAAATAGTTTATTTCCATTAATTGATAATTTTGAAATCGCCATAAAACAAGACAACAACCCAAAAGAGATTGAATCGTTATACAAAACTTTGCAAGACTTTATGGACAATCTTAACATAGTTGAAGTTCCTGGTGTTGGAGAGGCATTTGATCCAAATTTCCATGAAGCAGTTGAGCATTCAGGGGATGGAGACACTCAAACCATTGAAGAAGTTTTACGAAAAGGTTATACCTTGGAAGACAAGCTGCTAAGACCAGCAATGGTAAGAGTTAAAAGTGAATAGAGACTGGTTAGAGAAAGATTTTTATGCCGTCCTTGGTGTAAACCAAGATTCGAGCACAGAAGAAATAAAAAAAGCCTATAAAAAACTAGCTAGGGAAAATCATCCAGATTTAAATCCGGATGATAAGGAAGCTGAAAAAAGATTTAAAGACATTTCTGAAGCAAGCTCTGTTTTAACAGATGTAAACAAAAGACAAGAATATGACCAAGTAAGAGCAATGGGTGCTTCTGGTTTTTCTGGTTTTAGCGGGGGTACAAACTTTAATGTTGAAGATCTAGGAGATATATTTGGTAATTTTGGAGATATATTTGGTTTTGGAGGTACGTCCAGAAGAAAAGGTCAAAGCTATCAAACTAATATAAATGTATCATTTAATGACTCTGCAT
This sequence comes from OCS155 cluster bacterium AG-422-J23, assembly GCA_003213625.1. Classification (GTDB taxonomy): domain Bacteria; phylum Actinomycetota; class Acidimicrobiia; order Actinomarinales; family Actinomarinaceae; genus Actinomarina. The sequence goes on along the minus strand of QCMT01000003.1, from coordinate 27,387 downwards.
CTGGATTGGATACAAATGTTCCTCTAAGAAAAGAGGTTGTCTGCGAAGATTGTAGAGGAAACGGATCAGAAAATGGTAATTCGTATCACGTTTGCAACATATGTAAGGGATCAGGTCAAACAGCATCAAATCAAGGTTTCTTTTCGTTTTCACAGCCATGTCAAGCATGTCGGGGTCAAGGAAATGTCATCGACAAACAATGTAAACGTTGTAGGGCAAATGGATTTGTTATCAAAAATGAAACAATTAAGGTCAAAGTTCCCGCAGGTGTTGATAATGGTACTGTCATAAGACTAAGAGGTTATGGTGGTCCTGGAAGCGGAGGAGGTCCTGATGGTGATCTTCTAGTTCAAGTTAATGTTGAGCCTCACAAGTTTTTTAAGAGAAATGGTAGCGATCTGATACTCGAGATACCTCTTTTGTTTACAGAGGCTGCTCTTGGCACTGTAATAAAAATTCCGACTTTGGATGGTTCCGTAACATTAAAAGTTCCCTCAGGAACAGCAAGTGGTAAAACATTTAAAATTAGAGGTGAAGGAATCAAACCGCAAGGTAGACGAGCAGGAGATTTATATGTAAAAACTACAATTGTTGCTCCAACAAATCTCTCTAGGTCAGCAAAAAAACATTTAGAAAAATATAAAGAACAATTTGAATCTGGAGACTCGCCAAGGGACTACCTCTATGAGTAGCGAAAGTTCTAAAGCGATATATTTTATTTCTGTGGCGTCAACACTGTCTGGAATTCACCCCCAAACTATAAGAACATATGAAGAAAAAGGTTTGATAAAGCCTTATCGAACCGGTGGTGGAACAAGGCGTTACTCACAAGAAGACATAGACAAACTTATACAGATTCAAAATCTTTCACAAAGAGGTATTAACTTAGATGGCATAAAGATAATTTATGAAATGAGAGACAGAATCTCTGATCTGCAAATTGAGATTGAATCTCTTAAGGAAGATATTAAATTAGAAAAAAACCAAAGAAGCCAATCTGAAAAAGAAATTCACAAAAGCTATAAGAATGAAATTGTTAAGAAGTCAAATAAAGATCTTAGAAAAAATTAGATTTACTAACTTTTATGTCTTTCTATAAAATCATTTATTTTATTTTCAAGAATAGGTAAAGTTATACCCCCATCACAAAGTACTTCATCATGAAAATATCTAATATCAAACATATTACCTAGTTCGTTTTCAGCTTTTCTTCTTAATTCCTCGATTTTTAATTGTCCCATCTTATATGAACAGGCTTGTCCAGGCCAAGCAATGTATCTATCAGTCTCGATATTTGCATTTATTTCTTCAATAGGTGAATTTGCTCTAAAAAATTTGATGGCTTCATCCCTAGACCATCCCATGCCGTGCATTCCAGTATCCAGTACAAGACGACACGCTCTCCACGCATCATTTCCTAATCTACCAAGTTGTTGTATGTCATTAGAATATAGACCCATTTCGTTTGCTAACTGCTCAGAATATAGCCCCCATCCTTCCACAAATGCAGTAGATGCAACATATTTTTGAAAATCAGGAACATCCTCAAGCTCTACAGCAATTGTCCTATCAAGATGATGCCCTGGTATTGCTTCATGAAAAGCCACGGATTCGGCTTCAAAAATACTTTTTGTTTCTGGTTTGTAAGTATTTAAGAAATAAGTTCCATCTCTTGAACCATCTGGCAAAGGTGAATAATAGTAGGCTGGTGGAGCATGTTTTTCAGACTCTTCGGGAACTGGTAAAACATTGCAAGGGGCTTTTGGAAATACTGTAAACCAATCAGAGAGGGGTTCGTAAGCTCTTTTAATAATATCTTCTGCCATTTGTAGCATCTGTTCCTTACTTTCAAAGCGCATCGATGGTTCAGTTTGCATCTTATGAATAACTTCTTCTGGAGTCGTTACATCTGCAAAAACATTTTTTCCAATCTCAAAAAATTCTTTTTTTAATCTTTTAATCTCAGATAAACCTGTTTCATGTACTTCTTTAACAGTTATGTCTTTATTTCCTGTAAATTTTCTTAAACTTCTTAAATAGATGTCATCTCCACCATCAATCCACATTATGCCGGGATTCGTATCCGATCTACCTTTAGGTAAATGCTCTGATTTGAGTTGTTCGAGATAAGAATTAACTCTTGGCCTCACATGGCTCTCAATTATTAATTTTGCTTTATTTTTCCAGCTACTTACATCTTGTTCAGAGACTTCAGGAGAAAAATTTACTAATAAAAGAGGGTCCTCTTCTAATGATGTTTTAAGATAGCTTTCAATTTGATCGATTGTTCTTAATAAATTTCTTTCAGTTGCTACTCTATTTTCATTTAAACCTTTCTTTTGAACTGAAGATACTTGATTAAAGAACTGGTTATATAGTTCCAATCTCTTCAATAAAAGGTCTGCTGATTCTAAATCAGGAATAAACATTTGCTGGTTGTAATCAATTAAATACCCTGTAAAGCCAGAAACTCCGGCTCCAAACTCCCAGCTTTTATCAAGTAATGAGTCTTTATTTGATCCAAAAGCATACTCCAACATTCCGTAAGTTACTTTTTCCTTGTTTGACAAATTATCGAAATTTATTTCTTTTAATCTTTTTTCAAACTTATCTAGATCTTTTAAGTTTTGATCGAATCTGGTTTCAGTTAATTCTTCGATTTGATCAAAGTATTCCTTATATCCTCTCATAATCGCAGATGTTGGTGATGAATCTAAAGAATTTTTAAAGAAATCATCTGCTAAATTGCTTAATGCTTCATTCATTTTTTTCTTCCTTTATTTTTTCTATTTCATTTTCAATTTTTTCGAGCTTAACGAGAACATCATCAAGAGTAGTTTGTTTTTCTCCAAAATTCGATAAGAAATAAGCAGAAACAGTTGCTGTTATTGTTGCTATAAATCCAATGCCTAAAATCATTAGGGAACTTGCAACAATTCTTCCTAGTGTTGTATAAGGTGTTATATCTCCATATCCAACAGTTGTAATGGTAACCAAAGCCCACCATATTCCGTCACTAAATGTTTCAACCTCTGGTTCTGAAACAAAGAAAAGGAATCCAAAGAAAATTATTAAAAATATAGTTGCATAAACAATTGACCTGAGTCCCCTGCTATTAAAAATGGCTTTTATATCAGCTCCGAATTTTGCAACTACAACTGCAAGTCTAAATAACTGTAATACTCTTAGTAGTCTTGGTAGTCTTACAAAACGTAGAAATCTCGATGATTCTAATCCTTGGGGAACAAATGGTATTGAGCCAATTACAATAAAAAGTTCCAATTTGTGATTTAGAACATAGTCTTTTTTGTTTTCAGAAAGAATTAGTAAGTGGACATACTCCAATAAAAATACAACCCATATACCCCAATTGAGATAGTTTGCAAATTCCTTTAGTCCTGAACTTCTATATTCAATGATTATTACAGGTATTAGTAAAACAACTGCAACAAAAACAGGAATCTCATAAAACTTCTCAACTTTTTGATATCTCGAATTTTGCATATAGATATTATAAAACTAGCTTTGAAAGAAATTAATAAGTATTCTTAAAATAAGAAGATGAACAGGGTAACAAATTTTTTTCTTGTGTTTGTATTGGCATTTGCCATTACAAATTATTTTTCAAGAGATATCAACAGTGAAATATCTAATAATCAAACAGTCACGAACACAACCATATACAAAAGAGATGTTGCTGTAGAGATATCAAAAACTATTAATAGTATTGATACAAATAAAATCGATGTAGACATAGCTAATAAAGAACAACAGTTTAGTTCAAAACTAATCTCAGATTTGAATGAAGAGCTAGTTGTTCTCAATCAAGAAATTACTTTTTTAATACAACAACAAAAATTTTCTCAATTTAGAGAAAAGCATGGAGGAGTAAGAGGAATTTATCTCAATGGCTACCACATGACCAATAATTCAAAGTTAGAAATAATCAACAACATCTTAGATAATACAAATGTCAATAGCCTTGTCATTGATGTAAAAACTGATAATGGACATATTTTATTTGATTCTGTAAATGAACTTGCTGTAGAAATGTCAAATGTTAGAAGTAAATATAACAGTGAAACATTAAATACCTTAAAAGATAAAAATGATCTTTACTTAATAGGAAGAGTTGTTGTTTTTCAAGATCCGTTATTTGCTAAAAATTATCCGAATGAAGCAGTATTTGATTCATATAAAAACAAGATATATTCCCAAGATGGTCAATATTTTATTGATCCCGGTAGTGAAAAGGCAAGAAACTATGTTATCAATATCGCAAAGGAAGCATGCGAATTAGGGTTTGACGAAATCCAGTTTGACTATATTAGATATCCAGATTCGAACTACAAGTATATGGTTTTCAAAGATGAAAATAATTACGATAATAGAATAAAAAATATTAATAGTTTTCTTATGGTTGCCAAAAAAGAGATAAACAGTCTTGGATGTTTTGTGTCGGCAGATGTATTTGGATTTATTTTAACAAATAAATTTGATGGAGGAATTGGTCAAAATCTTGAAACAATTATCGAAAACGTTGACTTCTTATCACCAATGGTTTATCCATCACATTACAGTAAAGGTTCATTTGGATATCAAAACCCGAACAGAAACCCATATGGGGTCATTACCTCAGCTTTAGATGATGCATTAGATAGAGGTGTTGAAGAAATTAAATTAAGACCATTTTTACAAGGGTTTTGGCATTCTGACGCTGAAGTACAAGAAAATATTCGCGCAGCTGAAGATAAGAATTTGGATTGGATAATTTGGAACGTTTCCTCTTCGTATAATTTAGGTTATTTTAGTAAGCTTGATTCATGACAATTAAAGAAGAATTTAAATCTGAATTAGAATCTTTACATAAAAGCCTCATTGAGGTTAATGACTGGATGTACGAAAATCCAGAACTAGCTTTTGAAGAGTTTGAAACGTCAAAGTATCTCGTTAATTACATAAAAAAATATGATCCTGAAGTCGCACATCCAACTCATGGTCTTGATACAGCTTTTGAAGTAACTTTTGGTAAAGATGGGCCTCTTGTTGTTCTTTGTGTCGAATATGATGCCTTGCCAGAAATTGGACATGCCTGTGGCCACAACATAATTGCGACTTGCTCTATTGGAGCTGGATTAGGTTTGAGAAATCTTGTCGACCAACTAGGTATCAGAGTCAAGTTACTAGGAACTCCTGCAGAAGAAGGTGGGGGTGGAAAAATAATTTTATTAGACAATGGAGCATTTGAAGATGCCAAATGTTCGATGATGATTCACCCTGGTCCATATGATGTTGCCAATCCTACTTTTTCAACAATACAACAATATAAAGTTGAATTCTTTGGTAAAGATGCCCATGCTGCTGGTGCTCCAGAGGAGGGTATAAATGCATTGGATGCCCAAATACAACTATTTGTGAATGCTTCTACCTATCGTCAACAAATGTTAAGAACTGACAGGATGCATGGGGTAATAAAAGATGGAGGGTTTAAGCCGAACATTATTCCTTCTTATACTTCATCAGAATGGTACCTTAGATCTTTGAATGAAGAAGGTTTGAACAAGTTGGAACAAGATTTTTTAAATTTTGTAAATGGAGCGGCCATAGCAACCAAATGTAAATCGGATGTTACTTCTCCAGATTTTAGATACCAAGAAATTTTGAACAATGAGACTATGTTCAAATTGTTTATGGAAAATTGTAACGACATTGGTAGAGATATGCCTTTACAAGATCCGGCAAAACTTGGCTTAGGGTCTACAGATATGGGAAATATATCATTTGCAATGCCATCTATTCATCCAATGTTGGCTATCGACTCAGGAGATGCCGTTAATCATCAGCCCGAATTTGCAGCGGCTACCATTAAAGATGGTGGTCATAAAGCTATATTTGATGGAGCTTATGGAATGGGTGCAACAATTATTGATTTAGCAGAAAAAAATCTGTGGGATCAGCTCTAAAGAATCTGACTTAAGAACAGCTTTGTCCTGTCATTTTGTGGATTATCAAAAAATTCTGTAGGAGTATTTTCCTCAACCATAAGGCCTTCGTCAAATAACATGACCCTGTCAGCAACTTCTTTAGCGAATCCCATTTCGTGAGTAACAACAATCATAGTCATTCCAGATAGAGCTAGTTCTTTCATCGCATCTAATACTTCTTTTATCATCTCTGGGTCAAGTGCTGATGTTGGCTCATCAAAAAGCATTATTTTTGGTTCCATAGCTAGAGCTCTTGCTATTGCCACCCTTTGTTGCTGGCCACCTGATAATTGGCCTGGAAATTTTGAGGCCTGTTCTGGGATACCAACTCTTGTCAAAAGTTCCATAGCTTTTTCTTCTGACTCACTTCTGCTCTTTTTTCTTACCCAAATTGGGGCAAGAGTAATGTTTTGCATTACTGTTAAGTGAGGAAAAAGATTGAAACTTTGAAAAACCATACCTACTTCTGATCTAATTGCCTCAATGTTCTTAAGGTCATTAGTTAATTCAATTCCATCAACAATAATTTCACCTTCTTGGTGTTGTTCTAGTCTGTTAATACATCTAATAAAGGTTGATTTTCCTGAACCTGATGGTCCACAAATAACTAATACTTCACCTTCTTGCACTTCCATAGAAATGCCTTTAAGAGCTTGGAAGTCTCCAAACCATTTTTTAACATCGTTTGTTTTAATAATGCTCATAAATTATCTTTCTCCTAATCCTAATCTTTTTTCAACTTTCATGCTTCTTCTGGATAGAGTAAATGTAAATATCCAATAGAAAAATGCAATGAATAATAAATTCTCTCTATCATGACCAACAAAATTTACTGGTATTGATTGAGTACCAATTATCACCTTTCCGATTGTGAGGAAGTCAATAAGACCGATAATGGTAACCAAACTAGAGTCTTTAAATGCAGTTATCGCACTACTAACTAATGTAGGAATAATTGCTCTTAATGCCTGTGGCATTACAATCAATGAAGTTTTTTGAAAAGGACTCATTCCAATTGCATCAGCCGCTTCATATTGTCCTTTTGGAATTGATTGAAGTCCCCCTCTAATATTTTCTGCGAAATATGCTCCACTAAAAAATGCAGTTACCATAAGGACTCTTACAACTAACTCAAAGTTGACACCTTCTGGTAAGAAAACTGCCATGGTAACACTGGCAAAGAAAAGCCATGTAATATAAGGAACAGAACGAGTTAATTCAATAATTCCAGTACAGACAAGTCTAACAATAGGTAGTTTCGAATTTCTTCCTAAGGCTAAAAGCACTCCCAGAGGAAATGAAACATAAGTTCCAAATATTGCAAGAAGCCAAGTTAGAGAAAAGCCGCCAAAAATACTTTGCTGCTGTACGATAATCTGTGTATCTGAAGAGCCACCACGAATTAAAACAGATAAAGTAAATAGTGAAACACCCCAGACAATAATAAGATTTCTCTTACCTTTTGCAGATGAAGACACGGCTGGAATTACGATAGTAAATAACACAAGTAGTAAGAGTGCTGATTTAAGAAGAATAGGGATCGAGATAAAAAGTGCTATTCCCGTAATAGCAATCAATACACCCAAATATATAGAAAAATATTTTTCAACAATTGGATTGTTAATAAAGGTAATTGTCAATGCTCCAACTAAAAATATTCCTATAAAAATTGGTATATCTTGACCAAGAATTGTTGGTAGATCTATTTCTGGCTTTTTGAAAATCCATGAAAAAATAAATAATGGTAAGAGAACCCATGAGATAGACATTGTTCTCTTCATATTTTTAGAATCTTTAAATCTAGATCCTATAAAGTAAAAAGCTAAAAATAATCCAAAAATGATAGTCCAAGGAATCTTTGTTGTATCAGCAATTGGCATTAAGGGATCTGGAATTATTCTTTGGTTACTGCTATCAAGCTGTATTGTCGGTAGCTTTATAATCCACAATAAAACTATTGGTATTGCCAAATAAAAACATAATAAGTCTGATTTATTGAATTTATAATTCAGTTTTAAATTCTTTAGTACAAAAAATACAACAACTAATATTGCAGAAGGTATAAGCAGTTGTAAGCGTGTTTCCATTGGGAAGGACTCTTCTGTTTGAATGATTCCGTCATTGTCTGTAACACTTGAAAAGGTAGGTGCTACAACAGTAAAGAAAAGAAAAGCTAAACTAACTTTCATAAATTTTGAGAATACATCAGAAAGTGATGATTCTTCTGTACTTTTCCACAACCCTATAGAGGTTCCAGCAAAAACTAAGGCTAATCCTACAGATATCCACACCCTAATAAAATCTTCTTCAGGATATGCCTGGACCATATAAAGTTGCATATTATTTAAGACAGACAGCCAGTCTTTATCGGATGCCATTGCAAATCCAAACAATCCTCTAAAGAAACCCAAGACAAAAAATGATGTAGCTACGGTAAGTATTGATGATGGAATTGAAGAAAATAGATTTTCTCTCATCCAGGCTATTGATTTTTTATATTCTAAATTCATTTATCTCTCAACAATCTTCAGTTTTCTATTGTAAAAATTAATTATGCTAGAAATTGTCAAACTTACGGTACTGTAAAAGATCATCCATACAATAAATACAGGTAAAGTTTGTCCTTCCTGGTTGTATAAAGTTTGACCAACAGCAACAATTTCGGGAAAAGCTACAGCTATACCCAATGAAGTATTTTTTGCAAGGTTTAGATACTGGTTACCCATCGGAGGCAACATCACTCTTATTGCCTGGGGTATAACAATTAACCTCAAAAGAGCACTCCTTCTAAAACCTAAAGAAAGTCCAGCTTCAGATTGCCCTTTGGCAACAGCCATAATGCCTGCTCTTACTACTTCGGATATAAATATTGCAGTATATAAAACTACTCCTACCCAAGTTGCAAAATAACCAACTGACAACTTTTTACCATAATCATCAGAGTATCTCTTAAATTTTGTAGTACCTGTTTGCTCAATCCTTGGTCTTGATAGTGTAAATGGATCACCTTCTGTAACTTGAATCTCATAAAATTCTTCACCCACTTTTAGTGATTTTCCTTCTTCAAGATATAGGGTTTCAATAGTACCTGCGTACTTAGCAACAATCTCATACTCTATTTTTTCTTCATTTGGCTTTCTGATAATGTATGCATCGGCAATTTTATCTCCAACTTCTACTTTTGATCCTGGCTCAACTACCCAATTAATTATCTCTGCTTTTTTCATTTCAACATTTTCTTTTTCAATTTCAACATCATGCATTGGAAACCAATACAATTTATTTTCGATACCATGAAAGAGTTGAGGAAGGCCCCAATCAGCTTTATATGTAAGTTCATCTCCAACCAAGAACTTTGAGACACTTGCTCCAAATGATGTAAGAAAAAGAAAAACTAGTAAAACAACTATTGCAACATTAAATATTATTTTGAAATAATCATCATCACTATAAATTCCCTGGGCTTCTTCAGATTTTTTACTATCAATAAATCTTTTAGTAACTCTGAATCCGATAAAAACTGTAATTACCGAAAATAGAATCTGATAAAAAATTCCCGGAACACTTTCTAAGCCTGTGGAGAGAAACCCGGCAATCATACCAATTATTCCAACAACTCTAAAGCCTCCGTACCAACCGACAACAACGAGTACAACAAAAGAGATAGCTGCCCATAATGTTGGATAAGTTTCTCGTCCTTCTTTTTCAAGAGTTCTAACCCTCCATTTAAAAATTTGGTTTGCAATATATAAAACTAAAACAAAGTAAACCATAAAGAGAATCGCATTTGGTTCTCTATTTGGCCATGGAAACGCCAAACCCTTTGCACTTGCATGAAATGTATAAGTTCCAATTTCTGATACTTCTAATCTCGGTAATGTGAGTATCAACGCTTGAAAGAAAAGAATTTGAACTAATAAAGGTACGTTTCTAACAATTTCTAATATTCCTGTTGCACTTTTTTCAACAATATAATTTTTTGAGAGTCTTGCAATTCCAAGTAAAGTTCCAAGAATTGTTGCGGCAAAAATCCCAGTAACTGTGATTCTTAGCATGTTTAACATACCTACTTGAAGCATCTGTAAACCAGAAACTGGCAGGGTATACATTCCTTCTGCGATAGATACCCCTGGTGTTTCTCCTAAAAAATCCCAAGAGAATGCTATGTTCGTGGACGCAAAATTAGTTGATGCATTGCCTAAATATCTCAAGACAATACTTATAAAACCAACAAGAAAAACTATTTGGCTCAACCATTTTAAGAAAACAACATTTCTAAAAAATAGTAAATATTTAAGAGCGCCTTTCATTATAAAATTTTATCAAATAAATATGGTACTTACAAAGCAAAAGGGGCTTTTCAGCCCCTTTTACATTTATATAAAGATAATTAAATTATCTTGCAGGAGGTGCGTAAATTAACCCACCGTTTGTCCAACGATCGTTAGCTCCACCTTCTCTGAAGAGACCTAATGGATTTAGGTTTCTTGAGTAGATTTGGTCATAGTTACCAACTTGCTTGATAACGTTATAGAATGCATCTGCATCTAGACCCATCTTTGTTTGAAGCTCACCATCATTTGCACCAAATAATCTTCCAAGTTCTGGAAGTGCATCTGTATCAACAGAGTCAACGTTTGCACTAGTTACGCCATACTCATCTGCGATGATTGTTGCGTAAACTGTCCAGTTGACTACGTCTGCCCAGGCGCTGTCATTTGATCTATATGTTGGTCCTAATGGCTCTTTTGAAATTGGTGATGTTGGGAAAATTACCCAATCATTAAGAGCATCATTAACTGCTCTTCTACCAACAAGTGCTGAACCATCAGTTGTGATAATATCACATTCACCTGCAATGAATTTGTCAACAGCTTCTGCGAAAGCTTCAACTGTAACAAGTTCGATTGTTGCACCAGCAAGTCCTGCACCTTCAGTAATATTCTTTTCGGTTGTAGTTCCTGCGTTAGTACATACTCTAAGTCCGTCAATATCAGCTAATGTAGAGCTTTCGGTAATACCGTCTGCTTTTCTACCAAGTAATTGCTGACCATCAAAGTAGGTTGTAGGACCGAAGTCATTACCTAACTCTGTGTCACGGCTTTGAGTCCAAGTTGTGTTTCTAAATAGAACATCGACCTCACCAGCTGCTAGAGATGTGAATCTTTCAGCAGATGTAAGTTGCTTGAATTCGACTTTACTGTAGTCGCCGAAAACAGCAGCTGCCACTGCATAACAGAAATCAACATCAAATCCACCGAAGGATCCGTCATCAGCTTGCTCACTGAATCCGGTAGCACCAGTACTGATTCCACACTTAAGAAATCCTCTTTCTTTGACTTCATCTAGTGTAGATTCATCTGAGTGATCGTGTTCTTCTTCAACTGCTACTTCCTCAACTGCTTCTTCTGTAGCACAAGCTACTGCAATCATAGAAAGTATAAGTAAAGAAACGATTGCTTTTTTACTCAATGTTTTCTCCTTTTATATAAAAGCAGACAAGAACAAAACAACTATAAATAAATTAAGTTCTTGTCTAAGTACTAATTTAACCTTTATTCGATTTTGCTACAAATTAATTTAATTATTAGATAGAAAAATCTTTCTATACATCAGAAATGCATGTATTATCCATTGTTGTAATTCAAGGAGAAAAGTTGTCAACTACCATTGTTTTAGGCGCTCAGTGGGGCGATGAAGGCAAGGGTAAAGTCACAGACTTTTTTGCATCAAAAGCTGATCTCGTAGTCCGATTCCAAGGTGGCAATAATGCAGGTCACACAATTGTTGTAGGTGATGAAAAATTTGCCCTTTCAATGGTTCCGTCAGGAGTGATGTATGAATCATGTACTCCCATCATTGGTTCAGGATGTGTAATTGATTTTGAAGTTTTAAAAAATGAAATTGAAACTTTAAATGGTAAAAATATAGACACCACTAAGTTAAAGCTTTCATATAATGCACACATCATCATGCCATATCACAAAATTCTTGATGAATTAATTGAAGATAGCTTAGGTGATAAGAAGATTGGAACAACTAGAAAAGGTATAGGGCCTTGTTATGGCGACAAGATACAAAGAAAAGGTATACGCATACAAGATTTTTTATCTGAAGAAAATTTTTATGAAAAATTAAAAAATAATCTTGAAGAAAAAAATCAAATAATTGAAAAAATTTATGGTGGAAATTCTATAAACTTTGACGAAATAGTCGACGAGTATAAAAAATACAAAGAACTTGTTTCATCAATTGCAGACGACACATCATTGGTTATATCTAATTCATTAAAAGAAAATAAAAAGATCCTATTTGAAGGAGCCCAAGGCACTCTTCTAGATATCGATCATGGAACATATCCATTTGTCACAAGTTCAAATACAAGTGCAGGTAATGCAGCTACTGGATCTGGAATTGGTCCTTTAAATTTTGATGAAGTTGTTGGTGTAACCAAAGCCTACATATCTAGAGTTGGTACTGGTCCTTTCATAACTGAACAAGAAAATGAAATTGGTGATTACATGATTGAAAAGGGGGCTGAGTTTGGAACGGTTACTGGAAGAAGACGACGTTGTGGATGGCTAGATTTAGTTTCATTAAAATATTCGAAAAGGATTAACTCTCTAAGTCAATTATTTATAACAAAATTAGATGTTTTAAGTGGCCTTGAGGAAATCAAGGTATGCATAGGATACAGCTTTGAAGATAAAAAAATTACAGACTATCCATTAGTTGATGAGATATTAGATAAGTGTGAACCTATTTATGAATCGTTTGAGGGTTGGAATGAAGATATTTCTGGAATTACGAAATATGATGCACTTCCTGAGAATGCTAAAAAATATATTGAATTTATTGAAGATTTCAGCGATGTGCCAATTAAATATATATCTGTTGGACCAGAGAGAAACCAAAATATAATTAGATAAATGATAAAAAGATACGAAGTAAAAGAAATAGTTGATATATGGAGTCAAGAAAACAAGTTAAGCACTTGGAAGAAAGTTGAATCCTCTGTTACAAAAAGTCTTGAAGAGGAAGGTATTGTGCCTAAAGGTTTGTCAGAAAAAATACTTGATGCAAATGTAACCGTAAAAGAAGTTGAAGCTCGAGAAAAAGTAACAAACCATGACTTAGCTTCATTTGTTGACATATTACAAGATAAAGTAAATGAAGATTCCGAATGGATACATTACGGCCTAACTAGTTCAGACGTAGTTGATACATCAAATAGTTTATTAATTTTAGAATCATTAGATTTCCTAATAGGAAAAGTTGATGAATTAATCAGTACTTTGAAGAATCTTGCGATAAAAGAAAAAGATACCAAAATAATTGGGAGAACCCATGGCGTATTTGCAGAAGTAACTTTCCTTGGAAATATAATTTCAAACTGGTTGTTGGAGATACATCGAAATAAAGAACGTCTTGAAAGAGCAAAAGAAAATATTAGCATCGGAAAGCTAAGTGGAGTTGTTGGTAACTACACCATAATTAACAGTGATATTGAAAAAAAATCTTTAGAGACTTTAAATCTTAAGCCAGAGCTATTTGCTTCTCAGATTGTTAGCCGTGATAGATACGCTGAAGTAATCAGCTGTATTGGAATGCTTGCAAGTTCCTATGATCGTATAGCTATAAATCTTAGAGGTTATCAACGTTCAGAGGTGGGTGAAATTCATGAGTCATTTTCAAGTGAACAAAAAGGTTCTTCTGCAATGCCACATAAAAAAAATCCAATTACTTCTGAGAGAATATCAGGAATTTCAAGAATCCTCAGAGGTTATGTTGTAAGTGCGCTTGAAAATATATCTCTTTGGCATGAAAGAGATATATCAAATTCATCAGTAGAAAGAATCATTTTTCCAGATAGTTTTAATCTCATTTGTTTTTCAACAATTGAGATGGAAGAGCTATTCAAAAATATCAACATTAATCATGAAAAAATAAATTCAAATATTAATTCAGCAAAAGTGAGTTTGCTAACTCAATCTTTTCTATCTCATTTAGTAACTAAAGGGATTGAAAGGGATGAAGCATATAGATTTTTGCAATCTCAATCATTTGAAATCGATAACTTAGATTCTTATATAAAAAATATTTCAACAAATTTTGAGGAAGTTGAAGAAAAAGAATTACAGGAAATTAGAAAAAGTTTTCTTTCTGAGAAAACCAACAAAAATTTTGAAGAAAAAATAAATTCTGTTGTTTAAAAGATTTAAAAATCAATTCACTGAGATAAAAAGTGAAGTACTGGGTTTAAATGAATCACAAAATAATATCTTTGATTCAATTCTTGCTCCAGTGTTCTTTGTTTTAACATTTAGATTTTTTGATTTAAATATTGCAATTATAAGTACAGCCGTGTTGGTTGCCCTTACGTTTGGCTACAGGTTGGTAAAAAAAGATGAAATTAAATTTGCATTTTACGGTGTTCTTGGAACTTTAGTTGCTTTGTTAATTGCTCAGATTCAAGGTACTGCATCAGGTTTTTTTCTACCAGGCATTATAAGAGATTTAAGCATTGCATTTATAGGATTGGTATCAATCGTATTGAGAAAACCATTTACGATCTATTCATCAATGTATTTTAGAAAATGGCCTAGAGAGTGGTATTTATTACCAACAGTAAAACCAGCATATAACCGGGTTGCAATCTTGTGGGTCATATTTCTTGGAGTAAAAGGTGGTTTACAAGTTTTATTTTTTGATAACCCAGAAGTGCTTGCAGTTATTAAATTGGCAACTTCAAACCAAACTACTTTAATTCTTTTGGTAGTTTCATATTTTATTGGTTTAAATAAATTGAAAGCTTTACATGGTCCAAGTGTTGAAGAGTTTAAAAACAATACTCCTCCCCCTTGGAAAGGTCAACAAAGAGGATTCTGACTAAGGTATCATGCTTATATGGTAGAAGATAATTTAAAACTCTTGATTGTCGCAGGAAGCAGTCTGGGTATTTATATAGTCTTAAGAACACTAATTTTTCCACTTCTCAAACGTATAGCGAAAAAAACAAATACTATCATTGACGATCTTTTTTTAGAAAAAAAATTTTTAAATAGAGTATCTTTTGTCGCTGTATTTACTTTTTTAAATGGAATATTATTTACAGACTTTTCAACAGAATTATTAGACAGTGAAATTAGTCAACGAATAATTAGTTCGCTATTAGCAGTGTTCTTAGGTTTATCTCTAAATGAATTGCTTTCAATATTTAATAATGCATCAAGTAAATATGAAGCATTGAAAGACAGGCCAATTAAAGGTTATATTCAGATCGTTAAAATTATTCTGAACGCATTTATATTCATTATTATTTTTGCAATTTTATCTGGACAGTCAGTTACATATTATATAAGTGGACTTGGGGCGTTAACAGCAGTTCTCCTTTTAGTATTTCAAGACACAATTCTATCTTTTGTTGCATCGGTTCAAATTGGACAAAACAATATCATAAATAATGGTGACTGGATAGAGGTCCCAGAATATGGAGCTGATGGGGATGTAATTGACATAGCTCTTCACACAGTAAAAGTACAAAACTGGGATAAAACCATTACAACCATACCTACCTCAAAAATAATCTCTACATCAGTCAAAAACTGGAGAGGAATGTCTGATTATGGTGGCAGAAGAATCATGAGATCAATAAGTATTGATATCTCAAGTATTAAATTTTTAACATTTGAAGAAATTGAAAAATTAAAAAAAATTGCTCCTATTAAAGATTATCTGAATGAAAAAGTGCAGGAGCTGGAAACATTTAATAGCGAACTATCGTCTGGAGAATCAGTAACAGAACAAAGAAATTTAACAAATATTGGTACATTCAGAGCCTATATAGAAAGCTATCTCAGACAAAATGAAAACCTAGATACTGAAAACATGACATTTTTAGTAAGACAATTATCACCAACAAACCAGGGTGTCCCTATACAAATCTATACATTTACAAAAACTACTGACTGGGTTGAATATGAAAACATTCAGTCAGATATATTTGATCATTTAATAGCAGTGTTACATAAGTTTGATCTGAGAGCCTACCAAGATGGTATTGTCGAAGCTGCAGCAATGAAAAATTTGCACTTTAATGAGGGTCTTGAAAACTAACTTAAAACTCTCTTTCTTAAGAAAATAACAAATGCAATAGCAACTATTAGATAATTAAAGTAATTTCCAAACAAACTAAATGGAGTTTGTGAGTTAATTGGTTTTATGTTTTCGTTCAAGATTTCAGAAGTGAATAAATTTGTCTGTGATAAAACCTTTCCATTATTGTCGATGAATGCAGATTTTCCAGTTATTGCAGAATGTATGACAGGCCTATCATTTGAAATCGCATTTGCACGAGACATTAATATAAATTGATCAGACATTCCGCTTTCTCCATAGCTGGCTTGATTTGTAAGAATTACAATAATCTCTGCTCCAGCCTGAACACTACCTCGAATATATCTTTGGAATGATCCCTCAAAAGAAATCACAGAGGCCAATTTATGTGATCCCATTTGAAATATTTTCTCTTGTTCTCCCCTAATCATATCTCTCGGAACTAGCGAAAGGGAAGGGATCCAATCAAGATATCTCCTAAAAGGAATGTACTCTCCAAAAGGTACTGGGTGTTGTTTCAGATATTGATCTACAATTGTTCCCTCATTGTTGATAAATAGACCATAATTTTCAAAATTAGCTTCCCGTATTGGCCTATCTCCACCAATTAAAAAATAAGAATTTAACCTCTCAACTTCTATTTGAATATCGGTCAAGACCCGATCGTGAATGAGAGGATCATTGTTAAAACCTGTCGAGCTTTCAGGCCAAATAATCAGATCTTTTTCGGAGCTAATACTTTTTGTTAAATTTATATGACTTTCATATATTCTTGCTCTTTCATTATTACATCTGTTTTTTGCTCCAGGACAAGGACTGTTTCCCTGGACAATCACAACACTAATCTGTTCAGATTTATTATTTTTGTCTAATAAATTAAAACTGTCGTTTAGTAAAAATAATGAAAGAGGTGTAAATATTAAAATGAAAAATACTAGTGAATCTTTCAAGTATGTATATTTCTTTTTATTTTCAAGTACAAATAAGACAATTAAAAGAGTCAACGATTGAATGATTAAAGAATAACCTGTCGGACCAAATGTTTTAAAAATGCTTGGTAGGAGATTGAACGAGGTATCTCTATATCCTGAAATTAAAACTGTTGAAGTTGAACCCCATGGAAAACCGCCAAATGGAAAGTAAGCCCTTAGTAAATCAAAAGTACTTATTATTCCAATCAATATAAAAAAATTGTTATTGGTTTTTACAGCAATAAATTTAAACAGTTTTCCATAAAATCCATATAAAAGACCCATAAGAATAGAAAGAGGAATCCAAGCTTCGTAACCAATTGATTGGATACCAAATAAAATTACACCAAATGATATTGCTCCAAATACTAAGCCTGAAAGAAATGGTTTACTACTTAATAAAATCCCTGAGTAAAAAAAGAACAGAGATGGAAAAATTAAATACCAGAAGTTAAATGGGGGGAAGCTCAAAAAAAATAGCACTGAGGATATTATGACTCTAGTATTCATTGTCTATTTAATGTTAACTCCGAATTCAGATTTCAAAACTAAATTATATTTCTGAATATAACAACCAATCCTGAGATTATTGAAAAGTATGTTACGCCTTTTGAAATTGCATTGTCAGAGACATCTGAAAACAGTAAAGAAGATATTTTTAATCCCACAGCAACTGGAATTACAAGATATAAAAATAAAATTATATGATCTCTATAAATCTCACCACTAAAAAGCAGAAGACCTAGTGTTATCATTATTCCAAACGTAAAAACAGCGTTTAACGATGGTCTGAACTCCTTACCCGAAGCTCCTCTGTACAAAATTGCAATAGGAGGGCCCCCTACTCCTGCAATCATTGCAAATATTCCAGATAATGTTCCAGCGATCCATGACGAATTATTATTCCTATTCACAGTCCAGTTAAATAATGTTGCAATTCCTGCAACAAGTACAATTGCTCCTACGCTTATTGAAAGTAGTTTCTCGTTCAAGTTAATAAGGAGCAATAAACCCAAAGGGCCACCAATAATTCTTCCTAGGAATAAGAATTTAAACGGTTTCCAATCTACTTCTTTTTTTTCACGTTGATATATACGGAAAGCCATAGGCAAGGCAAGTAAACTTAGAATTTGTGGCACTAGTAGTGGCTGAATTTGGACAAGTATTGGTGAAGAAATAACAGCAAATCCAAAACCTAATATTCCTTGAATCGCTGCACTTACAAATAGAAGTAATGAAATAAATATAAGCTCAACTAGGGAAAGATCAAATGGATATGTCAACTAAGTGCTTTTTCCATTAACTCTAATATTTCACCTTCGTTTGTATGCCTTCCAGTTTCAAGTTTTGAATAAATAAGTTCACCATTTAAATACAATTCAAAAACACCACCTGTTCCTGGAATAAGATCAATGGATTTTACTTCTTTTCCGTATTTTTCAAGTATGTCTTCTACCGTACTAACTGCACGGGGTGTATAGTTTCAAACAATACAAAATTCTAGTTTGATTTCCATAAACAAATGTTACTATACGTAGCTGGATAAAAAGTTTGGAAAAACTTGCAGGTTTTTCAAATGTTTGTTAAGCTTGTGAATATATTCACAAAGTGGGGAATTAAATGACTGACGGATTAAAAGCAAGTCAAATTAAAGGTGGTATAAGACCTTCAAAGAGTTTTGACCAGGGCAGAGTTTGTAAAGAAGAATCTTGCAATACTCAATTAAGTATCTATAACAAAAGAGAGCACTGCTTTAACCATGCTCCTGTTAAATACCCAAGAGTTAGAGGAAGAATTCTTCAAGAAACTGCATAAGTTTAAAAATTCAACTTAACAATATAAACAACTAACAATTATTATTCTATTATGGCTACTAATTTTAACGTTCCCGAAATAAGTTGTGATCATTGTAAAAGTACGATTGTAAACACTTTGTCAGGTGTTGAAAATATTGAATCAGTTAATGTTGACGTTCAGACAAAAAATGTAACACTGGAGTCCTCAGAAGAGATAAATTTAGATCTTGTTAAATCACTTCTTGATGAACAAGGCTATACCGTTGTCAGCTGAGACAAAAACGTTAGTTCTATCTGTTGAAGGAATGACCTGTGCAGCATGTGCTGCAAGAATAGAGAGAGTTCTAACAAAAGAAAAATCTGTCAAAGATGTAGTTGTAAACTTCCCCCTAAAAAAAGCAATCTTAGAAGTTAACCTCGAAGATAATAATTCAGATGAATATATTCAACGAATTAGATCAATTGGATATTCAGCACAAGAAGAAATAGCCGAGGAGAAAAAAAGTAATATAAGAAAATTTCTTACTCCGTTTCTTTCTCTCATATTTACGCTTAGTATCAACCCACTCATTGGGGCTGATCAAGGTCTCGCCGCATTAGGAATAGGTTCACTAATAATTTTTGTTTTTGGTAGAAAATTTCACGTATCTGCTTTAAAAAATATAAAAAAACTTAATTTCAATATGGATACATTAATCTCTATTGGTAGTCTCTCCTCTTTCGCCATTGGAATTTTGCCAAATAATGGAGAATTAATGTACTTAGAAACAGGAGGATTCATAATTAGCTTCATTCTCCTTGGTAAGACTATAGAAGATATTTCAATTAAGTCATCTGTTTCAGTATCAGACTCCATAATCGAAAGTATTCCCAAAGATGTAAATGTTTTCGAAAATCAAATAACTGTTCGCAAGCCTTTAAATCAGATTGAAATTGGTGATGTAATCATAGTTAAGAAAGGTGAAATCATTCCTCTTGATGGTGTAATCATACGTGGTAGTTCTGAAGTTGATGAAAGCGTAATCTCTGGTGAATCCGAACCTCTTACAAAAAAAGAGGGTGATGAAATTGTATCTGGTTCAATTAATCTCGGTGATGATATTGAAGTTGAAGTAGTAAAAAAAGAGGGAGAGACAACTTTAAACCATATTGAAAAATTAATTTTGAAAGCCCAGACAAGTAAGCCTGAAGTTCAAGATCTCGTAGATAAAATAACAAATATCTTTGTTCCTTCTATTTTGATTTTAAGTTTTGCAAACATGATATTTAAATTATTTGTATTAGAAAATGATTTTTCAGAGACAATCAGTTCAACAATTGCAATTCTTGTTGTTGCCTGCCCTTGTGCTCTAGGACTTGCAACTCCTATCGTATTATTTAGGACTGCCTCAGTTTCAAATCGTAATGGTTTTATTTTTAAAAATTTTGACTATCTTCAAAGATTCAAAAATTTAGACACAATAGTTTTTGATAAAACTGGAACTCTTACTTCTGGTATTTTCAAAATAGAAAGCATCTCAGATTCAAAAGGTAAAATTGTTGATGATGAAGTATTGAGAGTGCTTGCGTCTGTTGAACAAAAATCAAACCATCCTATTGCTAAAAGCATACTTTTGGAATCGGAAATAAAAAATTTGAGTCTGTTCCCTGTAGATAATTTTATTGAAACACCAGGAATTGGTGTTAGTGGAGTTGTTGAAAACAAAAAAGTTTCTGTTTTTAGGTCGAAAGATGATTTAAAAGGGGATCTTGAATTAATAATTGATAATGAGGAATTTAAGGTAAAGCTAGTAGAAGATAAAACTGTAAATAAAGATATCATTAAAGATCTTTCAAAAGATTATGAAATTGAAATTTTATCAGGAGACAAAACTGAAAAAGTCCAAGAAATTGGAAATGATTTAAATATCAAAAATGTGTTAGGCAATCAGTCCCCAGAAGATAAATTAAAATATATTCAAGAAAAACAGATGGATAAAACGGTAGGTTTCATTGGCGATGGAATCAATGATTCACCTGCACTTAAACAAGCAAATGTAAGTTTATCCTTTTCTCAAAGCACACAAATCGCGCAAAGTGTTAGCGACATTATTATTTTTAAAGGGGGCCTTGAAATATTAAACAAAATTTTTAATATTTCAAAAAATTCAAATAAAAGAATTATTCAAAATTTATTTTTTGCCTTTATATATAACATAATCATGATTCCAATTGCTGTAAGTGGGAGTATTGTTCCAAGTATGGCTGCTTTAGCTATGGCTTTATCAAGTTTATCTGTAGTTTTAAACTCATCCAGAAAACTCTAATTTCTTTTTATATAAAATTTTTTAAATATTAATCTTCGTTTATGGAAGATGTTGTTTGGTATAGAAAGCCACTTCTATCTGACCCTGTAGCAATTCTTGCTTTTGAGGGATGGAGTGACGCTGGTAACACTGCAAGTGGTTGTATTGAAAATATTTGCGGTACCTATGATGTCGAACCTTTCGCAGAACTTAATTCCGAGGGATTTTATAACTATCAAATGAGAAGGCCCGTTGTTGAAGTAAAAGCAATTGGGGAAAGAAATTTTCACTGGCCACAAACAACTTTTTATTCTATTGAAGATTACAAACTTAAAAAAGAAGTGATCTTAGTCTTTGGAGAAGAACCTTCAATGAAATGGAAAAAATATTCACAGAATATATCAGAAGTACTAATTGAACTTGGGGTAAAAAGAGCAGTTACTTTAGGTGCATTCTTTGGCCAAGTTGCACATACTTTACCAGTACCAATATTTGGTGTAAGCGATGATCCAACTTTTAATTCGAGATTTAATGTACTTCCAACAAATTATTCTGGACCTACTGGAATTACTAGTGTTGTTGGCCATGACTTAAGAAGTAACGGAATAGAAACTTCAGGCTTATGGGCAGCAGTTCCCCATTATTTAAGTTCTGGCGCTTACCCAAAGGGTATTGGTGCCTTAATGAATAAAACTTCTGAAATCTTAAAAATTGATATAGATGATTCAGGTATTCAATCAGAAGGACAACAGTTTGATACAAAAATTAGTAAAGCTATGGAGAACTCTGAAGATCTCGCTGAATACGTATCAAAACTTGAAGAGGCAGAAGTAAGCATTGAAGATAGTTTCTCGGAGGATAATCTAGTCGAGGAAATTGAAGATTTTCTTAATAGTGAAGGTAGAGAGTTTTAGACAGACTTCTTTTTATGTCTATTTGATTTACGACGTTTTCGGTATTTATGTTTAGACATTTTCTTACGTCTTTTTTTAATCAAAGATCCCATAAAATTTAAATTTATCCTTTTTTCGTACTGCGAAATTCTAACCCAAGTAGATTAATATAGTTAAATCTTTTAAGAAAAATTATTATCATACTTTTCTAATGCTGAAATTAATGCTTCTTGGCCTCTATTGTCTTTTGGAGATTTTCTTTTTGCCCAAAAGCCCCAAGTAATCATTGATAAAATCTGAAATAATTCCATTTTTATTTTAATTTGATCATTGTTAATTCCAATTTTTGAATAAATATCATTAATTATTTCGGTATTATCTTCTAGCTCGTTCTGCCATATAAAATCTGCGTAGTCAAAGAATGGATCCCCTTGTGATGAGTATTCCCAGTCAATCAAATATGCTTTTTCTTTAAAATAAACAAAATTAGCATGGTAGAGGTCTTGATGACATGGCTTACTATCAAGGCCAATTTTGTTCAGTTCTTTGACTATCTCTTCGCCGACAGTTTTTGCTTCATATTCAATTTTGTCATTCGTTTTGACTAATTTTTTAAAAACGTTGAGAGGAGAGAAATTTTCTTTAAATTTAAGTTCTGAATTATGCAGAATAGTTAGTAGGTTCAATGCGTCATCTCTAAATTTTATATCAAGCATATCGGTTGATTTAAAAGTATATAAATCTTCAAAATATTCTGAAATTTTTAGACCAGTTTCTTCTTCAAATACAATTAATGGCAATGATATTCCGATACTCTGAATGAGTTTTTCATTATATCCTTCAGATATTCTGTTAATTAAATCTGGATTTTCTCCAGGCACTCTAAGAACAAATTTTTTATTATCTATTTCAACTTTATAGTTAAGATTTGTAATACTTCCCAAAGTAGAAATTTTGTATTTACTCTCATCTTTGATTGATGAAATGTCGAATCTATTAAAAATATCTACTATATCTCTTGTATCCATTATTTTATTATGATAACAATAATGTCATGAATGACCCATTTGCACTCGATTTAACTATAAGACTTCTAATGTTAGGCCTTGGCTCAGCTATGTTTGCTGGTAGCTTTCTTGCTTTTATAAATAAAGATAAAAACGATAATGAGTTTTATAAATCAAGAACAATTTTTTTGGGGACAATAGGATTCATAATTACTGCATGGACAGTTGCTTCTTTGCTAAATAATTAAAAACAAAAATTTTTAGATTAGTATATTCTTTAAACGTGAGGAAAAATGCTTTCAGATAAAGATATTAAAAAAGCCTTAGAAGATAAGTGGATCGAAATATCACCATTAGATCAAGGATATATACAACCCTCCAGTGTTGATTTAAGGGTCGGGACAGAATTCAGAGTTTTTGAAAATCATAAATATAGTCATATAGATCCGAAATCACCCCAGGAAGATTTAACTACTCTAGTGGAGGCTTCAAAGGACGAACCATTTGTCCTCCATCCTGGTGAATTTGTTTTGGGCACAACCTATGAAAAAGTTGCTTTATCAAATAAGATTGTTGCAAGACTGGAAGGTAAGTCATCACTAGGTAGGATAGGTTTATTAATTCACTCAACTGCAGGATTTGTTGATCCTGGATTTTCAGGTTATTTAACATTAGAACTTTCAAATGTTGCAAACTTACCAATCAAAATATATCCAGAGATGAAAATTGGACAAATATCTTTCTATTATTTGAATTCACCTTCAGAGGCTGAGTATGGTGACGTCAGCTATGGAAGTAAGTATCAAGGCCAAGAAGGGCCTACACCAAGTAAAAGCCATAGCGATTTTAGCAGCTAATGATCCCAGGAATTGGAACGCTAATTAATGGATTTGGTGTTATTGTCTCTGGTATTCTTGCCAGAATAATTTTTAAAAAAGAACTCAAAAACTTTGATGAAAATCTCCTGCCACTCGGTCTTTTAGTTTTGGCTTTAGGGTTTAGAGAAACTTTAAAAAGTCCAGATTTTATATTCACCCTGTTTGCTGTGATAGTTGGCTCAATTATTGGAAGCTATTTAAAGATTGAAGATAGAGTAAAAAATTTTGGAGATTATCTCTATTTAAAATTTGAAAAAGGTGAAAGTGACCAAACTAAATTTATAGAAAGTTATCTAACAACTACATTAATTGTAATTACTGGACCACTAGCAATTATTGGGCCTTTCTTTGATGTTGTTGAGTCGAACTTAGAATTATTATTAATAAAAACTGCTTTAGACTGTTTCCTTGTAATTTTCATAACTTCAAGTGGTGGTAAAGGAGCCGTATACTCGGGTGTCTCAATATTGATCTATCAAGGAATATTTACTTTGTTTGCTTTATTAATTAATACAAATATTGAACAACAAATATCTGACTCGATTGCAGGAATTGGAGGCGTATTGTTAATTGGTGTTGGAATAAACTTGTTAGGATTAAAAAAAATTCCCGTAGGAAATTATATGCTTAGTCTTTTTGTTCCGTTTCTTCTAGCATTTTAAATTCTCTTAAAGCTCCTTCCACCCCTTCAAAAAGTGAAATAATTTTTTTAGACTCTTCTTTAAATGACATAGATACAAACTGTTCTTTTTGTACATGAAACCTTCTATTTTTAAAATCTAACTCGATTGGTAAGTAAGGTATATCGAGTTCTTTTGCCAAATAATAAAATCCACTTCTAAATTTTTTTACCTGCTCTGTCCCAGCTTCTGGAGCAATTGCAAGAACGTATTCTTCCATTTTTGAAAATTCTTCTATAGCACCCTTTATTAATCCTTTTGATTTATTTCTATAAACTGGTATTCCTCCAAGTTTTAAAAGTATTATTTTTTGCAACCACCCTAAAGGCCAGGGAATTCCTAAACGATCAACATCTTTTGAAAAAGTATAAGGGCTTGGAAGTCTGGTAAATATCCACCTTGCACCAAAAAAATTTATCTTTAAATCCAAGGCCAATACTGCAAGAAGTGCGTACCAGGCATCTCTATTTGCTGTATGAGGTACTCCAATTAATATTATTTTTTTATAGTTCGGAAATTCACCTGTAATTTCCCAGTTTGAAAGTTTAAGTATTCTCCTACTCAAAGGACCTAGAAAAACTCTTTTCTTTCTGGGAACTTTATTTGGTATAAAAATCATTTTTGTATAGGTGGTTAGCAATTTGAACAGCATTCAATGCTGCTCCTTTTAAGAGATTGTCACCAACTGCCCAGAAGTTTAGTATTTTATTGCTTGTAAGACCGGATCTCATTCTAGAGACTAAGATGTTTTTATTTCCTTGAGCATTAAGAGGTGTCGGATAAGTTTCTTTCCAGTATTCTACACCTTCAAATGCTTCCAATGATTCAATAGCAGATTCAACATCAACATCTTTTTCAAATGTTGCAGTACAAAATATACCATGTCCAGTTTCAACACCTACCCTTGCATTAGATGGCTCAACATTTAAGTCCGGTATATCCAAAATCTTTTTTGACTCATTAGAAAACTTCATTTCTTCATCTGAGTATCCATTTTCTGTAATATTTCCAGCAATTGGAATTACATTCTTCGCTATCTGGGATTGATAATATTTTTCATCAGGCGCTGATCCTGGTGTTGAAAGGTTAGCAAGTTCATTTTCCAACGATTCAATTGCACTTTTGCCTGAACCTGAAACAGCTTGATATGATACTGGAACAATACTTAATAAATTAAAAATATCGTGTAATGGTTTCAAAGCCATAACAAGGGCCATAGTTGTACAGTTTGGATTGGCTATAATTTTCGAATCGTTTTTTATTATGTCTTCATTAATACCGTAAACAACAAGAGGAACTGTTTTTTCCATTCTGAAAGATGATGAATTATCGATTACGAAAGCGCCTTTGTCTACAAATTGATTTGCAAATTCTCTTGATCTTTCTCCTCCAGCTGAAAACAAAGCAATATCGCATGACTCAATATTTTTTGAACTTAACTCTCTAATGGGAACTTCTTTTCCATTAACTTGCAGTGTTTTGCCTTCAGATTCTTTGGATGCATAAAGATGGTATTCAACAGAAGTGTCAAAATATTCTTCACAGAGCTCAATTATATTTCGCCCTACAAGACCAGTAGCTCCAACTATTGAGATTTTCATTTATGCTTCAATAAATTCTTTGTGTAATGAGTCTATAGCTTTTTGCATATCATCCTTGTTAACAACACATGAAATTCTTATCGGTGATGTTGAAATCATTGCAATATTGATTTTATTCTCGCCAAGTATTGAAAACATTTTCGAAGCTATTCCAGACTCAGCTTTCATACCAGCACCAATTAAAGAAACCCTTGCAATATTTGGATCTGAATCTGCTCCTTCTGCTTCCAGCTCAGTTGATAAATTTTCTAATATATTTTCAACTTCGGACTTTTGCTCTAATGGTGCAGTAAAACTAATATCCGTTTTTGATTCTTTTGAAACGTTTTGAACAATCATATCTACAATTACACCATTTTCTGAAAGAGGTCCAAAAACTTTTCCAGCAATGCCTGGCTGATCTGGAACTCCAAATAGTGTAAATTTGATCTCTTTATCGTTGTGAGTGACTCCACTTACAATTGCTTGTTCCATTACTTTGTCCTTTACAATTGTGCCTGAACCTTCGCTAAAGGTAGGTTTTACAATTATTGGTACATTATACCTTCTACCAAATTCTACAGACCTAGCCATTAAAACCCTTGCACCTGATGAAGCCATTTCCAACATTTCATCGTATGTTATCTCTTCAATTAATTTGGCTTTTGTAACTATTCTTGGGTCTGCTGTAAATACCCCCTCAACATCTGTATAAATCTCACATTTTTCTGCACCCAGTGCTGCAGCTAACGCAACTGCTGTAGCATCAGATCCTCCTCTTCCAAGTGTTGTAATCTCTTTAGTCTCTTTGTTTACTCCTTGAAAACCAGCAACTATTACTATCTTTCCTTCATTAATACCTTCTTTAACTCTTTCACCAGAAATATTTTCGATCTCTGCCATTCCATGTCTTGACGTTGTAGTTATTCCTGCCTGTGAACCTGTTAAAGAAAAGGATTCATAACCAAGATTATTTAAATGCATTGCTAATAGTGACATTGTTATTCTCTCTCCTGCCGACAACAACATATCCATTTCTCTGGGGGAGGGTGTATCGGATAGTTCATTAGCTAGATCAATTAACTCATCCGTACTTGAACCCATAGCAGAAACAACTACTACAACCTCGTTTCCTTTTGATTTACAATCAATTATTTTTTGTGCAACGATTTTTAGTGTTTCTGGATTTTCAACACT
>QCMT01000002.1 GCA_003213625.1 OCS155 cluster bacterium AG-422-J23 | reverse complement strand
GTTGGATCAGTTGTTGTAGTTGTTGGACAATTAACTGTAAAGTCCGGGCCCCAACGTTTCCAACCGCCTGAAAAAGAATTAGAAGTTGTGGAGGTTTTGTATCTCCATCTAACATTTTGTCCATTTGGAACATTAACAGAGGCCTTTTCTGAGCTATCTGGTGCAACAGATTGATTAGCAACGAGTGTAGACCATTTTGATCCACCATCTAGAGAGTACTGAACCAAGAAATAAGCATTTGCATTTGCAGAGCCTGAGTTTTTCATATTGAAGTGTGTGAGTTTTGCACCTCCAGAACAAGCATTTCGTGTATTAGAAACAGAAGGATCAATAATTTTATTTAATGGTGGATTAGTTGTTGTAGTTGTTGGCAATGTTGTAGTTGTTGTTGTACTTTCATCTACACAGTCCAATACTTTTTTGACTCCCCCTCTTGTTTTTTGACCACTTAAATCGTCTCTCAAAATAAATCTAAGTTTGTAAGTTGCTGCATTTGGAACTCCAAATGAGTAGTTTAAAACTCGTGACTCTCCTGGACCGATATATACAGTAGTGTCTAATATTTTTGTTTTGTTTATTCTAATTCTATGTCTTAATGACATACCGACATTTGACCTTGAGTTGTCGACACTTAAACCTAGTGTTGCCGTACCATCTTCATTACATCCCATGGTGTCACTTATAAAAGGTGAGAAAATTGGTGGTGCTATTGTTGTAGTAGTAGTAGTTGGCAGCGTTGTAGTAGTTGTAGTAGTAGTCGTTGTAGTTGTTGTAGTCGTAGTTGTCGTTGTTGTCGTTGTTGTTGTGCATGTCCCAGCCTCACTAGCAGACTGAGTTTCAGCACTCATGTTCGTGAAATCAGCACTATCAAATGAATCTGTAACTCTCCATGTAATTGATGATCCTTCTGAAACTGAGACACTTTGCGATGTATCTGTTGCGAAAGAGGAAACAGTTAAATTAGCTGAAGATGTCTGATAGGCACCACCATCTATAGAATATTCAACTTTTACATAAATTGGAGATCCCTCTCCACTTGTAATTGATAAGGTAGAGGTTTTAGATGTTCCAGAACAACTTCCAAAAGATGATGATACTGTAATTTCTGGATCACAATCTACTGCGTCAGATGTAGTCTGTTCCTCAGCTGACATTGAAGTAAAGTCATCTGAAGTAAAGGTATCCGTAATTTTCCATGTAATTGTTGATCCATCAGGAACACTTGCAGTTGATGCTGTATTGGTTCCACTTGCGGCCACTGAGAGGTTTGAAGACAATGTAGTATATGAACCACTATCAATTTTGTACTCGACTTTGTAATAGACTGTATCTGATGATTCTGTATTATTAATGGTCAACGTAGACGTCTTTGCACCACTTGCACAACTTCCAAAAGCTGTAGAAAATGTTGAATCAGGATCACAGTCCGCAGCAGATGATGTAACCTCTGATTCTGCGGTCATATTGGTGTAGTCAGCACTTGTAAATGAATCTGTTATTTTCCATGTAATTGTTGATCCATGTGGTACTGCGACTGACTGAGAAGTGTCAGTACTACTTGCTGATACTGAAACATTGTTATTTAAAGTTGTATATGAACCACTATCAATCTTGTATTCGACTTTTACATAAGCAGTTGCACTTTCAGCATTAGTTAGCGTTAAAGTATTTGTTTGAGAACCGCTTGAACAACTTCCAAAAGCTTGCGTAGCTGTAACTTCAGGGTCACAATCTACAGTTGAACTAGCTGCTTGTTCTTCATAGCTTGCACCGGAAAAATTACCATCTGTGCTGCTGTCTTTAAATCTCCAAGTAATTGTCGAACCATGGGGCACAGAAGCAGTCAAGGATGTATTTGTTGCACCAGCTCCAACAGAAAGGTTAGTTGCTGCAGTTTGATAAGAACCATCATCAATTTTGTATTCAACTAAGTAGTAAGCAGTAGCACTTGAGTCGTTTGTAATGCTTGCTGTGTTTGTCATTGCTCCACTTGCACAGCTACCAAATGAGTGTGAAAAAGTTGTTGGTACTAAGCAATCAACAGTAGAGCTCTGTGTCTGTACTTCAGCACTCATGTTTGTAAAGTCATTATCTGTGAAGGAATCAGTCACCCTCCATGTGATTTTTGAACCATTGGATATATTTTGTGAAACACTGGTATCAGTCGCCCCATTACCAATACTTAAGTTTGCGTTTGCTGTTTGGTATGAGCCATCATCTATTTTGTATTCAACCTTTACATAAATAGTTGAACTTTCATTATTTGTAATACTTATTGTTGATGATCCTTGTGAGCCTGCACAAGCAATTGCTGGAGGATTGACAACTGTGATGCTTGGATCACAATCTACAGCATCGCTAGCGTCTAAGGCCTCCGTAACCATGTTGGTAAAATTGCCATCATTGTCAAAAGAGTCAGTAATTCGCCATGTTATAGTAGAGCCGTCAGGGACAGAGGCGGTTTGAGATGTATCTGTAGCACCATTACTGACTGATAAATTAGCGTTTGTAGTATTAAAGGTACCACTATCAATTTGATACTCAACCTTATAGTATGCAGTTGAGCTTTCCGTATTTTCAATACTTAGAGTAGAAGTCTTAGCACCACTGGCACATGAGCCAAATGATGCTGAGAGGTTTGTTTCGGGATCACAATCAACTGGTGATGACGTAGATTGAGTTTCTACTGCCATATTCGTAAAATTACCATCACTATCAAATGCATCTGTAATTCTCCAAGCTATAGTCTGACCATCGGTCACAGAATGTGTTTGTGAGGTATCTGTGGTACTACCGCTGATTGAAAGATTTGCTGTTTTTGTTTGAAATGTTCCACCATCAATTGAGTATTCAACTTTTACATATACTGTAGAACTTTCATTGTTTGCAAGACTAAGAGTTGACGTTTTCGCTCCACCAGAACAACTTCCAAATGATGAGGATACTGTAATATCTGGATCACAATCTACGGTTGAGCTATCAGACATTGTCGTATAGTCTCCTGTAAATGAATCACTTGTAGAAGACGTTTTATATCTCCATACAATAAATTTTTTATCAACAACTGATTGAGTTAATGTTTCAGAGCCACCTACAGTAACAGCCTGATTTGATTCTTTTACAGTCCATGATGCTTCATCATCCAAAGAGTACTCAACTAAAAAGTAAGCAGTTGAATTTGCAGGGCTAGCGTTTGTTAATACAAGAGAGTTAGTTCTAGCTCCAGCAGAACAGGTAGTTGTAAAAGACTGATTTGCTCCTGGGTTAATGTATACACAATCTACAGTTGCTGAAAGAGTATTGCCACTGCCATCAGTAGAAGTATATGAACCGGAAGATGGGTTTGATGTAGCGTATCTATATTGAAAATAGACTTGGGTGTCGTGTGTCTGAGCAGAGGACAAAGTGTACGTTTCTGTATTACTACTTGAAATTGAATTTCCATCTTGTAAATCTTGCCATGTACCACCACTACCTATTTTGTACTGAACATCAAAAACTTGTGTTTCATTAGTTCCATTTGTAATACTTATTTGAGGCGTAGAAGATCCAGCAGAACATGATCCTGCACTAACTGCGACTGATACAGTTCCTGTTGGACAATCAACTGTACTTGAACCAGCACTTGTATAGCTTCCTGAAGATGGATTAGAAGTTCCATTCCTAACTTGCCAGGAAATAACTACACCATGAGCTTGAGATGAGGGTAAAGAATACGTTTCCGTGTTACCTGAGGTTATACCATTTCCATTTTCTAACGTTACCCAAGATCCACTATCAATTTTGTATTGCACATCAAAGTATGCAGTTGTATTACCCGTATTCTCAATTGCAATAGATGGCAGTGCAAATCCAGTTGAACAAGATCCAAGCGAGGGAGTTGCAACATAGGTAGTTAATGGGCAATCAATTGTTAATGAGAGAGTAATACCAGTATGATCCCGTGATGATTGAACATTATTTGGATCTGAACTATCACTGATCTCTATATATGATCCAGAACTTGGATTTGATGTTCCTTCTCTATATCGAAATTGGACTTGAGTTCCATGACTTTGAGTATATGAAGATCCAGCAGTAGCTGTGCTTCCTGCACTGACCGAAGCACCATTTAAAGTTGTTACCCAGGAACTCCATCCAGACCCGGTATTTACACGTCTTTGCAAATCGTAGTACATAGTGGTTTGATAAGCAGTTAAATCAACCCTTACAGTCGCTTCACCACTTGAACAGGTTGACTGATATGGATCACTTACTACGAGATCTCCAGCAGGAGGCTCAACATTACCAGTACCACAACCAGCACCGTCAGTGTTGCTTGAAGTGTTAAAACTATCACTTGTTAAAACAAATTCGTTTGTGTTATTACCTGTGGACGTATCATTTGCATAGTCATACTTCCATAATCTTCCATCATCATTTTCTAAGAAATAGACAATCCCATCTCCCAAGGTCATAGCTGCACCCGAGTTTGAACTCATTGAACTACCTACACTGCTAGCTCTTTGAGATAATGCAACACTGATAGACTCATTGCTTGCACCAATATTGGTATGTGAGACAGTTGCAGCAAGTAGGTCGTCAGTATTTGAGTTAAAAGCTATAAAATCGTGTGTACTACTGTCCTGTATAAATGCGAAGTCTTTTGCTTTGTTTGATGCCCATGAACTACCTGAAGAGATTGTGATATCGATAACTTTATAGGTACCATCAGAATTAAGTCTTATTGCTTTATTGTTCCCTTTGAAGAAGCCTTTTGATGTAAAAATATACTTGTATGTTGTGCCACCAGATGTAGTTTCATAATATGAAGCGGCATTATTATCACCAGTTCCTAAATCACTTGTAACAGAAGAAATATGTGTAGTAGTACCAGCCCCACTACCGTTATAATTTAATTTATAAAAATAAACCTGGCTGGTGTTAGTTCTCTTTAAAATTGCATACATATCTCCATCTGGTGTGATACTCAAAGAGTTAACTTCTTCAATATTTCCGTGAGACCACGAACTGAAAGTCTCAATTGTTGAAGTTGAAAATGAACTACTTGAGTCATTTGAACCACGTAAGATACTTAAGGTACCACTGCTAAAAGTACTTTGAAAAACGTATCCTGCACCATCACTATTTGTACATGAAAACTCCCCGGCAGCTAAAGCGGGTTCGGGATCAATTGTCTCAATGGTTACATAGGCAAGGGAGAGAACCATTATAAATGACATAAGTAGATTGAAAGTCTTTTTATTAAAGACGTACAAAAAAAGCTTTTTAAACAAAAGCATTACAAAAGAGAAAGCGTTTAAAACTTTAATATTCCCCACTTTTACTGCAGATTTAATTTTAGATTAGAAAGTTTTCTAAGCAAAATGTTTTTTTATTCAAATTTATCTTTAATACTTTGAACAATTTCCTCAATATTTCTATCTAGATGGATAAATTCTTCTTTCTGGTCGAGACTGATTTCTGGATAATTTTCAACTATTGGAGAGATGACATTACTGAATTTTTCAGGTGATGCAGTCCCAATAGCGACTGTAGGAATATTTGAATTTGTATCAAGAGCCATTCTTACAGATGTTACAGTGTGAGGATCAAATATAATATTAAATTTTTCATTAAGTGAGACAATTTCATTTTTTATATTCTCATCATCATATGTTTTAGAACTAAAAACTTGTTGTAATTTCTCAAAGCCATTTTCACTCAATATTGACTTGTTATCTTTTTTAAGATTTATATAAAATGACGCTGAGTCATTCTCAAGATCATAAATTAATCTCTCTAGGCTTGAGGGAATCTGAATATCCATACTTGGGGCAACACTTGGCTTTGTAATAAGAGGTTCTAATGTACCTGTATCAGTAAATCTTTTAAGTACATCATTAACGTTTGTTGTACACATAATCTGATTAATTTTAAGTCCATGTGATCTGCCAAACCATGCTGAATATGCATTGCCAAAATTCCCTGATGGAATTGCGACATTTATTGGCGATGTGAATTGTTTTGTTAGCCAAACATAATATGAGACTTGTCCCATGACTCTGAGCCAATTGATAGAGTTTAATGATATAATTCTCCTCTCAAATGGGTTATCAGATAAAATCTCTTTTGCGATTCGTTGACAATCATCATAAGAACCGTTCACCGCAATGTTAAGAACATTGTCTTTTATTACACTTGTCATTTGTTGTCTTTGATAATCACTAATTTTGTCCGCAGGGTGGAGTACAACTATATCTATATTCTCAGATTCTTTAACTGCCTGAATTGCCGCACTTCCTGTATCCCCACTAGTTGCAACAAGAACCAGCCCCCTCTCACCAAGTTCACTTAACCTTTTATCAGCAATTGCTCCAAGAGGTTGTAGTGCGTAATCTTTAAATGATTTTGTTGGACCATGGAAAAGTTCCATAATGAGTGTTGTATCATTGAGATCTTTTAAAACAGGCTCTGCTGAGTTTTCAAACCCAGAGTAGAGTGATAAGTCGTCAACATATTTTGCTGAGTTTTTATCTAGTGCAATAAAAATTGTTTTTACAAAATCCTCGTAACTTAAATCCTCTTCAGTTAGATGATTGAGGTTATCAATTGTTAATGAATCAGGTAAATAAAGGCCTTTATCAGGTGCTAAACCTGAGAGAATGACATCTTCAAAAGAGATAGTCTCTTTATGTCCCCTTGTAGATTGATACTTTACCACTTAAACGTAAACGCGAAGTGTAGAGGTCACAGTAGTGACTGAATCTAATGCTGATATTTGATCAATAGAATTTTTGATATCTTTTTCGGGTGCTTCATGAGTAACTAATACAAGCTCTGCTGTATCACCCCTACCTTCCTGGATAACACTCTCAATACTTACATTATTTTCTCCAAAAGTTCCTGAAATTTTAGCTAATACACCAGGTTCATCATTGACGGATAGCCTTATAAACATACTGGATTCAACGTCCTCAAAGCTTTTCATTTCACCTTCAAATTCTCTTAGTGGATACCAGTTTGTTTGATCTGAACTTAATTGATGACAAGCACTCAAGACATCACCAATAATTGCGCTAGCAGTTGGTTCAGCTCCTGCACCTGGTCCCGAAAATACAAGTTGATTAATATTTTCCCCTTCAACAACAACAGCATTTAATGCTCCTCTTATTGCAGCGAGGGGATGCTTGTTATCAATTAGTACAGGGTGAACTCTTGCGTTAAAACCATTTTTGTTTTCAATCTGTGCAACTAACTTAATTGTTTTTCCAAGCCTCGCTGCCCATTCAAAATCTTCTTTAGTAATTCCAGAAATTCCATCAGTGAATAGTTCGTCTGAACTTGGTGATACTCCAAAACAAAGAATAGATAGAATTACTGCTTTGTATTTTGCATCTATTCCTTCAACATCATTTGTTGGATCAGGTTCTGCATAGCCAAGTTCCTGAGCTGTTGATAATGCCTCTTCATAGGAACTTCCCTCTTCCATTGAAGTAAGCATGTAGTTACTTGTACCGTTTATGATTCCTAATACTTTAGACAACTGTTCACCTCTCAGACTTTCTATAAGTGGTTTTAAAACTGGGATACCAGCAGCCACAGCAGCTTCAAAATAAAGACATGCATTATTATCTTTTGCAGTTTCAATTAAATCACTTCCAGCATCTGCAATGATATCTTTATTTGCAGTGATAACAGCCTTTCCTTTTTTTAGTAATGCATCAATATATTCTTTTCCAGGATCAATTCCGCCCAGAACTTCAATGACTAAATCAATCGAATCATCATTTAAAATTTCATCAAAATTATCGGTTAATAAATCTTTTGAAATATCACGAGCCTTCTTTGTATCTCGTACCAATATTTTTTTAACATTTAATCCAACTATCCCTTTATCTAGATCCATAAGACGTGTGACAACAGCTGAACCGATATTGCCAGCACCTAAAACAGCTACATTAAATGAATTATTTTCCATATTTAGTAAGGATAAATGTTATTCAGATTGAAACAACAGTTTTTTATTCATCACCATCTGCAATGCCATCTGAGTCGGCATCCGAGCTAGCATTGGGATCCAAAGGAAAAGCATCTGATGAATCCGCTACTCCATCGCCATCGTCATCTGTATCCGTCGCATTGTCTGTACCATCACCATCAGAGTCAACTGCAGTTAATCTCCAGACAACATCGTTTGAGTCAAGAAATTTAACTACCCCAACTTGATCAGAAAGCCAAAATACATATCTTTCCATTACATGGCTATCTCTGTCGTAATAGGTGTACTGAAATTTTTTTGCATCATAAGAACTATATGGAGAATAAGCCAGCTCTTTAGATGTGTAATTATGAAAATTATAGGAATCACCCACAGTTTCATCAAAATATTGAACTGAAGAATTACAATCAGCCTCTGCATAATCTCCGAGGACTTGGTATTTCTCCATGAATAAACATGGCGCTGAAAAGGTAAGTGCGACTGTACCACCAGCACCACCTAAACCATAATATTTATCAAAATGTTGTGACTTAAGATAATAATTACCACTGTTAACATACATCTCTAATGCAATTCGTTTATCTGTTCCTGATAAGTCACACGTAGAATCATCACACCATTTGAATGTTTGATATGTTGTTCCTGATACGGTTGTATCAGCGCCCTTAATAGTGTAAAAAGTTTTACTATTTGTACCATCAGTAAAGGTTGCTGTCCCACCATCATTTAATGGAAAATATGCTGTAGATAGGATAGAGTATGAATCCGTCGTTTCTCCTAGGTTAGTTCTATGGAGCATATCTTGATATTTCAATTTATTTTCATTTAAATATCTTGCAAGATCGGCTTCATTTTCTACACCACAGGCATAGGAACCACCACCATAACCAGTACATGTAATATCTGGATTTGAAAAATTGTCTGTATAGCTTAATGTATAGTCATTCCCTTGCTCGAAAGACCGACCATTGTAAGCCATCAAAGTCCTAAAACCATCTCGGTAAACTCCTCCTTGATAACCAAAATTATAACCACTACCACTTGCAGCAGCTGATATTTGAGTCCTTGAATGGTTTCCATTTAAGTTGTGACCTAGTTCATGACCAGTTGCAGCAATTAATGGTCCGGTACAATTGCCAGTAAATTGGTTGCAACTGTAATAAGAATAAGTGACCAACAAATTACCACCAACATTAGCTGACCAATTTGTAGTATTGTCTATCGATGAGTCGAGCACTCCATTTGGATTAAATCCATTGTAAGGAGTATATCTATATGAGGTATCTGTTGGATCA
Organism: OCS155 cluster bacterium AG-422-J23; assembly: GCA_003213625.1. GTDB lineage: Bacteria > Actinomycetota > Acidimicrobiia > Actinomarinales > Actinomarinaceae > Actinomarina. Next base: position 372,289 of record QCMT01000002.1, on the reverse strand, counting down.
GGGTTTACTACCTTTCCACTAAAAAATACTACGTAGTCCGCACCGTATTTTACTTTATTCTTTGAATCGTCTGAATCCTGCCAAAGGTCATAAAAATCTTGATTGACTGTGACATTGAAAGTTTCTGTTGAATCTAAAAATGCTCTTTTGACATATGTAATATCTACTTGGCTATTGGTAAATGTTGTATTGTTTGCAACTATGTCAGCGTCAATAACGCTGATCATATCACTTTCGTTAATATCTCTTGCTCCACCTGCCGCAACATATAAAAGATCTACAATCCCATCTTCACTTGTGTCAGAAACGCTAATTGTAAATGCTTCTGATGTCGTTCCATTGCTATTTGTTACCTCCGCTGTAAGGCTGTAACTAGATTTTTCTTCATAATTTGCGTCAGAGTTTAAAACAATTACTCCATCTGAATCTACAGTCATCAAATGTGCATCTGTGCCAGAAAGAGCATAAGTCATTGAACCAGATGCTGGATTGGTAGCACTAATTGTAATTACTGATGTCTGATTTTCTGCGATTGTAACCCCAGAACTGAGATTAGTTATAGTCGGATAAATAGAAGGTATAGTTGTTGTTGGACTAGAACCTCCACCAAGACTTACACCCTCAGTAACGCCAGGGATAGGTTTTGTCGTAAAATCATAACCTATGCTTTTAGCAAAGTCATGTTCCTCACAATCTTCATAGGTAATCCAATCGCCTTCAGCATTCCAAAGAGTACCTTTCTTACCATTCCACATCACCCCTCCATCATCACAGTCGACTTTACTTTGATTAGTTTGGATAGGAATCGTAGTTGTTGTAGTTGGTTTATCTAAATTATCTACAAAAAAGGTACATTCTTTATAGGCCATGTAATCACCACAATTAATCATTAAGGCAGTAACTTTGTTATCACATGAGTCAAAAGAAGTCATAGCTTTATGTGTTGAAGGTCCAATAATCCCATCAACTCTGATACCAACAAATTTTTGGAATGACTTGATTGAAGATATCAATTTATCATCTATATAACCAGTAAGCTTGCCTTCAAAAAAATCTTCATTCTTTAAAAATGTTTGGATGTTTTTTACATCCAAAAAGTCTGTATTTTTATAATTTTGTTCTGAACAATCAAAGAATTCAATTTTTGGCTCTAAAACTTTGATCTCATTTGATTGATATTCATATATAAAAAGAGTGGAACATAAAAAAAGAAAGACAAATATAAAATAACATTTTCTCCAACCCATAGGAGAAAATTTTAGAATATTTCAAATTTACATTCAAATAGTTTTAAAAAGCATTTATTTTTTTAAACAAAATTATGAAATAGATTATCTAAGTTTTTTTCTCTGAATTATAAAGTTCACAATAGGCAATCATTTCGCCGAGCCATCTTCGATAATCCATTGCTAAGACTTCAAGCTCTATGTAGTTAGTCCATTTTCCACCATAGTAATATACAAAGATATCAGCTAAATTCTCTTCACCACCAAATTTTCTATGTGCTAAGTTTCTATAACTTTCACCGCCTGGTGTTTTACAGGTTCTTAATCTTAAATAAGAATAAGCATGAGCAGCCTCGTGTATAAGTATGTCATTTAATTGTCCAGACTGTAGCCCTCTGTCTGAAATCCATATAGAAAGAGACCAATCATTTCCATAATTACCCTCTTCGTCATAACCGAGTGGGTCAAATACACCATAAACACATCTCTTGAATAACACTTTGCCGTAAGGATGGCAACCATTCACGACTAATATTTCCTCTTTAAGGATTGTCCTGAAAGGATCAGGTAATTCATTTATAGCTAATCGAATTTCTAGATTCTCAATTGCATCACCTTCATATCCAGGAAGTCGTTCTATAAAATCTCCATATCCAAGATTTGAATTTGGTATATCTTCTCTTTCCGATGGATGGTCCATAGATATAAAGATTTTTTTTGGAATTGTAGTCGTAGTTGTGGAAGTAGTAACGGTTGTTGACGGTGAAGTTGTAGTTGTTGAAATAGTTGTAGAAGGAGTAGTACTTGTTATCGTTGTTTCGATTACTGACTCCTCTACAGAATTTTCAGTACCTAATGAACATGCTGTAAAAAAAAGTATGAAGATTAAAGATTTTTTTATCATTTTAAAGATTAAAAATTATTGATTATTTTTATATCATCCAATAAATTTCCAGCACCGGGAAATTCTGACGTACTTACGTGTGTAATCCTAACTCTCAAAGTTGTAACACCATCAGGAACTGTATATGTTCCCGAATATTGTGTCCAAGATGTAGTTGTGGTGTATTCTCCGATGTCAACTTCTGAACCAGGTGCTCCAAGAGAAAGTTTTACTGTATCAGGTCCTGGTCTTCCTCTATGCCAAAAACTCCAACTTATTTCGTCTCCAGGTGAAACACTAACATCTTGATATATTGAACCTTCAGCTGTTGAATTTAATTCAAGATGATGACTGCCTTCAACTGACTCAACACCCCTATGTCCTGATTCCCATACTTCAAACCTTAAATTACTACCGTCTAATCTCTCGATTGTCCATCCTGGAACTTGTTGATTTGTTAACTTTTTATAACTGTTGTCACCTATAGGATCTCCTTCATAATTTTCAAAAGATCCATTAACAAGAATATCCACTGGTGGAAGTGTAGTAGTAGTAGTAGTAGTAGTAGTAGTAGTAGTAGTAGTAGTCGTTGTTGTTGTTGTTGTTGTTGTTGTTGTAGTAGTTGTTGTAGTTGGTGACGCTGTTGTGACAACAAGAATTGGATTATCTATACTCACATTTCCGTTATCATCATATGCTTCAACCTCTAATGTATAAGATGTTCCTGAGCTTAAAGTATCTAAAAATATAGAATTATTGTCATTTTCTCTTACATATTCAGCTACTTGAATACCATCTAGATAAAATATATATCCTGCAACGTTGATATTATCAACTGCAGGTTTCCATAAAACTTCAAAATATGTTTCATTAATATTTTGTATATTCAAAGTCTTATCAGGCCAGGTTGGTGGTTCATCATCGACATAAACCGTTGTTGTAGATGAGGTGGTCGTAGAAGTTGTAGTAGATGATGAGGTGGTCGTAGAAGTTGTAGTAGATGATGATGTGGTTGTAGTAGATGAATCAGTTGCTGAAATATCTTCAACTGGTTCTGAATTACCTACCTCATTATTTTCTACTGATTCTGATTCTTCATCCTTTGAATCTTCATTGTTTGAGTCAGTAGCTAAGATCTCATCATCTTCGAGAACTACTTCATTTTCAACAACATTTATATTATTTACAGTTGATGGATTAGTATTTATATTATCAAAAGCATATACAGTAAATATTGTCATACCGGATATAAGACCGTATAAATAACCTCTTCTTTTAAATAGAGCGATAAATGCAGTTAAGAAACCAAGAATATAGTTCCTCAATAAAATGAAAAATAGAAATCTTCTTTTTTCTGAGAAATATTTTGTTAATTCTATTACCTGATCATGAGTTAATTTTTGTTCAGATGATTTAATATCTAGCTTTAATTTTTTTGCAGCCTTCAAAACCTCTTCAACTGATTTTTTTAATCGATCTGCAAGAATATATAACTTCATTTAAGAATTACTTATTTAATTGAGTTTACCTTTAACAATTTTACTGACGATAGAACCATCAATTCCATCACCTTTTGCCATAACAGCACCAATCACTCTTCCCATTTGTGACATATCCACATCACCTAGTTCAGCCAAAACATCATCCACAATCTTTTCTACTTCCTCTTCATTAAGTTGCTCAGGTAAGTATGTAGTGAGGAAATCAATTTCAAATTGAATTTTCTTGGCCATTTCTTCACCTTTTTCACCGAGTGATTTATATTCATCTACAGCTTTAGCCATTTTCTTTACATAAGATGAAATTACTCCAAGAACAAGTTCATCATTAACTTCTTCACCTTTTTCAGATTTCTTTTTTGCAATTTCAGTTTGAATTTGTCGAATAGCATCGAGTTTTGGTTTATCTTTTGCTTTCATTGCCTCTTTTAAAGCTGCGCTTAAATCATCTGCTAAAGCCATAATCTCTCTTTCTACCTATTTAAAGTTTATCACCAATATCAGTCACTACACCATAAACATCCATATTTAAAATATTGTCTATTTCATCTTTGTCATTCACAGTCCATACAACACATCGCTCTGGTGGTAAATCAAAATTTCTAGAATAAAATATTTCCTTTTCAACCATGAACATTAATTTTTCATCCAAATTTGACATTGCCTTGCTTTCAAAGAGCTGATTTTCTTTATCAATCAAAATTCCATAATTGGATTTAAAGCTTTTTCTATTATTTAGTATTGTCTCCCAATCAAAAGATGAAACGATATCATCTGGATTAGTTAAATTAATTATTTTTTTAAGAAAAACGTTATTTAGTTGATCAAATTTAAAGTTAATTTTCAACTCAAAATTTGTATCCCCTTTTATTTGTTCTCGCGAAATTAAATGAATTTCAGAAATTTCGCTATTGATTAGTTCATCAATATCAGATAAGGTACATTCTTCAATTTGTTTGGTTTGAATAGTTGCATCATGATATAGAACTAATTCTTCATCTTTTGTGATTCTTACATCTGTCTCTACAAAATCACATATTTCTAGGGCTTTATTAAGACTTTTGAAGGTATTTTCTTCATAAACATTAGGTAAACCCCTATGACCAAAAATTTTTCTCAAAATGCTTCCTTATGTTTTCAATTTTAGTACAATTAATTCACTAGATTGTGAAACATTTCACAAAGTAAGGAATAATGTGCAAATAGTAAATTTTGACCTAGAACAAGAACTCTGGATGCAAGAGGGAGCATGCGTTTTTGCTGATCCTGATCTCTTTTTTCCAGTTGGTTCTTCAATGAAAGCATTAAAACAAGCTGCTGAAGCAAAAGCAATCTGTAATGAATGTGATGTTAAGGTTGACTGCTTAGAATATGCTATTCGCACAAATCAAGACTCTGGGGTCTGGGGTGGAACTACAGAGGATGAGAGAAAATCAATCAGAAGAGAGTACAAAAAAACAGGTACTCTTGTAACTTATTAAACTAAGCCCGCTTCCCTTTTATCGGTATCATCTACAAACTCAATGGAATGTATTTGTTTAGCATTGATGCCGATCTCACCATCTTCATCTTTAATCCAATACATTCCACCATTTTGGATTAATTCTTCAATTTCTTTTGTAAATTTTTTCTTATCATCAACTTCGGTTTGAAATTCCTTCATTGAACCAAGTAGTGCGATTTTTACTTTTTGCTTAGCCACAATATCTCCTTATAAAACGTTTTCGCCCATAAAAATTGCGGAGACAGAATCATCCGCAAAAATAGATGTTAGTGCCGTTGCAATAATAGATGAAACGGAGAGAATGTTTACATTTCCAATTTTTTCTATATTCCCATTTTGTTTTAGTGTGTCAGTTACTACGATTTCATCTATTGGAGTGTCTTTAAGTTTTTCGACGCTTTCGTCTGAAAAAATTCCATGAGTTGCGGCTACACTCACAGATTTTGCACCTCTTTCAATTAGAGCTCTAGATGCAGCTGCAATTGTGCCTCCTGTATCAATTATGTCATCAAATAATATCGCATGTCGATCCTCAACTTCACCGATGACGGTAAATGCCTTTACTTCGTTGTGTATTTTTGGATCTCTCTTCTTGTGTACAAAACCAACATAAGCCTCCATGTTTTTAGCAAAAGTTGTTGCTCTTCTCACTCCTCCTGCATCTGGGGAAATTATTGTTATAGGCTCTTGAAATTTTTCTTGAAAGTAATTTACAAACAATGGCATAGCTGTCAAATGATCAAATGGCTGATCAATAAAACCCTGAATTTGTTGTGTGTGTAAATCAATTGAGACAATCCTATCGGCCCCAGCTGCAATAAATAGGTCGGCAACTAATCGAGCAGATATTGGCTCTCTAGGTAATGCTTTTTTATCCTGTCTTGAATATGGGTAAAACGGAAGCACAGCAGTAATTCTTTTTGCAGATGCTCGTTTTAAGGCATCTACAAGTAAAAGCTGTTCCATAATTGTAAAGTTGACTTGGCCTGAATGACTTTGCATTACAAAACAATCAGCACCTCTCACACTTTCTTGTAAACGTATATAAATTTCTCCATTAGCAAACTGAGTTTTATCTACTTCAGCAAGCTCAGTTCCAAGTTCTTTTGCAACTTTGTCGGCTAATTCAGAGTTTGATGAACCTGAAAATAAGAGCATTTTCTTTTTGCCAGCTCGCTCAATCATTTCTTTCCTTTTTTATTTTTTCGATCCATATAGCCCTCAATATTTTTCTGATCATTTCTTTCGATACCAAGAGCTCCTGAAGGAACATCTTTTGTAATTACAGAACCAGCACCCACCATAGCTCCCTCACCAATGGTCACGGGAGCAACAAGCATTGTATCTGAACCTACAAATGCATTTTTCTTTATCTCAGTTTTATGTTTTTCTTTACCGTCATAATTAACAGTTATTGCTCCTGCTGAAAAATTTACATTTTCTTCTAATTCTGCATCTCCAACATAAGCAAGATGGGGTACTTTACTGCCTTTTCCAATTTTTGAATTTTTTGTTTCTGCAAAAGCTCCAACTTTCACATTTTCATCAAGAATAGATCCCTTTCTTAAATGAGCATAAGGACCAATTGTAGCCTTGCCTTTTATTTCAGCTTCATCGATCACTGAAAATTGAACGACAGAACCTTCGCCTATTTTTGAATCATTAATTACTGAGTTAGGTCCTATGACACAATCCCTTTCAATACTGGTTGATCCCGTTAAATGACAATTAGCTAAAATTCTCGACCCGGAGGCTATCTCCACAGATTTATCTATATATGTTGAATTTGGATCTTGAAAATATACACCATTTTCCATGTGGGATTCAATTAGTTCTTTCCGAAGCGTGTTCTCAACATCATTCAGCTGACTCATGGAATTTATACCTTGTATTGAATCTTCATTTACTTGTACTATAACCCTTTCAAGATTGTTTTGAAAAGCTATATTTATTAAATCTGTAAGATAAAATTCTTTTTGATTATTTGAACTTTCTAAACTCCCAATATTTGAATTCAAGAAATTTAGATCTATGCAATATATTCCAGAATTAATTTCATTGATTTGTTTCTCAGTTTCATTCGCATCGGATTCTTCAATTATCTTTTCAAACTCTTCATTATTTTTTACAATTCTTCCATATCCAAAAGGGTTTTTAACTTTTGCTGAAATTAATCCGATTGCAGCTTTATTTGCTAAGACGTCATTTACTAATTTATCTAAATCCTCCTTTCTTATCAAAGGAACATCGCCCGGAATTACCACTAAGTATTGACTATTATCACTTTCAAACTCGCTGCTTTCTAATAATGTAGAAATTGCGTGACCTGTACCAAGTTGTTCTTTTTGTAATACAGGAATAAAAGACTCTAGTAAAGTTGGTGCTATTTTTTCTGATTGGTGTCCAACTACTACATATTTACTATCGAAATGACTAATTGCTTCTTGAGCATACTTTATCATTGGAATGCCAAGTACGTTATGAAGAACTTTTGGAAGGGAGGACTTCATTCTTGTCCCCTGACCAGCAGCTAAAATTACACTTGAAATACTCATTTAATTTTTGGCTGGGGGAGAAGGACTCGAACCCTCAACGTTGGGACCAAAACCCAATGTGTTGCCAATTACACCATCCCCCATTACTTGTCTTAATTCTAATCTGAAATTGTTTCCAAACTAAAATCAATTTTTTTTACTATTTTTACAATTCTAAATTGGTTCTCATCTATAAGGTCAATCTTTTTTTGTAAGTTATCCAAAGTGCCAAGACAAAACATCGAGCTACCACTCCCCGACAAAAAGAATTCTTCATCTGTTGATGATTCTAAGTAATCTTTAATTTTTATTAAATTGGGCTCAATTGTTGTTGATGGATTCCAGAAGTCGTTAAATATTTTTATATCTTTATACGTATTTACTAAAGTTGAAGTATTTTTTAATAGATCAAACTCTAAAAATGCTTTTGCGGTTGAGACAATTTCATTAGGTACCACAAGCAACATATTCAATTCAATATCAATTTTTTTTGGCTCGATAATATCACCAATTCCTGTTACAAACGCTGGTTGTCCATTAATAAAGAAAGGTACATCACTACCAATTTTTTGAGCAACATCTTCATTGGATGGAATAGATAGCTTATATACTTCTGACAACTTCGACAATAATGCTCCTGCATTGGAACTACCGCCTCCAAGGCCCGATTCTGTTGGAATATTCTTAGTTATATTTATTTCAAAATACTTAGAAAAATCATTTATTTCGCGTAATAAGTTTAAAGATTTAGATACAGTATTAATTTCTGGGATATTCATTGAGTCGAAAGTAATAATATCTTTATCATTCTTAATCTCTTTTATTTCAATTACGTCATAAAGATCTATTGGAACGATTAAAGACTCAATTTTATGAAGTCCATTAACTAATTCATCTAACACTCTTAGGTTTAGATTTATTTTTCCAAAGGATTTAATTTTCATTGTATGCTTTCAGCGATTGCTAAATAATCTTCAGGAGTTAACTCTTGTGGTCTTAAATCTAGATTTAACGATAATTTCTCAGCCATGTCATCATCAATATACTCCCTTAAGGCTGATTTAATTTTTTTTCTCTTTTGTTGAAATGCAACTTTTGAGATTTCAAAAGCTTTTAATCTTAATGCTTCATCAACAAGTGTCTCTCTTTGGATTGTAACAACTGTTGATAAAATTTTTGGTTTTGGTTCGAAACAGTTTTTACTTACATTGAATTGAATTTTTGTATTAGTAAATAATGAAGTGAGAACAGAAAGAGAGCCATATTGTTTGGTATTTGGCATTGCTATCATTCTTTCGGCAACTTCATCCTGGAGCATTACAACATATCGATGTATTTGAGGAACTTCAGTAATTAGCTTAACCAATAATCTAGTTCCAATATTATATGGTAGGTTACCAACCATAATCCACCAAGGGCCGGTCAATTGGTTGTAATCATAATTCATTGCGTCTTCATGAATAACCTCTATGTTTGGTACATCTCTAAATCTTTCAGAGAGAAGATTAACTAATTCTTTATCAATTTCTACAGCTTTAATCCTGTAATTATCCTTTAGTAATTCATTAGTCAATGATCCTGTTCCTGGCCCAATTTCTATAATTGGATCAGCTAACTGACCTTGAACAAGTTTCGTAATTTTCCTTGAAATATTTGTATCAATTAAAAAGTTTTGTCCCAAATTCTTTTTTGGTTTAATATTTAATTTGTTAATCCAAAATACTTCGCTCAAGATTGCCCCTTTAATAACTCTCTGGAATTTCTAATTGTAATTTCAGATAATTTATTTTCATCTATATCTAATAGACTCGATATTTTTGATGCTGTTTGCTCTATAAAATTTGGTCTATTATCTTGTCCCTTTAACGGCATAGGTGTCAAGTATGGTGTGTCTGTTTCTAACAGTAACCTATTAATTGGTATCTCTTGTACAGATAATTGTAAATCTTTTGCAGTTTCATAAGTTACTATTCCAGAAATTGAAAAGTAAACATCTAATTCTCTAAATCGTTTTGTCCATTTTCTGCCCCCTGTCCAAGAATGTAAAATAACCGATGATGAGTTGTTAAACTCAACTAATAAATCGTAAGTATCTTGAAAACTATCACGGCAATGAATAATAATTGGTTTATTTAATTGTTTTGAAAAATCTAAGTGGAACAAAAAGTTTTCTCTCTGTTCCTCTTTGGTGGACAAATTTCTATAAAAATCAAGGCCCGTTTCTCCAATTAAATCTGCTTCAACAAAAAGTTTTTCAAGATCGTTTCTTTGAGTATCTAAAAGTTTTGCATCATGAGGATGCAGGCCGGCAGACCAGTAACTTTCTATTTCTAATGATGAACTTATCTCTTTTGCATTTGAAGATGATTCGACATCAACTCCGGGTATTATTAAAAATTCAATGTTCTTGTAGTGATTTTCGTCCAAATTTTTATCTAATAATTGTAAATGACAATGAGTATCAACCCATTTGATTTCCATAAATGATTGCGATTTATTCACTACTATAAGAATAGGAGTATTAAAAATATGGTCAAAGGTAATAAATCTAAGATAGACAACCTTGGGAGGGTTGTAATACCTAAATCCATTCGAAAAGCCCTTGATGTTGAACACAATGATGAAATATCGATGCATGTCGAAAATCAAGCATTAATTATTACTAAAAATAATAATGTTTGCACAATATGTGGAAAAGAAAAAATTGTAGTACAAATTAAAGATAAATATTTATGCAAAAGCTGTGTGGAGGCAATTAAAGATTTTTAATTAAATCATATATATTATTAACTTTTTCTTTAGTTATCGATGATATAATCTTCGCGATTTCTCTTTTTGGAACCTTATACTGAATCAACTTTTTAGCTAGATCTTCACTGTCTATATCAATAGTTTTTATCTTTTGTGATTTATCAATAACGAGGGTTACCTCTCCTTTATATTCAGTATCCGGAATATCTTTCAAAAGGGTATTAGCAGTACCCCGATAAATTGTTTCAAATTTTTTCGTAAGCTCTCTACATACAACTATTTCATTTTCTATATTTTTATTAACAAATTCCTCCAGATCTTTCTTTAATCTGTTTGGAGAAGTAAAACATATTATTGTCAATTGAGTTTCCTGAATATTGTTAAAAAATTCAGCTCTCTCTTTTCCTGATTTTGGAACAAAACCCAAGAACGTAAATTTTTCTGTATCAAAACCTGACAAAGTCAAAGCAACTAGAACACTCGATGGGCCAGGTATAGAAACAATTTCAACGTTACTTTTAATTAATTGTTTTACAAGTGTGTTTCCAGGATCAGAGATGAGAGGTGTTCCAGCATCTGAGATCATTGCAATCGATTTATCATCGTCTAATAAATGAAGTATCTCATCAATTTTTTTTACTTCATTTCCTATGAAATATGAACGAATTTCTTTTTTTTGGTTCAAATGTGATAATAATTTTTTTGCTACACGTGTATCTTCAGCATAAATAATTTCTACTTCAGATAAAACCTGGACCAATCTTGTTGATATATCGTTTAAGTTCCCAATGGGAGTTGGACAAATGTAAAATGTTCCCATTTTAAAAACTTGTATTACATTGTTCACTAGAACAATTACTTAGAAAAGATATCATGAATTCTATATCGTTTGACAATGCCAGCCTTAGATAATTTCCATCATTATAAATCCAAAAATTTGTATCACCTTCATACAAAATACCTTTCCAGCTTGAATTGCTCAAACTTTTAGTAAATCTTGTTTGAAAATCTGCCCAATTTTGAAATGCATCTGAAATCTCATTCAGTTCATTAACATCATCCCCTGATATCTTGACGGTCATAAATAAATCGTTTGATTCATTAACATAGTCAACCCATGATCCACCACCTAGACCAATTGCTGCATTAACTGCATCTTTTTGACCAATCTTGGTTTGGAGCAGATATACAAGATCTAGAGAGTCAATTTGCCCCTCATCAATAACAGTAAAATTTTCTAATTCTAAATTTTCAATTTCAACGTTAATGTATGGCTCTTCAGAAAAATATTTTTCAGGTGAATAAACCTGTTCAGCAGTAGGTAATTTATATAGGGCTTCATTTAGCGCTTCCATTCTTCCATTTGAGTGAATTTGTTTACCTAGCCTTGCTCCAAAATCATAATAAAGATCAAACGGTATATAGAAATATTCTGGAAGTGAAACAGAACATCTAAAATTTGGTCGCTCAGAAGCCATTCTTTGCCTGTCATAAGAATCTAAATTAGATTCCCAATATGCTTGAATAAGATCTGCTTGAGCTTCCATAATGGATCTTCTGCCAGGATAATTCATAAAATCATCACTGTCCTTCATGGTTGTATACCATTCTGAAAGATCAATTATTTGACCCTGGAGTGAATGCACTAATTCATGTACTATCACAGATTGTTCCCAAAGATTCAACTTTGTCTGATTACGTTTTATTGGAACTCGTAATATTTGATCAAGTAAATTGTAGGAACCAGCTGATGCACATCTTTGAAATTCTACTATCAACTCTTTCATTTTTTCAGGAGATGCGTTTGTTAAACCCCACATATTTTCTGATAATACTGCTCTCTCCCACTCTCCTTCTTCATAATCTTTTTCGAAATCGTCGAGATAAGAGGTGGCACTATAATCTCTGTACCCTTCTAATGTATATAAATTAAATTTTGGATATTCCGAGTAAGTCAACCCTGTTCTTTTTTCAACAAACGCAATAAGTTCATCAAATTGCTGTTTCATTTCTGGGCTTACGTCAAGCAGTTCAATTCCAAATTCATCAACGACAATATCCTCATCAATGTTTTGAACTGTTGTAGTAGTGGAAGATGTTGTAGTTGAGCTTGTTGTTGTTGAAGTTTCGAGTACTTCTGGCTCAGCTTCAGTATCCGAAGTGCAGCTGGAAACTAAGCATAAAACAAGTAAATAATTTATATATTTTCTCATAGGACCTAAGAATAATTGTAATCTTAATTATTGAGATACAAATAGGAGGATTCATGGTAAAAGAGTTTAGAAATTTTATCAATAGAGGAAATGTAGTTGAACTTGGGGTTGCATTTGTTATGGGTGCATCATTCAAATCATTAGTAGATGTATTCACTAAAAGGTTAATTGAGCCATTAATTGGATTAATTATTAATCTTCCAAACCTAGACAATCTTGGACTTTTTGGTGATGTAGATCCAAACTCCGGATTGCAATCAGGTAGTTTTGGAGCATTTCTTGGAGAGATAATCAATTATTTAATCATTGCATTTGTGATGTTTCTAGTCATAAAGGCTTACAATCATTTTGAAGATATGGTTGATGATGAAGATAATGAAGAAGTTGTTGCTACAGAGTCAAAAGAAGTAACCCTTCTTAAAGAAATAAGAGATGGTATAAATAATTTACAAACTAAGTAAAGTAACTACCAATGAAACAAAATAATCTTAGAGATTTATATAAATACGCTCAACAAAATCAAACAAAAGTTAAAAGAGGAATCCTTTATTCAATTTTAAATAAATTGTTCGATCTCGCTCCTCCGGTCTTAATTGGTGTAGCAATTGATATTGTTGTGGAGGGATCTGATTCTTTCATTGGTTCATTCGGGTTTGAAGACAGACGACAACAATTAATTATTCTTGCATTTATTACTTTTGTAATTTGGGGTTTAGAATCAATTTTTGATTATGTCGCAGCAGTTACTTGGAGAAATATTGCACAGGATCTTCAACATTCACTTCGTACTGAAACTTTTGAAAAAACCCTAGATTTAGATTTATCTTTTTTTGAGAATAAATCTTCCGGACGTCTTATGGCGATATTGAATGACGATGTAAATCAAATGGAACAGTTTTTAAATGAAGCAGCTAATCGTTTGATTCAGACTGCAACAACAGTAATAGTCATCGGCGGAACCTTTATTTATATATCACCTTTAGTTGCAGTTTTTGCATTTATTCCAATTCCAGTGATAATTTTTGGGTCTTATAAATTTACACAAAGAATTGCTGAAAGATATTCAAAAATAAGAGATAATGTTGAATCGCTGAATGCTCATCTTTCAAATTCAATAACAGGAGTCTTAACAGTTAAGAGTTTTAATAGAAAGGACAGAGAGTATAAAAGAATTGACGAAGCATCGAAAGAGGTAAAAACTGCAAATTATGAAGCGATAAAACTATCTGCTGCATTCATACCAATAATAAGAATTGCAATATTATTTGGCTTTACTGCAACACTTCTCATCGGTGGATTTCTTGCTCTAGACGGGCAAATAAAAGTTGCTATGTACTCTGTCATGTTATTTATTACCCAAAGACTTTTATGGCCATTGACCGAGTTAGGAATGATTTTTGATGTTTATCAAAAAGCCATGGCATCTTTTAGAAGAATTATCAATTTGAAAGAAACTAAACCTCTCATCAACGATGGAAATACCACTTTGGAAGAACTTAAAGAAAGTATTAGATTTGAAAATGTTAATTTTGAATACGTCTCTAACTTTCCAGTATTGAAAGATGTAAACATCGAAATTATGAAAGGAAAAACAACAGCAATCGTTGGGAGTACAGGATCTGGTAAATCAACACTAATAAAATTAATTCTCAGATTTTATGAAAAAAATTCTGGAAAAATATTTTTTGATAACAATGAAATCGAATCTTTGGTAATTGATAGTCTTCGAAGCAAAATAGGACTTGTAAGCCAAGATGTATTTTTGTTTGAGGGAACTGTTTTTGAAAATATAGCTTACGGAAATATAGATGCGTCAACTGAAGATGTTTGGAATGCTGCCCGTTTATCTGAATCTGATAAATTCATAAGTGAACTTCCTAACCAAGAAAATACTATTGTTGGTGAGCGAGGACAGAAACTTTCGGGTGGACAAAGACAAAGAATATCTATTGCACGAGCAATATTGAAAAATCCCGAGATATTAATCCTCGATGAAGCAACTTCAGCCGTTGATAATGAAACTGAAGCTGCAATCCAGGAGTCTCTTGAGACATTGAAAGAAGGAAGAACTGTAATTGCTATAGCCCATAGGCTTTCTACCATAAGAAATGCTGATTTAATTTATGTTTTAGAGTCAGGTGAGATAGTTGAGTATGGTACTCATGATGATCTACTGAACAATCAAGGTGTGTACGCAAAATTATGGGATGTTCAAACAGGAAAGATAAAAAGATAAATTAATTTAATATTCTTGAGACTATTGATTCTCCAATAGCTAAAGAAGCCGTTGCTGCAGGACTTGGTGAATTAAGGACATGTAATGAATTTTCTCCCTCTTCAAAAAGAAAGTCATCCACTAAATTCCCATCTTTATCAACAGCTTGTGCTCTTACACCAGATGGAATTTGTTCGATATCTTTTAGAGCTACTCCATTAATTAATTTCTGAATCTCTTTTACAAAAATATTTTTATTTAAGGATCTATACATTTCAGAAATTCCTGTCCTGAAATATTTTTTTCCTAGTTTGAGCATTCCAGGGAAAGTCAAAACTTTTGTTAAGTCTACAAAATTAATATCTGTCCATTTATAGCCTTCTTTTGAAAAAGCTAGCACTGCATTTGGTCCAGCCTCAATGTCACCATTTGCAGTTTTTGTTAAATGTATACCTAGGAATGGAAGATTTGGATCAGCTAATGGGTAAATCATATTATTTAAGATGCTATTTTTGGTGTTACTTATTTTGTAATACTCTCCCCTGAAAGGAATTATTTTTACATCTGGTGACATGTTGTCTAATTTTGCTATTTCATCCGAAAAGAGGCCTGCACAGTTAATCAAAAATTCACAATTGTATGAATATTTATTTCCCGTAATTGATTTCAAACCATTTTTATTTTCAATCTCTTTTATTTCCTCAATATATTTTATTTCTCCACCCATCTCTATAAAATCATTTGCATATGACTGAACAACTTCTTTATAGTCGACAACTCCTGCCTGAGGAACAAAAAGTCCATTTAACATTACTGAATTTGGTTCAATAGAAAGAAGTTGTTCATTTTGAACAATTTTTACACCTTCCATCTCTAAATCAATACTTCTTTCTAATAAACTCTCTAATTTATCAAGATCATTATCAACTACTATTTTTCCTTCTTGTCGAAAGTTAATATCTTTCTTTTGTAAATATTCAATCAGCAACTCTCTTCCTCTTATAGAAAGTTCAGATTTACTTGAATTTGGCTTATAGTAAATTCCTGAATGGATGACTCCAGAATTACGTCCAGATTGATGAAGTCCTGGTTCTTTTTCTTTTTCGAGAACAACAACACTTACATTTTGTTTTTGTAAGTGAAGAGCAGTAGACAAACCAACGATTCCAGCTCCAATCACTGCATAGTCATATGTATTATTTAAATTCATTTTGGTGGAGGTGCGGGGAGTCGAACCCCGGTCCTTTTAAGCTACCCAACAGCTTCTCCGAGCGCATCTGGTGAAATACTATTGAGAGTGTCACCAGAAACAAATTCTCAATAGTTTCTACCTTAAATCTTAAAAGTTAGCCGGTAATCTAACTTAGCATCCCACATTTCGACGCCGATACTACCCGAGGTGGGAGCCCCGATAGTCGACGAGCACCAATTAAGCTGCTACGGCCAATTTAGGTTTGGCAGTTATCTTTTTTTTCCTACGTTTTTAATGAGGCCCTAGGACCCTCAGCTCGCTACTGAGAGGCTCGCTTCAAAGTCGAAGCCAGTTCACCCCCATATCACTATTATGCCTTTACAATAGTTATTAGCCAATACAAATTTATTATATGAAAATTGATAAACAAACTTTTGATTTAGACGAAGAACTAACTGTCTCAGTTGATTTTGAGGACAATGATGGCTTAATATTTATACCAAAAAATGTAAGTGTAGAAATTAAAATTGTTAATTATTTTGGAAAAATTGTTATTAATAATTTATCTATAAACCATCTTGAAGATGAACTCTCATTATCAAAAGTTGGGCTGGAACAAAACCTAAATAATCTAGACGTTAAACTTCTCGATAGATTTTTATTTAAGCAGTTAAGTGATAAAGCAACGTTTAGTTATTCACCGTTTGATTCATTTTTAAAATATGATTTTTCTGTATATGAAAAATCAAGAAGACCAAGTGATCTTGATTGGTCAATGTTTGCATCACTTTATGTTTTTGCTTGTAATGTGATTCCCGAATCAATAAAAGTAGAGTTGACTCTTGCAAAATATTTAAGAGTTTCTGAAGAAGTTTTTAAAAGACTATTAAAAAAAATTCCAGACAAAATATTTCGAAAAACAGGACACCTTGAATCTAGAGGTGGTAATTTAACTTTCGATGCTGAAGAGTTAATAAAGAAAAATCTTAATGACACACAGGCAAAATTATTTGAAGAAAGTCCTTTTTTGAAATTTCACTCAGGTTCTGATTTGGTCTGAGCTCTGCTAACCATTGATATAACCTTACTAACATCAACTTCCCATATTTCTCTAGATTTGAATCCTGCTTGCTCCCAAGTCACATCTTTTGTTCTACCATAGGGTTTACCTGAATATCTATTAGACAAATAATCTATGTGGTCATTTGCAGTTGAATCTTGAACAATATTTTCAACAACACCCCTTATCTCCCAACATGTATACATATCAGATGGATGAAATATAACTAGTGAAATATTTGGTTCCTTCCTAATGTTTTCTGTTTTTTTTCTTCCTTGCTCTGTATTGATGAGAATTTTATTATCTTTGTAATCAACCCACATTAAATGATTCTGCATCTCTTTTTCATTGATTTTTGTTGATAATGCACAAAAAGCATTTTTATCAATTGCTAGCTTAAGTTCATTAGGAAGTTGCATACGCTTTTATTTTAAGTAAAAATTACTTATATGGCATTTATAAAATTATTCAAATTTGAAGAATCATCTGGCTTATTAAAAAAAGAGTATGAAAAAGGTATGCGTAGAGCTGGAAGAATTTGGAATGTACTTACAATTCAATCACAAACTCCTGAAATATTAAAAGACTCAATGAATCTGTATGGATCAACAATGTTTGGTAATTCAAATATTTCGAGGTTCGATAGTGAATTATTAGCTGTCGTTACTTCTATTTCAAACGAATGTGAATATTGAATAAGGGCACATTTGTATGATCTTCGGTCGGAGACAGATAATCAAAAATTAGTAGATGAAATAGCAGAGGACTGGACCACAAGCTCTATCTCACCAATGCAAATGGCAATGTGCAAATTTGCTAAAAAATTAACGGAAAATCCAAGTAAAGTTAACGAAAAAGATATTGAATTATTGAGGAGTTACGATTTATCAGATAAAGATATTTCACAAATCGTGCAAATTATTGCATATTTTAATTATATTAATAGAGTCGCAGATGGACTCGGATTAGAACCAGAAGAATTCATAGATAAAAAAGGTTATAAAAGCAAATAAATATTGTTTCATTGTTTTTCAAGATATAACATTAAACAATGAGTAACAACTCAAGATTAGTTATATTGTTCATTGCATTAATTGGAATAGCAGGATTGTCATTTGTAATATTTTCTGAGGATAATGTTGATCAGCAAACTAACACCCAATCAGAGGCTGAAATCGAAACGACTTCAATAATTTCAAATAATTCAACAACATCAACTTCGTCTACAACAACATTGATGGAAACAACTACAACAACATCTACAACCAGCACGAGCACAACAACTACAACTACTATTCCACCAAATCAGACAGCAATATATGCTACACAAGAAGAAATAAATAATAGTAAAAAGATCTCTTATGATTACTTGCAAAGTGGATGTAAAAAAGATGAGCCAAATAATACAGATGAAGAATGGATCAAACCCCTTGAGGTATTCACCTATGACGAAAATAAAATAAATTTCAAGTTAAAAATAGAGTCAACAATTCAATTAAAAGTTGATTGCATAGGAAAGTTAATCACTTCAATCCTTAATGATTCAAGAGGTTGGATTAAAGTAACCGAGAAAGAATTTCAGCTAGTTGATGATGTTGAAAGTGAATTTGAATTCATTTTTGCATCGCCTGAAAAAACGGATGAATTATGTTATCCACTCGAGACAAATGGAATATATTCGTGTAGAAATGAACAACAAATTATTATAAATTTTTTTAGATGGGTTAATGGTGCAATTGATTTTGGATCTGATTTAGAAACCTATAGATTGTATCTTATCAATCATGAAGTTGGACACATTTTAGAATGGGGTCATGTTGGTTGTCCAAAAGAAGGTGCTTTAGCACCAGTAATGATGCAACAAAGTAAATCTACGATGGGTTGTGAACCTTATGGATGGCCAATTTATGAAATCTTAGAAAAAGAATTTGGTATTAATACGTATTCTTATTTGCCCGAAAATGATAATTAATTGGTGCCAGTAACAACTAATTGGTTATATTATTATCACTAAAATTAACAACTATAACAAATACTTTTTTTATTTTTTTTAAATGTTTAAAACGCTTGAAAGATCACCATTCAAAATATCTGAGACATTTTTCACAGTTTCTAAACCTGCTTTTAATTGTGCTTCATAAGTTGATGCACCAAGATGAGGAGTTGTAACTATATTTGATTTTGAAAAAGTTTCATTAATGTCTGGTGGTTCTTGGTTAAACACATCTAGACCAGCAAAAATAAAGTTTTCATTTGCTTTTTGAAAAAGGGACTCTTCATCAATTATTCCTCCTCTAGATGTATTTACTAAAATTCCACCTTTTTTGATTAAATCAAGTTTTTCATTGCTTAACAAATTTGTTGTTTCTTCGGTTTTAACAACATGAATTGATATAACATCTGATGTTTTCAATAGTTCATCAAGCTCAACTTTTTTAGCTTCTATTGTAGAACTATCTACATAAGGATCATAGAAAACTATGTTCATTCCAAACGCAGACAATCTTTTTGCAACTTCTTTTGCCGCTTTTCCAAAGCCAACTAATCCTAATTGTTTTTGATAAAGTTCAGTTCCAAGAAATTTATTCCGATCCCATTTTTTGTCTTTAAGGGAATTATTTGATACATGAATTTTTCTAGCAGCTGAAATGATGAGCCCAATTGTTAATTCAGCAACAGAAATTATATTTGCATTTGGAGAATTAGTAACGAAAATTTTTTTATTGGTTGCTTCATCTACATCAACGTTGTCTACTCCTACTCCACACCTTGCAATAATTTTTAAATTATTTGCATTTTCTAAAATATCTTTATTTATTTTGGTACCACTTCTAATCACAACAATTTCCGTATCGACGATATTACTAATCAAATCTTCAGTTTTTGTTTTGGACTCAGAAATATTTGTAATTTCACCGAGCTCTTCAAATTTGTCTAAAACTTTTTTTTCTAACCTATCGCAAACTAATATTTTCATGTTATTTGTTTTTTAATTTCTCTAATGCTAACTCATGGAGTTCTTTAGAGGCTGAGGCTAAAACATAAACATCTTTATCATCGAGAGGAAGTCTCTTGCCATCCCAGTCTGTCATGACACCACCTGCGCCTTCAACAATTTTTATTAGAGGTAAATAATCATGGGGAGCAGTAAGTTTTTCAGCAACAATATCTACATACCCACTAGCTAACAATCCGTAGTTATAACAGTCACTTCCAGTAGTCGTAACTTTAACACTTTCTTCAAGAGATTGGTAAGCTCTCCATTTTTTCATACCAAATTGATGACTTGAAGTTGTTGCCATTACTGAATTTTCAAGTTTGTCGATTTTTCTACATTGAATAATATTTCCATTTACCATAGTTATATTTTTCTCAAAGGAAACCCATCTTTCTTTTAAGGCTGGACAATCAATAACTCCTCCAATAATCTCATCATTTTTGACCAGTCCAATCAAAGTTCCAAAGTCATTTTTTCCAGCTATAAAACTTCGGGTTCCATCAATTGGGTCAATATACCATGTATATTCAGATTCATTATTTAGAACTTCAAGCTCTTCACCGACAATATTATGCTTTGGATACTCTTTTTCTATTTCTCTTCTAATTACCTGTTCAATTTGTTTATCTGCAAGAGTAACTGGACTTTCATCAACTTTAATTGTCAAATCCCTTATGTCGCGAAAATGAGCTAATGCTATTTTTCCAGAAATATCTAGAGTTTCATTACAAAAATTTATAAAATCTTGAGAATTTATTTTATTATCTAACATCACTCAAATTATAAAGAGTTTAATTTATCTATGAGCTCAACATCAGAGGGTTCAACTAAATAGCTTCCATCTTCAAAAACTATAGTTGGTATTCTAGGATTTTGATTTTGTAATTTCTTAGCTATTTCATATCCGTCTTTATCAAAGTCGATATCAATTTCAGTAAATTTGATATTCAACTTATCAAAAACTTTCTTCGATCTTACACAGTCTCCACACCACTGTGTGCTGTACATGATAATTCCTGATTTATTATCCATTTGAACCAAATGGATCTGTCAATACTGAGAGTAATTCACTAAGTTTTCCAAGGTTCTCGAATAATGGCTCTAATTGATTAAAGTTCTCCACTGCTTCTTCAATTTCAGGAAGTACTGTTTTCATATCCTCTATGGTTAGTAGCGCAGTTTCTAATTGACCTGATAACTCATTTACTGTATTTTGAATATTTAAAATAAAGAATCCGAACAAAAGAAGTATTAGTACTTGTAAAACTAATACAATTCGTAACACTATTAACCTAGTGAAGTAATTTTTTCTTTTATCACTTCTTTTGGTTGAACGCCTACAAACCTGTCTTTAACTTCACCATCTTTTAGAATAACTACGGTCGGTACGCCCATAACTTGATTTTGTCCAGCAATTTGAGGATGTTGATCGACATCAAGTTTAACGAACTCAACACCTTCTATTTCATCATCTAATTCTTCTAAAATTGGACTCAGTACTTTACACGGTCCACACCAAGTAGCATGAAAATCAATAACAACCGGATTAGATGAATTTACAATTTCTGAATATTCTTCAGCATTTATTTCTTTTACCATAATTTCCTTTAATTTCTTATTAAGTTTATAAATTATAAATTTATAAAAGTAATTTAAAAAAGAAATTATTTAAAGTCTCTAATTTCTTTTCTAACTCTTTTATCTGTAATCTTTCTTCTTTTATCGATATCTTTTTTACCTTTTGCAAGAGCTAATTGAATTTTAATATAGCCATTTTGCTCAAAAACTTTTGTTGCGATAAGGGTAAGACCTTTTGTTGATATTAATCCGATAAGTCTTTTTATTTCTTTTTTATGGAGCAAAAGTTTTCTGGGGGTTTTGGGGTCATAATCAATTAAATCAGCATATTTGTAAGGTTCAATATTCATTTCTCTAATTACAGCTTCTTCATCATCTATTGTCGCAAAAGCATCAATAATCGAAATTCCTCCATTTCTTGTGCTTTTTGTCTCGGGACCAGTCAGTACAACTCCTGCTTCAAAAAATTCAAGAAATTCATAAGAATTTCTTGCTTTACGATTCTCTGCGAAAACTTTCATCTATCTAAAAAGCAATAAGGATTCATTCTTCCCCTAGAAGTAGGATCTAAGTAAGGAAGGCTACAACTAACCGTATTTGGATTCTTTAGTCTTACTTCAAAATGTAAGTGTGGACCTGTTGATCTACCTGTTGTACCAACAGTCCCAATTACATCACCTGTAACAACAGTTTGGCCAACAGATGCTCTTATTTCATTCATATGAAAATAAAGTGTCGTCATTCCCCCACCATGATCAATAAAAACTGTTCTACCAGCTAAACCATAATATCTTGCAAGAATGACTACTCCTCCTGCTGCAGCTTTTATAGGTGTACCTGTTCTTCCAGGGATATCTATAGCTCCATGAAAACTTGTTGTTCCTCTAAATCTTCTCCACTTATAACCACTTGAAACATAACTTCCAGTTATAGGCCAAGTTAACTTATCTGGAGCTGCTCCACCAAGCGTACTTAACCTGTTTATGTCTGCCTGAATGGCATCTTCAAGTTTTTCAAGATTTGCATGTTCAGCATCTAATTTAGCCAATTGATTATTTGCTTCTTTCAAAAGGTTCTGAGCTTTCTTTCTTTCTGCTAAAACAGCAGCCTTTTTATTTTCAACTTGTGCCTTTTCTCTTTCTACCCTATTTTTACTTTCCTCTACTTCATCTGCATACTCTTCAGCTTCAATAGAAATTTGATTCTTCTTTTCCTCTTCCAGTTGAAGAGAAGCTATGATTTCTTCCCTTTCTTTTTCACGTTCCGATAGAAACTCAGTTTGAGTTTCTGATAAACTTTCAAACGAATTTAAAGACTCTATTATTTCGTAAGCTGTATTTACAATCGCAGAGGCATAACCTAGAGCAGCCAGAAAATCAGATAAATCATTTAGATTAATAAATAAGGCTGTTGCTGGGCTCATAACACCGTTGATATACATATCAACGGCTTTGTCTTGTAACTCGTCTTTTGCTAGATTTAAATTTTTTTGAGTTTCAAATAACTCATCTTTTACTTTTGCAATTTCGTTTTTGGTAGTACCCAATGTAATTTGTTCTTTTACGATATTTTGTTGAACATCAGCAAGGCTGTTTAAAGTTTCGCTGTAACCCTCCAAAGCTTTTTCAAGTGCAAGTTCAGCAACAAGAAGTCTTCTCTGGACTTCTGCAAGTTCTTCATTTACTTTTTTGAGGGATGAATCATTCGCCAAGATCGCTTTTTCTAAATCTGTCTTGTCACCTTCATATTGTTTTATTTGGTTTGCTATTGCTACAAGCTGCTTTTCTACCTCTTCAAGCCTTTCCTCTGCAGTAATTGCGAAAGAATGATCAACAAATATTGTTTGTAGGAAAACCATAAATAATATTGAAACTGCAAATAACTTTTTAATCATTAAGTGCTTTCCTGATTCCAACAAAGCTCGCAAAAAATCCAAATATTACAGTCGATAATAATAAAATTAGAGTTAAATTGATTAAATATGAATCAGAAATTGCTATATCGAAAATACTCTCTGCAATAAATGAGGTTTTTGAATACTGTATAAACCCCCAACCAAGACCAACAGCAAAACTTGTTCCAATTAATGATTCAAAAACTGCTTCAAAAATAAATGGAAGTCTTATGTACGTTGATGATGCTCCTATAGTTCTCATAATTTTTATTTCTTTTTTCTTTGCATAAGCAGTAAGCCTCAATGTATTAATAATTAAAATAAACGCGGCAAATGCAATTAATCCTGCAAAAATTGTTGCAGATAAAACTAGTGTATTTGTTAAACTTAAGAGTCGTTCAATTGCTTCTCCAGAAGCTCTTATCTCTTTCACTGCAGGGTTGCCATCCATTCTTTCAATTATCAACTGATAGTCTGCTGGATCATTCAGATTTATACGCAAAGATGTTGGTAATATATCAAAATCAACCTCTTGCAGTAATTCAGGTTGATCTTTGAACAATATTTTGAATTCATCGGAAGCTTCAGATTTTGTAAAATACTCTACCATCCTTACTTCTGGATAGCTTTCTAAAGTATCCTGAAGTTGTTTGTGAGCTGTAGAAGTCACCCTATCGTCTAAAAAAATAACAACGTGGACTCCATTTTGCCATCGTGATGTGTTGTTTTCTACAATGGCACGCGCAGAAAGTGTAGTAAAAACCAGAAATGAAGATACCAAAACTGCGAGCATTGTTGCAATAACTAATAATGGATTTCTTCTCATGTTTATAAATGTATTCTTGAAAACATAGTTTAATTTTTTCATAAGTGTTTAAACATATCTCCCTTGGTCTACATCACTTAATAATTTTCCATCTTTCAGTTGCAAAACTCTTTTTTTTCTTCTGTTGACGATCGATGAGTCATGTGTTGCCATTAAAACTGTTGTTCCAGCCCTATTTATTTTTTCTAATAATGAGATAATTTGAATACTAAGGTCTGGATCTAAATTACCGGTTGGTTCGTCACATAAAAGGACTAATGGATTTGATGCTAATGCACGAGCTATACATGCCCTTGTTTGCTCTCCTCCCGAAAGTTGACTTGGAAATTTGTACATACTTTCGTTTAAACCAACTAAATCAATCAAAGTACTGGTCTTCACATCTATTTCCTTTTCTTCAAAACCAAGTACTTCAAGAGCAAAACTTATATTTTCAAAAGTTGTTCTATCTTCAAGCAGTTGGGGTTCTTGTGTAACAATTCCTAATTTTCTTCTCAACAAAGGTATTTTCCACTTAGGTAAGCTAGTTACATCCATATCTACAACTTCTATATCTCCTTTTGTTGCAGAATATTCTTTATAAAGAAGTTTAAGTAAGGATGATTTACCACTTCCAGAATGACCAATAAGGTAAACAAATTCACCCTCTGAAATATTTGTAGTGACATTTGAAAGCGCAACACTTCCACCTTGAAAAACTAATGAAACATTATCTAACTTAATCATTTAATCCCTGTCTACGCCATTTTAAATACTCATTAATAAATATGTTAATATCTCCATCTAAAACTGATTGAATATTTCCAACTTCAATGTTTGTTCTTGCGTCTTTAACTTGTTGATAAGGTTGCATAACATAAGACCTAATCTGTCTACCCCACCCTGCTTCAACTTGTTCCCCTCTAATTGAATCGAGTTTTTTTAATTTTTCTTCTTTTTCTAATAGTATTAGTTTTGATTTTAGAAGGCCTAAGGCTCGTATTTTGTTTTGTAACTGTGACCTTTCGGCCTGACAAGCAACTACTATTCCTGTTGGAATATGGGTAACTCTAACAGCAGAATCCGTAGTATTTACATGTTGACCTCCAGCTCCAGAAGACCTATAAACATCAATACGGATATCATCATCATTTAAATCAAACTCATCCGAATCATCAATTAATGGAACAACATCAACTCCTGCAAAACTAGTATGTCTTCTTTTATTACTGTCAAACGGGCTTATTCTAACTAATCTATGAACACCTCTTTCACTTTCTAAATTTGCGTATGCACGGTAATTGTCAATCCTTATTGATCCAGATTTAATGCCCGCTTCCTCTCCAGTAGAAATTTCTTCAATTTCATATTGCATATTATTGTTATCCAAAAATCTTGTATACATTCTTAATAGCATTTCTGCCCAATCGTGAGCATCAACCCCTCCTGCACCCGCATTAACCGTTAAAACAGCAGAATGATTATCAAACTCTTCCGAATATAAAGATTCTTCTTCTAAATCAATAATTTTTTGTTCTGTGTTAATAAGCTGATTCTTTATTTCATCTAATTCAGATGAGTTATCTTTACTCAATTCAATAAATTCCTCGAGATCTTTAATTTCAACCTCGATTACTTCTAATAAATTTACTATTTTTTCAATATTTGAAGCATTCTTGACAATATTTTGAGCATTAGGGTTTATAGTCCAAAAATTTTCTTCAGAAATAACTTTATTTATTTCTAAAAGTTGCTTTTTTTTATTTTCAAAGTCAAAGATACTCCATAGCTGAAGTCAATCTTTCCTTAAAATTTAGTATCTTGTTTATTAGTTCTTTGTACATTTATTTAGCATTCCACACTTTTTATATTTTAAACCTGATCCACAATAGCAAGGATCATTTCTCCCAATCTTGTCTTTATTGTTTATATTTGCTTCTTTTGTTTCTTCTTTCCTTAGATTATTATTTTCTGCCGATACTTTTTCAAAGTTTAATAAAAGTCTAACAACAGATAACTTTACATTGTGAATTAAATCTTCAAATAAATCATATCCTTCTTTTTGATATTCAACTAATGGATCTCTCTGACCCATTGCTCTTAATCCAATACCTGATCTAAGATAATCCATTTCAGAAAGGTGATTTTTCCAGGATTGATCGATAAACGAAAGTGAACCCATTCTTGCTAAATTCATGAAATTATTTTTATCTGATTTCAAATTTTTATTGTATAGGAATTCCAGACTTGATACTATTTCTAAATTGTCATTTATTTCAGCGGTTTGTAATATTTGTTTTTTTAAGTTATCAGATAAAATTAGACTCAACTCATCTTCAACAAAATTTCTATAATCTTCAATTGTTTCATATTGTGTTTTATAGTTATCAACATTATTTTGTAGTTCATTAAATATGTCATCTCGCCAATCAGTGATCAGATTTTCTATATTGTCAGATATTAATAGTTCTCGTCTCCATTTATAAATTACATCTCTTTGTTGATTAAGGACTTGATCAAACTTTAGAACATTTTTTCTTATTTCAAAGTTTAAAGATTCAACTTGTGCTTGAGCTCTTTCGATACTCTTAGTTACCATACTCTGCTCAATCTTTTCATCATCAGGCAAGTTAAGCTTATCCATAATTGATTGAATTCTTTCACCTTGGAATCTTCTCATTAAGTCATCTTCAAGACTTATATAAAATCTTGATTCACCTGGATCACCTTGCCTTCCTGATCTTCCTCTTAATTGGTTATCAATTCTGCGAGATTCATGTCTTTCTGTCCCAATTACATAAAGACCTCCAAGTTCAATTACTTTTTCTTTTTCGTCATTGATCGAAGAATCAAATTTCGAAATTAACTCCTCCATGTATTTTTCATCATCTAATTTGTTTTCTTTTTCTGCTTCATTTTTAGCCATAAATTCACTATTACCACCTAATTTGATGTCTACACCTCTTCCTGCCATATTCGTTGCAACGGTAACGGCTTTTAGTCGTCCGGCTTGAGCAATAATTGATGCTTCTTCCAAGTGATTTTTTGCATTTAAAACAGAATGCTTAATACTGTTTTTTGTTAATGCTTTTGAAATTTCTTCTGATGAGTCAACTGAGACTGTACCTAATAAAACTGGTTGTCCAATTTCGTGTCTTTTTTTTATATCTTCTACAACTGCATTTAGTTTTGCATTCTTCGTTTTGTAAACAGTGTCTTGATTATCGTTTCTTGCTACTGGTAGGTTTGTTGGTATCTCCACCACCTCAAGATTATAAATTTGAATTAATTCCTCTTCTTCAGTTTTTGCCGTACCTGTCATGCCAGATAGATGTTCATACATCCTAAAATAATTTTGATAAGTGATCGATGCTAAAGTTTGATTTTCGTCCTGAATATTTACATTTTCTTTAGCTTCAATTGCTTGATGGAGTCCGTCAGAATAACGTCTTCCTTCTAAAACACGTCCTGTAAATTCGTCTACTATTTTTACCTGCCCATCAGATTTTATGTAATCAATATCTTTTTTATAAATTTCTTTAGCACGTAATGAAGCTGTTAAATAATGAATAAAGTTTGTA
Organism: OCS155 cluster bacterium AG-422-J23; assembly: GCA_003213625.1. Taxonomy (GTDB): domain Bacteria; phylum Actinomycetota; class Acidimicrobiia; order Actinomarinales; family Actinomarinaceae; genus Actinomarina. Next base: position 344,356 of record QCMT01000002.1, on the reverse strand, counting down.
GATGTGTTTTCATATAGATTATCAATACCTAATTTACCCTCGATAAATTCAATTCCCTCCTCTGTAGGGTGAATTTGTTTTTTTGATTCATCTACTTCATAATGGATGTCTTTTTTCATTTGCTTAACTAATTTTGAAAATTGTAGATACCATTTCGTTGACTCCTCAACCCTTCCAGAAATAATTAAAGGTGTTCTGGCCTCGTCAACTAAAATTGAGTCAACTTCGTCAATTACTGCATAAAATAGGTTTCCTTGAGTTAGTTGTTCTGAGGTTTGTGCCATGTTGTCTCTTAAATAATCAAAACCAAATTCATTATTAGTTCCATAAACAATGTCTTTTTTATATTCTGAAACTTTTTCTTGGTAGTCTTGATTTGAATAAATAAGGCCAACTTCAAGTCCTAAAAAGTTATAAATTGGACTCATCCATTCAGCATCTCTTCTTGATAGATAGTCATTCACTGTTACAACATGAACACTTTGATCAAAAAGTGACATAAATGATATGGGGAGTGTAGAAACAAGTGTTTTACCTTCCCCTGTTTTCATCTCAGCTATTTTATTTCTTAATAAAACCATTCCACCGAACAACTGTACGTCATAGTGGCGTTGTCCAATTGTTCTTTTAGATGCTTCCCTTACTAATGAAAATGCATCAACCTCAAAATCAAATTTGTTTTCTGAGGTTATCTCCTTTTTTAAATTTTGAAATTTATTTTTAATTTCATTGTCGGAATATTTTTCAACTTCAGATTCTTTAGAGTTAATTAACTCGACTTTTTTATCAAGCTCTTGTGCAAGTTTTCCACTTCCAACAGATAAAACTTTTTTAAAAATACTCAAATTTAGCTTGTGCCATGCTCCCATGAGTCGAGATATTCAATTTGCTCTTTAGTAAGGATTTCTAATTCTCCACCCATGAGTCCTAATTTTGTAGCTGCAATTTTTAAATCAACTTCATTCGGAAGAGTATAAACTTTTGGCTCTAGGTCTTCATGATTATCTTTTATCCATTCTGCAGCCAAGGCCTGGTTAGCAAATGACATATCCATCACTGAAGCAGGATGGCCAGTTGCAGCAGCTAAATTAACTAGTCTTCCCTCAGCAAGGACTAAGATTTCTTTACCATCGTACAAATAGCTTTCTACATGATCTCTAACTCTATGTACTTCAGCACTATCTTGTTTTAATACATCTAGATTGATTTCTACATCAAAATGTCCTGCATTAGCTAAAACTACTCCGTCTTTCATTACGTCAAAATGTTTCTTATCTAATGCATGCATGTTTCCTGTTACAGATACAATTACATCAGCAATTTTTGCTGCATTAACACTACTTTTTACATCATATCCATGCATTAAAGCTTCTAGAGCGCGTACCGAGTTAGGCTCAACGACTGTCACTTTAGCACCCATTCCATATGCTCGTTCTGCTACTCCTTTTCCACAATCACCAAAACCAATCACAACCACATCTAGACCAGCAATCAAGAGATCTGTTGCTCTCACAACACCATCCATAGCACTTTGACCTGTTCCGAATCGATTATCAAATAAATGCTTCGTGTCAGAGTCATTGACAGCAACGACAGGAAAGCGAAGTTTATTATTTTTTTCCATCGACTTCAGTCTTATTACCCCAGTTGTTGTTTCTTCCATTGAACCCATAACTGGTAAATCAGATCTATCAGTTAAAAGTAATGTAACTAGATCAGCTCCATCATCCATCGTTATGTCAGGTTTTGTGTCTAAAACAGAATTGAGATGCTTAAAGAATTCATCATTTGATACTCCATGTACTGCATGTACTTCAACATCATTCTCAGCAAGGTAGGCAGCAACTGAATCTTTAGTTGATAGTGGGTTCGATGCACACAATGCAACTTTTGCCCCAGCAGCTTTTAAAGTAAGCATTAAATTAGCTGTTTCTTTTGTTACGTGCATGCATGCACCTATATTCAAACCATTTAGTGGCTTATTACTTGAGAACTCTGTTTTAATTTCGTCCAGAACTTTCATTTGTCTAGCAGCCCAATCAACTTCCTGTTGACCTACTGCTGATAGATTTTTGTCTTTTATAGTAGACATTATCCTCCTAGTAATTTTTTTAAATTTTCAATTGTATCAATATTTTCTGGATCGATAGTTAGTCTGTTTGCTAAGTTTAAACTAACTAAATCACCTAGTAATACTAACTCCAATAGGGTTTTTAGCGTACTTTCCTGATTGTTTAAATTAACTTCAACAATATCTACTTTCTTTCCTATCAATTCTTTAGTAAATTCAAATCTTTTACTAATTTGTACATTTTCATTTTTATCTCGAATCAAAATAACAATATAGTTTTTTTTGCTTCCATCTATATCTGCATCCCATGATAGAACTTCATTGTGATGTACCTCTGGTAAATTGCCAACAAAAGCTTTAGATTTTGCATTTTCATTAATTTGAGTTTTCCAACGTAGCGACACAACCTTTGACATATCTGTTCCTGAATATATGACTACAGTTTTTTTGTTGATACTTTCACATATATTTAAAGATAATTTATTGATATCTGACTCATCACCTTTTTCAGACAAATTATCTAAGTATGAGCTTATGTCTTTCAATTGAGATTCATAATCTGAACCTTCAACAATATCTAAAATTCTTGAAATAGCCAAAGTGAGGTATCCAAATGCTGCCCTTGGTTGTAATCCACTTGGAATTTTAATGTATTCTTTACCTTCTTCTTGAGCGATATCAATTAACTTTCCACCACTTGAAATAACGATCCAATCTAAATTATTCTTTTTTGCATCAGATATACCTGATAACGTTTCTTCTGTGTTTCCAGAGTATGAAATGAATAAACACATAGGTCTTAACTTCAAAACCTGTTTTGGGATTGAATAATCCTTATGAACAATTATATTTTTATCAGATATTTCATCAGAAAGTACTTTCATCACATCTCCTGCGACACCTGAGCCGCCCATACCCATGATTAATAGATTCTCATATGAAATTTTCTGAAGATTACTAGAAGAATCAAGATCAGAAATTATTTGATTTTTTAGGTCGAATGCAATATTTAACATCTATTAACTTATTATATTTGAAATTTTTTCAATGATGTTATCTAAAGTTTTTTGATTTATTGCTTCTGCATTTAATCTAAGCATAGGCTCAGTGTTTGATCCTCTGACATTAAACCAAAAATCATCAGAAAAATATGATAGTCCATCTAATTTGTCAAATTCACCCTCAAAAGAGTTTTCAATTTTTTTTAAACTTATCTCTACATCTTCGACAATATAATTGATTTCACCAGATGACGGCATAAAGTGATAATTTTGTACAAGTTCTGAACTTTTAATATTTTTCTCAGATAAAATTTTTAAAAATATTAATAATGTCAATATTCCGGAATCAGCATAAAAATTTTCTCTCAAATAAAAATGTGCACTATGTTCCCCACCAAAATCTGCATCATTATCTCTCATAATTTTTTTTATGTATGAATGACCTACTTTAGATCTTATTGTCTCTATTCCTTTATTTTTTAAATATTCAATAACAGATGGTTGAACATTTACATTATGAACTATCTTTATTTCAGATTTCTTTTCAAATAACCAATCAGAAATTAAACAAGTCATCATACTTCCACTAATTATGTTTCCTTTATCATCAACAAATACAGACCTGTCAGCATCTCCATCGAAAGCAACTCCAAAATCAAGATTTTGTGATACAACTTTATTTTTTAAATCTTTCAGGTTTTCTTGATTAGATGGATCTGCTGGATGATTTGGGAAGTTACCATCTACTTCTATATAAAGGCCATAAAAATTTAAACTAAATGATTTTGATAGATCTTCAATAATTGCACCAAGAACACCATTCCCACCATCAATTGCAAATTTCACTTTGTCACTTATTTCAGATGGATCAACTATATTTTTAAAATGTTCTAAATAAAGTTGATTCATAGTTTGCACCTTAGGCAATTCTGACATATTAAAATCATCATTGAATTTTTCTGCTAAATTCTTTATTTCTTTTAATCCTGTTTCTTGACCGATCGCTACTGCTCCACTGTTGCAAAACTTCAAACCTGTGTACTCTTTTGGATTGTGAGATGCTGTAATGATTAAACCAGGTAAATTCTTAATTCCAGAAAGTGTATAAACAACATCTGTTGGAACCATACCAACGTACAAAACTATTTTGTTAACTGATTGTATTCCAGAACTTATAGCTGCAAACATTTCATTATTTGAAATTCGACCATCATGCCCGACAATAATTTCATTTGAATCTACATAAGAAGCAAAAGCTGCACCTATTTTAAAACCAACTTTTGGTGTAATTGTTTCATTAAAAACACCTCTTACATCGTAAGCTTTAAAAATTAAATCTAGTTTATTTTCATCCACTCCATATGTATTGTAATGTTTATGAAAATGAACAGCATGATTAATAATTTTTCAGTTGTAATACCAGTATTTAATGAAGAAGAAATCTTTTTAGAATCTGCTGATAAAATCTTCAACATTTGCCAAGAGATGAATATGCCCTTTGAAATTATTTTTTCTGAAAATGGATCTATGGACAACACGAAAAATCTTATTCAATCTTTTATAGAAGATAAAGATAATTGTTTTATGATAAATAGTAATTATGCAAACTATGGTCTTGCATTAAAAAATGGATTTGAAATTGCAAAAAATGATATTGTAATATCATTTGATATTGATTATTTTTCAAAAAAATTTCTTAATCAATCATTGGAACTAGATGAGAATTTCGTAGCACTAATTGCATCGAAAAGATTAAATGAATCTAAAGACGAAAGAACATTTATCAGAAAAATGGCAACATCAATATTTGTATTAATTTTAAAACTTTTATTTCAAACCTCACTTAGTGATACTCATGGAATGAAAGCTATAAGAAGATACAATATTCAAAAAGAAATCAATAACGTTATTTCAACACAAGATATTTTTGATACTGAACTTTTAATTAGAATAGAGAAATCAGGATACAAAATTCTTGAAGTACCTGCAAAAGTAAATGAGATTAGACCAAGTGTGTCTGTTATTTTTACAAGAATTCCTAGAACACTAAAAAGTTTATTATTATTACGGCTTCAATTATTTAAAGAGTCTTTAAATACAAACAATTTATAAATTAAATATTTAATGGGAAGAATAAATCCATGTATCAAAACAGTTGCTATTAAAAACTGTATTTCATTATCTTGAATTGATGGTCTGATCAAGTCAATTAAAAACCAGATAAACAATGGAACAACTAAGTTGATTAAATTTGTAACAAAAAACTTTACAAATTCTTTAAATCCCCCCTCGTATATAGATAATTTGAAAATAATTTTTCTAGATAAAAAATATGAAATTATAACTCCGATTGAAAAAGCAAAAATATTTGTTAAATAAGTTCTTAATGGAATCTCAATTGAATAAAAAACAAAAAATTGAAATAAATAACTTAATCCAAGACCAACAACTAAATTGAATCCACCAACGATATACGTTCTAAATAGTTGTGCGTAGGTTGAATCACCTCTTAATAATTTTGAATTTTTAAGTTTTTTTAACATTTTTAAAAGATCTTATAAAAATAATTAAGGATAAGAGTAACGAAAATATTGAAAAATAGAAGCTGTTTTTTTCTAGTGTTGTTCTTTCGAAATTGATCTCTACATATTCTTGGTTAGGTATGACTGACATAAATGAGGGGGAGGTCCTAAATGGCCCTAGACCCTTTGAAATAGACCAATTTGGAAAGTAAGAAACTTTTATTAAATGTAATTCACCAGGATTGTTTGTAAAGAATGAAATTTTCTTGTTTGTAATTTTTAGATCTGTAACTTCTAAATCAGTCTTATTAGATGACTGTATCACTATTTTATTACTTACTTCAACGACTCTCTTTTCATCGAGTTCATCAAAATTTTCATATGCTTTTTGAAAAAAATTGGTTATATTAGTATTTCTAAAAACTGAACTTAGAATACCCTCTTGTTTGTTTACTTTTGAAAAAACAACAATATCTTGATTAATTAATTCTATTTTAGAGGAGTTAACTTCAAATACTGAAAATGGCTCTGATGAAAAAAGAAATGTTAGTCTATCAGAATTCATTGCTTTACTCTCAATTTCTTCTGTATACGAAATGAAATAATCTACACCTAAGTGATAAAGATAATCTACACCTTTATCAAATTGGTTATTTATATATGAAAGTCCACCTACTGGATTTGATGGTCTTTTTGCCAAACCAGATACAGATATAAAATGAAATGGGGTTGTAATGCTTGAATCAAAATATAAACCTTCCATGCTTGTATGTTTTGTAAAATAAGGAATTGTCATTAATGTCATTGGGGTTCCATATTTATTCATATCAGAATTTGGTTCCCACATAATCCTTCCAGGTTTTAAATTTTCTAATTGAGTGTATAAACTTTCAATTTGATTCCAGTCGTTCTTTCCCTCATAACCTGTGAAATTCCAATTTAGCCAATGTGGCAAAAAAGATACAGTAGAGAAAATAATAGAAACAATCAACAAATTAAGTTGTACGACAACATTATTTAAATTTAGGAGTGCATAAATCAATATCAAAAAAATAATTGGTATGTAAAGGTTTAAATATGATTGGTAAGTTGACCATTTTTCATAAAATACATACAAACAATAAATTGTTACACCTAAAAAAAGAATTGTTAGGACATTGACTCCCTGTTGATAAAAATTTAAATCCTCAACAAAAATTTCAATTGATTTGAAAAATATAAAAACAATTCCAAGATTGAAAAATGATACCAATCTTCCATTCCAAAGAGCACCCTCTGGGACAAAAAAATAAAGAAGTAAAGATGAAGATATAATATATAGATCAAATAAGTTTAAAGACTTACTTTTAATCAAATTTTTATGCTTTAATATCAACAGACCTACCAAGATAAAAATTATGGGTAAAATATCATCTTTAATTAAATCATCTAATCTTGAAAATGGGGTGTAACTCATATTTGTTGTAAATTCTAAATTCATAAACAATGAGAGGGACCATCTTGATACAAGTGCTAAAAATATTGAAATAGAGAGTATTTTTTGATTTAGTTTTTGTTTTTTTGATAACCAGTAAAAAGCATAGATTGGGAAATATATAAAAAAAGGAATTAGATGAGACATCAAACACAAAGCAAGAAAAATAGAACTAATTGGAAATCTAAAATTATTTTTTGATTTTATTAAATAAAAAATTGATAAATTTGCAAATGCTAATGAATACCCAAACGAATACTGCCCTGCCAATGTGGATGCTAAATTCCCTCCATAAATAGTAAACGACTCTGTAAAAACATAAAATAACCCAGCTGAAGCACCATAGATAGAAATTTGATTCGATGTTTTTCTCATAAGTTTTTCGAAAGAATAAACAACTAAAATAGTAGACATAGCAACCATAATTTTGAATGCAACTCCAAAAGGAAATGCAAGATTCAAGAAAAAAGTGATTAATGGCGGTATTGGAAAATAAAAATAGTACAGAGGATATCCACCAAACCAATCATTAGACCATCCATTTATTTGAAAATTTGGTATGAAATCTTTTATAAAAGTATCAATTGCAACTATATGAGCTCCCATATCTCCACCAGTAGGTGTATTGTCTTGAAAAATTAAATCAATTCTTAAAAATAGGACTAAAACAAGTAAATAAAATAATTGTTGCGAAATATTTGAATTTAAACTTTTACTAATTGATTTCATTTAAAATTTTTCCAAGATATTTAGTACTTCTTTTACCATTTTCTGACCACTCAGCATACCAGTACGGTCCATGAGGACAACTATTACATGATTCTCTTCCACATTTGATTAATTTTTGCCTATAGGATATTTTTTGTTCATTACCTGTGGGCCCAAGCTTGTTATCAATTAGGATACGTAATCTTTTTAAATCCGATTCTCCTAATTCAGATATTGCTTCTAGAATTTCTCTATCTACCATTATTAAAATGTTAATGGAATATTGGTAAGAGTAATAAAGTATGAAAAAAATTGTTTATTTATCAGGTGGAATTGGCGGAGCAAAACTTGCAAAAGGTTTTTACAATCTCGACGAAATCGACCTAACAATTATTATCAATACGGGTGATGATGAAACCATACAAGGAGTTAGGCTATCTCCAGATATAGATTCTGTAATTTATGCATTAGCTGGAATTGAGGGTGGTCTTGGATGGGGCCAGAAAAATGATAGTTTTGTTGTAAGTGAAGAATTTAAAAAATATTTTCCTCAAGAATTCAGTATTGGCGATAAAGATCTTGCTTTAAACCTTTTTAGAAATCAATTATTTTCAGAGGGTAAATCACTTACTCAAATAACAAAGATAATTTCTGATAAATTTGGATTAAATTGCAAAATATTTCCGATGACAGATAATTTAGTTAGTACAAAATTGAAAACCACTGAAAATAAATTATTAGACTTTCAAGAATATTTTGTTGAATTAAAATCGGAACCTGATTTAAGTGATGTTATTTATTTAAATTCTGAGGATGCAGATATAACTAATGAAGTTTCTAAAGCAATTGAAAAAGCTGACAAGATTGTGATTGGACCTTCAAATCCAATACTTTCTATTGGACCAATTCTCTCGATAAAAAATTTAAAGGAAAAATTAATTGACGATGATTCAACATATATTGTTTCACCATTCATACAAGATAAAGCAATTAAAGGCCCTTCTAAGAAAAATTTTGAAGATCTTGGTTATAAAAGTGACATAAGTGGAATAAAAAAGTTTTATGATTATGTTGGAAATTTCTATGTAGTGCATAATGGTGATTCCGATGGCGCTGAAAATACAATCGAAACAAATATATTATTTAAATCTGTAGAAGTTTCGACCAACTTAGCTAAATTCATTATTGATCATGAATAACATAACTATCATTCCTATTAAAAATCTACCTGAATTTTCACCTAAGCATGATTTAGCTGATGAGTTAATAAAAGGATTTTTAAACAACAATATTGCTCTAGAAAACAATGATGTAATTGTTATAACCCAAAAGATCGTATCTAAAGCTGAGAATAGATTGATAGAAAACAATTTTGAAAATATTGAGGAATTAATTAAAAAAGAATCTTTAGAAATTTTAAGAAAAAGAGGCGATACGATAATCGCAAGAACAAAACATGGTTTTATCTGTGCAAACGCAGGTATAGATAAATCAAATATAAAAAAAGGTTCTGTTTTACTATTGCCTGAAGATCCAGATAAGACATCTAGAGATATACAAAAGAAAATTGAATACAACACAAATAAAAAAGTCAGCGTGATCATATCCGATACCTTTGGAAGAGCATGGAGAAAAGGGCAAACCAATGTTGCTATAGGTTCATCTGGAATTAAACCTTTGGAAAGCTATATCGGTGAAAAAGATGCTTTCGATAATGAGCTTTTTGCCACTGAAATTGCAATTATTGACGAACTAGCTGGTGCCGCAGAATTAGTTATGAAAAAAAGTGAAAATATTCCTGTAGCAATCATAAGAGGTGTTGATTATGAATCCTCTGATTTGGGAGTTGGAGAATTAATAAGAAAAGAAGACGAAGATTTTTTTCTTTAAAAATTTTTTATAAATTCTTAAACCAATCTACTAATTCTTCAATACCTTTATTTAAATCATATTCTGGTTCCCAATCCAAACTTTTCTTAGCTTTGTTGTTATTTAAAACACTCCTTCGCAATTCTCCGTCTCTCTGAGGTTTGTAATCAGGTTCTTCTTCCCATGAAGTTTTTAATGCGATTAATGACACCAACTCATTTACAGATGTTTCAACACCTGTACCTATATTTAAAAATAAATCATTATCATTTTCAGATGATTTAATTAATGCACTCACAACGTCAGCAACATATATATAATCTCTTGTTTGGTTTCCATCACCATAAATTATTGGTTTTTCATTATTTAGCATTTTTCCAGTAAATATTGACATTACTCCTGCTTCTCCGTGGGGGTCTTGACGTGGACCGTAAACATTTGATAAATTCAAAATTGAGTATGACATTTTTTCATTTTCTAACATCAATTTTATAAATTCATTAAGCTTTTTCTTTGCTACACCATAAGGAGAAACTGGCTCACCTGCAAAGTCTTCTTCAGAAGTTGGAATTATATTAGGTTCACCAAATATTGTTCCTCCAGAAGAGCTAAAAACAAACTTCTTACAATCTGTACTTATTAATGTTTGTATTAATTTAATAGGCTGTAAAAGATTATGTTCAAAATCTAGTAAGGGATCTTCTACAGAAATTACAACTGAAGATTGTGCTGCTAAATGAAAACAAATTTCAGGATTAAATTTTTCAATTTCTTTTATAGACTCATGAGAACCAAGGTCATCATAAATTACGTCTACGTTTTCTAATCTGTCTAAATTTGTTTTTTTTCCTGTCAATAAATTATCGATAACTAAAACTCTTACATTGTTTTTGAGTAATTCCTCTACTAAATGTGAACCAATAAATCCAGCTCCACCTGTTACTAATGCTTTTTTATATTTCATGATTTAAAAATTTCGTCATTTATGACTGCCTCATCTTCAATTATCGCTTCACTGCAGATTATTGAATTATTAACTTGAACATTGTTTCCAATGGAACTTGAACCTAATATAACGCTATTCTCTATCACCGTATCTTTTCCGATGGTCGCTGATTCAGAAATCCAATTCGTTTGATTTTCTGTATGAGCATATATATACGACTCTCTTGTTCCTACATCTAACATATTTCCATTTACACTAAAACAATCCAATAAATTGTTATTCGCTAATTCAGGAAATACATTTTTCTCAAAAGAACAGGGTACTTCCAAATTGTTTTTGATTTCTCTGATATCTTTTTTGTGAAAACAATAGACACCAAGGCTTATATTGTTTCCATATTTCATATCTTTTGGCTTCTCAATAAAGTTTATTATTTTTGTACCTTCCAACTCAAGTACGCCATATCTTGATGGATCTTCAACGGGTATTGAACAGATAGTTGAATTTTTTGAATTATTTGCTACTTCCAGGAACGATTCAAAATTCATATCAATGAGTAAATCTCCGTTCATACACAAAAATTTATCATCAAAATGTTCTATATTCTGAATTACATATCCACCTGTATCTAATTTTTCATGTTCAAAATGTAAGTTTACGTTATAGTTAGAATTTTTTTTGTAATCTAACCAATAGCTTTCATGCTTTATTGAACAAATTAAATTTATGTTATCTAAATTTGATTCTTCCAAATTCTCAAGAATTAAATCTATTAGTAGTCTTCCCTTTATCGTAAGTAATGCTTTAGGGATACCTTCTGATAGAGGTCTAAGTCTTGTAGCTTCTCCTCCTACTAAAAGATATATGTCTTTAATCATTGTCCAATAAATTTAAAAGTTCTTTAAAGCCAGATTCTATATCGATTTGTAATATGTTTTCCCATAAATTTTCAGCTTTTTTGTCTGAAAAGTAATTTTTAACATTATGTACAAATTTATCTTTCAATAAGGGTATAGCCTCAACCCTCCTATCTGGATGACCAATAGGAGTTTCAATTTTTACTTTATCAGAAAATGAGCCATCGTTATATTTAAAGTAAATCTCATTTGAAATATGTCGTTTAGCAATGTCATAATAATTTTTTGTAAAGTCTTTATTTTCATGTACTTTTATCTTCTTTCTCAAAGAATTTACTTTATTTAAACCATGAAAATTATCACTATAAGTTTCCGAGGTTAAATCTTTAAAAATTAGGGCGGCAGATACCATATATTCAAGTGAGTGATCTCTGTCCGAGGGATTATTAAGTTCCTTTTTATTACTAATGATTCTCAATGCTGGCTCATGCGTTTCAATAATTATTTCCTTAATATCTTTCTCTCTTTCATGAAATAAATCAGATAATTGAAAAGAAGCCTCAACTGCAGATTGTCCATGAAACTCTGCTGGATACAAGACCTTAAATAAAATGTTTTGAATTACCCAATCATCAAGTTCTTTACCAAAGGATAAAATATTGTCATCCAAAAAAACTTTGTTAAATCCCCAAATCTGATCATCTTGTATATTTTCGTAAATACTATCTGGAAACTCGCTTATTTCAGCAATCTCAATACCTCTGGATGCAGCATCTCCTGCAGCCCAGCTCTTTCTTTTACCAACATTTGGTGCCTGTCTATAAGATCTTAAATTGACGCCATCTTGTAAAATGTTATTTACTGTTCTAGATATTGATTCTTCATTTTGATTCGATAAAAGGGATGAAAATACTGCACCCGATGCAAGTTTGACATAAAAGACATGATCATAGCCTTTTTCGTTTAAGGAGGTACCCAGTGCTAAGCACCCTTGTATTTCATACATTTGGATTATCGATTGAAAAAATTGTGATAGATTTTTGTCTTTGTGGTTAAAAAAGTAACCAAATGCTGTTCCAATATTGTCAGATGGATGTGCCCACTCTTTTGCCAAAAAGGTATCGTTATAATCAAACCATCTGGTCAATATTGAAAGATACCTTGTAATTTCTTTCGAAGATTGCATATCATTTATAATCAAAAAAGGATTTGTATTAGAACCATACTTACCTCTTGTTGCAAATCTCATTGGATCTTCATAAGTTGAAGCATTATAAATACAACCCAGAGTGTCTAAAAGTGACAATTTCGTGGCAAGTATATTTTCCTCGAAAAATACAATGTTCTTTGTAAGATAATGCGTGATTATTTTATCAATATTTTGTTGAACCAAAAATTAGTCTCTTTCTTCAACTCCAATATATTTTGCAGCAGGTCTAATTAATGTGTCGTCTGCTCTTTGTTCAAAATAATGAGCTGCCCAGCCAACTGATCTACCTGCAACAAAAATAGGAGTGAATAAATTTACATCGAAATCTAACGCTGAAAGCAAAAGACCACCATAAAAATCAACATTTGGAAATAATTTTTTTTCTTTATCCATGATTTCATCAATTTCCTTAGCGATTTCAAATCTCAATTTTGCGTCATCATCAGAAATTAGTTTTTCAACCCAGCTTTTAACAACCGGACTTCTAGGATCTTGAATTTTGTAGACACCATGACCAAATCCCATAATTTTTTTCTTTTCTTCAAGCATTTTCATAACACCTGATTTTGCATCATCTACATCTTTAAATGAATTTATTAACTCAACTGCTCGCTCATTTGCTCCACCGTGCAATTCACCTTTTAACGTTCCTATACCAGAGACAATTGAACTTGTTAAATCTGACCTTGTAGAACCTGTAACTCTTGTAGCAAAAGTTGAGGCATTAAATCCATGTTCTGCATAAAGAATCAAGATATCATCTAGCGCTTGTAACTGATCACTTGATGCATTATTACTTAACATAGAACTAGCAACTGTATACGTGTCATCTAATTCGCTCGTATCATTCTCGTTGTAACCTGCTATCACATAAGCTACAGCGGCAGAAATTTGAGTTGTTAATTCTAAATCAGATTTTTTGTCTGATTCTCCAATATAAGAAACAATTGTTCTAATAACATCCATTGGGTGTAGTCTTGATTTAATTTGTTTGAAAAGATTATTAACATCATTGTCCCCATCTAATTCTGTGTAGTATTGCTTGAAAAAAGTTGTAAAATCAGAACCGTTTAGATCATCACTTATTATTAGGGATGCAACATCTTCATACGTATGAGTTTCTGTAAGCTTGATTGCATCGTAGCCACGATATCTTAAAGAGGTGCCTTCCATTCCGACAGTAGAAATTTTCGTTTCTCCAGCAATTACTCCTCTTAAGCCTGGTGAATATTCCATAGTTAATTAATTCTACATATAAATTAATAAATTCGACTAGTGCAAAGTTGAATTTTATGAATACTAAAATCTTTTCATGGCACAAATTCATGAACTTGAATCAAAATCAAGATTTGGCACTAGGTATATAGTCGGAATTATATTAGCAATTTCAACTCTTCTAGTTGCTGGTTGGATTGGGTTTTTTGTATTTCTCCCAATTAAATCTGGAATGAGTACGATATATGAACTTGAGGATAGATTTCTTCCAAGAGCAGAAGGAATGGTTTTAGATTTTGTATCGTTATCGGAACCATCAATAATTATTACAAGTGACGATGTAATTCTTGATGAGTTACATGATGGTTTAAATCGCGATCCCATTAAATTAGCCGACGTTCCACCATTTGTTATTAACACTTTGCTAGCAGCAGAAGATAGTAATTATTATCAACATGAAGGTGTCGATTTTATTGCGATTTTAAGCGCTGTTCTTGACAACTTGAGAGGTGTAACCAGAGGTGGATCAACAATTACTTCACAAGTTGCTAAACAATCATTCGTTGGAGATGAAATTTCAATAAGAAGAAAAGTAGCAGAAGCAGTGGTTGCAGCTGAACTGGAGAGAAGGTATACAAAAGATCAAATTTTAGAGTATTATATAAATTCAATTTACTGGGGATCGGGTGCATATGGACTCCAATCTGCAGCATTTGAATATTTCAATAAAGAGGTATCTGAACTTACATTAGATCAGGCTGCAACATTAGTTGTTATTATCAGAAGTCCTGCATACTACAATCCAAGAAAATATCCTGAGAGAGTTCTCGAAAGAAGAAATAATGTATTAGATATTATGCTTAAAGAAGGGTTCATTGTTGATGTTCAGCACAGGTCAGCAAAGTTGGCCCCTTTGGTTATATCAGAACCAAATAATATCGAAAACAATGCAGAACACGTATCAGCTGAAGTCAAAAGACAATTACTTAATGATCCCCAGTTTGCGTTTTTAGGAGATACTAAAGAAGATAGGAAGAAAAAACTATTTGGTTGTCCCTCTGACGATACAAGTTGTACTGGTGGAGGTGGTTTAAAAATTTATATAACTGTGAACCTCGCATTGCAAGAGCATGCAAATTCAATTCTAAACAAATGGGTACCTTCCTCAATTGATGAAGATTCTGAAGAAGAAAATGAACCAAAACCAACAGGTGTAATTACACTGTTAAATAATTTCACAGGTGCAATTGAAGTTATGGCATCAGGAATTCCTTTTGATGAAGAGCAATATAATTTAGCTACACAAGGAAAAAGAAATCCAGGCTCTGCATTTAAACCAATTACACTCCTTGCAGCATTAGAAACAGGTTCGCAATTATACAGTCATCGAGACTCCAGGTCTCCCACTGAAATTGATTGTGGGTATCCATGTGCTCCCGATGGAGTTGGAACTAACTGGGTTGTAAGAAACTATGGAACATCCATAACAGCAGACAGATATATAAATAAAATTGCTGCACAAGACCGTGCGATTGAACTTCAATGCATTGGAACACATATAGATGAAATTAAAAATAAAGACTTTATAGAGCAATTTCCTTTAGCTGAAGGGCTTGATGATATTGAAGAAGAGAGTGATAAATTATTAGAGATAGGAAAGGCACTAAACCAATTTGATGAAGAAGGTGTTCCAATAATTTACAGTGAAAATGAAAATATTAAAAAAGAAGAGAATCAAACCGTAGTTTCAGATGAATTACTTATTGATGAGCAAAGTAACTTAATACAAATCGATCTTGAAGCTGAGAAGCAATATATTTTCAAACCATGTCAGGACAAATCGGAGTACAACAGATCTATAAAACTACTTGATACATCTGGAATGGTATCACTTGAGGAAGCTACTAGAAGATCAATTAATACAGTTTTTGCTCAGTTGGCATCAGAAATTGGAGGAGAAAAACTCGCCAGTACGGCAAAAAGAATTGGTATTGATTCAGAACTTGAACCAGTAATTTCTTTAACTCTCGGTGCTGGAGCTGTTACACCCATTGAATTAGCATCTGCATATTCTTCCTTTGCTACAAATGGAAAATTAGCACCTCCATATTTAATAGAGAAAATTGAAGACTCAAATGGACAACTACTTTATAAACATATTGTCTCTACTAGAACAAGTATTCCTGATCCAGCAGCAGCTGCTGCAGTCAGAAAAACACTTGAGGTTGCGGCTCAAATTGGAACAGGTACAAGGGCAGTTTTAGACGATAGACCAATTGCTGGTAAAACAGGTACCCACCAAGGATTCAGAGAAGCATGGTTCATAGGATTCATTCCTCAATATACTTCCTCAGTTTGGATTGGTTTTGCTGAGGAACAACTACCACTTACTGATGTAGAGATTAATGGTGAACTCATTAAAAATGTTTCGGGAGGTAGAGTTCCTGCACCAATTTGGAAAGAATTTATGGAAGAAGTTGTTAAGGGTTTACCCATTCAAGAATGGCCTGAAGATCCTATTGATATAGAAAGATATTACGAAATTCCTAAAATAGAAATTCCAGAATTAGTTGGATTAAACGTTCTTGATGCAGAAGAAATTGCTTTCTCTGGTTATATACTTCCAACAATAAATCTCATTGACTCAGAAGAAGCACCTGGATTAGTCCTAAAACAAATTGTTAAAAATTGTAATCGTGAGGAAGAATCCAATGATTCAGATCAAAATGATAATAACTCTGAAGAGGAAGACGACTGCATTGGAGTTGAAATGCCTGAGGGTACAGAAGTTATTCTTGAAGTATCAGGTAAAAAATTTACTGGAAATCTTCCGAATCTACCACCTTGTGAATACACAATCGAAGAGGCAGAAAGTTTAGTTAAGGAATTTATGAGAGAGACAAATGTAATACTTTTCCTTAAAAATACATTTGAAGAAACCGACTTAATAAATTGTGAAGGAAAAGTCATTGGAACTAATGTTGCTCAAGGTGGTACCGTATCTACTGGTGATACACTTTCATTTATTATTGGAAATAAAAACGAAGACTAATCTAAATTTTTAAAAAATTCATAAAGTGATAAAACTCCAAATCCAGTTGCACCCTTTCTATTATCTGAGCGTGCTGGACCGGCTATGTCCAAATGTATCCAGTCATTTTCACCAATAAACTCTTTTAAAAGAAGAGCGGCAGTTATTGCTCCACCAAATCTCCCACCAGTATTTTTCATATCAGCTAAATCTGAATCAATTAGATTTCTGTAACCATCAAATAGTGGAAGTGGGTGAAAATTTTCATTTGTATTTTTGGCAGATTCAATGAATTTTTTTTCTAGATCACTGTTGTTTGAGAATATAGCACCAATATCAAGGCCTAAAGCTACATAGGAAGCTCCTGTTAAAGTAGCGATATCACAAATTAAATCTGGATTAGTCTCGGAAGCAAATGCTAGAGCATCAGACATAATTAATCTTCCTTCTGCATCAGTATTCATTACTTCAATTGTTTTACCATTTCTAGTTTTAAGTACATCACCGGGTCTTATCGCGGACCCACTAACCATATTTTCTACAATTGGAGTGTAAACTGTTAATCCTATGTCCTGATTTGTTCTTGCAATGATATTGATTACACCCCAGGCACTAGCTGCTCCTGACATATCGGTTTTCATTGTTTCCATACCAGCAGGACTCTTTAATGAGTATCCACCTGTATCAAAAAGCACTCCTTTTCCAATCAAAGATACTTGATATTTTGCTTTTGAATTGTATTTGCCAACCAAAAAATATGGAGGCCTATCGGAGCCTTTCCCAACGCCCAAAACACCACCAAAATCATTTTCTTCAAGCCACTTTTGATCATAAACTTCTACTTCTATTCCTGATGAATCAACTAATTCTCTTACCTTATTAATAAATTCCTCTGGTGACTTATCCAAGGCAGGTGTATTTATTAAATCTCTTACCCAAAATACTGAATGCTTTTTTATTTCATTTTCTGAGGAATCTAGATCGTGAAATGTAATATTGTTTACAGATGAATCATCTTCAGATTTATAGTTATTGAATTTATATTGAACATATAAAATTCCATCAATAATTAAATTCGGATCTTCCACAACGTTCAAAAATTTAATTTCTGCATCAGAATTAATTTTTGATCCAATTAAGATGCCTAGATCATAAAAATTAATATCTTCTATATTTTCACCAATGCCAACGATAAATGTTAAATTCTCACTCTTTGAATATGATGGTGGAACTGAAAGTATCTGATTCTTTTTACCTTCAAAAGAATGGGTTTCACAATATTCTTGAAACAAATCATTATCGAAGTATTCATCATGACCGTTCATTTCACTATTCAGAAATAATATATCAATTTTCATTTACTTGGTGTCCAATCATTTTCAAACTCTCTTGCTAACATCCATAAAAGATCAGATAGTCGATTTAAATATACCACTACTTCGGAATCATCTATCTCTAGATGTTTTTGCCATCTTACACATTTTCTTTCAGCTCTTCTTGAAACTACCCTAGCCCAATCAAATTTTGCAGAAATATCATTTTCACCAGGAACTACAAAAAATTCAGGAATTCCATTTTTTTCTTCAAGAAAATCGATATCTTTTTCAAGTTGTAAAATCATTTTTTCTTCAACTAAAGTTTTATCAGGTTCAAGTTTTTTTCTATTTTCTTTTGTTGTCGCTAATTCAGCTCCAACTATAAACAATTCTCTCTGAATCCTTAAAATATTTTCTTGGACTTCAATTGGTAAGTCTTTATCTGCTCGTATTAAGCCAAGTGCAGCTACAAGTTCATCGACAGATCCATATGCATCGGGAGCTAAATCATCTTTTGAAACTGCATCACCAAAAAGCATGCGGGTTTCACCTTTATCTCCTTTTTTTGTATATATCTTCATTACTATCAATATAGTCCTAGGACAAAAGTAAAAGACCTCCAGAAGCTCCTAGTGAAACGATCAATGATAAATAACTCAAACCTGTTGAAGCCATAACCCCTGTATATGATTTTTCACCTAATGATTTATATGAAGCAAACGACAAAATTGATGTAGAAAGAAAAAGGATCAAGATTACATTTTTAAATATACTCTCAATATCTTGACCAATAAATTCAAAAAATACAAGCGGTGTAAGAATTAAAGATTGAAAAGTACTGGTAATAGCTATTTTTTTCATACCCTCTTTAGATATTGTTGGGTCTACCAAAAACCAGTGACCAATCATCATAGATGAAAAAACACCACTTACTAACGATATTGGAAACAAATAATTTAGGAAAAAATCGAAAATGTTTAAATTTAAAGTATTGAAAATCTCAAAATTAAGCAAGGTAAAACTTAAACCATAAAAATAGGGATATATTTTTTTATTTTTTATCAGCAAAGTAGCTATCAACAAGAGAGTGCCAAGTACAGTTAAAAGGCTAAAATTTAGCAAAATAACAGTAGAAATAATGGAAATAAATAATATACTGAATCCTTTTCTTGGCTTAATTCTGAAGTTTGAATATGAAAGATAGGGAATACAAAATATTAGTAAAACATAAACAAATAGGTTCAATTCCATACATCTTTTACAATAACAATATATGTTAAAGAATATAAATCAGCTTAGGATTTTAAAAGCGGTAGTGATATCATTTATCTTCATTTACATTACAAATAGTATTTATAATTTGAATGAATTTACTCTAAGTATAAATTTTTTCATGTCCTTAGGTATTTATTCAATTCTTAGCTACGTAGCCCTTATTGGTTACAAATTAAATAAACTGGTTGGTTTAATATTGTTTTTTTCAATTACATTTCTTTCACCAAATATGTACCCTGAACTAGAGGGACAACTTTTTCCAGTTACATATGTGATTTTTGCATTATTTTTAACATATTTCTTTGGTGTTGAAATGTATAAAAAGTGGAAAACGACAATCTAAATTAAATAAATTAGAAAGGCTAGGTTAGAATAGAATAATGTTACGGGGCATTTTCAAATTTACATTATCATTATTCTTTGCTGCAATTTTTGTGATATTTATTGGACAGACTGAGGCTCTTTCTAATACTCATTCTCATTCAATTGTGAGACATGATGTAAATATAGGTTGTGCAGACAATGCTGTTGCACCATTAAATTCAATAAAAGACATTCAAACATTTTTAAACTGTAACGGTTTTAGTCCAGGTCCGATTGATGGTGTATCTGGTGGACGAACTACCGGAGCTATAAAAAGTTTTCAAGCTAGCGTAGGTCTAACTGCAGATGGCGTAGTTGGTCCGGCGACAAAACTAGCAATGAGAAGTTATAGTTCAACTACTTTTACTTTTACTGGGAGTGGATGGGGTCACGGTGTTGGCTTAAGCCAGTATGGAACAAAAGGCTTAACAGAGTTAGGTGCACAATTTTGTAGTAACACAAGTTCTTGTACTTCTGATGAAGTTGTTAATTATTATTTTCAAGGTACAAATGTAAGAAATTTAGGAGATATTTCTCTATCTTCTCCAGATATAGCATCAAACAACAATGCTTTATGGGTGGGTCTAGCTAGGAACGCAAAAAATATAACATTAACAACTCTACCCTCGTCGAGTCCACCATCTCTAAATATATGTCAAGATGGATTATCAAATACTGCTGGAGTACAATTATTTCTCACTTCAAGAGGATTTGAGCCAGGTCCTATTGATGGTGCATATGGTGATAAAACAGCAGATGCAATTAGAAGTTATCAAGCCTCTGTAGGCTTAGGTCAAACAGGATCTATAAATGATGAGCTAATCAATAAAATAAAATCTGATGCAACATCTGACGGCCCATGTGAGTCTGCTTGGGGTCCTTTGAAAATTGGTGGTGGTGCAACTATCAGTGTAATAAACAGTGGAAGTGAATGTTATATGACAGGCCATCCACTTGTTCCAAAAATAAGAGCAAGTTGCAATATGAGCATTAAATGGTCTGATGGTGGAAGAATTAGGGTTGGCCCCCGAGAGCATAAGCACGGAATTTTAAAATTGAGATCAAAAAATGTTTCATCTGGTTTTCATGTTGTTTTGTCAGTAAACCTAGAAAAATATTTATATGGCTTAGCTGAAATGCCATCACATTGGAATGTTAAAGCGCTTGAAGCCCAAGCTCTTGTTGGGAGAAGTTATGCAGTTTTCCACTATTTAGATGAGAATATACCATCTTCGTCAACAAATCTAGATGCTGGCTTAAGTGAAAAACAAAAGGCTTATTGTTGGTGTCATATAGGCTCTACAGCTTCTAGTCAGTATTATTATGGTTATCTTAAAGAAATTGCAGGACCAAATTGGGTACAAGCTGTAAACAATACCTCTGGAAAAGTAATCACCTATGACGGTTCATATACTCGTAGCTCAGTAATTCAAGCATTTTATTCTTCATCAACTGGTGGTAAGACTAACACAAATGTTGTTGGATTTGGATCTGCTACACCGTGGCCTTACCTTAAAACCGTTGATGATCCATGGTCAATAGATAATAGAGTTGGTAATTCTAAAGCTGCGTGGTCCTTTGACTTCAATACCTATCAATTATCTAAAAATATATTATGTGGTGATACTCCTTGTTTTGACGCAATTACTGACATTTATGTTTCATCGGTTGCAGAGTCTGGTGCTGCTTTAGAGGTGACAATGAAAGGTTTCAAAAATGGATCAGCAAAGTCAGTAACAAAATCTGGTAGAAATATTAAGTCACAGTTAGGATTTCGATCTCATTACTTTAAAACTTCAAGTACGTCTGACGTCTCAAATCTTGCAGTAGGTCCAGTCCAGGCTAATACTTCTTCAAGTGTTAATGGTGCATCAGAGAATTTGTCAGCTGGAGAGACAGCCCAATACGCAACCTCTAGCGTAGGACTTTCTTATCTTGCAAAAGCAGGTTTAATAAATAAATGTGATGGTAATTCATCTGGTTGTCAGGCAAAAACACTGACTAGAGAGGAAGCTGCAGCGATTATCACTGTAGTTGGAGGTGTTCCACAAGATTCACCAAATGCTTATAGTGATGACGATACAAGTATTTACCAATCTGCAATTAATGGATTGCCATACTATGGAATGCAGGTATGTTTTGGAAGTCCATTCGAAATTTTACCCAAAGAAACAGTTGCTAGGGATGAATTCGCATGTCTATTAGTTAGATCAATTAAAGCTGGAACAACAACAAATCTTTCTGGATCAGTAGATAAATATTCAGATGAAGGTGCAAGTAAATGGACAAATGAGATAAACACTCTTGCAGCTAATGATGTGATTCCAGCATGCAGTTCAATAAGTGATAAATTTTGTCCAAGTAGAAAAATTTCAATTGGAGAGGTTTCATTTATAATTGATAAGCTAGTTGGTAAATCATTAATTTCCAGTAATTTATTCAACTCATCACCTTTTAATAACTCTTGGGAACCTTCTGGTGGTGAGGTTGAAAATGTAGCTGAGACAGCTGTTACAAATCCTAATGCAGGTAACGATGCTTGTGTGCCAAAAGATAATTCTGGAATCATAATAAATTCAGTATTAGATATACAGCAATTTCTTGTAAATAATGGATTTAACCCTGGGCCTGTAGATGGTCAATCTGGTCCAAAAACAAAAGCTGCTATTAAAGCTTTTCAACAAAAAGCTGGTTTGTATGCAGATGGCGTAGTTGGTAATAAAACTAAAGCAGCAATGAAAGCCTACACTGGTTGTGAGTCTGGAAACGTTTGTAAAGCAAGAGATAATAGTGGAGCGAAACTTGATAGCGTTGCAGGGGTACAAACATTTTTAGCAAATAATGGATTTAATCCTGGAATTATTGACGGTGAAATGGGTTCATACACCAGAGAGGCTATAAAAGCATTTCAAAGAAAAGTTGGTTTGATCCCTGATGGAGTTGCAGGAACAAGAACAAAAGCAGAAATGAAATCTTATACTGGTTGTTAATTCAATAAATTTTTGATTTCATCAGATATTTTTTCAGCATTAAAGTTAAATTTTTCAGCTAATTGATCGATCGGAGCTGATTCACCGAAAGAATCTATTGAGAATGATTTTTTAATGTTCTGAATATACGTATCCCAACCTATTGTTCTTCCCAACTCAATTGTAAAAATATTTTGATTAAGACTTAATGATTCAAGCCTCTCTTCGTTTAATCTATTTAAAATTGGAGCGCTAATTATTTGGACAGATAAATCTTTTAATTTCGTACTTATTTCAAACGCAAGTTCAAGTTCTGAACCAGTTGCAATTAAAGTAATGTCTGAACCAGGCATAAATTCATAAGCACCTGTTTGAAAATCCTTATAGCTAACGTCATTATCAAAAAACTTCATATTCTGTCTTGATAAAATTATTGCTTTAGGATTATCTCTTTTTTCCAATGCATATCTATAAGAATGAATTAACTCCATACTGTTTGATGGCCTGATAACATCAAGATTAGGTATCAGTCTTAGCGACATTAAATGTTCAATAGGCTGATGTGTTGGTCCATCCTCTCCAAGATATATTGAATCATGAGTGAATATAAATAACGAATTAACATTCATCAAAGACGCTAATCGCATACTTGGCCTCATATAGTCGGAGAAAACTAGAAAAGTTGATCCATATGGGATTAAATTACTATGTAATGCAAGACCGTTAACAATTCCACCCATTGCATGTTCTCTAATTCCAAATTCAATACTGTTTCCTCCAAAATTATTTGAGCCAAAGGTATTATCACTTATTACTTGTTTTGTTGAAGCAGCTAAATCTGCAGATCCACCAATAATAAATTTGTTTAATAAACCATATTCATTCAATATTTTGCCGCCAACAACCCTTGAAGCTTCATCGCTTGACCATTCCAATTCAACCTTTGAGGTTTCAAAATTATTAAACTGGTTCCATAATTCCCTAAAATTCTTGTCAGATTCAAGTTTCGATTCTAAGTTAGCTTTCCATTCATCATATTTTGAATTATCATCTGCTCTTTTTTCATCAAAATACGAATAAATTTCTGAATCATGAATAAAAGGATCACCTGAAAAACCAATATTCTCTAAAAATAGTTCAAATTCATTTTCACCTAGTGGAGAACCATGAACTCCACTTGTGTTTTCTTTATTTGGAGCGTATTTACCAATTGTTGATTTAGAAATAATCAATGTTGGCTTATTAGTAGCACTTTTTGCAGATTCAACTGCGTCAATAATTTCATTCTCTTTATGTGCATCAATTTCGAGCACATCCCATCCCATCGAAATAAATTTTTGTTTTTGGTTTGTTACTGATACTTGCGTAACATTTCCGTCAATAGATATGTTGTTGTCATCAAAAAAGTAAATTAGTTTACCGAGCTCCCATAATCCAGCTAGTTCTGCGGCTTCAGTTGAAATACCCTCCATCAAATCACCATCAGAAACAATCCCATAAATATGATGATCCACAACATCTTCTCCAAAGACTGAGGCTAGATATCTCTCAGCCAATGCTAACCCTACGCCATTTGCAAATCCTTGACCGAGTGGTCCTGTTGTTGTATCTATTCCAATCTCAAAATCTTTTTCTGGATGTCCTGCAGTTTTTGATCCTAATTGTCTAAAATTTTTTATCTCATCTAGAGATATGTCGAATCCATTAAAGTGTAAAAGACTATATAGAAGCATTGAACCGTGTCCTGCACTTAAAACAAATCTATCCCGATTGATCCAGTCTGGATGTTTATTTGATACTTTTAAAAAGTTTTTGTACAAAACAACACCAATATCCGCCATACCTAGTGGCATACCAGGATGTCCAGAGTCTGCTCTTTCAACAGCGGCAGCAGAAAGAACTCTTATAGATTTTGTTACATCGTCAAACATTGCTCTAAGTATATTTATATATCAAACAGAGGCAAAGGAATCTTTTGCATGATATGAAGATCTTACAAGAGGTCCTGATTCAATATGAGGGATACCAAGCTCTTGGCCGATAGTTTTATATTGTTCAAATTCTTCTTCTGAGACGTACCTATCAATTAATCTATGTCTTTGAGTAGGTCTTAAATACTGTCCAATAGTGACAATATCTATATTGATACGAGATAAATCCTTAAGTACGGCTATTACCTCTTCAAATTCTTCACCCATGCCAACAATTAAACCAGTCTTGGTCTTTCCGAGAAAATGAGACTCCTTAGCGTATTGAAGTAGAGCTAGAGAACGACCATAAGATGCCGCAGTTCTTATTTCTCTTTGAAGACGTGGAACAGTTTCTAAATTATGATTCAATACTTCAGGATTGGCATTTATGATGTTATCTATTGCCTCTTTACTACCTTTGAAATCAGGGATTAATACCTCAATAGATGTTTGATTATTTTTAAGTCTGACCTCATCAATGGTTTTTGCAAAAAATGCAGAACCTCCATCATCAAGATCATCTCTATTTACAGAGGTTATAACAGCATGGGTAAGACCCATAATTTTTACACTTTCTGCGACTCTATAAGGTTCATCCATATCTAGATCACATGGTTTTCCTGTATTTACATCACAAAATCCACATGCTCTTGTACAGGTATCACCCATGATCATGAATGTTGCGGTGCCCATAGACCAACACTCATATATATTTGGACATGATGCTTCTTCACATACTGTGTTGAGTCGTTTTTCTTTAATTAAACTTTTTAGTGAGAGGTAATCTTTACCAAGGTTGGCTTTGACTTTCATCCATTCCGGTCTTTCTGGTTCACTCTTAATTGATGAATTTAAAGTAATTGGAACGGAGTTTTTAGAAGCATTGAACACACCATTGTTTACCAATTGATCGATATGAAATTCTTTTTTCTTCTTTAATTGTCTTGGGGTAAATTGAGAAAACTGTTTATCTACTTTCTCATATTGAAATATTTCAACAAATTTTCTTGAAATTATTTCGGTAACTTCTTTAAATGAAACTCTCTCATCATATTGCTGGATAGAAACTACATGTTCATCACTGCTTCCACACGGATTTATAAAATCAAACCCTTTTGTATTTTCACTTATGTTTAATGAGAATCCGTGAAGCGTTGTCCATTTACTGACTTTTATTCCAATAGAAGCAATTTTTCCTTCTTTGGTCCATACTCCAGTGTCATCAGTTTTTGAGAAAGCCTCTATTGATAGTTCAGCAAGTGTATCAATAATTACATTTTCAATTTTACGCACAAAAGGAACTACTTTTTTTGGATCATCTAATCTAATTATTGGATATCCAATTAATTGACCATCTCCATGAAAGGTGATATCTCCGCCTCTATCTGTTTCAAAAAATTCAATATTATTTTCATTAAGTATATTTTTTGAAACTAGTAGATTGTTGATATCTCCCGATCTTCCAATTGTCACTACATTATTGTGTTCTAACAAAAGCAAGTAATCGAATGGTGAATTTTCTAGACTAGTAGCCGAGTGAAGACCTTTTTGAAGTATATAGGCTTCTCCATAGGGCAATTTTCCTAGCCATCTAATATTTAATTCTCTCAAGATATTTCCTGAGACCAATCTGTATTTTCAAGCTTATTTTTAATTGAATTTAAAAACATCAGAGCTGTAGATCCATCAAAAACTCTATGATCCCAAGTTAAACTCAATATGCCAACGTGGCGAATTGCAATAGAGTCAGAACCATCATCCATCTCTAAAACTACTGGTCGTTTTTTAACTGATTCAGTTGAGAGTATTGCTACATTCGGCTGATTTATAATCGGTGAAGTGAGAAACGAGTTAAATGATCCGTTATTTGATATCGTAAAGGTACTTCCTGTTACATCGTCTAGATTATATTTTCCATCCCTTAAAAGCTTTGAAATTTCAGATATTTTTCTTGCAGTACCTTTTAAATTATAGGAATCAGCTTCTCTGATAGTTCCAACAAGAAGCCCTTCTTGGTTTATATCAACTGCAATACCTAGTTCAATATTCTCATGAACTGTATGAACTCCTTTTTCTAAATCAAATGAACTATTGACTACTGAATGCTCTCTCAATGCACTTACAACTGCAGTTGCAATAAATGGCAAATAAGTTAATGAAAAGTTATTTTCTTCCTTAAATTTATCTTTTACCTTGCTTCTTATATTTTCTACATTTTCGAAATCTACCTCTACTGATGTCATCACGTGTGCAGAAGTTTGTTTTGATAAAATCATATTTTCAGCAATTTTTTTCCTCAACCTTGGAATCTCTGATGTACCAATATCAGCAGATTTTTTTTGTGTCATTGAGGGTTTTTCTTCACTGCTAATTTTTCCAGAACCATTGTTTATATAGTGGTCAATATCTTTTCTTGTGACCCTGCCATCTTTACCTGTTCCCTGAACAGATGCTAAATCAATATTATTTTCTGATGCTAGTCTTCTGACTACTGGTGAGACTTTACCTATATTTTTTACTTTAGTTATTGGCTGATCTTCTTCTACAACTTCTTTATTTTCTACAATTTCTTGAATTAGATTTTGATCAGTTGAAGCATCTACAACTTCTTCAACCACATCATTCTTGTCATTTGTAACATCTTCAGAAGAATTTTCTCCATCCAATTCAAGTAATGGTGAACCAACTTCTACAGTTTCACCCTCTTCGACCAATAGTGCAGAAACTTTTCCAGAAAAGGGACTTGGAACTTCTGTATCAACTTTATCTGTAGAAATTTCTAATATTGGATCATCTTCTTTTATTGAATCTCCAACATTTACAAGCCACCGGAGTATCGTACCCTCAGTTACAGTTTCGCCAAGCTGTGGCATAGTTATGCGTTCACTCATATGTTTATTGTAATTCCTTTATAGCATTTATAACTTTTTCAACGCTTGGAATAAATGCATCCTCTAAAACAGGGGCAAATGGAATATGGGTGTTTGGTGATGTAACTTTTTTAATAGGGTTATCAAGATTCCAAAAACCTTTTTCAGCAACAAGTGATGAAATTTCTGAAGCAACTGATGAAAAGGGAACATCCTCTTGAAGAATGCAAATATTTGATGTTTTCTCGACAGAATTCAATATTATTTCTTCATCAAGTGGAACTATAGATCTTATATCGACTATCTCGATCGAGATATTTTCTTTTTCAAGTTTTTCAGCAGCTTCTTGTGCAACTGAAACCATACCAGACCAAGTAACTATGGTTACATCAGATCCTTCACGAACAATATTTCCTTTACCAATCTCAACCTCATACAGTCCTACTGGTACATCCATTTTGAGATCTGGTTTTCTATATAGTTTTTTATGCTCTAAATACATGACCGGATTGGGGTCATTAACTGCAGCAACTAGTAATCCTTTTGCATCATAAGGATTTGATGGTGCAACAACTTTGATCCCAGGGTGATGGGCTAATAAAGATTCAGGACTAATTGAATGAAATGGTCCAGATCTCGTTCCAGCACCAGTTGGTCCTCTCACAACCATTGGGACTTCTTTTCCGGCTTTCCAATAATATTTGGCAGCTTCAGTAGTTAATTGATCAAGTGCTGGATAAACAAAATCATAAAATTGTAATTCAACAATTGGTTTTTGCCCAGCTAATGCAGCGCCTACTGCTGCACCTGTGAAACCACCTTCAGATATTGCAGTATCAATAACTCTAAATGGTCCGAATTTATCAAATAATCCTTTTGTAGCTTTAAATGCTCCCTCAAACACTCCAACATCTTCACCCATAATGAATACACCTTCATCATCAGTCATTAGTTCGTCTAAACCATTATTTATTGCTTCAATATAATTCATTGTTTTTAAGTTGTTTAAATCATTTTCAATTATTGGTTTTGTTCGTACAGCAAACATATCATTAAGTTCATCATTAGGATCAGGATCTTCTTGGCTTTTTGCCCACTCAAGGGTGTCTCTAATTTCAACTTCTAAATTAGATGTTAAATCTAAAAAGTCTTGTTCTGTGTATAGTCCTTCATTAATTAATGAATCTTCAAACCTAGCTATAGGATCTCTTTTCATCCAAAAATCTCTAACTTCATCCTCAACGTAATCAGCTGGATCATGTCCAGCGTGTCCATAATGTCTAAAAGTGACTAATTCAATTAATGTTGGACCTTCACCGTTTCGAGCATTTTCACATGCTTCGTGAATGGTATCAATGACATCATAGATATCATTACCGTCAATTATTAAAGATGGAATACCGTACCCTGCTCCTCTATCAGCAACATTTGGAGTTCCAAATTCAGTCTCATTCGGTGAAGAATAAGCAAATTGGTTATTTTGAACTGTAAAAACGACTGGAAGGTTTAGAACGCCAGCCATATTTACACTTTCATGCCAAGTTCCTGTTGCAGTTGCACCTTCACCACAGTTTGCAACAGCTACAACGCCACTTCCTTGTTGTTGAGAAGCTAAAGCCCAACCTACTGCAACAGGTGCAGAATCAGGGAGTGGGGAAACAACCATTAAAGTTCCCTTATCAACTACTCCAAAGTGACTGTTTCCATCTCTTCCTTTTGATGGACCGTCTTTTTTTCCAAAAAAGTTAAGTGCAACTTCCTTTAAAGTTACACCTTTCATGAGTTGGACACCTAAATCACGATGAGTTCCTCCAAATATATCTTGTTTAGCCATTCCTGCCCCTATACCTGCCATTGAGGCTTCCTGACCAATTCCTGGATAAACTGCACCGCTTAATTGTCCACCTTTGTACATTTTTAATAAACGATCCTCAAGAAGTCTTTGTGTTTTCATAGATTTATATACTTCCCAAAGTTGTTCACTTGAGAGAGTTGATGAATATCCTTTTCTTACTATTTTTTCTACTTTCACTAATGCAATCCTTTCCCAGTCAATCCAAGTAATGATTCTCCTACTGCCTCGCTTAATGTTGGATGAGCATGAATAAACTCTGCTGCCTCTTCTGGTAGAGCCTCCCATCCAACCATATACATTATTTCATGTATCATTTCTCCAGCAGAAGGTCCACAAACACTTGCGCCTACTATAGGTCCCTCTTTTTCTGCATAAACTTTTACTAATCCTTGGTTTTGCTCTGTAATCATTGCTCTTCCTACACCAGCAAAGCTATGCTGAGATTGTTCAATTTCAATATTTTCTAATTTAGCTTTTTCGGCATTAAGCCCAATTTCTGCCAATTCTGGCCTTGTATAAACAACATATGGTATTGCTTTATAATCTAATGGCTTTTTTTCACCGGAAGCAATGTATGTAATTGCCGATATTGCTTCGGCAAAAGCTGCATGAGCTAATTGAGGTGTATTGTTCACAATATCCCCAAGTGCAAAAATATTAGCAACAGAGGTTTCAAAGGTGTCTAAATCTACATTTATAAAACCATTTTCTGAAGCAATATTTACGTTATCTAATCCAATGTTTTCAGTTAATGGAGCTCTGCCAACGGCAATTAATACTGCATCAAATTCTTTCTTTTCACCATCTGAAAAATTAACAGTCTTATCTTCTATTCCATCAATTGATGTATTTAGCTTAAACTCAACTCCTCGCTTGGTAAGTTGCTTTCTTAGTTCGCCTGATGTTCTCTTATCCAAACCAGGAAGTATCTCTTTAGCTAATTCAACAACTGTCACTTCTGATTCAAGATCATTTAACAGACTCGCAAATTCACAACCAATCGCACCAGCACCAACGATACAAACTTTTTTTGGTGGCTCTTCCCAGTTCAGTGCAGTATCTGATGTGATAATGAAGTCTTCATCTGGTTCAATATTTGGAAGATTTCTTGGTTTAGATCCAGTTGCAAGAATAATATAATCGGAATCAATTTTTTCTCTGGTTCCATCTGATTTTTGTACTAAAACTGAAGACTGACTTTCAATGGAACCCCATCCTTCTATGACATTTACATTCTTACTTTTTAAAAGCATTTTTATGCCAGATACAAGTTTTTCAACTACTTCAATTCTTTTGAGTGATGTTTTATTCCAATCTATTGATTTCCCATCAACATTTATTCCATAATTTTCTGATGTTGAAATTTCATGGTTTAACTCTGCAACATGGAGCCAATATTTTGCAGGTATACAACCACGGTTTAGACATGTTCCACCTAAGACGTCAGACTCTACAAGTGTTACTTCAAGATTAAAGTTGTGAGCGTATAGTGCAGCTGCGTATCCAGCTGGTCCCCCGCCAATAATTGTTATTTTTTTCAAATTACCTCTTTCAAGATAGGGTTTCTATCAAATCGAGATAATAACTACACCATATCTAGGGGTTCCCTGAATATGATGATCAAAGTTATTTTCACTATTAAATCTAACCTAAAAGATGGCATCCTCCAACTCAAGATAACTCATTAATAAGATAAAATACTTTTATGCAAACTAGACATCTAATAATTGCTTCCCTGATTACAGCGATAGTTATTGTTGTTGCATTTGGTGTTTGGGTGATGACTAACTAAATTGAAAAATTTTAATCTTGGTCACGGCATATTACATTTCCCTTTAAAACTTCCGTGGGCTCCTCCAGGTTTTGTAAACATTTATTTAATTGAGAATGATGAAGGCTTCATCATGATTGATTGTGGAGTTAATGGAGATGAGTATTTTGATGAACTAAAAATAAATCTACAAAACTTAAACATTGATTTTTCAGATATAAATTTATTGATCGGTACACACATGCATTCAGACCACATCGGCCTTTCTGGAGTTTTGAGAGAGGAAGGATTAAAATTTGGACTTTATGAAAATTCTGAAGAGTTTATTCCCAAATATAATGATTGGACTGATAGATTTAGATTAATTAGTGAGTTTGCAAAAAAACAAGGTGCTCCAAAAGAATTTGTAGAAGATCTGAACTCGATTACAACTCCATCTACGACTGGCAAGCTAACCACCCCCGATGTTCTATTAAAAGAAGGGGAAATAAAAGATATAAGTCGAAATCTAGAAGTTATTTTTACACCCGGACATGATATTTCTGAAATATCAATTTATGACCCATCAAGTAAAATTATCTTTTCTGGTGATCACATACTTCCAAGAATTACACCTTTCATTCC
The DNA here is from genome assembly GCA_003213625.1 of OCS155 cluster bacterium AG-422-J23. GTDB lineage: Bacteria > Actinomycetota > Acidimicrobiia > Actinomarinales > Actinomarinaceae > Actinomarina. The sequence continues at coordinate 312,439 of QCMT01000002.1, read as the reverse complement.
TATTCATGATGAAGAAACAAGTATGTTAAATCATTATGTCGACTCACTAAATAAAATGAAGTCCTTTGAACATACAAAAATTGCACCTGGTCATTTTGAAATGATAGATAATCCACAAAATAGGGTTGAGCAAATACTTCTCCACCACGAAAAGAGGTCTGAGAAAATAATTAATATTTTAAAAGATGGTGAACTAACGGGATGGGAAGTTACGAAGAAATTATTTTCGCGACCGCTTGATGCAATGAATCTTCGTCTAGCTTTCCAAGAAACCATGGCTCACCTTAAATATATTGAGTCACAGGGGAAAATTAAACAAAAAGTTTCAGAAGTGAATACTTGGAGCCTTACTTAAAAGGTTTAAAACTTCTATTCTTTGCTTCCTCTAAAGAATCAGGAGCAAAAGATTGTAATTGATTGTTTTTTACAAGTTCTTTTTCTTCTTCAAGTTGCTCTAATGCTTTAAAATGATCGGGATTATCACAATCATAAACTTTCATATTTTTTCTATATCCTATAAATCTGTAACTTTCGAATTTTGGAAGTCTTGGCAATTTATAAACTTAAGAGTCTGGATACATCATTTCGAGCAGATTTAGCAGTTCCAAAAATAAGCGAATCAGATTTAGCTTTTTTAAAATAAAGGTGTGCTGGATGCTCCCAAGTAAACCCAATTCCACCATGAACTTGAATGTTATCTCCTGATACTTTATTGAATACATCGGAACAATAAGCTTTTGCCATTGAAGAACTCATTTCTAGTTCAACAACATCGTCAGAGTCAACTCTTACAGAACTGTAGGCAATAGATTTTGCACTTTCGATTTGAAGAAGCATATCTGCACACATATGTTGTATTGCCTGGAAAGATCCAATTGGTCTTCCAAATTGAATTCTTTCTTTTGCATATTTAGTAGACATATCTAAACAAGCTTGTGCTCCTCCAACTTGCTCCATAGCAAGAAAAGAGATGGATATATGCTTTACCTTATTCCATATATTTTCATCTTCTTTAATATCGAACATAAAGTTTTCATTACCAACCTCGACATTCTCAAGTATTATCTCAGCCATTGGTCTTGTTTGATCTAAGGATGTTGTTTCTGAAATTATTACTCCAGGATTGTCTTTATCTACCATTATGAATTTGAATCCATCTTCAGATTTAGCAAGAACAGCAAAGTAATCAGAAGTATCTCCAAACATCACATAACTTTTCTTGCCATTAAGTACGTATCCATTGTCATTATTTTCAGCTACTGTTGAAATATTTTCATCATTTATCTCATATCGGTCATTTTCATAAATGCCAAATGAACCAATCTTTGAGCCTGAAACTATTTCAGGAAGAATTTTATTTTTTAGTTCAGAAGGAGAGTGTAAAAGTAGTTGTTTGAATACAACACCTGAACTAAAAATGGGAACTATCGGCATGTAATATCCAAACACTTCGGAGAGTATGGATGAATCCACTTTTGAAAAACCTAATCCTCCATCTTCCTCAGGAACATCTAAACCCAACCAACCTTGTTCACTTACCAGCTGCCATAACTCATTGTCAATTCTTGTGTTATCGTCAACTTTTTTAATTAACTCAAGCAAATCAACTTTTTCAGAAAGAAGCTTTTGAGCATTTTCTTTAATTTCATTTTGAAGTTCTGTAAGACTGAATTGCATTCCCTTATTCTAATTTTGTTTTCAAATTTGACTAATCAAATGTCGTTTGTTTTTTTATAGAATTAATATAGTTATGTGTTAAAAATTGAAAATTTACATGCATCTGTAGAATCAACTCCAATTATAAATGGAGTAAACCTAGAAATTAACCCTGGTGAAGTTCATGCAATCATGGGACCTAATGGCTCAGGAAAATCAACTCTTGCTAATGTTTTAATGGGTAACCCAGTATATGAAATAACAGATGGAAAAATTACGTTCAGTGGAGAAGATGTTACTGAAGAACCAGTAGATAATCGAGCGAAAAAAGGAATGTTTCTTGCTTTTCAATATCCCGAGTCAATACCTGGAGTAACGATAGTTAATATGCTTAAAACTGCTCTTACAAATATTGAAGAAACTGAATACACAACAGTGGAGCTCAGGTTAAAAGTTGCTGAGGCAATGAAAGATTTAGGTCTTTCGCCAGATTTTGTTGATAGATACTTAAACGATGGTTTTTCAGGTGGAGAGAGAAAGAGAAATGAGATTCTACAACTTGCAGTACTAAATCCCAAACTTGCAATTTTAGATGAAACTGATTCAGGCCTTGATGTTGATGGTTTAAGAATCGTAGGAGAAGGAATAAGTAATTTAAGAACTCCAGATCGTGCTTATTTGGTCGTTACCCATTATCAGAGATTATTGGAATATGTTAAACCAGACTATGTTCATGTATTTGTAGATGGGAATATTGTAGAAACTGGTGGTGTAGAATTATCTGAAAAACTTGAGAAAGAAGGATACGAATCTTACCAATGAGCAAATTTTCAGACATAAAAAAAGATTTTCCAATATTTGAAAGAGCTATCAATGGAAAGAAATTAACTTACTTAGACTCAGGTGCAACCTCACAAAAACCTAACTCAGTAATAGATAAGATGAATGATATTTACAAATATAATAACGCAAATGTTCACAGAGGAACTTATGTGCTCTCATCAGAAACTACTAGCGAATATGAATCAGTTAGGCATAAGCTTCAATCTTTCTTAAACGCATCTGAATCAGATGAGATAATTTTTACTAAGGGAACAACTGAAGCGCTTAATTTTTTAGCTAATTCAATAGCAAATAAATTAATGGGTGAAGGTGATGAGATAATCTTATCGGAGATTGAACACCATGCAAATATTATCCCTTGGCAAATGGTTGCTGAAAAATACAAATTAACCATTAATTATATAAAAGTAAATGATGACTTTTCACTAAATCTTGATGACCTATCTTCAAAGCTTTCATCAAAAACAAAAGTAGTTTCAATTGTTGGTGAATCTAATCTTTCTGGAATGCTCCCAGATATTAAAGAAATAAATAATTTAGTTAGATCAAATTCTGATGCTTTATTAATTATTGATGGTGCTCAACTAGTACCACATAGAAAAGTTGATGTTCAGGATTTAGGAATTGATTTCTTAGTATTCTCTGGACATAAAATGCTAGGACCTACTGGTATTGGCGTTGTATGGGGCAAGAAAGAATTATTAAATTCTCTTGATCCAGTTTATGGCGGTGGAGATATGATTGAAGAAGTTCATTATGATAAAGCAACTTGGGCACCCGTTCCTCATAAATTCGAAGCAGGAACTCCCCCATATGTAGAGGCAATTGGCCTTGGAGCAGCTATAGATTATTTAGAAAATTTGGGTATGTCGGAGGTTGAAAAACATTCTGATGAATTGCGTGAATACGGTAGGAAAGTTTTACTAGATATCGATGGTGTGAATGTAATACATTCCGAACAAGATATTGCAGGATGTACTTTTGGTATGTATGTTGATGGTGTTCATGCAGCAGATCTTTCGTTGATGCTAGATACACATGGAGTTGCTGTAAGAGCAGGTCATCACTGTGTTCAACCGTTTCACAGAAAATTAGGTATTGATGCAACTATTAGATCAACAGCCTACATTTATAACGACAAAGAAGATATTGACACATTAAAGTCAGCACTAATATCTAGTGTCGATATGTTGAGATAAAAATGTCTATAAGAGAAAAAGTTGATGAATACAAAAAAATACTAGATATTTTCCCAAATGATCAGGAAAAATATCAATATTTAATTGAAAAAGCTAAAGAGAATGATTCATTTCCTCTAGAACTACGACTCGATAACTTTAAAGTAAATGGTTGTCAAAGCCAAGTTTGGCTTGTTCCTGAAGAAAAAGATGAAAAACTTTTTTTTAATAGCGATTCAGATGCTCTTATTGCAAAAGGATTGGTTACTTTAATTGCATCAATATACTCTGATGAAAAAGCTGAAGATATTGTTTCGTCAGATATTGATTTGATGGAAGAATTTGAACTAGGTGTAATTTTAAGTCCTGCTCGTAGAAATGGAGCTTACAGCATGCTTAAAACAATTAAAGAGTATGCTAAAAATCTAGTTTCTTAGATTATTGTTTCCACCAAGATTCATGTGGAAAATCCACCCATACATTTTCTGTATCTTTTGCTAAATCTCTTATATAATAATGAGGTTCAAAATCGCATTCATTGTTCCACCATAGAGATACAAATCTAACATCACATTCATGATTTATATTTTCTTTTATATATTCAGAAAGCCTTTCAAAGGTTTCACCGCTGTCACAAATATCATCAACAATAAGAACTTTTTCATCTTTAGACTTGGGTAAGTAATTTTCCCAATGTGGAAAATCTCTTGTTGATGCATGTACTGGCTTAAATGGAATATTTAATTTATGAGAAATCATAACTCCCGGTATTAACCCTCCACGACTAATACCAACGATGACATCTGGAACAAAATCATCTTTCTCAATAAGTTCACAAATTTCGTTTGTATCTTTTAGTTGTTCATCCCAAGAGTAAAATAATTTTTCCATAATTGTAAGTGCTCATTCTATCAAAAATTTAAATCATAAATCTTGTTTCTTCCATAAAAAAATGATTCCTAAAAGAATAATGTACTCAAGCCAATGTCTATAATGAAAATTATGAAAAGGAGGTAAGGATGCGCAGAAGTTGGGCAGTAGGCCTAATTATTATCAGTATTCTTACTATGGCCTGCGGTGGAGCCGCAGACGTAGATGATTACAAAGCTGCATTTGTGTATGTAGGACCAGCTGACGATGGTGGATGGTCACAAGCACATGATGTGGGTCGACAATTCTTAGTAGATGAAACTGGAATCGAAACAGCTTACACAGAGCTAATTCCTGAGGATGCTACTGAGTTCAGAACAGTTGCAGAAGCTTATATTGAACAAGGTTACAATATTATTTTTGGAACAACCTTTGGTTACATTGATGCTATGGCAGAAATGGCAGAGGAATATCCAGACGTAATATTCCTTCATTGTTCAGGCTACTTAAGCAATGACAGTAACTTTGGAAACTATTTTGGAAAAATGTATCAACCAAGATACCTATCTGGTTTGGCTGCAGGAGCAATGACAGAATCAAACAAAATCGGTTATGTTGCTGCATTTCCTATTCCTGAGGTTATTAGAGGAATCAATGCTTTTGCTACTGGTGTAAAAGAAGTAAATCCAGATGCTACAGTTGAGGTTGTTTGGACATTCACATGGTTTGGACCTGAAGAGGAAACTCAGGCAGCAAATGCTCTAATTGAGACAGGTGTGGATGTATTAGCTCAACACCAAGACTCACCTTCAACTGGTGTAGTTGCAGAAGCAAATGGAGCAAAATGGATCTCATATAACACTGCATACGGTCAAGAAGCTGCACCGGGCGCATTTGTTACAGCTCCAGTTTGGGCCTGGGGACCATATTATGTTGACGTTGTAAATTCAATTATCGATGGTGAATTTGCAGGTGGTGCTTATTGGGGTGGAATGGATACAGGACTTGTTTCATTATATGACTTAAGCTCTGATGTTCCATCTGACATTGCTGATTTAATTTCACAAAGAACAGATGAAATTATTGCAGGTAATTTTGATCCTCCAATAGTTGAGGAAGAGTTCATCGACAACGTTATTGGTACAGTTAGCCCGTAACAATTATTTTTAAAACACTCCAGCTTTAATGCTGGAGTGTTTTTACTACCATTACTAAATGAAAAAATATATTCTCGAAGCAAAAAATATTTCAAAATCTTTTGGAAATGTGAAAGCTCTTGAGGATGTAAACTTCTATCTTCAAAAAGGAAAAATTCATGGCTTACTTGGGGAAAATGGTGCAGGTAAATCATCATTAATGAATATTCTTTCAGGAATCTATCAGCCTGAAAAAGGAAGTATATATATTAATGATACTAAACAAAAAAGTCTTGATCCTGAGTCTGCATCAGAACTTGGAATTGGAATGGTACACCAAGAATTCAGACTTATTGAAAGTTTTAGTATTCAAGATAACTTGACACTTTCAAAAGCAAATATTTATCAAGACAATTTCAAAGAAGCATATGAAAAATATTGTGAAATATTTTCTTTATCTGTAAATCCTGAAAAGAAAATTGCACAACTTTCAGTTGGAGAAAAGCAAAAAATTGAAATAATGAAATTAATTTTTAAAAACAGCAACATTATGCTTTTAGATGAACCTACTGCTGTTTTGACACCTCAAGAAACAGACCAACTAAGGATTTCTCTAGAAAGATTGTCAGATGAAGATGAAAAAACCATTGTATTGATTTCTCATAAACTTAGAGAAATCAGAGATTTTACAGAAAAAGTTTTTGTAATGAAAAATGGAAAAATGGTTGCTGAAGATCTTTCAACGGTAGATGTTACTGACGATGATCTTGTTGAATTAATGATGGGAAGTATACAAAAATCAATTATCGATAAATCAAATAAGACTGGAGATACAAAATTAAGCGTAGAGTCAATCGAATATATCGATAGAGTAAGTAACTATAAGATTTTAGAAGACATTAATTTAGAAATAAAAGCTGGCGAAATTCTTGGCATTGCAGGAGTATCTGGAAATGGACAAGTAGAACTTGCAAATATTATTAGTGGTATTGAGATTGATTATTCTGGAAAAATATTCATTAATAATAAAGATGTTTCAAGAAAAGGTGTTAAGTCTCGAAAAAAACTTAATTTGTCTTACATTCCTGAAAATAGGCTAGGTGTAGGATTAGCACCAGGTGTCTCCGTTTTAGACAATTCAATAGTTAGAGATTATTTCAAAACAAGATTGGGTCCACATCTCTCTAGATCTAAAACTGAAACTTATCTTGAAAGTTTGATTAAAAAATTTTCAATTAAAGCTCCTGATTCGAAGGCGGAAATATCAACTTTATCAGGTGGAAATATGCAGAAGTTATTGATGGGAAGAGAATTGGTCAGTAATCCAGAAATAATTATTGCTTCACAACCAACGAGAGGTCTAGATGTAAATGCTGTAGAAGCTATTCATACCTTGCTTGTGGACCAAAGAGATAAGGGCTCAGCTATTTTGTTGATTTCAGAAGATCTTGATGAATTATTTAAATTAAGCAATCGTCTCCATGTTATGTATGAAGGAAAAATTGTAAAATCATTCGACATTGACAATGCAGATATCAATAATGTTGGTCTTGCAATGGCAGGTGTGATTGAATAACTTTAAACTTTTTAAAAGACAAACTGTAAATGAACTATCAACTTTTTACTCTTTTTTAATTGGATTTATAATTGCCATAATCATTGGTTCGATAATATTACTTATACAGGATAAAAATCCAATAGATACTTTTTCATTAATGTTAAGACTCTCTGTGGGAAGTGTTAATAGCTTAAGCTCATCTTTAAATAAAGCGATTCCACTTATACTTGCTGGTCTGGGAATTTCTATTATTAATTCTGTCAAGTTATGGAATATTGGTGCAGAAGGCCAAATTTTCTTAGGGGCCATTGCAGTAAATTTTATTTACATAAATACTCAATTTAACAACCCCTCATTTCATATTCTCGTTTTGCTCCTTGCTGGTTTTGTTGGTGGATCAGTTTGCATATTGATACCAGCAATAACAAAAGTAGTTTTTGGCGTAAATGAAATTATTACGACACTATTAACAAACTATATAGTTTTTGGTGTGACAATTTTTCTTATTAATGGTCCATGGAAAGATCCTAATTCTTTAAATTTTCCAGCTGCAGCATATGTCGGTGAGGAAGTATTTCTACCGACAGTATTTGGAAAGCTAAGTTTTGGATTTTTAATTTGTATACTTTTTACTTTCTTAGCTCATTATCTCAAAAATAAATCTGTATTTGGTTTTGAAATGAGAATTGCAGGTGGGTCTACAATGACTGCTATTTATGCAGGAATTAATGCAAAACAAAAAGCTTTTATTGCCATGTTGATTGGCGGAGGTTTTGCTGGACTTGCAGGTGCTATTGAATTGTTAAGCCAAACACACAGAGTCTCGACTGGAATTTCGCAAGGTTTTGGATATACGGCAATAATTGTTGCTGCAATTACTGGCATGAGACCACTTGGAATTTTCTTAGTTGGTTCTTTATTTGGTGCTCTCTCAATTGGTGGATCTGTAATACAAACAATTGGAGTAAGTACTTACATTGCAGATATAATTCAGGCTTCAACTCTTTTTGGTGCACTTATAATTCAATTTTTCTTTACATATCAAATAAAGAGAGTAGAAAATGATTGATATTCAACTTATTGGTCTTTTAAATGCAACATTGCAAGCAGCAACTTTGTTATTCATTGCTGCATTGGGAGAATTAATTACCGAAAAATCTGGAATACTCAACCTTGGAGTAGAAGGTATGATCTCAGTTGGTGCGGTAACTGGCTTCATGACAGCAATTAATACAGAAAATATATTCCTGGCAGTTTTAGTTGGTGTGTTGTCTTCCTCTATCTTTGCATCAATACATGCACTTGTTACTGTTGTTTTAAAACAAGACCAAACAGTCTCAGGATTGATTCTTACAATTTTAGGTTTAGCCCTCTCATCATTACTTGGGAAAAATTATGTCGGAAGAAAGCTTGTTACAAAATTAGAAAGTGTTAGCTCAATAACAGAACCTTCAAATATAATTGAGGTCTTAATCAGCCAAAATATAATCTTTTATTTAGCGGTTGTTTTAATGATATCTACATCCTTTGTATTAAAGCGAACAATGTTTGGTAGAAGGCTTGAAGCTGTCGGGGAGGACTCTAAATCATCAGATTCAATGGGTTTAAAAGTTGCAAAAACACAATTTATCGCGACTTGTGTAGGAGGTGCATTTGCAGGACTTTCAGGTGTTTATCTCACACTAAGTTATGTTCCATATTGGACTGATAACATGACTTCAGGAAGAGGATGGATTGCTTTAGCACTTGTTATATTTGGGGGTTGGAAGCCATATAGAACTGCTTTGGGTGCACTTTTGTTTGGATTTCTAGAAGCGTTGGTTCCAAGATTACAAACTTATGGTTTTGAATTAAGTCCTTACATAGTAAAAATAACTCCATATGTAATTACGATTTTAGTTTTAGTTATTCTTACAATCTATAAAGGAGGAAAGACAGGAGCACCTAGAAATATTGGAGTTCCATTTTTTCGAGAAAATAGATAATTAACCAAACGTATTCAACAAGTTTGGTAATATAAATATAGCTTTAAACAATGTCAGCGAGCATTGAAAGGATAAAATGACAATAGATAAAATTCTATTCCGCCTCAGTAAAGAAATCATTGAATCAAACACAGATAATCCATACTTATTAGGTATACCAAAAAGAGGCGACCTTTTAGCTCAAAGAATATCAAATAATTTATCAGGAGAAAATTTTAAACATGACTTAGGAAAAGTGGATTACTTACCATTTAGAGATGATTTAGATAAAAACTTAGAGAAAAATACTCTTGATATATCACCAGAAAATAGAGAGGTGATATTAATTGACGACGTTATTTATACAGGTAGAACGTTAAGGGCATCTATTGAAGCAGTAATGTACTCTGGACGACCAAAATCTATTTCACTTTTATGTCTTATTGACCGAGGACACAGAGAACTGCCTATCACGCCTAAATTTGTTGGTAAAAATATACCGACAAATCAAGACGAGTATGTCTCTGTTTTTTTGAAAGAAATAGATAATGAAGATAAGGTCGAGGTTACATAGAGATGAGACATCTTTTAGATTTTCAAGATGTAAATAAAAACCATTTAGAAAATCTAATTGAAAAAACCAGAAGTCTTGAATTTAAATCAGAAAATCTAGATTCTTTAGCGCTCTTGAAGTTTGACGAACCTTCAACAAGAACAAGGCTTTCTTTTGCGATAGCAGCAGAAAAACTTGGAATTAAAACTTTCGAATCTTCAGATGTAGTATCGGCGAAACAAAAAGGGGAAATTCTTAAACATGAGATAGAGACATATGTTTCTATGGGTATTGAAGTTTTAGTATTAAGGACAAAAGAAAATAATATCGATGATTATCGAGAATTTAAAAACATCAGTATTATAAGTGCTGGTTTTGGAAATAAATCTCATCCAACTCAAGCATTGATTGATATATCTACACTATATAGCCTGAATAAAATCAATGAAAAACGTACCCCTGTAACTTATGTTGGAGACGTAAAACATTCAAGAGTTTTTGAATCCGGAAGACAGCTCCTAAATATATTAGGATTCAAAGTTGGTGTTTTTACAGATAAAAAACTATTACCTGACAATAAAAATGACCTTGAAATTTATGAATCATGGGATGAAGTATTTGAAAATTCTAACGCAATAGAACTTCTAAGAATACAGAAAGAAAGATTACAAGACAATGAAGAACTAAACTTTGACGAATACATAAATAGTTATCAACTTACAAAAGAAGTTTTAGGTAAATCACAAAGTGATTTGGCTGTTCTTCATCCAATGCCAATCAATATTGGTATTGAGATTTCTAAAGAAGCTATTGAAGATAGCAAAATAAAATATAAGGACCAGCTTTTACACGCAATACCTTCACGAGTTACAACCTTCAAATATGTGAGGGATGAAATATGATTGAAATTCCTGGATTTATCGATCTACATACCCATACAAGATATCCTGACGATAATAAATTTCCTTTCATCGATATCGATGATTCAGCAATTAATGGTGGCTTCTCAACAATACTCGCAATGCCAAATTCTGAAATACCTATTGACTCAATCAAAAACCTAAGAATTGCAGAGGAAATAGACAAAAAATTAAAAACAAAGGTACACCGTGTTGGTTCATTGACCAAAAATTTAGAAGGAAAAGAACTTGTTAATTATAAAGAATTCGTTGAAAACGGTATCACAATTTTTTCAGATGATGGAAAATCTTTAATTGATGATCATTTAGCTGATGAGGCATTTAAACAAATTAGCAAACTTGGTGGTGCAGTCTTTCAACATTGTGAAAAAAGTTGTCACTCCAAGCCTGGTGATATTGCTCCGCCAAATAGTGATAGTGACTTGATTCCAATAAATAATGATGAGGAGTTGGAAGTTCTTGAAAGAGACTTAAGTTTATCTGAAAAATACGGGACAAGATACCATGCTCAGCACCTTTCAACTTTTGAAAGTGTTCAGCTGATAAAAAAAGCAAAACAAGAGGGTCTTCCTGTAACTGCGGAAGTAACACCACATCATATACTTCTAAATAATGAAAATTTAGACACAAATAATGGACTATTTAAGATGTACCCGCCCCTCAGAACTGAAAAGGACAGAGAGGGATTGGTTGATGGCTTACAGTCTGAAATTATAGATGTCATTGCTACAGATCACGCACCTCATAAAGCAGAAACTAAAAATGTGCCTTTTAAGGATGCTAATCGTGGCGTTGTTGGTCTTGAATCCGCTTTTCCCTTGATTTATAGTTCAAATATTTTTGATATAGATCAAATGTTGAAATTTTTAGTCGTAAATCCTACAAAAATACTCTATGAACTTGGTTACGAAATTCCCAAGACGATAAATACATGGAAGAAATCAAAGTCAGTTTTTATTACAAAATCAAAATTCAAAAATTCATTATTTGAAAATGAAAATATAGAAATTGAAAGGGTTCTTTCAGATGTATAAAAAAGCAATTCTTCTCAATCAAAATGGTGATGAATTTCTAGGTTGGACAACTGAAATATTTGAGCCAACAACTGGAGAACTTATTTTCAACACAGCAATGACTGGGTTTGTCGAAATATTAAGTGATCCATCATATATAAATCAGATTGTAACTTTTACTTCCTCACATATAGGAAATTACGGTATGTCAAAAAATGATTTTGAATCCAATAAACCAAAAATTGAAGCAGCAATTGGAAATTCTTTTACAAACACTCCATCTTCATGGAGATCTGAGAAATCAATAACGTCATGGTTGAAAGAATATGAGATTCCATACAGTGGTGGATTTGATGTAAGAAATATAACAAAATATCTAAGAGACAACGGTTCGAGCATGTTTGCACTTGGTATAGATGTTGATACAAGAGATTTAAAGGAAATTTTATCAAAAGCAAAAAATATTCTTGGTGACAGTTCAGCAATGACTGCAGGAAACCAGAATAATGAAAACACTCCAACTGAAGGAAAGATTGGAATTATAGATCTTGGAGCTAAAAGAAGCATTATAAAAGTGCTTGAAGACCATGATTACAAAGTTGTAATGATCTCCCCCTCTACGACATCAAAAGAGATTATAAAAATGAATTTAAAAGGTCTTTTAATTTCGAACGGACCAGGTGACCCAAGATCATTGCTTACAGTAATAGATACCGTTCAAAACCTTATAGGAAAACTTCCAATATTTGGAATTTGTCTTGGTCATCAAATACTTGCTTTGGCTTGTGGTCTTAAAGTTAAAAAAATGCAATTTGGTCATCATGGTTCAAATCACCCAGTTGAAATAGAAGGAATAAAAAAAGCACTAATAACCGCACAGAACCATGGTTTTTCTATTGAGGAGTTTGAAGATGGGTTTGAGCATGAAAATTTTGGAAACATTAGTGTCTTTGCAAGGAATTTAAATGATGGAACAAATGAAGGAATTAGTCTTTGGGATTCCATGGCGTACTCAGTTCAATTTCATCCAGAATCAGGACCTGGTACAACTGATGGATTACAAATTTTTAATCCTTTTTTTGAAATGATTGAGAATAACTATGCCAAAAAATAAAGAAATTAAGAGTATTTTGATAATTGGTTCGGGACCAATTGTTATAGGTCAAGCTTGCGAGTTTGATTATTCAGGATCTCAAGCAGCTAAAGCACTTAAAAAAGAAGGATTTCGTGTAATTCTAGTTAATTCAAATCCAGCAACTATTATGACAGATCCAGAAATGGCGCATGCCACATACATCGAGCCTTTAACTGACGACTACCTAAAAAAAATAATCGAAATAGAAAAGCCTGATGCTGTTTTACCAACATTAGGAGGACAAACTGCACTTAACTTATCGATTGAATTAGAAAAAAGTGGTGTTTTAAAAGAAAATAATGTGGAACTTCTTGGAGCCTCGGCCAATGCTATTGAGATTGCAGAAAACAGATGGAAATTTAAAGAAGCTATGGATGGAGTTGGTATTAAAACACTTAAGGCAACTTATGCTAAGTCTTTTGATGAGGGAATAAAGGCTAGTAAAGAAATTGGTTTTCCATTAATGCTAAGACCATCATTTATTCTTGGTGGTGGTGGAACAAGTGTAGTCAATAATGAAGAAGACTTTAAATCAAAATTATCTGACGCGTTTAATGCTTCTCCTACTCAGGAAGTCTTAATTGAAGAATCAATTTATGGATGGAAAGAATTCGAACTTGAAGTAATGAGAGATAGTGATGGTAATGGTGTAATTGTTTGCGGAATAGAAAATTTTGATCCCATGGGTGTCCATACTGGAGACTCAATAACAGTTGCTCCTATTCAAACATTATCTGATAAAGAATATCAAACTATGAGGGATGAGGCACTACTTTGTTTGGACACTATTGGAATAGCAACTGGTGGTAGCAATGTGCAATTTGCTATAAACCCTGAAAATGGTGATAGAAGAATTATTGAGATGAATCCGAGGGTCTCAAGGTCCTCTGCTCTGGCTTCAAAAGCAACTGGATTTCCTATTGCCAAGTTTGCTGCTCTGTTAGCTGTAGGTTACAACTTAACTGAACTTGAAAATGACATAACTGGAACAACACCTGCTAGTTTTGAACCTGTCCAAGATTATGTTGTGGTTAAAATTCCTAGATTTGATTTTCCAAAATTTCCATCAACAGATGACATATTAGGCACATCAATGCAGAGTGTGGGTGAAGTTATGTCAATAGCTTCTACTTTTACAGAAAGCTTAACTAAAGCTATTAGGTCCCTTGAAATTGGTAAATCAGGAATAAGAAATATAGACAATAGGTTTATAGGAATGCCAAAAGAAATTCTACAAGATGAAATCAGGACACCTAGACCTAGAAGAATTTTTGCAATCCTTGAGGCGATTAGAAGAAACTGGCCACTTGAAGACATTGCAAAAATATCTTCGGTAGATATATGGTTTTTACAAGAAATTGAAAAAAGTTTTAATGTTAACCCTGAAAATACTCCATCCTCTGTTCTCAAAATGCTTGGATGGACGGAAGAAGATCTTGATAATAAAGAGTCTAAAAATGAATTGGAAAGTAATAGAGTTTATAAGTTAGTTGATACATGTTCTGCGGAGTTCGAGTCCAAAACACCTTACTTGTATTCAACAAATGGTGTGAGTAACGACGATACAACAACCAACAAAAAAAAGGTTGTAGTTATTGGATCGGGTCCAAATAGAATTGGCCAAGGAATTGAATTTGATTATTGTTGTGTTCATGGAATCAGTTCATTAAAAGAAAATGGATTTGAAGCAATAATGATAAACTCAAATCCGGAAACGGTTTCTACAGATTACGATACTGCAGATAAACTATATTTCGAGCCTCTTACATGGAGAGAAGTAAAATCTGTACTAAATAGAGAGCAGCCTGATTCGGTAATAATTCAACTTGGAGGTCAAACTCCATTAAAACTTGCAAAAAATATATCCAAAGAAGGTTTTAATATTGCTGGGTCATCATTAGATGTAATTGACAAAACTGAAGATAGAGACCTATTTCAAAAACTATGTTTGGATCAGAATATTCGACAACCAGAATCTAAAATTGCAAAAAATGAGAACGAACTAGTTGAAGCTGTAAAAGAAATAGGTTTTCCAGTCTTGTTACGGCCTAGTTATGTATTAGGCGGAAGAGCCATGAGGGTTGTTCAAACTGATGAAGAACTTGAAAATTATTTGGATATATTAGCAAGTGCAGATGAAGATGGTAATCCATTTAAATCTGGTCCTCTATTGGTTGATCAATTTTTAACTGAGACTATTGAGATTGATGTTGACTTAATTTCTGATGGAAAAGAGGTTTATATAGCTGGAATTTTAGAACATCTTGAGCCTGCTGGAGTACATAGTGGTGATTCTACAGCAGTCATTCCTCCTTATAGTGTTAGTGAGGAAATGTTGAAAGAAATAGAGGAAAAAAGTAAACAGCTTGCTTTAGGTCTAAATGTAAAGGGACTTCTAAATATACAATTTGCCATTAAAGATGAAGAATTATTCATATTAGAAGCGAACCCTAGAGCATCAAGAACAATGCCATTCGTTGCAAAAGTAACGGGAAATCAAATTATTAAAGCTGGAACATTATTAATGCTTGGTTATTCAATTGATGAAGTTAGAAATAAGACTAAATACTTGAGTAGCTCATCAAATAAAGTAGCAATTAAAAAGGCTATATTTCCATGGTCTAGATTTCCAGCTGAAGACACTTTGTTAGGACCTGAAATGAAAGCAACTGGTGAAGTATTAGGGGTTGGAAAAGAGTTTGGTACTGCATTAAATAAAGCATATGCTGCTGCAGGTGTAGAAATTAATAATAAAGAGAAAGGTATATTTGTAACTTTAAGTGACAGCGAAAAGCCAAATTTTATTAAGACAGTAAATAAATATCTTGAACTTGGCTTCACACTTTACTCAACTGAAGGAACAGGAAAATTTCTTAAAACTAATGGTATTGATTCAGTAATAGTTGGTAAAGCTGATGATTTAGGACAAACTTCGTTAACAATAATTGAAGATAAATTAGTTTCTTTAGTAATCAATACACCAACATATGCAAATGAATTGTCAGATGGTTGGAAAATTAGACGTTTATCACATGAAACTGGAGTGGCGGTTGTTTCGTCTGTAAGAGAAGCTGATGCATTCATTGAAGCATTTCTAAATCAGAACTTAGTGTTAGATGATCTGGAGGTTATACAAGATGTCAGTTAAACCAATTTTCTTTGCACTAGATGGTAAGTCCCTAAAAGAATTTAAAGAACAATTAGATGTCTTAAAGGATCATATTTATGGGGTAAAAGTTGGATTAGAACTTTTTACTTCCGAAGGCCCTTCATGCGTTGAACAACTTAAAAATGATGGGTGGGTTGTTTTCTTAGATTTAAAACTACATGATATCCCAAACACTGTAGGTGAAGCAGCCGCTTCAGTTTCAAATATTGGAGCAGACTATTTAACTTTACATATATCATCTGGGAAAGAAGCATTATCAGAAGCTGTGGATAAAAAAAGTAAAGATTTAAATCTTCTTGGAGTCAGTAGTGCTTTAACAAGTAAATCAGTTGATTCAAATACAAGCAAGATTGTTAAAGATGAGTTTCAAATAGCTAAAGACTCAAATTTAGAAGGCGTTATTTGCCCAGCATCTGAAATTGCTAATACAACAAATTTATTTGATCTAATTGTTACACCAGGGATTAGATTAGAAAATGATTTACATGGAGATCAAAAAAACATAACTACTCCTAAAAAGGCTATCGATCTTGGAGCAAAATATATTGTTATGGGACGATCAATTAAAAATAATCCTTCAATGGTAATAAATGAATTAGAAGTATGAACAAATTTATTGCAGCACCTTTTGGAAACTATATAAAGACTAAAAACACTATTTCTGTATCTGGTAGTTGGACCGTTGAAAAAAGAACAGGTCGAATTGTTCAAATAGTTAAAACTTTACGATATACAAAACGTGGATGGGTTAACAAAATTGGTTTAAGAAATCCTGGTTTAACAATTGGGCTTCCTAAACATAAGACTGGTGAAGTTTTTTCAATTGCAGGAATAGAAAAAGATGACTGGAGATTATTTGCGGAAAAAATACCAAATGATTTCAATATTGAAGTCAATATGTCATGTCCAAATATAGACGCACATTACATTGACGGAATTGAAGATTTTGAGCCAGATACAAGAAACTGGTACATAGGAAAAATTTCGCCACTTACTACTTTTCAGGAATTGGATGAGTACATCAACAAATTTAGATTCAAACAGATTCATGCATGCAATACATTGCCAATAGATAAAGGAGGGCTAAGTGGTAAAGAGTTGATCCCATATACTTCAAAGTTTGTTAAACACATAAAAGATTCTTATCCTGATATTGACGTTATTGCAGGTGGAGGTATTGATTCTCTAAAAGATATAGAGTATTACAAAAATATTGGTGCCGATCATATTAGTTTGGGTACTGTTTGTTTCAATCCACTAAAATTGAGAAAGTTAATATGAATTTATTTATTAAAGAAGATTTCATCTCTCATGCTGGCTTACCACTTACATGGAAAGTGGAATGTGATGCACTAGATGAAAATGATTACGAAGCATTGGCAAAAATAGTTAGTGAGAAAATGACTTTTAGAGATGTCAAAGGTATTCCACGTGGCGGTATACCTTTTGAAAAAGCATTAAAACCTTACTGTTCAAATAATGATACAGATCCATTACTAATTTGTGATGACGTTTATACAACTGGTACTTCTATGAGAGAAGTCTATGAAGATGGAGCATTAGGTATTGTTGTATTTGCTAGAAATGAAATTCAAGATGACTGGGTAAAAGCAATTTGGCAGTTATCAATATAAAGATGATAGAAAATAAGTATGCCTCAGCTTTAGATGGTCTTGAAATAGAAGATCCTGTAGAAAGCTTTTTTGATTTCTGTAAGGAACGAGAAAATATAAGAATTTCAAGAGAAAATGGTAAAGATTTCCCATGGAGTAAAGATGAAATTTTTCAAAATGGAAGGTTCTTGAATGTCTTTAGAGAAGATGACCGAGTTAGTAAATCAATTATTAAATTTGTGGGTAATTTAAATGAAGAGCCATCAAAGCTAATTAACGCTATATTTTTTGCAAGGTGGTGCAATAGGCAAGAAGTTTTAGATACTTTAACGCCTGATGATTTAAATAATCCTGAAAACTTAAAAAATAAATTAGAAAGTATTGATCCATGGTGTAATGAAAGTGCATATCCGGTTGAACCTGTTACATGGAAAGGTAAACAATACTCAAGAATTGATGCTGCAACTAAATTATTTTACGAGATACAAGATTCTTTATTAAACATTCTTAAATCATCAAACAAAAGTGTAATTACTGCAACCAACAACATAAATAAAGAATTTCAAATGCAAAATGATTTTCCAATTTTCATGGCAGTGATTGATATTGCTTGGTTTAGACCCGATATTATTCCAATTGAAAGTGAGGTTCCTACAGGAATAGGTGCTGTTGCTTATCTGGATAGATTACAAAATCATCTTGGTTTAAGTTCGCACCAAGAAGTTGGTGAAAAAATGATTGAACTACAAAAAACATACTGGCCTGAAGCAAAACGTGGTTTTAATCCAATAGATATAGAATATTTAGCCTGTGAATGCAGGAAGTACTATAGCTATATAAATGGGACAAAGGTTTTTGAAGGTAAAAACAAATTTATACCATAATTAGCTAAGTTTATTAATTCTATTTATGTATCTTTCCTCATTTAAAAAAGAGGAGTTTAAAAATGACTCAGTTATTTCTTTTGCAGCCTCAATATCTAGATTTTCCGAACCGAGACATAAAACATTTACATCATTATGCTCAACAGATTGAATAGCGGTTTTTACATTAGTGACATTAGAAGCTCTTATACCTTTTACTTTATTTGCTGCGATAGACATGCCAACACCTGTCCCACAGATTAAAACTCCCTTTGTGTCCTCATTGTCTAAAACGAATTCGGATACTTTCGTTGCATAATCTGGAAAATCACAAGGTTCCAAACTATCAGTTCCTAAGTCCTCAATTTCAAGATCAGAAGATAAAGATTCTATTAATAATTGTTTTAATTCAAAACCTGCATGATCAGAGGCAATAGCGATTTTATTAATCACTAGATAAGCTTCTCAATATCCAAAAGATCATCAATATCACCCTCTGACATTAATTCCTTGCTAAGCAATACATCTTTAATTGTTAATCCACTTTCCATAGCTTCTTTAGCTACTTCAGCAGCAACATCATACCCAAGCTTTGGTACAAGTGCTGTAACTAGGATTGAGTTTTTTTGAGTATCTTCATTTAGCTTTTCAGTGTTTGCTTCTAAGTCTTTAATTAGTTTTTCCCCAAACACACTCACTCCAGTAGTGAGTAAAGCAATGCTTTCAAGTAGATTGTAAGCCATTACAGGAAGCATTGTGTTGAGCTCAAAATTTCCATTCGCTGATGAAAACGTAATAGTTGTATCGTTTCCAATTACTTGAGCTGATACCTGCATCATCATTTCAGGTATTACAGGATTTACTTTTCCTGGCATTATTGATGATCCTGGTTGCAAAGCAGGAATCTTCAAATCTCCTAATCCAGACACTGGTCCACTACCCATCCATCTAATATCATTTGCAATTTTAAAGAGCGATACTGCAAGTGCCTTCAAAGCACTTGATAAATGAACCACTTCTTCTCTTGATCCTTGTCTTGTGAAATGATTTTCAACTTCTTTAAAAGGTATACCAATTGATGACTGAAGTTCGCTTGCAACATCGGCCCCAAAATTATCAGGAGCATTTATTCCAGTACCAACAGCGGTCCCCCCAATTGCTAATTTCTGAACATTATCTAAAGAAGCTTTAATGTCCCCCATTCTTTCATTTATTAAATCAGCATATCCTGAAAATTCTTGGCCTAAACTAACAGGTGTAGCATCCATTAGATGAGTCCTTCCATTTTTATAGACTTTCTCCCACTGTTTTGCCTTTTCATTAAGTAATGAAATAAGATTATCTAATTCAGGGATGAGCCCTTCAGTAACATCTATTACAGCAGCAACATTTGTAGCTGTTGGAATAACGTCATTTGATGATTGACTCATATTTACATGGTCGTTTGGGTGTATTGATTCACCAGTTTTATCAGATGCTATTTTTGCAATGATTTCATTTGCATTCATATTTGTAGAAGTGCCTGATCCTGTTTGGAAAATATCAACTGCAAAATCTTTGTCATGATTACCTGAGATTACTTCTTCAGCACCATCAATAATTGCAGTTGCTATTTTTTCATCTAATAATTTACTATTTTGATTTACTACAGCACAAGCTTTTTTAATTTCACCAAGTGCTCTTATAAATGATCGAGAGAACTTAAGTTCTGAAATTGGAAAATTCTCAATTGCTCTAGCAGTTGAAGCACCATACATAGCATCAATAGGTACTTCAAATTCACCCATTGAGTCTTTTTCTATTCTTGTTTCTTTTTTATTCAATTTTCTTCCTGATATTGAGTGTATCCACCAGAATCGACTTCTTCAATCAATTCATTTGAACCTGATTTAACGATTTTACCGTTAACAACAATGTGGACTTTATCAACATCAAGATATTTCAGTATTCTGCTGTAGTGAGTAACTAATATATAAGATGTTTTTTCATCTCTATTTTCGTTAATCAAAGATGCAACAGATTTAATTGCATCAATATCTAAACCTGAGTCTATTTCATCAAGAAGGGCTAATGATGGCTTCATCAATGATAATTGAAATAATTCTGATCTTTTTTTCTCTCCACCAGAAAGATCAACGTTTACATCCCGATCTAAGAATTCTTGTACGTTAAATCTTTTAGATGTTTCAATTAACTCATCTTTATCTACATTTTCTAGGAACGATTCTGTAAATTCTTTTAACGTAACACCTGGTAAACCTACGGGATATTGAAATGATTGAAAAATTCCTTTTTCTGCTCTTTCAAACTGTGGAATTGATAATACGTCATCTCCATTAAGTGTCACCTTACCTTCTTTTTCATAATCGGTATTACCCATAAGTACATGACAAAGAGTTGACTTTCCTGAGCCATTTGGCCCCATGACTGCATGGAGTTCTCCACTGCTTATCTCTAAATCAATCCCCTTTAGAATTTCAACATCACCAATTGAGGCTTTTAGGTTTTCTATTTTAAGCATTGTCTTCCATTTCTAAATAAATAACTTCATCTTCGACAGTAATTTCATATGTAGCAACTGGTTTAGTTGCAGGTAGAGTTACAGCCTCTCCTGTTTTTAAATCAAACTCTGCACCGTGCAATGGACATTCAATTTTACAATCAAATACTTCTCCTTCAGCAAGTGATGCTTCTGCGTGAGAACACATATCGTCTATGGCAAAGTATTCACCTTCAACATTAAAAATTGCTATGTCTTTATCATCAATATTTACAACTTTTACAGAATTTTCATTTACCTCTGACGTGTTTATGGTTTTAACTTTCATCTGATTTTCTTCCTAAGATATTTTCATACTTTTTAGCTAAAGTATCTGCAACTTCATCATGAATAATTTCCCAAGCATCCTCATTGATTACTTCATTAAAGAAACCTTTAATTAATAACTTTTCAGCATCTTCTTTGTTTATGCCTCTAGACATAACATAGTGATATAGAGTTTTATCAATCGGCCCAACTGATGAACCATGTCCACAAATAACGTCATCACAAAGAATCTCCAAGTTTGGAACAGATTGCGCTGATGCTTTTTCAGTTAGAATTATGTTTCTATTTTCTTGCTGAGATTCTGTTTTAACAGCTCCCTCAGCAATATGTATAGTTCCTGTAAATATAGAAGAACTTTCATCACCTAATACACCTTTGGTAATCATATTTGATGTTGTGCTTTTGCCTAGGTGATTAACAAATACTCTTGTGTCATGTATCTGAGCATTCTCTCCAAAATATACACCATCAATTTCAAATCCAGAACCATTGCCATATAAATCAATATCTAATCTTGATCTAGAAAACAAACCACCAGTACTGACCATATGAACAGATAGATTTGCATCATTTAAAAGTTTGGCGTAAAGATTATTGACAATACTTATGTCATTTTTTGATGTTACGTTGATAATCAATTCTAAAGTTGCATTCTGTTCTAGAAATAATTCTATTGCAGGAAATATATTGCCATTTACCAAATCACCAAAATTTAGTAGGAGCTTACCTGATTTATTTTTTGCTACATTTACACCTAGATATGGGACTGCTGTTTCCTCATTTTGAAAATTAACTGAATAGTACTGACTAAAGTCATCTTTAACATTAAGTTGAAAACCACCAGTTAATTTCTCGAATTGTTCAACCAAAAATTTATCAAATGGTCTTTTAATTGATTCGTCGATGATTGGTTTTTTTATATTTGCAATGTCTGTGACTTCTATTTTTTCTTCTTCAACGTTAACAACAAATTCGTGACAATTTGAATCAATGTTAAATGTTTCATCTTTTTCGATATTTACAGGTTTACCAATTTCAAATTCATTGACTGAATACACATTTTTTCCAGTGTATTTCCAGTCTTCATTTTTTACAGATATATCAGGAAAATCTTTAGATGTTATTTTTCCAAGATTTTTTTCAACTAATTTTGTGTTCAAATTACTTCCTATGCAATTAACCTACGGCACCGGCCTCAATCATATTGAGTTCGATTAATTTGTTAAATTCCATTGCATATTCCATTGGAAGTGTTTTTGTAAATTCTTCGACAAAGCCAGCAACTATCATTGAAGTTGCCTCTTCTTCGGAAAGCCCGCGACTCATTAAGTAAAAAAGCTGATCTTCTCCAACTTTTGAAACTGTTGCTTCATGGCCAATTTCTGCTGAAGATTCTTCAATCTCCATATAAGGATACGTATCTGATCTAGATTCATCATCTAAAATCAGTGCATCACATCTTACAAAACTTTTTGCTGTTTCAGAACCATCCTCTACTCTAACTAAACCTCTATAGGCTCCTCTTCCACCACCTTTTGAAATAGATTTTGAAGTAATCAAGGAAGTAGTATCAGGAGCAAGATGTACCATCTTTGCACCTGTGTCCTGATGTTGACCGCTATTTGCAAATGCGACTGACAAAACCTCACCATGAGCTCCTGGCTCCATCAAGTAAACAGATGGATATTTTACTGTTAATCCTGAACCAAGGTTTGCATCGATCCATTCCATTGTTGCATTGCCATATGCTTGTGCTCTTTTTGTCACTAAGTTATAAACATCATTTGACCAGTTTTGGATTGTTGTATATCTGCAAGTACCAGATGCCTTTACTACAATTTCGACCACTGCTGAGTGCAATGAATCAGTTGTGTAAACAGGTGCAGAACATCCCTCTATATAATGAACTGATGCTCCCTCATCAACAAGAATTAAGGTTCTTTCAAATTGGCCCATATTCTCAGCATTGATTCTGAAATATGCCTGTAGAGGATCTTCAACATGAACGCCTTTTGGTACATAGATAAAAGATCCACCAGACCATACTGCAGAATTTAATGCTGCAAACTTATTGTCTCCAGGAGGAATTACTGTTCCAAAATATTCTTTAACAAGTTCAGGATATTCTCTTACAGCAGTGTCCATGTCACAAAATAAAACACCTAATTTCTCAAGATCTTCACGATTTTTGTGATAAACAACTTCACTTTCGTACTGTGCTGTAACTCCTGCAAGGTAGCTTCTTTCTGCTTCAGGAATACCTAATTTTTCATAGGTTTGTTTGATCTCTTCAGGTACTTCATCCCATGAATCTGCCTGATTTTCAGTTGGTTTGATGTAGTAATATATATCATCGAAATCTAATTTATTTAGTTTATCTTTAGCTACCCATTCAGGCATAGGCTTATCTAGAAATCTTTTATATGCTTTTAATCTAAAATCGAGCATCCATTCTGGCTCTTCTTTAATCTCAGACATTTTTCTTATAATGTCTTCATTCAATCCCTTTTCAGGTTTAAAAACATTTTTTTCAGGGTCAGACCACCCCAAAGAGTATTTTCCAATATCTATATCTACGTCAGTCATAATTTAATTCTAGTTAAGTCTCGTTTCAATAATAAGAACAATGAATATAGATTTCTCTTATTATTAATTAAACTTTAATTGATGCCTGTTATATGTGTAAATCCATCAAATAGTTCTGAAAAAGAAATTGTTGAAAAACTATCCTTGCAAAATGGTGATTTGAGGGTGTTTTTATCTGATCAATTAGAGGAAACATTTAATAAATCTATTCCTGGAAAAAAAGCAATAGGTGATATTTTGGATGATACTCACATTTCAACAGCTTCACACGGTGCGTTTTGTGGCGTTTTTTTTGAAGATATCAAATCAGATCTTAGAAATGTATTTCTAGATGCTATCAAAGAAAGTACCCTAAAAAGAATTTTATGGGTTTCAGAAAGTGCACCAACCGATGAAATATTAAAAATAAGTAACTTAGCCTATTTACAACATAAAAATTATGAAAATTTAACTGAAGAGATCTTGGAGTTAGAAAGTAAAGAAGAAATAAAATTTGGTTTTAAGGAAATAACGTAATAGATCATGTCAAAAGAATCAGTATATAAAGATGGATCAGGTTCAAGAAAAGGATTTGTTTCAAAATTTCAAACTGAGACTAACTTTGAAACACAATCAGAAAACAATGTATCAAAGTTAAAAAATAAAATATTTAATAAAAGCGCCGAAGATATGAGTGAGTTAATTGATAATTGTGTCTCTTTAACGGTTACTTCTCCTCCATACAACGTTGGCAAGTTAAGTGATCTTGATCTTGATGACAAAAAATATTGGAATTTAATGGAATCGTGTTTTCAAGAAGTTTACAGAGTTACAGAATCAGGAGGTCGTTTAGTTGTTAATGTAGCAAACCTAGGAAGGAAGCCATATATACCTTTCTCAGATCAATTTACCGATATGTTGACTAAATTAGGATTCATTATGAGGGGTGAAATAATATGGCAAAAATCTAAAGGTGCCAATGCAAACTTTGCATGGGGCAGTTGGTTATCTGCATCAAACCCAGTGATTAGGGATCTTCATGAATACTGTTTGGTATTTTCAAAAGAATCATTTAATAGAAATAAGGAGGGTGTGTCTACGATTGATAAAGAAGAATTTATGGATTCAACACTTTCAATATGGAATATTCTTCCAGCAAAGGCAAAAAAAATTGGCCATCCAGCACCTTTTCCTGAAGAACTAGTTGATAGATTTATAAATTTATATTCTTATAAGGATGAATTAATACTGGATCCATTTATGGGAAGTGGAACAACAGCTTTGGCTGCTTTAAATTCAAATAGAAAGTATGTCGGTTACGAAATAAATAAAGAGTATTGTGATTTGGCTAACAAAAGAATTAAAGATCGTTAACTAAGTTCCAAGCAGAAAAAAGGTCTTTGTAGGTCTGATTATTTTTTAACAAATTGTTATGGCTGTCAAAACCAATTAAATTTCCATTTTCCATCACCATTATTTTTTCAGCATTTAAAACTGTTTCGAGCCTATGAGCAATAACTATGGAAGTTTGAAAAGCCAAAAGCTTTTCGGTTGCATCTAAAATTGACGACTCAGATTCAATGTCTAAGTTGGCTGTTGCCTCATCAAAAACAATAATTTTTCGTTTTGCTAATACAGCTCTTAAAAGAGCTACAAATTGTCTTTCCCCTGCTGAAATATTTCCGCCTCTTTCTCCAACCTCTTGATCAAGCTTGTTTTCATATCTTTCAAACCAATCAAGAACACCTATAGAAGATAATTCCTCTTCCAAAGATTCAAAATCAGGTTTTGAATACATGAGATTTTCCCGAATTGTTCCTCTGAACAAGAAGCTTTCTTGTGGAACAAATGCAACATTTTCTCTAACCCAATCTTCATCAACATCGTTAGAATCGACACCAAAATATTTCATACTGCCATTTGTAGGAAGATAAAATCTTAGAATTAATTTTGCAATAGTGCTTTTACCCGCTCCTGTTTCTCCGACAATAGCAATCTTATCTCCTTTATTTATTGAAAATGAAACTCCATGCAAGACATTTTCTCTTCCATATGAAAAAGATACATTATCAAATTCAACTGTCTGCTCTAAATCATTATCAGGAAACTCTTCACCTTTTTTGCTCAAATTAGGCTTTTCATCAAGAATTGAGAAAACTTTCTTCATTGAGGAGCCCGCTGATCTCAATGTATCGTAATTAAATGACAATTGGATGAGAGGATCAAAAAAATAGTTCAAATAAAATAAAAGTGCAACCAATTCTCCAACGGAAAGAGTTCCTTCAGATATTCTCTGAGAGCCAAACCATAAGACTGTTGCTATGGATGACACTCTTGTAAATTCCAAAAAAGGAAAATAAACTGCAATGTTTCTTGCTGATCTCATGTTTGCTTTGAAATGTTCTTTATTGACGTTTTTAAATCTTTTTATTTGAGTATCTTCATCGGTATATGCTTGAATCACTCTTACACCAGAAATGCCTTCTTGAAGAGAGGATAACACTTGTCCTATCCACTCTCTTACCTCCCAATAAGTTGTGTCAGCATAGTTTCTGAAAATTTTAGTTGCTATTGCCAATATTGGCATAACCACAAAAGCAAGTATGGATAGTTGGACATCTACCAAAAAAACAGCAACCACAGCACCAAATATTGTCAACAATGCTGTTATTACACTACTTGCACCTTCTCTCGCAAATTCATTTAAACTCTGCATATCTGAAGTAAGTCGAGCAACTAATACTCCAGTTTTATTTTTTTCAAAATAGTTAATATCAAGTGAAGACATATGTCTAAATAATTTTTCTCTCACTCTACGAACATATGTCTCTCCAACCATACCTATTGAAAGCAAGGCCTGACTAGTGACAAAATAGAGAAGAACTAAGGTAATAAAATAAAATAAAGATTGCTGGAGAACATAGTTGTAGTCAGATTTTAAAACGCCTTCATCAATTCCATTTGATATAAGATTTGGTCCCACCATTCTTAATCCTGTTGCTATCAGAGCAATTAAAGAGCTTATGAAAAACTTGTTGATTACCTCTGGAACCAATTTCATAGATCTTGAAAAAGTTTTATCTTTCAACTTAATTTTGCACTTTCTGTTCTTCTAAGAATAAATTCCTATAAGAAGATACATCCTCAAGAATTTCCTCATGTTTTCCTTGAGCTTTAATCCTTCCGTCCTCTATAAATAAAACCTCATCACACAGCTCAATAGTTGGAACCCTATTAGTAATAATTAAAGTTGTCATTTTGTTCATAACATTCTTTAATTCATTCCTAATCTCTTCTTCAGTTGAAGCATCAACCGCAGAAAGTGCATCATCGAGTATTAGTATTTTTGGATTTCTTACGATTGCTCGAGCAAGTGCAATTCTTTGACGCTGTCCGCCAGATAATCCATAGCCACGTTCACCGACTTTAGTTTCATATGTCTCTGGTAATTGTGATATAAATTCGTGTGCTTTTGCAATTATTGCAGCTTCTTCAACTTTCTCTTGAGATGCTTCAATTGAACCGATAGCAATATTATCTTTGGCTGAATTTGAAAATAAGAAACTTTCCTCGAAAGCTAAACTGACATTGCTCCTTAGCTCTTCTAATTTAATATTTGCAATATCTACTCCATCGATTTTTATATTTCCTGAATCGATATCGTATAACCTTGGAAGTAGATATGCTAATGTTGATTTTCCTGATCCAGTTGCACCTACAATAGCAATTGTTTTTTGACCACTAACTTTAAAACTAAGATCACTAAAAATATTTTCATTTCCATAACTAAAATTTACATTTTCAAATTCAATACTTCCATTTCCATTTTCGGGAAAAGACTCTAGCTTTTCATTATCAAAAATTGAAGGTTGTTCATCCAATAACTGTAAGATTCTATTTCCAGCTGAAACACTTGAAGGAATTTCTGATAAGAACCACGCTGTTATTCTGAGTGGCCAAATTAATAATATGACGTACTGAGTAAAAGCTATAAAGTCACCTAATGTGATTAAATCATTTAATGCTAGGTAACCTCCTAGCAAAAGGACAACCAAAGTGATAATCATTGGTATCAGTTCAAACATAGGAACAAATCTTGTTCTTAAATGTAAAAAATCTATAGATGTATCATAAATTTTTCCTATTGAGCTTTCTACTTTTTCTGATGCTTCATTTTCATTTCCGAAAGCTTTTACAACTCTTATACCACCTAATTGTTCCTCAACTTCTGTGGTCATCTCTGCTTCGGCCTCTTTTACCCTTAACGAGATTTCCATAGCCTTTGATGCAAAAATACCAGCTAGCCAAAGAACTAGCGGAATCGATAATAGAACTATAACTCCTAGGGTAAAACTTATCGACACAAGCGTAACGCTAAGTATCAGAAGAAGAAAAACATTAGCGGTTGCTAATGGTGCAATTGCAAAAGCAAGCCTTACTTGTGAAGCATCACTTGATGCCCTTGCCATTAATTCACCTGTTGGCACTTTATCATGGTATTTAAATGCAAGTTTTTGCATATGACCAAAGATGCTATTTCGAATCTCTGCTTCAACATTGAATGAAACAGACATACTAAAGTATCTTCTTATGCCTATTGAAGCCGCTCTTATGTAACCAATAACTATTAGAAAAGAAATGAAGACAACAATAATTTGGCGATTATTAGCAACGATACCATCGTCGACAATTCTTTTTATGAGATATGGATGTAAGACAACAAGGAAACACCAAATTACCGCAGACGACATTGAAATTAAAAAGTGTTTACGATTATTTTTTACCTCCTGAACATAAAACGTAAGAGCTCTTTTAAATTCAGCGGTTTTGAAGACATCAAACATACTTTTTAATAATAAATGCCTAAGAAATAAACACTAAGGACTTTGTGCATTATTTCACAAGCATATTAGAGTTCAATTTAATGAACGATGTATTAGATAAAAAAATTGAAGATGTTTTAGATTCTGCTGACAGAATGTTTATAGCTACTAGTGTTGGTGGAAACTCATCTGGTGCTTCAGTTTTCTATGCTCGTGATGGAGAAGATCTTGTATTCTTTACATTTAATCCAACCAGAAAAGCTGAACAAATCCGACTAAATCCAAGAGTTCATGTTGTCATATGGCCAAAAGGACAAGAAGGGATTAGAGGTTTACAAATAGATGGAGAATGTTACAAAATCAAAGATGAAGATGAAAAAGAAAAAGCTTATGAAATGGTTCTCTCAACTACTGAAGCTTTTAAAGAATATATGGAAGATGAATTTTTAAAGAAAAATGATGTTGTTGGTTATTACCGAATCAAACCAACAACTGTAAAATATGTTGACTTTTATCAGGAAGAGCAATTTGAGTGGAAAACATATCCAGCTAATAGAACTTCTGCTGTGAAGTTCGCTTTTAAACTAGCGTTAAAAAGAGTTGGTCTGTGGCTACGTACTGTTAGAGCCCCCTTTCTAACAGCTACTATTGCACCAATACTAATTGGTGCATCAGTGGCATGGAGTGATCTAAAATCAGAAAATTTAAACAGTACGTGGTCATGGAACATGTTTTGGCTTGTGTTAGGTGGTGCTTGTCTTGCACAGATAGCTACTAATGCATCAAATGATTATTTTGATCATACTTCAAATGCTGATGAGATAAACAAAGTCGCAAGTCCTTTTAATGGAGGAAGTAGAGTGATTCAGGTTGGTTTAATGACTCCTGGACAAGTACTTTTAACTGCATTGGTGAGTATTATTGGGACAGTTGGTATTGGTTTATATATAAACCAACAAATTAGTGGTTTTGTTTTTGGCAATACACCAATTCTTTGGACTGGAATAATAGGAACCTTTTTAGCACTTGGCTACACAGGTGATCCCATAAGACTTGGATATAAGGGTTTTGGAGAAATCGCAATAGCTTTAGGTTTTGGGCCTGTAATGGTAATGGGTGCACATTATGTACTTACTGCACCAATACATAATAATGATTTGTCCCTTTGGAATTGGGCTGAAGCACTAATTGCATCTGTACCAATTGCGTTGTTGGTAATGCTTATCGTTTGGATAAATCAATTCCAAGACGCCCCTTCTGATGCAGCTGTTGGTAAGAATACTTGGGTTGTTCGTACAGCTGTTAATGATGGCTGGATGAGGTTAGAAAAACCATTATCTCTTTACAAACAATTTATGATTGAGGCTTTTGCATCTGTAGCGCTGATTGGAATTTTAAGTTTCTTCACTGATTTTGGAACAGTTTATGCATTCATAGCTTTGCTTCCTTTAGGGTTAGTGTGGAAAGCATTCAAAATGGCCGATGATTGGATGGTTAAATGGAACGATCCTGAAGCAGATCGTCAAAAGGTACCTTATGAACTCCTCCTTGTAAATGTATCAACTATTGGAATTCATTTTTTAACAGGAATACTATTAGCTGTTGCTTATTTCATCTAATTGAACGAATCAGCAAATTTCTCTAACATTCATAAATTTTACGATTTTATAAATTCACTAACTACTTTGGGTTTTGATAAATCATGGCGAAAACAAGCTGCTGACAAATTAAACCCTGGAAATGTTCTTGATCTAGGAAGTGGAACTGGGGCTTCATATTCCGACCTTAAAAATTTTGATGTAACAGCACTTGATCCTGATGAGCAAATGCTTTCATTAAATAACTTTGAGAAGAAAATTGTTGGTAAAGGTGAAGAGCTACCTTTTAATGAAAATTCATTTGATAATGTTTTATGTTGTTTCGTATGGAGAAATGTTGATGATACAGAGAAAGCACTGAGTGAGGTCTATCGAGTACTTAAGCCTGGAGGTAAATTTATATTGCTTGATATGACAAGACCAAAAAATACTTTTTATAAACTAATTCATAAAATTGGGACATATATTTTGTTGCACTTTGTTGGTCTCATAACATTGAATCTTAAGGAATATAGGTTCTTATATAAATCTCTTGATTTTTATCCTCAACCTGAAGTTCATTTGACTAAAAACAATTACACAAATCTTGTTATAGAAAGAATTGGCTTATTTGATTTTGTTTATTTGGGAGTGTATACCAAATAGAAGTTTACTGATTAGCTAGCTGAATTAGTAAAGCACCAACCATATCGGCAGGTAGATTTCCAGTTCTTCTGGCGACAACATTTAAATCTTTATCTAAAAACACCCAATAAGGGAAAGCGCTAAGGCCATAAGCATTACCTATTTCACGATCTAGGTCATAAAGTTGCGTCTCACTCCATCCCTCATCAGCTAACCATTTTTGAGGTGGATAGTTTTCTCTACCACGATCAATTGATGTTGCTATAGCAATAACATCTACACCCGGAGGAACACCAGCTGAATCAATAAATCCTTGAACTACAGGAACTTCTTTTTGACAATATCCACACCAGTGAGCAAGGAATAATAAAGCTTTTGCATTACCATTTTTTTCTAGACTAACTATTTCGGAGTTTTCATTTGGAGCTGAAAATATAGGAGCAGCAAGGCCTAAAGCAATATTGTCATCATTTTCTCCTGCAAATTCTGGTAATAAATCTCCAGTAACAGTAGTTTCACCCTCTGGGAGTCCAGCAGCAACAGGTTCAGAACTTAATGTTACACCTATTGCAATTGCAAGCCCTAACACTAAAATAACGGCTCCTGCGATGATAAAGTTTTTATTCAACTAATTCCTTCCTAGCAAAATCATAATACAACAAAGCTACAAATATCGTTAAAAATCCAGTCCCTGCCATTACTGGAATACTTATAAAACCAAAAATATCAACGTATTTCATATCACATGGGACATCAACTGCACAGGTTCCACCTCCACCTCCACCGTTTTGGAGATAAATATGATAAGCACTTATAGCTACCCCGATAATACTGATATAACCAACTCTAAAAAAAGGTCTCTTAAATAATGAGATTATTAATGCAATTGCTATTGGATACATTAAGTATCTTTGATACCAACAGAATCTACATGGTATGAAACCAACCACTTCAGAATATACAATACTTCCAATGGAGCTAAAGACCGCAACTGAAATAGCAAAGTTTAAAAATTGATCAGTTATTAATTTACTAAAAGTTTTTTTTGAAAAATAAAGATAAAGCATTGCTCCTGTAGATGCCCACGCAATAAAAGTAAGGAATCCAAAAAAAGTATTAAATAAAATTATGAGATCCATATTGAAATTTTAACCTACAAAAAATGATAGGCGACATTTGTCGCCTATCATTAAAATTTTATTCGAAAAAGTTATGAAACTTTTTCTCCTGACTTAACTCGAGCCATTTGTAGAACTAATACACCAAGACCGACTTTGTTAATTATGTCAGCGATTGTGTATAGAACTTCTCTTATAGCATCGAAGTCTCCTGCAACAGGTGCAATGTATCCCAAAGGATAAATTATCCAACCTACAAGGATTAAGTTCTTAATGTTTTCAAAAGCTGCTGCTTCGTCACCTTTAAGACCTTCTCCTTCAGCTTGAAGATTTCTCATTAGCCAGATGTAAGTTGCCATAGCAATTACAAATCCTGTCCAATATTCGTTGCTTCCTGCTACTGATGTTTCACCGTAGTATCCTGCACCAATCATTACTGTTGCTGCAACTCCCCAGTTACGGACTGCCTCATTATATGCGGCACCCTTTCTTGTAACTGCAAGGACTTCCACGAACATCAAAGGAACGGTTAAGACCCAGTCAACGTATCTTAACCCTGTATCGTATGCTCCACTTTCCCAAGATGCACCCATCTTTTGATAGTGATACCATGCAATACCACAGACAAGTGCTGAAATATATACACCACGTCTGTGTTCTGGTTTAACTTCTCTTGATGAAGCAAGTAAAAATACTGTTCCTGCAAGCATTCCTACTGTTGCCACCATGAAAAGTCGGTATGTTAGTTCTTCCATTTTAGAAGTACTCCTTTTTTTCTTTAATGTGAAACGTTCACATCACAAATGTACCATCCTTGTGAAATTATTAAAATAATTTGAAAATTTTTTAATAAATTTTGTAACTTTATTTTAAAAAAATAGTAATCAGACAGTGGATCCTACAGAATATTTTTCTAAATATGGCTTTAAATTAAACTTTGTCGCTGTAGATTTTGAGGTCATATACCTAATTTTTCCATAAATTGGCCTCTCTGGACCCCATGCTCTGTCATATCTTCCTAGTATCCAAAATACTCCTGAGTATGAGTTTGGATCTCTTCCATCTAGGGCAAAACGATCATTTAAGTCTATCAAATAAGAAAGTGCAATTTGTGGATTAGGCGTCCATTCAAGAATTTTCTTACCCCACAACATTCTTAAATAATTATGAATTCTACCTTCAGTTTTTAACTGATTTTGTGCAGCATTCCAAATTTCGTCATGTGTATTAGCATTTGTAAATTCTGATAAGTCGTAGATATATTCTCTTTCATCATTGGCATGATCGTCTAATGTTTTAATTGCCCACTCTGGTAAAGATTGATATTGGTCATAGTTTGCTCGTTTTACACAGGTATGATAACCAAGCTCTCTCCAAGTGATTAACTCATCAAAAAAACTTTCAAGATTAGCAGATCCTCCCCACCATCCTTCTCTACGACCTACAAAATTTGGATCGATATTCTCTACTGACCAGGACTCATTACTGATTATTTTTTCAAAGACTTCATACGTTGAAATGTGTCCAAAATGAAAATATGGTGAAAGTTGGCTACTTGCATCTTCTGAAGGATGACTTCTTAGTTTTGAGTAATCATTAAATCCTTTTTTTGCAAAAAGATCCAATCTTAATTTGGCTGCATTATATCCACCAACAACATCACTGATCTCTACTGATTTATCAACATTTAAATTATTTAAAAAGTCTTGAGTGTTAACTTTATTAAAATCAACAAGTTCATATTTCTTTAAAATTGGTTCTAATAATTTTTCATCAAATTTCAAATTAAGATATTCAAGAGGATCCTGTTCAGGAACTTCAACTAAAAAGTCTTCAATATTTTTGTGCATAAATCTTCTGAAGTCATGAGCACGTACATATTCTTTTTCTGCAATTCTAATTGGAAGCAAGCCATTTGAATCAACCAATTCGTATGTTGTTTGAATACTCCCTTTTGCTTCTGCTGTCATTTGAGGAACAAAATAAGTTGGATAATCATCTGTTATAACAACTGCTGCATTTTTTGCTAACTCAATTAATAATTTATCCGCAACTCCTTTTTTTTCTTCAACGTAAGGAAAATAAAAAGCTTTAGATTTTTCAGTTTGTTTTTGTATATCTTGGATGCCTTCAATAGCAAATTTATGAAATCTAATGCTTGCCATTGGATAATCAATTGTCATAGGTTCAAAAATAAGTAAAGGTTTTGAAAGTTTGTTTGCCCATTCAATTGCACGTTGGAGAGAGAAGTTATAATTTACTCTTCTGAATGCAATCATCCAATAAAGAACATAGGGAGCATCCATATTTGGTTGATCATCATTAAGTGTTGTTATTCTATTTATTGGCACTTCAAGCATAAAAATATTATAAGATTGAATTCATTTTTAAATTGAAAATTATCTGGTTAAAATTACATTTGTATGGGAGCAATTGATATCAAATCTGCCGGGAAAATTTACCCGAATGGTACAAGAGCACTGGAAGATGTAAATATAACTATAAATGATGGAGAGTTTGTTGTTCTTGTTGGGCCTTCTGGTTGTGGTAAAACTACATTACTTAGAATGGTTGCAGGTCTTGAAGATATAACTGAAGGTGAAATTTCGATAGGCGACAAGACTGTTAACGATGTAGCTCCAAAAGATCGTGATATAGCCATGGTTTTTCAAAATTACGCACTCTATCCACACATGTCAGTTTTTGACAATATGGCTTTTTCTCTAAAACTAAGAAAATTACCAAAAGACGAAATAGATCAAAAAGTTAAAGATGCGGCTAAGACACTTGAGATAAGCGAGTTATTAGACAGAAAACCAAAAGCTTTATCAGGTGGACAAAGACAAAGGGTGGCAATGGGTAGAGCTATTGTTAGAAATCCTCAAGCGTTCCTCATGGATGAACCACTTTCAAACTTAGATGCAAAATTGAGAGTACAAATGAGAGCAGAATTGGGACAGCTTCACACTCAACTACAAACAACAACTTTATATGTTACTCATGACCAAGTTGAAGCAATGACTATGGGTGACAGGGTTGCAGTGATTAGAAAAGGTGAGTTGCAACAAATTGATACTCCTAGAGAGATTTATCTAAATCCTAGAAATATTTTTGTAGCAGGATTTATTGGTAGTCCTTCAATGAACTTTGTATATGCAAATGTAGGTGTAAATAAGAACTCTATTAAATTAAATTTTGGAAATGATCAAATTGATTATAAAGGTGATAAATTAGAAAAATTAAAAGCCTTTGAAAATAAAGAAATAGTAATGGGAATAAGACCAGAAGCTTTTGAAGATGGAAACTATGCAAATACAAGCGAGTATTCAGAGAGTATTAAGGTATCCGTCTCTCTTTTAGAACAACTTGGATCTGATTCATATATTCATTTTTATAAAGATATAAAGCCTGTTCAAACTGAAGCAATTGAGGAAATCCTAGCTGATGAGGGTGAGGATATTTCTGTTTTGGGAGATAATACAAAATTTATAGCAAGAATAAATCCAAACTCAACCGTTGTAGAGGGAGAAGAAATTGAACTTAAAATTGACCCATCAAAACTTCACTTCTTTGACCCTGAAACCGGGGATGCTTTATAAATTATTAGTATTTACTGTCTAATTCTTCGGTAATCTCATTAATAAACTCGCTTCCTAAGGAAATATATTTTTTTAGTGCATATAGAAGATGATCTGCTCCAATTCTTCTTTCCATTAACTCTGATGCGTCATATCTAAATAAATCTTTATTTAATGCATTTCTAACGAATAATGTTTCTTTTAACAACATATTATTTTCTATCTGTTCAATATTTGAATTTTTATTTGCAGAGATAAAACTTGAATCAGACTTTGATATCCAGATTTGCCCAAAATTATCATCTACAAGAGCTCTAAATACTTCTAAGGATTTATTTGATGGGTTTAAGATGACTAAAGAATCTCCGATACCGACCATTGCCTCTTTATTAGATTCTGATGGAAATTTAAAAAAATCAAAATCGTCCTCGTAACTTTTATCAGAAGGAAAATACATACTTGCAAAATGACCCGACCAACTGAATACGCATGAATTATTTTCATCAAGTAAATTACGATAGTTATTTCTAAACTCTTTACTTATAATTCTTTGGTTTCCCCCATAAACAGTGTTTTCATCAAAGATTAGTTTTCCAATATTTAAGATTGATAGTGTTATTTCATTATTTTGAGAAGTAATTATTTGTTTAAACCAGTCATCATAAATATCTGGTCCATACTCGTGCAAAATTAAATCTTCTAACCAGTTTGTCGCTATCCATCCTGTTGAGGCACCACTTTCAATGTCCATACACCATAATGGATTATCAAAAGATGAATTCTCTTTAGAAAATGAAACCATTTCCTCAAAGTTTTCAAAATTTGGAGATCCTAACCTCTCATATTTTTCTACGTCATACCAAATTAATGAATTTGGAATCAATCTAAATAAAACCCCATAATTAATTTGATCTATTTGAGAAGTTGTAATTTCTTGTAAGTGTTTTGAGTAATTATCGTTAATTGTTTGTTCATTTAGGGCAATAGAAACTGAGTAAAGATGACCTCTTTCTCCAAGATTGACCACACCTTGTGGATTTGGAATTATTGCAAGATCAAACTCTTCAGTATTATTACCTTCAATTATCTCTGACTCAATATCTGAAAAGGGCACATACTTAATCTTTACATTTAAATCTTTAGAAATTAAATCTAGTTCCTCTTCCAAATAATCGATTTGTGGGAAATATGGACCAGCTATAGAAATTTCTTCTGGACTATAAGCTAAATATGAAAAAACTGAAGTTAAAAAGATGAATATTGGAATAAATAACTTTTTATTCTTTAATTCCATAAATGTGCTGCTCCTCTAACACCGCTAGATGATCCATGAGTTGCACTTACAATAGGTGTAAGGAAAAAATTGGATGCTATATAAGGTATTATTCTTTTTGGTACTTCATCATAAATACCATCAATTTCCGACATTCCACCACCACATACGATAATATCTGGATCTAATATGTTAACAAACGTACTAAATGATCTAGCAATTCTTTCAAAATAAACATCCATTACTTCTCTTGCAACTGGATCATTTTTTTGATAAAGAGAAACAATTTCCCTGGATGATATTTTTGATTTTGTTATATGCTCGTAGTAATTTTCTAGACCAGGGCCAGATAAAAAGACTTCAACTGCTCCAATTCTTCCGCAATGTCTCTTTACACTTTTTTCGTATTCATCCATTGGTCCAGGTATAGGATTTTGACCCCACTCTCCAGTGAGCTTGTTTGGACCAACAATTATTTTTTTATCATAGGAATAACCTGCACCTACACCAGTACCAAGAATTACTGCAAAAACACTTTTGTAATCTTTACCTGCTCCATCTACAGCCTCTGACAATGCTAAACAATCAGCGTCGTTGGCAATCTTAATTTCATATCCGAGCTTTGTTTCAATATCTGATTTTACTGCTTTACCTTCAAGAGCTTTAGTATTTGATACTTGAACAAGATTTGTTTCAGGGTGAATTGATCCAGGCATACCAATACCAACTGTAAAATTTGTAGAATCTTTTGAAAGTTCTTTAATTACTTCAACAACCTTGGAAACAATTTCTTCGTAATTCTCTTTAGGAGAATCAACTCTAATTCTATTTAATTCTGTACCAGTCTTAGGGTCAATAGCAATACCTTCAATTTTTGTTCCGCCCCAATCAATTCCAATTTTCATTTATTTGCTCAACTCAAAATTTAAACTATATTTTTTTATGTTAGTAGTGCCAATTTTTTCAATTTCATTATTTTTATTTAGCATCCAATAATATGGAGCGTCTGGATAAAGTTCTGCATAATCAGTTGCCACTCCATATAATATTTTCTTATCATTCGAGAGAACTGCTTCAAAATATCTTAAATAATATATGTAGTTATTACATCCATCTCGTAGTGATTCTTCTTGGAGTTTTCCATCAATTTTTGACTTAAAATTATTTTCTTTACTTAATATTATTTTTAACTCACCAGGTTTATTCATCTCCCAAGTTGGACCAATACAAACTCCATCGAAATCACTCTCATAGTCTTCTCTAAACTTCATATCAAAAGTTAAAACATAATAATTAATTTCATCAAAACTATTTGGAAATATTTGAATATTTAAATTTATTGAATCATTGAAAAAAGAACTTGCAGTTGTATTTATTGATAATCTTCCATCATAAATATTAATCTCATCCTCAATATTGAATTCGTAATTATAGTTTTGAAGAATTGAGCAAAATGAAAATACAAAGATGAGTAGTATTATCGTTATGGGTTTCAACCCTTTACTGCTCCTCCAACAAGTCCTCTAATGAAAAACCTTTGAAGGCTAAAAAATACGATTAAAGGTACAATCATGGAAACTACTGCACCTGCAGTTCTTAAATGCCATTCTTCACCATAATTACCTACTGTAAGTTGAGCTACATGAGATGTTATAACTTGATTTCTTGGATTTATACCAAGAAAGACATTTGCAACAAGAAAATCATTATAAACCCACAGAAATTGAAATGTTGCAAATGCAGCAACACCGGCAATTGATAATGGTAAAGCTAATCTATAAAAAGTGGTTAAGTGTGAAGCTCCATCAATTTTTGCTGACTCGATAACGCTTCTTGGTAAACCCATCATAAAATCTCTAAGCAGAAATGTGGCAAGTGGCAATCCAAATCCTGTATGTGCAAACCACACAGAAACAAATGTCCCTGTTATTTTTAGTTCTGGAATGATTGGTAATCCAAATAATATTGCTCCCTTATTCATTAAGCTTACTAATGGTATTAAGGACATTTGTAAAGGAACAATCATCATTGCAATCACAAAAAGAAATAAAATATCTTTTCCTTTGAAATCAATGAATGCAAATGCGTAAGCTGCAAAAGCAGCAATAGTGATCGGAATTATTGTAGATGGTATAACTACAGCAAATGAATTGAAAAAAGACCTAGATAAATTTTCAGCAAATAATATTTCGTTATAATTTTGAAAAGTAAATTCAGAAATTATCTCACCTCCAGAAATTGAATTCCACCAGGCTGCTCGTTTTATTGCCTCTGGTTCTCTAAATGAACTTAATACAAAACCAATATAAGGAAACATCCATGCAAGAGAAATTGTAATAAGTATCAGTTTACTTACTGGTTTGTCATACCATTTTTGAGAATAGTTCATAAAGAGTTTTCCTCTTTATTTCGAAATACATTTAAAACAATAATTGGTACAACCGATACAAAGATTAATATTGATACTGTTGAAGCCCTACCAAAATGCAGAAATTTTGAAAATTCATCCATCATTTTTACTGCCAGAAGATTAGTTTCAAAATCTCCTCTTGTAGTAACGAAAACTATGTCATATGCTTTTAGAACAGAAACTGTCAAATAAGTAGCTACTACAACAATTGTAGATTTTACGTATGGCATTACTACTGACAAAAATATCCTTGCCTCTGATGCACCATCAATTCTTCCAGCCTCAGTTATTTCAGCTGGTACAGATTTAATTGCGGCAGAAAAAACAATCATTGCAAATCCAGTGAACATCCAAACCATTATTATCATTAGTAAAACTGTATTTAACGGAAAGTTGGAAAACCAACTCATCAATGTATCATCTGGTCGTACATTCTCAAAAGTTGAAAATTTAGTTAGGTCCCGTTGTTGGAGCCATCCAATTGGCTGAGTACATCCGTCGTTGACATAATCAATTTTTTTGCCATTTTCAAAAATATTATTTTTACAAGGATTACCTAAATTATCTGTTCCACCTGTGACTCTTAAACCATTTAAAAAACCTATTTGAGTAAGTGGCGGTGGTCTGTAAGCGTAAATAAACTTAAATATGGCGCTAGAGCCTACACCTGAAATTGCCATAGGAAGAAATATTATGGATTTAAAAATTGCTTCACCCTTTTTAAGTTTGTCTGAAACATAAGCAACAATAAGACCAATACTTATTACTAATGTAACTACACCAATTAGCCAGATAATTTGATTTCTGATAGTAATCTGCATTATTTTATCTGAAAAAGCCCAGGTATAATTGTCAAAACCTACACTATTTTCTCCCCATTTATCTCTGAAACTCAAATAAATTGTGCGAATAGCAGGATAGAATAAAAATAAACCTAGCAGAAATATAGCCGGTCCAACAAACATTGCTCCATACAATCCTTCTTGATAATTTTTAGGGGCATATGAAATAATTCTATTCATTCCCGCATAAAGAAGAAAAATAAATGTTGATCCTACAACAATGGCTAGAAATATAAGTAAAGGTCGTGGAATCTTATTTGTAATTTCGCGAAACAGAATTGCCTGAGATAAAAACCACAGAAGTGGAAAAAAAGAAAATGCAACTACTCTTACCCCAAATACTAGTAATTTGTTACTATCACTTTTTACAGACATTTTTAAATAGCTTACCACTTTTCATATAAACATAGCCACTCGTTTAAGAGTGGCTATGTATTAATCTTTTAGCTTTTTACGGCCAGGATTTTTCGATGTTATCGAGAGCGCTATCGATGTAGCTTGGACCTTGGACGGCCAATTCAGTCATCTCGCTCCAGAAAGATCCACTACCAACTTCTGGTGGCATATTATCGGATCCATCAAATCTGAAAACGTTTGCTGCTAAAGCTGCTTTTAAGAAATCAGCTTGTTTTTGAGTTGTTGCACTCCAGTATTTTGAAGTATCAAACCCAATATGTGCACTGATTCTTGTTGAACCTGTGCCAGCAACGTTTGTTGCAATTGCATCAAAGTAATTTTCAGACAACATGAAATCAACTACCTCTTGAGTAGCCTCATCATTTACAAGAACAGCCCACATGTCACCTGCACCTAATACTGTGTCAGACGGGACTTCCATGTCTGGGAATGCAAAGAAAGTTGTTTCTGTTCCCAATCCTTCTTGTGCATCTTCTGGCCAGAAACCAGGAATGAATGATGCTTGTCTATGCATAAAGCAACCTGGATTTCCGTTTGCATCTCTTTCAAACATAGGATCTTGAGCATCTCCAAAGAATGTTGAAACTATTGCATCAGTTCCACCAACTACATAACCGTCAGTATGCATAATCTGACTTAAGTATGTTGCCGCATTCTTAACGATTGGATCGTTAAATGGAATCTCATGGTTGACCCATTGGTCATAAGATGTTGTTCCATTACCGGTACGAAGCATAATATCTTCCATCCAGTCAGTAGCTAACCAACCAGTTGCACCATTTGAGTACATCCCAAAACAGAATGGTGTCATTCCATCTGCAACAATTTGGTCAGCAAGAGCAATCATTTCATCCCAAGTTTCAGGAATAGAATAACCTCTACTATCAAATTCAGCTGGTTGGTACCAAACGATACTCTTCAAGTTAACAGCATGTGCTCCACCATATGGAACGCCATCAACTTCACCTAAACCAACTAAGTATGGTGAGAAGTTAGCTCTATATTCATCAAGATCTACACCGAGATCTTCAAGTGGGATAAGATTTCCTGCTCTAGCTTGTGCTCTAACCGTTCCAGGTTGAGGCCACAAAGCAATATTCGGCGGATTACCAGCTTCGATTTGAGCCAACAATTCAGACTCAAAGTTTTCTGATCCAACGTAAGTAACAATTATTCCAGTTTCTTCAGTGAATTGTTCAAATGAAGACTGAATTGCTATTCCGTCTGGACTGTCAGTAGCTGGAGCTCCAAAATAAAGTACTTCTTCTCCCTCAAGGCTGTTTCCGCAAGCAACAGCAACCATTGAAAGGATAAGAAGCAGTCCGATTAAAGACTTTCTCATTATTTATCTCCCTTATTTATACGTACGTATGCTAAAAATAGGATATTTTTAGCTAATAATCAGGGTATTAAAATTAAAGAATATTTCTATTATTTAATTAAAACTTTTTGTGTTTGAGTTGATTTTTTTATTCATATTATGTATAAAAGTGCCCGAGGGGGGACTCGAACCCCCACATCCTTTCGAATAACGGATTTTAAGTCCGTC
Source organism: OCS155 cluster bacterium AG-422-J23 (assembly GCA_003213625.1). Taxonomy (GTDB): domain Bacteria; phylum Actinomycetota; class Acidimicrobiia; order Actinomarinales; family Actinomarinaceae; genus Actinomarina. The sequence goes on along the minus strand of QCMT01000002.1, from coordinate 270,344 downwards.
GCGTCTACCAATTCCGCCACCCGGGCAGCCAAACTAAAAATATTTTAGAATAAGCCCTTCTAAAATATCACTTTTTGAAACTTTTAGTTGGGTAATTTTATATTTTTTTAACAAGTTTTTTACTAGAAATAATCCAGAAGTTATAGTTACTGCTCTTTTTGGGTCAAGACTTGGATAAGTACTTATTATTTTTGGTACTGACAATGTTTTTAAATTTTCATAGATATTTTCAACAGAGTCATTAGAAATTATTACTTTATCAATTTCATTTTCATCATAAATTTTTTGATTTAAATATATTGAGCCAAGAGATGTAAAAGTTCCAGAGACGCCAATTAATTGTCTATGTGCATAATCTTTAACATGAAAAATATCATTAAAGAAATTTGTTGCAGTTTCCTCTTTGTCAGTGTTGATAGGATTCTCATTAAAGTAATTTTCACTCATCGATACGACTCCAATATCCTCAGATTGAATATCTAACTTATGATCAACATCTGTAATAAGTTCTGTACTTTGGCCTCCAATATCTACTATCAAATAATTTTCTAAATTTTCAAAAGATGACTGTACTCCTAAACTTGTAAGTAATCCTTCCTCTTCTCCAGAAATCATCTTAATTTCTAAATTAAACCTTTTTTTTACCTCATCTATAACTTCATCCGAATTCTTAGAATTTCTAAATACTGCAGTCCCAATACAAAAAACTTCTTGTACTTTATATTCTTCAATTTTTCTCATATATTTTCTAAGTACTTTAAAAAATCTTTTTTTTGAATCGTTTGAAATCGTACCTGTTTTATCAATGTTGTCACTCAATCTCGTAACCTGATGCTCTTTATGTAGATTTTCTAACTTTCCATTTTCAACTGTAGATATCAGCAATCTTGTTGAATTTGAACCACAGTCAATTGCACCAATTTCTACCATTCGGATCGCCAGTTATCATTCTTAGTTCCCTCAACCACACATGGTTCGTTACAATTACAACCTCCAACATTCTCTAAAACGATTTGTCCAACAATATTTTTTCCAGTTACTAATTCGTCTGCTAAATGAGAATGTAAACATTTTATAGAATTTACAGCACCACCAACTCCTCCGATTGGAGAAACTGTATTATTTACATTTTTATACTTTCTATTTCTTTCTTTTTCATAACTTTTTTGTCTCTTTGACCACAATTTTCTAAGCTTCTTATTGCTATTAAGTTGGCTATCCAGCTCTTTGACCATTCCATGAGACTCCAAAGTGCTAACTTTTTTTATATACATTGGGCATGTAAGCCAAAACATGGTTGGAAATGGTGTCCCATCATCAAGGTTTTTTGGAACATCAACTACGACAGGAAGGTCAAAATGACACTTAACAGCTACTTTTATTTCGCTTCTTAAACTTCTATTAAGTTGTATTTCAACAATTTGCTTTTCACTAGTCACTATTTGTTCCGACAATAAACTCTACAACATATTCTAAAAGGCCTTTACTTCTTTCGCTTTGAAGAGTTTCTTCCAGAGGTGTGACAGGTTCTGGAACTTTAAATCTATATATATTTTCTCCCGGCAGGCCATATCCATGTTGTCTCAAAATAATATCGAGCTTGTCAGGATCTTCGAGATCATCAATTTTTTGTTGGATAAAGTTAATTTCATTTCTTAAATCATTTGCATGTTCTTGCCGTGTTTCAAGCTGTGATTGTAGTGATTGATAATCTTTGAAACTTAATTCCCAAGTATCAAAAATAAAGAATACAAAAATAAAAGAAGTAATTAAAAACATTATTTTTGAAAATAAATTCTGTTTAATCATTTGCTATATCCCAATTCTTGAATATTGAATTGTTCAAAACCTATTTTTTCTCCAATTCGAAGTAACTCATTGTACTTTGCTGTTCTTTCTGATCTCGCAGGTGCACCTGTTTTTATTTGTCCACTTGAGGTGCCGACACATAAATGACTTATAAATGTATCTTCTGTCTCACCCGATCTGTGCGAAACAATAGATGAATAGTTGCTTTCTTTGGCCAGTGTCATCGTATTGATTGTTTCACTCACACTTCCAACTTGATTCACTTTAACTAAGATTGAGTTTGCACAACTATCAGCGACTCCTTTTTCTAAGATTTTTTCTTGCGTAACAAATAAGTCATCTCCAACAAGTTGTATTGTGTCTCCTATTTTTTCTGTTAGATATTTCCATCCATCCCAGTCGTCCTCAGCTAATCCATCCTCAATTGATATGATCGGATAATTCGACGATAGATTTATTAAATAATCTGACATTTCCTGGCTATTAAGTTTGTTTCCCTCAATCCTATAAAAATCATCTGTAAAAAATTCCGAGGCTGCAACATCTAAAGCTAAAGAAACATTTCCACCTGGTTCATAACCAGCTTCAGAAATAGATTGCATAATTTCGTCAAGGATCTCTGTTGAAGAGTTAAAATTTGGAGCAAATCCTCCTTCATCACCAACATTGGTTGAAAGCTTATTTGATTTAAGTCTTTTTTTAAGTACATGATAAATCTCAACACCTGCTCTCAAAGAGGTATCAAAAGTTTCGAAACCAAATGGTACAATCATAAATTCTTGAATATCAACAGAGTTATCAGCGTGTGCACCTCCATTGAGAATATTCATAAAAGGAACAGGTAGAGAAGGTGGTCCGTAAATATTTGGGAAGAGATCAAAAAGTTGTTTGTTTTGCTGACTTGCACTTGCTCTCATTGAGGCCATAGAGACTGCTAAGATTGCATTTGCTCCAAGATTATTTTTGTTATCAGTTCCATCTAATTCAATTAACTTATTGTCAATATTGCTCTGATCAGTTACATCCTCACCTAATAAAGTGTCTGAAATTATTGTTTTAACATTTTCGATCGCTTTGTTTACTCCCATCCCATTAAAGAATGAATCATTATCTCTAAGTTCATGAGCCTCAAGAGCTCCCGTGGAAGCTCCGGACGGAACTGCAGCACGACCTTTAATATTATCACTCGTTGTAACTTCAACTTCAATGGTTGGATTTGCTCTTGAATCTAATATATGACGAGCGTCAATGCTTTTAATTTTTTTATTCATAACCCTGTTAATTAAAATCTAACAGAAAAAATAATCTTTACGAATCTATTTGATTTTTCTTAGCTTCCTGCCAAAGAACATTAATATCTGTTTCTTTATTTATATGTTTTTCAACGTATTTTGCACGATTGATAAAGGTTTGAATAGATTTTTTTAACTCAATTTCAGGATCAGCCTCTAAATACCTAGAAACATTAATTAGTGAAAAATATACATCGCCAAGTTCTGACTTTCTATCTTCTAAAGTGGTTGCTTCTTTAAGTTCATTTATTTCTGAAATTAAATCATCCAAGGCCTCATCATAATTTTTATAGCTTAAATTAAGCGTCTTTGCTTTTCGTTGTACTTTGAAAGCTGTATTTACTGGAGGAAGTTTCGTGTTGATGTCATCAAATATAGATTTATTGCCTTCTTTCTTTATTTCTTCCCATTGTTTTTCAACTTCCTCCGATGAATTTAAGTTTTTTTTATCAAAAACATGTGGGTGGCGTTTTATTAATTTTTTTTGTAAAGAATTTATCACTTCAATTATCGAAAAATAATTATTTTCAGAGGCAATTTCTGAATGTAATAGTATTTGGAGTAAAAGATCTCCTAACTCTTCTTTAAAGTCATTAAAGGATTCTGGTGAGTCATTTAAATTTGATAAAGTATCTAATAATTCGTATGATTCCTCAATCAGATGCTTTGCCAGGCTTTCGTGTGTTTGTTCTTTGTCCCACGGGCATTCTTTTCTTAATTGTGAAACTATATCAAGTAGATTATTGAAATCATTCATGTTATTTGATATCTACTTTTGTTAATTTTTCACTGTTTAACCAAGTAATGGTTTTAGATATAAAATCATCAACTGATGTGTAATTCAATCCAAGCTCTTTTTCTGCTTTCTGACCATCATATAAATGGCCGTGAGTGAGGACTCTAATTGTTTCTCCACATATAACTTCCCTTAATGAAGTAAATTTTCCAAAAATATCAAAGAGTGGACCTAAACCAACAAGAAGTTGTTTTGAGATATATATTGGAGAACCATTCCAGTTTGTAATTGTCTTTAGATTCTCAATAAGTGTTTCGATATTCAATCTAAAACTATTAAGAACATATCTTTCATTATTCTTCCCATTAGTTAATCCAAGGTAATGGCCCTCTGTACAATCATCAATATCAACTGCTGATACAGAACTTTTAATTAATGGTGGAAATTTTTTATTTAGTGTTGATATCAAAAGCTTTGCAGTTCCAGATATTCTTCCAGGTCCTTGAACAGATGATGGATTAATCGATACAAATTCAAACTCTTTATTGAAAGAGAAAGCTTTTTCTTCTGCCAGATATTTTGACTCTTCATAATCAGAAAGAAAAGTACCTCTATGTATGGAGTCTTCGTTTCCGATACTACCCTTTTTTTCTCCAAGAGTTACGGCAGAAGATGTATAAATAAATTTTTCGATATTTAATTTGTTCCCAAGTTCTAGCATCTGTTTAGTTCCTTCAATGTTTGTTCTAAACATGCTTGATGGATCTTTCTGACATTTTTGGTTTGCCCCGGCTATATGAAATATTGCATTAATTGATTTTTTCTGAAGTTGTGAGTAGATATCATCGTCGAATAGATCTCCTCGAATAATTTCAGTATTATTTGATATCAAAAATTTATCGTTTGTCTTATTTCTTGACAATGCATAAACATTATGTCCTTCGTTTATGAGTTTCTTTAGTAAAGGCTTTCCCACAACACCTGTAGAGCCAGTCAAAAAAATATTTTTATATTTCATTCTTTGATTGAAAATAGGATACAACATATTGGTATCCAGAAATATAGGAAAATATTAAAGCTAAGAAAACAACGACTGTATCTAAATTGACATTAATTATCTCTATTGGAAGGTCAATCATAACAAATCCTATTGCCCAAAATTGTAAGCTCGCTTTTAATTTACCGGTTTTACTTGGAGGGATAATCTTTCCTTCATTGCCTGCAAGTCCTCTGAGTCCCATGATCATAAATTCTCGCGTTATCAAAAGAGCTGTGATCCAAATACTGACTCTTCCTATCATTGAAAATCCAACAAAAATAAATGTAATAAAAATTTTGTCTGCAATAGTATCTAGAAATGCTCCAAGCTTTGTACTGATGTCCCATTTTCTAGCCAAAAACCCATCAAAGTAATCGGTCCATGCAGCAATAAATGCAAGAATTGCTGGGAATAACATTAAGCCTTGCTCTGAACCATCTTGTAGAATCAGGAATAATAAAACAGGAGAAGATAGGAGTCTAAACCATGCGAGTAAGTCGGGTAATTTATTTTTCATTAGACCACATCAATTATTCTTCTCTCCGAGGCCGTTTTTATTGCTGATTCAACATCTTTTAGAAATAAATCAATGATTTCCATACTATCTTCAATTATAAACTCGACTTCCTCGGTCTCATCACTATTAAATTTTGAGAGTACGTATTCTGCAGGATCCTTTGTTGAGGGTGGCCTTCCAACACCAACTTTAAATCTCCAGTAATCGTTGTTACCAATAGCTAAATCCATAGATTTGATTCCATTGTGCCCACCATCTGAACTACTTTTCTTGATTCTAAATCTACCAAATCCAAGGTCAATATCGTCGTGTACAACAAAGAGTGCATAATCTTTTAATTCATTTTCTAATAAAAATGTTTTTACTCCCTGTCCAGAATTATTCATTGATGTCATAGGAATAACAACCATTATTTGCTTTCCATCAAGGTCAAATTTGCATGATTGGTATTTTCCAGAATCATCCAAAGTTAAATTTTGATTATTTTTCTGACAATAGGAAAACAAAATGTCAGCACCAATATTGTGACGAGTATTAATGTATTTTAGCTGTGGATTCCAAAGACCAACTAAAATAATTTTAGATTTATTCTCCACTTTCCTCTGCTGCCTCAGGTTCCTCAGAAGCACCCTCTCCAGAATCTTCTTCTCCTTCACCAGCCTCTTCATCACCCTCTTCACCTTCGAGTTCTTCGTCGGAGACTTCTTCTTCTTCTACTGCAGCTCTTGGGATTGTAATTGTCACAAGAATAGATTCATCATCTTCTGATGCGAGTGTAACTCCCTCAGGTAAATCAATATCTGCAACAGTAACATTATCTCCAACATTTAATTCAGATATGTCAACATCAATTGATGACGGAATATTTGTTGGAAGGGCTGAAATAGATATGGTGTTATTGACTGTTTGAACAACACCTCCTTCTTCTTTTACTCCAAGTGGTGTACCCATTAAATTAACTTGAACATCTGCTTCAACAGTCTGTGAAAGGTCAATTCTAATTAAATCAACATGAACAATTTCATCTTTATAAGCATGTCTTTGAATTTCTCTAGCAAGTGCAGGTACATTATCCTTACCAATATTTACATTTAAAATTACGTTTGATCCCGCTTCAGTTTTTAAGGCAGTATTAAACTCTCTAGCATTAATCAATAAAGACTGAGGTTCTGCACCTAGTCCATACATAACAGCAGGTATCAATCCTGATGAACGAACTCTTCTGGATTCTGATGAACCTGTTTTTTCTCTACTAGTTGCTTCTAATGTAACTTCCATAATTTCCTTAAGAATTATATAGATTAATTAATTTTATCTTGTAATTAAAACTTAAATTACGATTTTTCTGTGGCTGTTTTAGCTGAAATTACAGCAAAACTTAGCGTAATAAATGCGAACCCACCTGCAACTAAAAATCCTTTTAATATTAAGTCTGAAACCCAGCCCTCAATCATTATCGCTCTCATCCCCTCCAATACATAAGTTGTTGGATTAAATGCTGCCGCAGTTTCTAACCATCCCTTTAAGGCATATCTTGGAGTAAAAGTAGGTGCTAAAAATAATGCAGGAAAAAATAAAAATGTAGCTGCTTGTGCACCTTGAGAAGAACCTGATCTTACACCTGCTGCTACAGAATAGCCAGCGAATCCCATTCCCCAGAAAAATGCCATTCCTAAGACTGCAAAATATCCGAGGAATCCAGTTGCAGGATCAGCACCAATAATACTTCCCAAGGTCATGATTAAGGTTGCTTGAAGTAATACTCTTACAGCACCAACAACAATTGGAGCAAGAATAATTGCCCATTTTGAAATTGGCATTCCTTGATATCTTTTAAATACTCCGGATTCTATATCTTCAACTAGATAAATCCCTGAGGCGCCACCGCTTACAGAAGCAGAGACAATAGAAACTGGAAGTATAAAATTTAGGAAGTTTCCATTGGCGAAATCAAATGGTGTCCCCGCAGCATTACCTCCAAACACACCGCCCAATGCTCCGTCGTAAACTAGTAAAAAAAATGCAGAAATAAATATATTTGGAAGTTCCGCAAGTGGTCTTCTAGCTAGTCTCAATAAAAGTCGTTTAGTTAAAATTCCAAGTTGTGTGAAAAAAGAAGATTTTGAATAGTTCATATTATTTACTTTCTTCTATCAAAGTTTTTTCACCTTCTAATCTGTAACCTGTAACTTTTAAAAATACATCATCTAGAGATGGTTTATTTGCTGAAACCGACTGTACATTTATATCTTTTGAAACAAGTAGATTAAGTAAATTTGGAATTTTTTCAGCGCCATTTTCTACAGTTACTCTAATTTGTTTATCTTCAATATCAGAATTTTCAATAATTGTTTGAGCTTTAATTGCATCATCATCTGATCTAAAAGTTAATGTTATTACATCTCCACCGATTGATGATTTTAATTCATCGGGAGTGCCCTCAGCAACAACTAGTCCCTCGTCAATTATTGATATTCTATTTGCTAATTCGTCAGCTTCTTCCAGATACTGTGTAGTTAATATAATTGTTACGCCTTCATCCCTGAGTTTTTTTATTTCATCCCATAAAACACGTCTTGATCCAGGATCTAGTCCAGTAGTTGGTTCATCAAGAAATAAAACTTCCGGTTTATGAACAAGACTTAGGCCTAAATCTAATCTTCTTTTCATACCACCTGAATATGTTTTAACTCTCCTGTCTGCGGCCTCAGTCAGGCCAACTAAATTAAGCATTTCTTTGGTTCTATCTTTAGATTTAGATTTTGAAAGTCCCCAAAGCCTGGCGGTTGTATAAAAAAGTTCCCTTGCTGTTAAGAGATTATCAATACCTGTGTCTTGTAAGGCAATTCCAATTTTGTTTCTAACCTCTGAGTCATTTTTTACGACATCTAAGTCATTTATTTTTGCAGTACCTGAAGTAATTCTCAGCAAAGTGGTAAGCATTAAAATTGTGGTACTTTTGCCGGCACCATTCGGACCTAATATTCCGAATATCTCACCTTTATTAACTTTGAAACTAACATCTCGAACAGCTTCAACATTCCCCTGTTTTGTTTTGAAAGTTTTTTTTAAATTTTTTGCTTCAACAGCTAGCAACATTATCCTTTCATAGAAAAGTATTTATGAAATAATAGTTTAATCTATTTTTTATGGCCGCGTAGCTCAGGGGATAGAGCACAGGTTTCCTAAACCTGGTGTCGCAGGTTCGAATCCTGCCGTGGCCGCTAGAATGCTACTTTAAATTTTCTGCTGAAGTTTTACCGTTATTTTCTACAATTTCAAATTCAAGCTCTTGACCTTCATCAAGATCTTCCATCCCAGAATTTTTAACCGCAGAAATATGAACAAAGACGTCTTTATCGCCTTCTTCAGGCTCAATAAAACCATAACCTTTAGTTTTGTTGAACCATTTAACTTTACCTTTTGGCATGTATTTCCTTTTGTAATATCTTTACGACAAAGTAACAGTAATGTGATTAATTTTTTAGTTTGCTAATTTTAGAAAATACTTTTCTGGGATCCAGAATTTAAGTAATTTTGAGCATATATACCAGCTAGTGACACAGATTTAATTTCTAACCATGTAAATGGATTTGGTATTTCATTTTTAACATAACTCAAAAAAGTTTCGATAGCCTGTTTGTGACCTTTACCGTCGGAAAACACCTTGCTCTTATCATCTGATCCGATTAAATATCTCATTAGCTGGAAATCTTCAACAATAAATGAGTTTTCACTCCCATGAATCTCTAGTCTTTCTTTAGATAATTTGTTATTTGTATCTGAAAAATATTGAATTGCAGCATGCGCACCGTTTGCATAATTTATATTTATAAAGACTTGATTGTCATAAACTTCATCAGATTCTTTATTTATTGGACTATGTGAAGATATGCTTTGTGGTAGTGAATCAAAGAAATAAGTACCTAAGTCTATTGCATGGATAGCTTCACCTACTATCCTTCCTCCACCTATTTCCTTAATATTGGTCCAGTGATCTTTTTCTAATTTTGGAACACTAAACCTAAAATTTAAAGCATTGGCTGGTGAAGTGTTTAATTTTTCCTTTATAAACTTAGATGCTTCACTAAATCTTCTATTAAAACCAAGAAAAATTTTTGGATCTTCAGCGTTGTACATAGCCTCTTCAATTTTTGTTATTGAATCTACTTCAATTGCCAATGGTTTCTCTACATAAACAGCCTTACCAGAGTTAATTCCTTTAATTACTAAATCAGCGTGATTGAAATGTTGAGTAAGGATAAATACAGCATCTATTTCATCTGATTCAAATATTTCGTCTTCTGTTGAGTATTTATTCTTAATTTTAAAATTTTTAGCAAGAGCCTCGGAACTTAATCCTCCTGATGACGAAACTCCTAATACCTGGCAAGATCTTCTAAGTTCCTTTAATACAGGAATAATTGTTGTTGAAGCAAAATTTCCTGCCCCAATTACTCCAATTTTAATTTTTTGATTTTTTTCAGGAGTAATATCGTTTTTTTCAAATTGAATTTTAGGCTCGTTTTTTAAATCATATCTAAGCAAGACTGAAAGAGGTTTTTTATCGGAATTAAAGGAATTATATATTTCAGAAGATTCAGCAAAATCAATTTCTTCAGTAATTAAATCTTGAATGGTGATCTGGCCCTGAGATAAAAGTTTTAAAAAAGCTTCAAAATTTCTATTTTCGGTCCATCTGACATACTCAATTGGATAATCATTCCCTAGTACTTCATATTGCTTATCATATCTTCCAGGTCCATAAGATTTTGAGACAACTAACTCAAGTTCCTTATAGTAAAACTCATTTCTTGAAATGTTCAAAGGAATATCTCCAACAACAACAATTTTTGCTTTATTCCTTGCAATTTTTGTTGCGGCTTCAATTGGTTCATTGCTATCAGAAGCAGCTGTGATAATTATCGAATCTACTTCGTCTAGAGGTAAATCATCAATTGAGGAAAAAAAGTTTTTACTATCTCCCCTTCTTGTCTCATCAGGATCAATACCAAAAACTTCTGAGCCTTGTGCCTCTCCTAACCTACATACTAGTTGACCGACTATGCCCAAACCTACAACTACAATTCTTGAGCCCAGTGAAGTTTCTGATAAACGTAGACCATGTAAAGCTATACTTCCTAAGACTGTATAAGCTGCTTCTTTTTCATTTGTGTTTTCAGGGATTCTCGAACATAAGTTATGATTTACTACAACATATTCTGCGTGATTACCATTAGAGACAACCATGTCACCAACATGAAAGTTTTTTACGTTTTCACCAATTTCGATAACTTTTCCACATGAGCTATAACCAAGCTGTATAGGTAATATATTTTTTGGAAATACAGCATTCCAAACAGCCCTCACTCCCTCTTTTTCAAGAAGTTCAAGACCCTTTTCAATGTTTGATGAATTTTGTAATTTATCAGTTACAGACTTATTTGCAGATTCAATTGCTGCCGTTTCAGTTCCAGTTGATACAACTGAATAATGATTTTTAATTAGTATCTCTCCTGGTCCTGGCTTTGGAATTGGGGTCTCCCATAAGATTGGTTCAGGATTATTTTTTTCAACAACTAATTGCTTCATTTAACCTCTCAAGAATTAATGATAACTATATTATTTCACTTATTAAGGGGGAGGTTAAATTTAATAGTTCACCTGATGGTGTTTCTATCATTAATGATCCATCATCATTTATGTCTTTAGCCCACCCTCTCCCTTCAGGATATTCAACGAGCTTACCTAAGGTAGTGAGTTTCGATGTATAGTTTTCCAGACTGAAATCTTCATTTTTGATATAGTTTAAAATTGTTCTTCCCCATTCCTCAGCATCTTGAAAAATTTTTTGATCATCTTGTTTTTCTTCATATATTGCCCCAGCTCCAGGTAAATTTGGATTTTTCCAAAAATAATTTATCCCTAAACCAATGCAAATAAGATCATTGCTTTCTTCTACGAGGACTCCACCAACTTTGTCATCATTGAGAATTATGTCGTTAGGCCATTTTAATTTGAGATTTTGATTTTTAATTAAAGAAACATACGAGTATCCAGCCAAAAGTGGAATAAGTGTTTTAGTAAAATTAACAATTTTTTTATTAAACACTAATGAAGTAGCCAGACTTTGATCAGCATTTTGCCACTTATTTTGGTTAGTACCACGACCAAAAGTTTGTGCTTTACTCACTATCAAGAGCGGTTCTTCTTTAAATTCATTCATAGCAAAGTCTTGAGTGTTATCAACTTCATCAAAAAAAATAGATTTCATAGTGTTACTTCTTTACATATATATAGGTCAAATATATAGATTAATAATAATAAGAAAGTTGGGCATGTCGGAAGAAAATTTAGCTGACGTACGTAATGAAAAAGCAAAAAAAATTCAGCATCCAAAAGGAAAATTAACCGCATATGAGAGGATTCATTTACTTTTAGACGAAGGTTCATTTTCTGAAATAGATGAAAATGTAGTTTCAGAAGAAAATCCTGAAGGTGAAGCTGTAGTTACAGGATCTGGCACAATTCATGGAAGGCCTGTTTTTGTTTTCTCCGAAGATTTTTCCGTCATGGGCGGGAGTCTTGGAGAAATAGTTGCAAAGAAAATTTTACGAATAATGGATCTCGCATTGGAAGCAAAAGCTCCGGTAGTTGGTATTAAAGACTCAGGAGGGGCAAGAATTCAAGAAGGGATTTCTTCTTTATATGGATATGCACAAATATTTAAAAAAAATGTAGAAGCATCAGGAAAAATTCCACAAATATCTGTAATTGTAGGTCCATCAGCTGGTGGGGCTGTTTATAGTCCAGCATTAACTGATTTTATTTTTCAAGTAAAAGATATAGGACAACTTTATGTGACCGGCCCTAATGTCGTAAAAACAGTTACCGGTGAAGAAGTTACTTATGAAGAACTAGGCGGTGTTGAGGCGCATGGAACTCAATCAGGAGTTAGTCATCAAGTTTGTGAAACTGAGGAACAAGCTTTTGAAGAAGTAAGATACCTTCTTAGTTTTTTTCCTCAATCATCAGATCAGAAGCCTCCAAATTTTATCACTGAAGATGATCCGTCAAGAAATGTAGATTCCTTGGAATCCTTAATTCCAGAACATAGAAATCAACCATATGATATGAATGAAGTAATAAATAACATTGTCGATGATGGAGAGCAGTATCCAATTCATGCAAACTATGCTTTAAATATCATTACTTCATTTGTAAGAATAAACGGAAATACAATTGGAGTAGTTGCAAATCAACCAATGGAACTTGCCGGAGTTTTAGATATAAATTCCTCAATTAAAGCATCAAGATTTGTAAGATTTTGTGATGCATTTAATATCCCTCTCCTGACTCTAGTTGATGTGCCTGGATTTTTGCCAGGTGTAGAACAAGAACATGGAGGAATTATTAGGAGTGGGGCAAAACTTTTATATGCATACTCAGAAGCTACTGTTCCAAGAGTCTGTGTAGTAATACGCAAGGCATATGGTGGGGCTTATATAGTTATGGATTCTATGGGTTTAGGAGCAGATAAACTTTTTGCATGGCCTTCTGCAGAAATTGCAGTAATGGGTGCAGAGGGTGCAGTAGATGTAATTTATCGAAAAGAATTAAAAGATAGTGATAACCCTGAAGAACTAAAACAAAAATTTGTAGATGAATACAATGAAAAGTTCAGTAATCCCGACATTGCGGCAAAACTTGGATTAGTAGATAAAATAATAAAACCAAGTGAAACAAGAAAAGTTGTTACTGAAGCATTTAAAGAACTTATAAATAAAACAAATGTAGGAGACAAACATGGAAACATTCCCCTCTAAAAATATATCAATAACTTGGGTTGAAAAAGGCTCATTGATAAGAAATTTATTTTTATCTTTTGGTTTTGCGATTTTAACTGCACTTAGTGCACAGATAAGATTTGAACTTCCATTTACTCCAGTACCTATAACAGCGCAGACTTTTGTTGTTATTTTATCAGGCTTACTTCTTGGAAGTAGGTTTGGTTCGTTCAGTATGATTTTATATTTATTTACAGGTCTAGCAGGTTTTCCTTTTTTCTCAGGAAGTGTTGCTGGCTTAGCTATATTAAAAAGTCCAACAATTGGTTATATAATTGGTTTTTTTATTGCTGCACAAATAATAGGAAATATGTCACAAAAACCAACATTGGGTATAGCTACTGGGACTCTAGCAATTTATATATGTGGAGTTCTGGGTTTGATGATTACATTAAACATTTCGATGGTTGAAGCTATCGGTATTGGAGTTCTTCCATTTATTATTGGAGATTTAATTAAAGCAAGTTTAGCAATTGGAATTGCTCAAAAGTTAAAATAAATTTTTATGACTAAAAAAAGAGTACTAATTGCAAATCGTGGTGAGATTGCATTAAGAATAATCAGATCGGTTAAAGAAATGGACATGCACGCAATTGCTGTTTATTCAGATGTTGATGCTGATTCTTTGCATGTAAAACGTGCTGATGAATCATTTTATTTAGGAAGTTCACTTCCTGCTGATAGCTATAGAAACTTAAAAAATTTAATGAAAGCTGTAATTGAGACAAAAGCAGACATGGTTCATCCAGGGTATGGTTTTTTGGCCGAAAATGCAGATTTTGCAAAAGCAGTTCAAAAGAAAAATGTGATTTGGATTGGTCCAAATCCAGAAACAATCAAATCTATGGGAGACAAAATTGAATCAAGAAAATTAATTTCTAAAGCTGGCTTAATGCCTGTCCCTGGTCAATTGAAACCATCCAGAACAAAAAGAGAAGCAATGAAAGATGCCAATACCTTTGGATACCCAGTTGCGCTAAAAGCAGCTCATGGAGGTGGAGGAAAAGGTTTAAGAATTGTAAATAATGAGCAAGAATTAAATCAAAATTATGAGATTGTAAAACGTGAAAGCGAAGCATATTTTGGTTCAGATCAAATTTATGTTGAAAAATTTATAAAACCGGCAAGACATGTGGAAACTCAAATATTAAGTGATAAATATGGAAATCATATTTATCTCGGTGAAAGAGATTGTTCATTGCAAAGAAGGAACCAAAAACTAATAGAAGAAAGTCCTCCTGTATGGTTGTCTGAATTTGGAAAAGAAGAGTTAAAAAAAGCAACACTCTTGATTGCTAAGTCTTCAAATTACGTTAATGCAGGTACAGTAGAATTTTTAGCTGATAATGACGAAAACTTTTATTTTTTAGAAATGAATACAAGATTGCAAGTTGAGCATACGGTAACAGAAATGAGATATGGAATTGACCTAGTTAAAGAACAAATAAAAATAGCGCTTGGTAACTCTTTAGAAGATTTTGAAACAGAAGCAAGAGGACATAGCATAGAGTTTAGAATAAACGCAGAAGACCCTGCCAATAACTTTTTACCTACACCTGGAACAATTACCGAATACAGAGAACCAATGGGGAATGGTGTAAGGGTTGATGGATGGGTAAAAACTGGTACGTCAATATCACATTTTTATGACAATCTAATTTCTAAATTAGTTGTTTGGGGAGTGTCTAGAGAAGAAGCTATCTCTAAAGGAAAAAGATGCTTAGATGAATACATAATTGGTGGGATACCAACGACAATTTCTTTACTTTCACAAGTGATATCTACAAAAGAATTTAAAGAAAGTCAGATACATGTTAAATTCTTGGAAGAAAATTTTAAAATCAAAGATATTTCTGAAGAAGAAATAATTAGTGATAGACCAAGTAAGGTTAATATTTCACTTGACGATAATGAAAGTCAATCACTGGCACCCCAGAGACCTAAAAAAATTGGTATGGATCTAACTGGCAATATAAGAAATCCTGGGATTATCAAAGCAGATATGCAAGGAACAATTATGGATACGATGACAAAGAAAGGGAAAAAGGTAAAAAAAGGAGATTCCTTGTTTGTTTTAGAAGCTATGAAAATGGAAAATGTTGTTACTGCACCAATTGGTGGAGTTATTAAAGAATTTAATATAAAAAAAGGACAGCCTGTAAATAAGGGCGATATATTGGTTGAAATAGGATAGGTATGAGTATTTATGGCATTGGAGTAGACCAAGTTGATCTCAAAAGAGTAAAAAGATTATTGAATAAATCTGAAGATAAATTCTTGAAAAGATGTTTTACTGAACAAGAAATTCAATATGCTAAAAGATTTTCGGATCCATCAAAAAGGCTAGGGGCAAGATTTGCTGCTAAAGAAGCAGTAATGAAATCTTTAGGAAAAGGATGGAGAGAAATAAGTTGGAAAGATATAGAAGTTACGGGTGGAGGTAAGCCAACAATTAATACTTTTGGTAGAGCATCAGCTACTGTAAAGGAAAAAAATATTACAAATATTCATATATCACTTTCACATGAAAATGAAAATGCAATAGCATTTGCTATCTCAGAAAAGGATAATTAATCATGCAGTGGGTTGGAATGTTTCCAGGTCAAGGCTCTCAAGAAATAGGAATGGGTAATGAACTACTTGAAAAGTATGACGATCTATTAATAAATACCTTCGAAGAAACTTTGGGATGGAACCTAAAAGATATCATAAGCTCAGAAGATCCTGAGATAATTAAAAAAACAAATATTGCACAACCTTATATATTCTCAGTCTCTTATTGTTACGGAATTGAAGCAATTAATAATTTAGGCAATCCTGCTGCACTTATCGGACATTCTCTTGGAGAATATACAGCTTTGTGTCTATCAGGATATTTAGATTATAAAGATGCATTAAAAGTAATAGCAGTAAGAGGCGAGGAGATGCATAAAGCTGTAGAAAATTCCAATACAACTATGGCAGCTGTTTTAACAGGTGATTTGGAAACAACAATTGAAGAAATAGAAAAATTAAATAATCAAGGAATTCAAATATGGATATCAAACTTTAATGATCCTTCACAAATAGTTATTAGTTCATACATTGATGACATGAACTACTTAAAGTCTAACCCAAAAGCACTTAGCGCAAAAAGAGTAATTCCACTAGAAGTAGCAGGAGCATTTCATACTGAAATTGTAAGCTCTGCAAAAAAACCACTTGAGGATACATTAAATTCAATTGATATCTCTGAAGGAAAGATTCCTGTATATATGAACGTTGATGCAAAAAAAGTAGAAGTATCAACTTTGAAAGAAAATCTTGTGAATCAAATAGATAATTCAGTTTTGTTTAACCAACAAATTGAGTTTGTTAACAATGATATAGATCCAGATTTATGGTGTCATATCGGCCCTGGAAATGTAACTGCTGGAATGGTCCGAAAGTCTATATCATATAAGGATTTAAAGGTAATAAACTCTTTAGAATCATCAAAGTAAGGGGAAATTTTGAAATCAGCAATAACAGGTTGGGGTAAATGCACGCCCGATAACATTATGACTAACGATGATTTATCAAAATTTGTTGATACTTCTGATGAGTGGATTCAACAAAGAACAGGTGTAAAAGAACGAAGATTTAGCCATGTAAACACATCAGATATGGCTGAAATTGCTGGTAAACATGCAATAGCCTGTGCAGGTTTAAATCCAGAAGATATTGATGTCGTAATCTTGGCTACATGTACTCCAGATAGCATTGTTCCCTCTGCAGCAGCTCATGTTCAAAAAAAACTTGGTGCTGTAAATGCTTCTGTCTATGACGTAAATGCAGCCTGTGCAGGTTTTCTGTATGCTCTTGAGCAAGGAAAAGCATTCGTTGAAAGTAGTCTTTATAAAAGAGCTTTGGTAATAGGGGCAGAGCATATTACATGGTTACTTGATTGGTCTGATAGAAATACCGCAGTCCTATTTGGTGATGGTGCAGGTGCAGTAGTTATCGAAGAAAGTAAAAATGAATCAGATGGAGAAATATATTCTTTCTCAAATGGGCTAAGTTCAGACAATCTAGAAATCCTAGAAATTCCTAATTTTGGCTCAGCAATGGATAGGTTTAATCCTGATGAAGCAGCTAGAGTGCGTTGGACTTTTGATGGACAGGAAATATTCAAATCTGGTGTTAGAGCAATGGCACAAGCATCAGCAGAAGCTATAGAAAAATCAGGATTGTCAAAAGAAGATGTAGACATTTTTATTCCACATCAAGCAAATATTAGAATCGTCGAAGCGCTCGAAAAAAAACTTGGGCTTCCTAATGCAACTACTATCAAAAAAGTTCATAGATACGGAAATACTTCTGCAGCGTCTATACCAACAGCATTTGTTGATGCTCTTGAAGAAGGTGAGATAAAAGGTGGGGAAATTGCAGTCTTTACAGCTGTTGGAGCTGGTCTTGCATGGGGAGCTTGTGCGGTTCGATTAGGAGATCGTGTAACGCCAATAAACAAATCAGATGCAAAACTTCCAGATTTTGATGGAACTGCAACAGACACAATTAAAAGAGCAATTGAGTATCAAGTTCCAGATAAATTAGACAAGATATGAAAACAGTTTTTGTAACAGGTGCTTCAAGAGGTATTGGAAAATCTATAGCTTTGGAACTTGGAAAAGATTATCAAGTTATTGTAGGATTCTCAAATTCTAAAGATAAGGCTGATGAAGTCGCAGAAGAAATAAAAAAATTAGGTGGTGAGAGTCTTGCTGTTCAATTAAATATTGCAGATAGAAATTCAGTTGATGAGGCATTTAACTTGATAGAAAAAACATATAAGCAAGTTGATATTTTGATAAATAATGCAGGAATTACAAAAGACAATATATTACCAAGAATGAAGGATGATGAGTGGAATGATGTTATTCAAACAAACCTAACTGGAAATTTCTATACATCCCAAAGAGCCATAAAAAAGATGATTAAAAACAAATGGGGAAGATTAATTTTTATTTCATCTGTTGTAGGTATTTCTGGCAATCAAGGCCAAGCAAATTATGCTGCATCAAAAGCAGGTTTGATTGGATTATCAAAATCAATTAGCAAGGAAGTTGGTAGCAGAAATATTACGTCAAATGTCATAGCTCCAGGTTATATAGAAACAGACATGACATCATTTATAGATGATGAAAATAGAGAAAATATTATAGAACAACTTTCAATAAAACGCATGGGTATGCCAGAAGATATTGCAAACATGGTATCTTTTTTATGCAAAGATGAGTCAGAATATATAACGGGGCAAGTAATACCTATAGATGGTGGACTTACAACTTAGTGGGAGTAAATATGGAAGTAAATGAAGTTTTTGATAAGGTAAAAAGCCTATTTGAAGAAGAATTAGGCATCGATTCTGAAAAGATCACTATGGATGCAAAATTAGAAGAAGATCTCGAAATTGACTCACTGGGCATAGTTGAAGTTGTAATGGCATTTGAAGATGAGTTTGAGATTGAAATAGATGATGAAGAACTCACAGATGTTGGGACTGTTGGTCAAGCAGTAAACTTGTTGCACTCAAAACTTTAAACCATGACAAAACAACGAGTGGTTGTAACAGGTCTTGGAACAATTAATCCACTTGGAAATAATGTAATTGATACGTGGAATAACTTAACTAGCGGAATTTCTGGAATAGATCATATTACTTTATTTGATGCTTCTGATTTACCTGTGACGTTTGCAGGAGAAGTTAAAAATTTTGATGCAAATGAATATATGGGAAAACAAAATGCAAGAAAGCTTGATAGGTCTGGCCATTTATCTATTTTTGCTGCAGAAGAAGCAATTCAAGATGCTGGATTTGATTTAAGTAAACCGCTTGGTGAAGATTTTGGTATTGTATTTGGAACTGGCATCGGTGGAATAGGAGCAACGGAAGATGCTGTTAGAGTTTACGATGAAAGAGGTTCAACAAGAATTAGTCCTCTTGCTATTACACAATTAATGCCCAATTCAAGTACAGGTCAAGTTGCAATTAAATACGGAATACAAGGTCCTTCATTAACGATTACAACTGCGTGTGCAGCTTCTGCAAATGCAATTGGAGAAGCTAAGAGGATGATTGAACAAAACATTGTCGACAAAGTTCTTGTTGGAGGAACAGAATCTGGTACAACTTCAATGACAATTGGAGCTTTTGCACAGATAAAAGCACTTTCAAAACAGAATGATGAGCCTCAAAAAGCATGTAAACCTTTTGATAAAAACAGAGATGGATTTGTTATGGCAGAAGGATCTACAGTTTTAATACTCGAAAGTGAAAGTTCAGCAAAAGATAGAGACGCAAAAGTTTACGGATATATTTCTGGATATGGATCCTCAACAGATGCGTACCATATAACTGCTCCATCAGAAGGTGGAGTTGGTGCTTTAAGAGCAATGGAACAGGCAATCTCAAACGCTGATATTAGTAATGAAAATATTGATTATATCAACGCACACGGAACATCAACGCCAGCTAATGATTTAAATGAAACACTTGCGATTAAATCACTTATGAATGACTACGCATATGAAGTTAATATCTCTTCTACCAAATCAATGACAGGACATTTACTTGGAGGAGGCGGAGCTTTTGAGGCAATGGCATCATTATTATCAATGAAAAATAATCAAATTCCACCAACGATAAATCTAAACGATTTAGATGAGGATTGCGATTTAAATTACACAGCTAATCATTCTGTAGATAAAAATATAGACCACGTAATGTCTAATTCATTTGGTTTTGGTGGTCATAATGCTGTTTTAATATTCAGTAAAGAATAAAAATTAATCAGGCAACATAGAGCCACCAATAGCATGAGCTCCACCATCAACATGGATTATCTCACCAGTTATGGCTTCAGAATAATCTGACAGTAAGAAATTAATAGCTTTCGCAACTGGTTCAGCATTTTTTGTATCCCAACCTAAAGGTGCTTTAGTATTCCATTCTGAATTCATTGATGAAAAACCAGGTATATTTTTAGCTGCTGTCGTAGCTAAAGGTCCAGAGGCAACTGCATTTACTCTTACTTTATTTTTACCAACATAAAAAGCTAGGTATCTAACAATAGATTGCAAGGACGATTTTGCAACACCCTGCCAATCATAACCGGGCCATGCCTGTGAATTGTCAAAATCAATAGCTACCACTGAAGATCCTTCATTTAAAATAGGTAAAAATTCGTTAGTTAGAGTTTTTAAGGAAAAAGCAGAAACTTCAAAAGATTTTATTGCATCTTCAACACTAGTATTTAAAAAATTCCCACCCATTGCTTCAACTGGAGAGAATGCAATAGCATGTAAAATTCCATCAAGGTTTTGATAATTATTTTTGATATGTTCAACTACTTCTTTAATTTGTTGAGTATCTTGAATGTCCATATCTAAAACTTCAACATCACTTTCAAGACGTTTTACTGCTCTTTGTGTAATGCGTAAACCTTCCCCAAAGCCTGTAGCAATAATTTTTGCTCCATTATCGATTGCAATCTTTGCCGATGAAAAAGCAATGCTTTTGTCGGTCAAAATTCCAGTAATTAGGAAAGTTTTATCTTTTAAAATCATATGACAATACTAATTACAGTTTTTTAACTTAGATTATTTTTTTTAATCTTCAACGTTTGGAGTGTAACTATCGCTACCAGAGGATGGTCTTAATTGCCTGCCTGTATATAAAGCAAGTGCAATTTCAGTAACTCCAAATATTAAAAATCCATTAAAGTTTGTGAATACAGCAAATCCAATTAAAAGCAAGCCACCTATGTAGCGAACAATATTTACTTGTCTTGCATTTTCCTCATCTCCACCAAGTAAAACTATCAAAAGAGCTGCAAAAGTAACACCTACACCATTTGCTCGCACAATAGTGGCTTCTGTAGACGATAATACTGCATCAGGATTTAGAAGGAACAATTTGTAAATTGGCTCCGGAACAATAAATCCTACGACAGACAATGCTAGGTAAATAATTGGATCGACTTTATTTATAATTTTATAACTCATAAAAGTGATTATATCTTACGAAAAGATAGTTTGTGACTTTTTATCCTATTGAAATTTGAGCTTGTGCGGCAGCTAGTCGAGCTGTAGGAATTCTGTATGGTGAACATGATATATAATCTATATCTAATGAATTAAAGAATTGTATAGACTTAGGATCTCCTGCATGTTCACCACATACTCCAATCTTTATACTAGTGTTTGAATTTCTTCCATCAGTAACAGATGAAGATATGAGTTTACCAACAGTATTTTCATCAACTGAAACAAATGGATCAACTTCAAAGATATTTTTCTCGACATATTCAGCTAAAAACTTTGAAGCATCGTCTCTTGATAAACCAAGTGTTGTCTGAGTTAAATCATTTGTACCATAAGAGAAAAAATCAGCATTCTCACCTATTGCTGATGAATTTAAAGCTGCACTTGGTAATTCAATCATGGTTCCAATCAAGTAATTAAATTCAAAATTAAGTTCTTTTTCAAGTTTTTCAATAGTGCTAACTATTATTTTTTTCATTTTTTTAAACTCTTTCGAGTTCATAACAAGGGGTATCATAACTTCTGGATTGACTTTAGTTTTATCTTCAAGATAAATCGAGTAAGCAGCTTTAAAAATTGCAGATACTTGCATTTTGTAAATTTCTGGATAACTAATGCCTAGCCGTACGCCTCTATGTCCTAACATTGGGTTGCTTTCATTTATTCTCGATAAAACTTCAGAAACATATGCTGTTGATACCCCTGTTGAATTTGCTAATTCTGCTATTTCGACTTCACTTTTAGGCAAGAATTCATGCATAGGAGGATCTAAAAGTCTGATGGTCACAGGTTTTTCTTTCATTAATTTAAATATTTCTTTAAAGTCTGAGATCTGAAAGTCGATTATTTTATTTAATGCTCTTGTTCTTCCCTGCTTACTATCAGACATAATCATTTCTCTCATTGGTAAAATTCTTTCACCTTCAAAAAACATATGCTCTGTTCTACATAAACCTATGCCATCTGCTCCAAACTCAAGTGACTTTGATGTATCTACTACAGTCTCAGCATTTGCTCTGATGGAAAATTTCTTGTATTCATCACACCAAGTCATAAGGGTATTGAATTCATCAGAAAGTGTTGCTGATTCCATTTCTATTTCACCAACAAAGATTTCTCCGGTTGAGCCATCAATTGATATCAAATCGCCTTCTTCAAGTGTGAGGCTAGAGTTTGAAATAGTTTTATTTTTATAATCAATAATTAATTTTTCCGCTCCAGCAACACAAGGCTTACCCATTCCACGAGCTACAACCGCAGCATGACTTGTCATCCCTCCTTTAGTTGTCAAAATACCAACTGATGAGAACATCCCGTGGATATCTTCTGGGCTTGTTTCGTCTCTAACTAAAATTACTTTCCTTCCTTTTTGGGCTTCTAATTCAGCTGTGTCAGGATCAAATACTATAACCCCAACAGCTGCACCAGGAGAAGCATTTAATCCTTTTTCAAAAAGGTCTCTTTCTGATGATTCTTTAAATTGTGGATGTAAAACGGAAGTTATTTGATTTGCATCGACCATATTTATTGCTTCCTCTTTAGTAAGAAGATTTTCATTATGCATATCTACTGCAATTTTGACACTTGCTTGAGCTGTTCTTTTGGCAGATCTTGTCTGTAAAATGTAAACAACACTGTCTTCAATTGTAAATTCAATATCCTGAACATCTTTGTAATGCATTTCTAATTTATCTGCAATGTCTTTAATCTCTTTGTACAAAGCTGAATTGACTTCTTCAAGAGATGGCTGAGTATTTTTTTCATGCATACCTATTGGAAAAGGTGTTCTAATCCCTGCAACTACATCTTCGCCTTGTGCATTCATAAGATACTCACCATATAGTTTGTTTTTTCCAGTTGATGGAAATCTTGTAAATGCAACTCCCGTTCCAGATTTTTCATTTAAATTTCCAAACACCATCGACTGTACGTTTGCAGCAGTACCCCATTCATCAGGAATGTTGTTAATTTTTCTGTACGTTACAGCCCTTTTATTTGACCAACTTTTAAAAACTGCCTCAATAGCCCCATTTAATTGAATATTTGGATCTTGTGGGAATGATTTTTTTGAAAATCTCTCTATTGTCGTTTTAAATGCATCAATTATCCAACGTAATTGGTCTGGATTAAATTCATTATCATTCTCAACTCCATCAATCCTTTTCTTGTTATCTAATATTGCTTCAAATCTATCCATTTCAATATTTAGAACAACATTCCCATACATTTGAATAAGTCTTCTGTATGAGTCCAAAGCAAATCTTTCATCATTGAAATCAGAGGATAAACTTTCAAGATTTTTATCATTAATTCCAATGTTCAAGATACTATCCATCATTCCAGGCATTGAAATTTTCCCCCCTGATCTAACTGATAATAAGAGAGGTTTTTTATCTGAATCAAAGATCTTGTTAGTAGTCTTTTCTAAGTTTTTTAATGATTGTTTAAGCTCTTCATCGAGGTTATCTGGAACATTCCCATGTTTCATAAAGTAATTACAGACCTCTGTTGTAACAGTAAACCCGGGAGGGACATTAATTCCAAGTAATGACATCTCAGCAAGATTTGCTCCCTTACCTCCCAGCAAATCAGTCATAGATTTGTCACCTTCTGTATTTGAGGGAGAAAATTGATAAATGAGTTTATTATTCATCATGTTTGATATTCTTATCTTAATATAGTGAATAAAAATATATTAGTCGTTGGCACAGGAACAATTGGTGAGCCACTAATTGGTCTACTTGCTCAGCATAAAGAAGAGCTAGGTGTTGATAACGTCAACTTCTTTAAGAGAACCCCTCTGACTGATGAACAGGGAAAAGTTGAGGCTTTAATTCGAAAGGGTGCAAATCTTGTAACCACCAATGATGTAATAAAAGATTTTAAATCTATGGGATTTAATGTCGAGGATGTTGAAAAAAGTTATAAGGATAGCCAGGTAATTATAGACTGTACCCCAGCTGGTAACAAAAACTGGGAGGAAATATATTCAAAACTAAGTGGTGAAAAAAGATTTATGGCACAAGGTTCAGAACATGGATTTGGTCCTTTCTTTGCATGGGGCATAAATAATGATTCTTTGAATCAGGAACAGAATAAATATTTAATAGCATCTTGCAATACTCACAATATTGCTTCAATAGTAAAAACGTTTGCCTTAGATAAGAGCAGAGATCTAAACGAAGGACGTTTTGTATGTTTGAGAAGAGCTAACGATGTCTCCCAAAACGATTCATTTTCACCTTCTCCAACAATTACAAAACATGACAATCAGGAATTTGGAACCCATCATGCAAGAGATGTTTTTGAATTATTTCAACAAGAAGGAGAAGATTTAAATCTATTTTCTTCAGCAATCAAATTACCAACTCAATACATGCACACTTTGTGGTTTAATTTATCTTTTGAAGAAAAAATTAACTTAGAAAATATTTCAGATGACTTAGAGAATAGTGAATTTTTAATGTCCACTGAGAAACTCTCCTCAAATAAAGTTTTTTCATTTGGAAGAGATCATGGTTATCACGGAAGACTATTATCACATGGAATTATTGCAAAAGAATCACTACATGTTAAAGATAATAATTTAACAGGGTATTGTTTTACTCCTCAAGATGGAAATGCATTATTATCCTCTGTCGCAGCGTCAGTAAATTATTTTTATGAGGATAGCTGGATAGACAAAATGAGCATCTTCAATAAATACATATTCAAAAACATTTAATAGTCGTGGAAGATATCCTATCAATAATTACTGTGATTGCAGTCGTATTAGCGCCAATAATATGGTTGATCATTACGTTAAATAGAAAAATTAATAAAGCCTTGGAAAAAGTTTCAGAGATTTTGAATTTCCAGATTGATATTCCAAGAAATATCTTTAGAAAGAAGAAAATATTTGGAGAGATAGATGGATATAGGTGTGAAATAGAAGTTTTTACCAGAAGTTATGGTCGTTCCTCAACAACGTATGTTTCTTTTTATGCATTTTTTCCACAAAGCCTAGATATGGGTATCAAAATCAATTGGAAGGGTGAAATTGACGGTGACGATGAGCATCTCACAGAATTATTTATAGAAAGAAATGACTCTAAAGTTGAAGAGGCGCAAAAAACTTTAAGAAGATTAAGAGTTTCTGATACTGTTGTAAATTCCAGAAAGATATTATTTATAAAATATTACAAACCAGAAGAAATTGTAAATACTATGCATGAAGTACTAAATCTTGCTAAATCTTTAAAGTAAATTATTTTATCTTGAAGATTTCTTCTGTTTTTTTATAAACTTTATTTTCAATCGTTTCTAAATTAGATAAAATTTCAGAATCTATTTTTTCTTTCTCTTTCCATATTGGAACCATAGCGTCCCATACCCCCTCGCCTTTCAATCGTGAATAAATGGAAGCAACTATATGTATGCCGATCAATGCATAACTAAGGAATGCTGAAAATTCATGAATTGCAACCGCAAAGTTAATGCCAGGAAGACTGTATGCAAATAAAGCAGCAATAATCAAACCTGTAGTTGGCAATAAAATTAAAGTTAAATAAACAAGCCTATGGATTGTTTTAGCAATGAATAAATGTCCTTTTGGTATTTCAACTTTGGCACCTAACAAAGTATCAACATCTTTCATATAGAAATATCTAATAAAAACAATCCCCAAAAATATTCCAGCAAAGACAATTTCAACCATGAGTATTGACGGATTATTCAATTGATCTAATTCTTCTACTTGTTTAAATATTCCATAGGCGTATAACAAAGAAAATGTCCAGTGTATAAACTTAGATGTTTTGGTATGGGTTTTCACAATCTCATTTATTGTAATTTATTACACTAGCTCAAAAGATTTGATTATATTTTCTAAACCTTCTTTTGCATCGGTAAAGAGCATCTTTGCATTATCGTTAATAAATAGTGGATTTGCAATACCTGCGTAACCAGGTGACATAGATCTTTTTATAACAATTACTTGTCTTGCAAGGTCTACATCCAGTATTGGCATTCCATAGATTGGAGAATCTTCATCAGTTCTAGCCAATGGATTAACAACATCGTTTGCTCCCAAAACTAGCACAACATCCGTTGATGAAAAATCAGAATTTATATCTTCTAAAGTAAACATATCTTCATAATCAATGTCTACCTCAGCTAAAAGAACATTCATATGCCCAGGCATTCGTCCAGCTACTGGATGTATAGCGAACTTAACTTCAATATTTTTATCTTTCAAAGTATTTGTTAATTCTTTAACAGCTGCTTGAGCTTGTGCAACTGCCATTCCGTATCCAGGAACAATAACTACAGATTCTGCATAGCTTAATTGAATTGCAACATCTTCTGGAGAGGTGCTAATTGGATCTTTTTCATATTCATTATTAATCGTTGTATTACCAAAACCACCTTTAAGAACATCTAAAAGTGTACGATTCATTGCAGCACACATGAGGAGTGTAAGAATTATTCCAGATGCACCTACCAAAGCACCAGCTACGATCAAGATAATACTATTTACTATAAATCCAGCTGACATGGCTGCTATTCCAGAAAGTGAGTTGAGAAAAGCAATTACTACAGGCATGTCTGCACCACCAATTACAGCAACTCGAATAATTCCAGTAATTAGTGCAACTAGGATAATAAATTCAATTACAAAATTGTCCATTTCCAAAACTGCTGGAATAAAGATAATGACAGGTAGAAATACTGAAAATATATTGGCAAATTTTGAACTAAAGTTATTTAATTTTCCACGGAGTTTCATAACTGCAACAAGACTTCCTGAAAAAGTAAACATTCCAATAACCATTGAAAATATTGCTACAAAATAATCATTAAAAGGTAAGGAGCTATTAGATAACTCAACATATGCGATTGCACCAGAAGCGCCTCCGCCAAAACCATTAAACAAACCAACAAGTTCAGGCATTTGTGTCATTTGAACTCGTTTTGATATTAAAACTCCAAGAAGTCCTGAAATAACAATTGTGATGTAAAAAGCAGAATCATATTTTGAAAAATCAAAGTTAAAGGCACTAAATACAGCTAATGCCATAGCTAGCATTGCAAATAAATTTGCTCTATGTGCCGTTGATGGTCTTCCAAAAAGCTTTAAGGCGAATATAAATAATACAGCAGAGATCAATAATATTATTTCAATCATTTTTCTTAAACATTTCTAGTATTCGGCCAGTTACTGAAAACCCTCCAACAATATTGAGGGTTGCAAATGATATTGCAATTAAAACGATAATTTGAAGTATTTGAGATTCTCTTACTTCTGGGTATATCAGAATTGCTGCAATTAATGTAATTCCTGAAATAGCATTTGAACCAGACATAAGTGGTGTGTGTAGTGTCTGAGGAATTTTAGATATGAGTTCGTATCCAATAAAGCTTGCTAAAAAAGTTATTAACAATGTAAGTAAGAAAGTTGCTTCCATTATGAACTCATCTCTGTAAAAATCTCATCATTACTGTTCTCTATGTATAGTTCGATTAAATTTCTAACATTCTCCGAATAAAGCTTTGTTGCTGCATGTTTTACGGAATTTAGAATGTCTGTTTCACCAACTATTTTTACACCATTTAATTCAACAACTTTATTCACCACAGTACCTTCACAGTTTCCACCTGTACCGGCTGCTAAATCGATAATCACAGAATTCTTTTTCATCTTTTCAATGGTTGACTTTTCGATTAAGACAGGTGCTTTTTTTCCTGGTATTTGAGCAAATGTTAAAACAATATCACTATCAATTACTTGTTTCTTTAATGCTTCTTGAATTTTCTGATTTTCTTCTTCAGAGACCTCTTGCGCATAAACACTGTCTTGTGCTTCAGTGTTGGCTTCTACAAATTTAGCACCCAGAGATTCCACTTGATCCTTGGCTTCTTTTCTAATATCGAAAGCCCAAACTCTAGCACCAAGTCTTTTTGCAGTTGCAATTGCTTGAAGGCCTGCAACCCCAACTCCTAAAATCAGGACCTTGGAAGGTTGAATATTTCCTGCAGCAGTTGTCATCATTGGTACTACATCAGATGTCTCTTTTGCAGCTCTTAAAACTGATGCGTATCCAAGCAAGTTAGCTTGAGAAGATAGAGCATCTAAATTTTGAGCTCGTGAAATTCTAGGTAGTTTGAAGAAACTCAATATCTTGATATCAGGTCTTAATTTTTTAATTTCTTCGATCTTTTCGAAATCAAATATGCCAATAAGGACTGCCCCTTCCTTCAAACCCTTAATTGTTTTATTTTCAATATTTTCTACGCAGGCGATAATATCTAAATCACTTAATTTAGAAATAGTCTTTACATTTTCTTGTTTAGAATCTGGATAATTAAGGTAATCAAATATATTTTTTTCTAAATGCAGGTCCATAGAATATTTCTCAAAAGATTCAGGGTGTATTGGAGCCCTATATCCATCAACATCTGTTAAAAACCCAATATTCATTATTTTATTTTATTCCTATTAAGAGTTATATATAAATAAACTTAAAAGATGAGAATTGCTGTTTTTGCTGATAAATTTTCTGGAACACTTACATCCGATGAAGTTATTGGTGAGATAAAAAAGATATTTAAATATAACAATATTAAATCATCATTCTTTCCAGTTACAGATGGTGGTGAGAACTCAACAGAGATATTTAAAGAATATGGTTTTAAAACACAACAGATGTCTATGAAACAAGATTTTTCTGGCAAATGGTTGCCTGTCGAGACTTTAAAAGTAAATAAAAATATATACATTGAAACCTCTCAGCTAATAGGTATAAAAAACACTAATGATTTATCTTTAGATCTTAATACATCATGCCTATCAAAAATTATTGAGGATGTAGATATTTTGTCAATGGGAGGCTCTAGAACAAATGACGCTGGAATAGGTTTACTCAGCAAAATGGGAATTGATTTTCTGAATAATGAAGATGTAATAGAGGATCCAAAACCAAAAGATTTCAAATTGATAAACAATATAAAAATTAATGAGAGTTTTAAAAAAGTTAATAAAAAAGTTTTAATCGATACAAATATTCCACTACTTGGTGACAACAATGCTTTTAAAGTATTTGGACCTCAAAAAGGGTTGGCAAATAGTGAAATTAAATTTTTGGAAAAAAATGTTGAGAGAATTTTGAATTTACTTTCTAATGAAATGGATAGTTCATTGGATCCATTTAAAGAAGGAACTGGTGCCTCTGGTGGTTTAAGTTTTGCATTGGGTGAGGTACTTGGATGTGAAATAATCTCAGGTCCTCAATTCTTTTTAAATGAGACAAAACTATTAAGTAAAATAAATGATTTTGAAATTGCGATCTTATGTGAAGGAAAATTTGATTTTTCATCTATGAATGGAAAAGTACTTGGAGAGATTTTAAAGCTTCATACTGGGCAGACTTATTTTTTAGGTGGCAAGTTTGACTACAATGATGAAAGTATCTTTACAGATACATTTGAATTAGGTAATAAAGGTATGAAAAATTCAAAAAAAGCATTAAGAGATTCGGCATATACATTGGCTAAAAAGATAGGTAAATAGGATGACTATTACCTCTCCCTGTATAAATGTTTGTGTGACTGATCCAGATACTGATTTGTGTTACGGGTGTTCAAGAACATCAAAAGAAATTAAAGAATGGTCAAAATATAACGATGAAGAACAATTAAAAGTTATTGAAATAAGTCGTAACAGAATGGATGGGTGGCAACGTAAAGCATTTGATAAAGCATATAAAGAAAAAGTTGAGACTGGAACAAGTCCTTTAAAAAAACAGAAATTACAGGATTAGAAACCTGGTTCTTCCAAACCAAGACTTAGGTAGACCATCTTTAACAAGTCTTTAAATGCTTGGTCAAAATAGTAATCAACTGTAGAGTCTTGGTCTAATCCATACCACCAAAACCAGTCTGAGCCTTCGGCTAACAACATGTATTCGTACGCTTGGTTTATTTGTTCATCAGAGTAATCTCCTGATTTTTTTGCTTCTTCAAAATCTATTCTGGTTTGATAAAGAAGATCCCAAGCCTGATTTTCATCAGTCTCACCAATCCAGGTTGCAAAATTTGGTTGGAACCAAGATGAAGGATAAAGTTCATCGATAGTATCAAGACTGTCACCATACATTTTCAAATAATCACTGGGAGTTATAGTCTCTAACCAATCATATTTAGTAAGGACTCCATACATTCCATTTAAAAAGTCGATGCCATCATTTGGATAGTTCTCCCAAAAATTTTCACCATCAGCAATTATTGAAACAACTGGAACAAAATCTAACTCAGAAGTTTTTTCACGTAATTTTAAAATCGTATTTTCAAATTCTTTAACTGAGAGGTCAGACCTTTTTTCTGAGTAATCAAACATTTTGTCAGATAGATAATTATCTCTAAAAAATATTGGTATTTTTTCACCATTAGACAGAACTGTGTTCCAGGGTCTATATAATAACTCTGGCTTAGAAGCTACTCCTCCAACCCATCTTTGAATTTTTACATCTAGTGATTTCTCTAAAGGGTTTTGTCCAGTTGCTATCCAAGAAATATCTTCATCGTTGAAATATTGGAGGACTTCCTGGGCAACTGCACCTTCAGCTGGCCACATGCCATTGGGGTAAAATCCAAAATTTTCAAAAAAGATATCTTTTCCCTTCTTAACATGGGCTCTCGCATCATCTTCAAAATTAAAAGTATTATTTGGAAAATCTGATACTGTATCTCCTCTTTTTCCCAAATCTGAGTTATGTATTAAGGGTAAAATAGGATGTGCAAATGGTGTCGTAATCAGCTCTATGTGATTATTTTTATATGCATAAAGATGTTCAGGTATAACTTTATCAATGAGCTCATTGTGAATTTCAAGAATTATTTTTTTATCTGCTTCAGAAAAATTACTACCTTTTTCTACAATCTTATTCAATGGGTCTAATGATAGATATTTTGGATCAGTCCATCCAAGATTAAATAGAACTTGAAGATCAATATAGTCTTGTGTGGTCCAGTCTTCAGGATTTTGTCTAAGGTTTCTGAGTTCAACAAAGCGAGGATATGTATTAATGATTCTTGAGTTGATATCAAAAAATCTGTCTCTTAGAAAATCTTTTTGTTCGTTTGTAAGCTTGTCAGCTTCAACCTCTGTATGAATCCAATAGATATCTCTAGATCCATTTGAGAGCTCATTTAATTGATTCAATAATGTTGGTGTCAAATTAAACGTAACCCGAAGTCCTTCAAAATCTTGTACCATTTCAACCATATCAAGATAATCTTTTGTTGCGTGAAGTCGGACCCATGGCTTTGAAAAGTTTCCATCAGTGTCTTTAGGATAATAGGGCTGATGCTGATGCCACAGTAACATCACATAAAGCTCTGGAGTTTCTTTTGTTTCTTCAATGATTAACTCTGTTGTCGGGGTAATTACTTCTTCTACCGTTTCATTACTTGAAGTTTGAGAACAAAAAGTAAAAAAGAGTATCAACAATATTGAATACTTTTTCATTTGGCAATTATAAGATAATTATTTAAGAGAATAAAGATTTAAGCAATTCTTTGTCAGGAATTGTAAAGATTTTTTCAATAGTGTCAACATACAATTCAAAAGCTAAGGGTAGTTCTGATCTAACTTCATTTATTGTGCTGATTTCAAATTCACCATGAGGTAAATCAAATATATCACCATAACCCCAAGATGTAACTATTACCCAAAAAGAAAATTCTTGAACAGTAACTCTGTTATATCCCTCTATGTCTCCATTGTTTTTTATTTCCTCATAACTAGAAATATCATAGATATTTTTTTCAACGGCTTCATTCATTGCCTTATGAATTTTAGAGTTTGTATCTTCCCAGCTCCATTCAGGAAACTCTAGGAGCAATCCTGCACCTGTAATTGTATGTAGTAAATGCTCGACAACTTCTCCAACTGTACCAATTGTATTTGCATCTTTATATTCCCAAATAAAATCTGTGTGGTTATCTTCATACCCATTACCTGGACAGCAGTCTACAGATGGATTTGGCGAATCAAAATTATAATATTCTGGGCCTTCAAAACCAATTCTCTGAAAAACCTTTTCATTATCAACAGTATTTAAATATCTTGATCTAAGGCTGTTGTCTATATTTTCTCCTTGTTGCAACATTTGAAAATATGTTTCTGCAACTTTATACATATATTCATCAGAGACTTCAGGAAGAGCAAAAATTCTTAATCCTGCGACATCAACATATTTTTGATAATCCCTAAATGATGTGTCAGTTACTATTTCACCAATTGAAATTACATTTTCAGAACTGTAATCTTCACTCTCTTCATTAACTTCTTCAATTGTTGTTGTTGTAGAATCATCATTTTCTTTTTGTTGTTGAGTAGTTGTTGTTGGTTCATCTGAGTTACTGCTTATATTTTCTGTAACTTCAACATCTCCTTCACCTGCTCCACAAGCTATAAAAACGATTAAAAATAAAATTGATATTTTTTTAAAAAGCATCATGTCAATGGTCTTAACTTAGCAGTAAAGTGTCTTAACTGTTCTGGTTGCTCAATAATTTCATAGCCTTTAAGTTTTTCTTTACTTTCAGCTAGTTTTTCAAGAACTTCCGCTACATAGTCAAAATGACTTTGTGTATAAGTTCTTCTTGGTGCAGCGAGTCTTACTAATTCATGAGTTGCTGGTTTGTCAGGCTCACCATTTGCACCTGCAACACCAAATGCCAAAGTACCTAATTCAACAGCTCTTACTCCACCAATCAAATATATCTCACACGCAACTGAATGACCAGGATATTGATGAGCAGGTATGTGTGGAACAAAAGTTTTTGCATCTATGTATAGGGCATGGCCACCTGCAGGCTGAACAATTGGAATGCCATAACTCAATGCTTTTTCACCTAAATATGAGATTGACCTTGCTCTGTATTCAAGATAATTTTTATCTGTAATCTCTTTGAGACCTTGAGCAAGTGCATCTAGATCTCGTCCTGCAAGGCCGCCATAAGTTGGAAAGCCTTCGGTCAAAATTAAAAGGTTCCTTGAAGCTTCGGCAAGCTGATCATCATTAAACGCCAAGATTCCTCCAATATTGCCAAAACCATCCTTTTTCAAACTAATTGTGCAACCATCAGCAAGCCTAAATGCTTCTTTTGTTATATCTCTAATTTCTACACCCTTATAATCTTCTTCTCTCTGTGAAACAAACCAAGCATTTTCAGCAAACCTACATGCATCGAGTAAAAGCATTTTTTTATATTTTTCACAAAGCTTTTTAGTACTTTTTAGATTCTCCATTGAGACTGGTTGACCACCACCTGTATTATTTGTAATTGTCATCAGAACAAATGGAATTTTTTCACCTTTTTTACTTAAAATATCTTCAAGCTTTTCAAGATCGATGTTCCCTTTAAAAGGTGCAGGTGACAATAAATCTAATCCTTCTTTACAAAGTAAATCTATAGGTTCAGCTTTTACAAATTCAAAGTTAGCTCTTGTTGTATCGAAGTGGCTATTACTTGGTATTATATCTCCCTCTTTTACGGTTACTGTTGCTAATATTTTCTCGCTGGCCCTACCTTGATGCGTAGGAATTATATGTTTGTAACCTGTAAGGTCTGATACAACATCATGAAATCTTTGCCAAGAATGAGAGCCTGCATATGCCTCATCACCACGCATAATCGCTGCCCATTGTTCGGAAGACATTGAACCTGTTCCTGAGTCTGTTAATAAATCAACAGTTACCTCTTGAGACTTCAAACCAAATACATTCCAATGTTCTCTTTCTAAAAAGCTTTTTCTTTCCTCGGGAGTAGTTATGGGTAGAGATTCAACAGATTTAATTTTAAACGGTTCAATTATTGTCTTGAACTTCATACAGAGATTGTAACTGACTTTAATAACGATATCATTATCTTTATGGTTGAAATACATCAGACAGTTGAAAAAATATTTGAAAGCAATAATGACAAACTAGAGGCATTCGAATGTAAAGATGAATTTTCTGATACACAAAGTTTTTGTGACCATTATGGATTTAAAATAGAAGATTCTTGTAACGCAATATTACTCAAATCAAAAAAACCAGAAGAATTTTTTGCATTATTTTGTGTTTTAGGATCAGACAAATTGGATGTCAATCATAAAGCTAAAAGCCTATTAGGTGCAAAAAAAGTAAGTTTTGCTTCAAGAGAAGAAGCTGAGACAATTACTAAACAAGTTTACGGAGGTATAAGTCCTCTCGGCTTACCAGAGGAAATAAAGGTTTATATTGATGAGAATGTAATGTTGAGAAATAAAGTCTTTATCGGTGGTGGTAATAGGATAAGTAAATTTTTTCTAAGGCCTTCTGATTTAAAAGATTTAACTAATGGAGAGGTTGCGGAACTAACTCAATCCATCTCTACATAAACTTGCTGCTTGAGGGGAGAAAGCTTTACCGTTCAAACCAGGAAATCTGCCAGCCTGTAAATAATATTTTAAGAAAGTTCTAACATTTCTAAAATCATCATTTGAAATCTCTTGAGGAGTGGTCAAAACATTCAATGGATTTGGTAAATTTCTCTCTAAAAATGATTTTTGTTCACTATCTAATTTTTCAACGTATTCAGAAAGTAGTGATACTGTTACTTCATAGTCTTCAATTACATTGATGCAGTTTTCATATTCGTTGACAGAAAGAGGGCTAACATCAACACCATAGTCTGTCCTGTATTGAAAAAACAAAACTATAACGACAAATAATATCAAAGTGTAGAAAAATATTTTAATTGGAAAAAAAATTACTTTTCTAATTGGCCAAAGAATTGCTTTGATTATCCTCACAAATTTATTGTAATGTAATTACAAGGCACTGACACGCACCACCGGATTTAAGAAATTCTGAAACATCTGATATCTCAACACTGCATCCTAAATCGGCAACCGTTTCAATAATGTCTATATCATCAGATGGAAAAATTACAGATTCATTTATTACAACGCTGTTGCAAGCAAGTTTGTTTGCATCGTTTTCACTCACAGGAATTAAGTTAAATAAATCAGAAAATTCTTTTAATGAAGAGTCCTCAAATGCTTCCGGATAAAAAATTGCGTCGTTATTATTTGTTGGAAGGTTCTGAAAACAAGTATCAAGATGATAAAATTTTTCATCAACTAACTTTACAATTTTTGGTTTCAGTTCAAATTGTTCTGCTATGTAAATTAAAGCCTCTTTATCACTTCTTATACCGTATGATCCAATTAAATACTCACCGTAAACAAAAGCATCCCCTCGCCCCTCGAATTTATATTCTGAAGGAATACGAGCAACATCATAACCATTTTTTTTGAACCAGTTTTCATAAATGATTTCTTCTCCTTGTCTTTCTTGAAATTTAAAGTTTGATATAAGAACTGACTTGTCTTTTATAATGCCGGAGTTTGCCGTAAATACTAAGTCTGGATAAACAGTATTACCTGGAATAACTTTAACTTCAGCTCCACATTTTTCAATAGTTGACTTAAGTCCACTCCATTGGTCTTTTGCTAGCTCCAAATTGACCTCAACACCTTCAACCATCCATGGGTTAATTGAATACTCTATTCTAAAATACTCTGGAGAACTCATTAATACAGTGCTATTTTGCATGTAAACATTTTACAATTTTATACATTAAATGTATATTTTCATACATGGATAACATCAAGCTTTTACCTATTGATAATTCAAATGTTGAAAACTGCCATGCTATAAACGAAAATAATGTTCCTAATGTAGGTACAACAACTTTTGAAGAGTTTGAAGCATTGGTAGAAAACTCTGACTTTCATAGATGTATCATTCATGAAAACAAAGTTATTGGATTTATAATTTGTTTTCAGGATTCATCAAAAACAAAATCATTCATGTATAACCTAAAACATAAAAATTTTAATGAATTTAGAAATCGTTTAAAAAATTTTATGTACATCGATCGAGTTGCAGTTGATATTGAATTTAGAAAAATTGGAATAGCATCATCAATGTATGAAAAACTTCTTGAGTTTTGTTTAGAATCTAATATCGAAAATCTGACTGCAGAAATAAATATACTTCCTTCAAGAAATGAAGTATCTTTCAATTTTCATGAAAAATTTGATTTCGTTGAGATTGATACAAAAAAGTACTCCGATGATTATGAAGTTTCATTACAAAAGAGAATTCTTTAAGTATTAAGATATAAATATTAATGAAATTTAAATTACCTCGTAGACAAAGAAAAAGTTTTGAAACAATATCTGGAAAGCCTATAGACACTAACTTAAATAAAAAAGAGGCTCTTGAGATTTTTGAAATGGTAAAAAAGACTTACTCTATCGCTCCAAATACTTTTGGTTCTGCGAAAGGAAAAAAAGAAGATACATTAGAAATGTTGGTGATTATAAGTGATCAAATTTCAAAGGAGTATAAAGATTGTGAAGTCATTTGGAGGCAAGGTGTCCCAGAAATTACTAAGGTAAAAGATTAATGAAAAAAGTTATTATCGATGCCGATACTGGTTCAGATGATGCTGTTGCCTTATTAATGGCTTACAGAAACTTAGCAAAAGAGAATATATTAGGAGTTACACTCGTCTCAGGAAACGTTCCTCTTAACCAGGCTGTTTTAAATACCATTTATGTCAACGAATTATGTGAAGTTGACATACCTATTTATAAAGGCGCAAACAAACCATTAAATAGGGAATATATAGAGGTGTTTGATTCAGAAACTGCAACAAATATTGCTCTAAGTTATGAAAATGAGTCAACTTCAGCTCAGCACGTGCATGGTACTGATGGTCTGGGTGATATTGGGTTATCTCCTATAAACAAGGAAGTAGAAACCAAAACTGCGGATGAATTTTATAAAGAGGTTTTGGAAAACGAGACTGATTTAGAAATAGTAACTTTAGGTCCATTAACAAATATTGCAAATATGATTGAAAAAAATAAAGAAAGTCTTGATTCAATAAAACATATTTACATCATGGGTGGAAGTTCAAATGCATTGGGTAATGTTACAAAATTTGCAGAATATAACTTTTGGGTTGATCCAGAAGCTGCAGATATAGTTCTCAATGCGGGAATACCTACAACAATGATTGGGTGGGATCCTTCTTTATACGATGCAATGATTGACATCAATAAGATAAATGAAATTGAATCTTTAAATACAAAATTTTCAAAGTTTACTAATGATATTCAAGTTGTACTAAGAGAAATGATGAAAGAATTGCTTAATCAAGATGCATATGATCTTCCTGATCCATTAGCGATGTCCGTATTTTTAGATGAAACGATAATCAGCCAGTCAGTAGAAGCAAATGTAAGAGTTGATGTTCGTGATGGAATGACCAGAGGAGGATGTGTTATAGACTACATGAACATTGAGCCTGAAACACATAAGACAAGAATTGTACAAAGGTGTAATCCTGATAAGTTTTTTGAATTATTAAAAAGCAGCTTAGTCTAGTCGGTTACTCTTCTTTATCTTCAGATTCAGTCGAATCTTTGTTTTCATCCTTAAACAATTCTGAAATCGCTCCAATACTGCCCAAGGTTGCAGATAGATCTGCTGGCAAAAATATTTTTGTAGCATTTCCATCAGCAACTTTTTCAAGAGATTCTAGATATTTTATTGCTATCAAATCGTTTGAAGGATCACCTTCATGAATCGCATTGAAAACTTTTAATATAGCTTCAGCTTCACCTTCTGCTGTAACTACTCTTTCATACTTTTCAGCATCAGCAACTTGTTTTAATGCTTCAGCTTCTCCTTGAGCACTTAGAATTTGTGACTCTCTTTCACCTTCTGCTGTCAAAATTGCAGCTCTTTTTTCACCTTCAGCTTCAGTAACAGCAGCTCTTCTATCCCTCTCAGCTTTCATAACTTTATTCATTGCATCTTGAACATCTTGAGGTGGATCAATTCTTTGAATTTCAACACGTACAACTCTTGTACCCCATTTATCTGTTGCTTCGTCTAGTATCAATTTCAAAGATGTATTAATAGTCTCTCTCGAAGTTAAAGCAGCATCTAACTCAAGATCACCAACCACGTTTCTTAGGTTGGTTTGTGCTAATTTTGTTGCTGCAGTGATAAAATCTCCGACGTTATATACAAGTTTTTTAGGATCAGTTGGTTCATAATAAATGACTGCATCAACAGTAATTGTGACGTTGTCTTTTGTAATAACTTCTTGTGGTGGAACATCGATAACTTGTTCCCTCATGTCTACGATGATTAATTTTTCAATCCCAGGAATTACAATGTTTAGTCCTGAAGTTGCTTCACGATTATACTTACCAAATCTTTCAACCAATCCTTTTTCGAATGGTCTTAGGATTCTGAATATTCTAAACGCAATAAAAATTAGAAGACCAAATAATATTACGCT
The DNA here is from genome assembly GCA_003213625.1 of OCS155 cluster bacterium AG-422-J23. Lineage (GTDB taxonomy): Bacteria > Actinomycetota > Acidimicrobiia > Actinomarinales > Actinomarinaceae > Actinomarina. Next base: position 231,643 of record QCMT01000002.1, on the reverse strand, counting down.
TCTTACAATTGATATTATAAATTCCATATAACGATTCTATTCATGAAAGGGATATACGCTAATCGAGATTAACTTTTTGTTTCTTCTGTATCTTTTTCTTCTTGTTCGTATCTATTTAAAGCAAGCATAAACATAATAAAAAGTATTAGAGATCCAGCAAAATAAGTAATTGGAATAATTCTAATTTCTAGAGCGTTTAGACCATCTATCGATGATGGGGCTGGGCCCCTAGGAGCATAAAGTATAAACAGAAATGAATTAATAACTAGCCATCCAAAAGTTGCAGCTCCAACAACAAGGAAACCAAGTCTTCTACCTAAGTTTGTTGCGTTCAAAATAAAAGTTGATCCAAAAAATGAGAGGACAAAAAAAACAAAAAGGAAAATTCCAGTAAATGTCAAATTAGATGACAACAGGGTTCTCATTATCTCACGCATCAGGTGTCATTCCTCTCAAATAATCTATAACCAATTCTATATCTGACTGTGGAAGTACCGCACCAAATCCTGGCATTTTTCCTCCACCTACTCCATTAACTCCATAACCTTTACCATTGACAGAACCATTAATAATAAAATCGATAAAGTCATCTCTCTCTTTAAACTGAATATTTACTCGACCACCTTTTAATGCAGGACCTAAGCCTCCAGAACCAATTGTTTTTGTATATGCAGCTCCTGCAGAATAACCAGCAGTGTGACATCTCGCACAATATGCATTAAATATTCCTACTGCTCTTGTTGCTTTGTCATAATCTCCATCAAAAGTTGAATCTGCAATATCTTGGAAATCAATAAGCCATAATTTTTGTTCGTAGGCATTTTCAAGAAATGCTAAACCTTTTTCTGCTTCCTCCATAAATTTGTCATAACCATCAGTAAGTATTCCTAGATTAATAACACTCGTTTCGAGATCAGAAAGGTATCCCCTAACGACAGATGCATCTTTTCTTCCTGGAGTTGATTCTTCTTCATCTGGGTTTAGATTTAAAATTGCAGTACCCAAAACATCTGCAATACTTTCACTATAAACCGATATATCTGTTTCTACAGAATCAAAAAGCCCATCTTCATCGGTATCGATTCCGTTCTGCCTCGCTAGGATGGCAGAAACAATTTCAACAGCTTCAATGGCAACAGGCAATCTTTCTGGGGCTGCCTTAATGTTGTCAATAAGTTCGTGTTGTTTGTTAATCTCACTTTCAACTTGTAAATCCGAATTTTCAATTCGTAGCAAAGATGAGTTTATATTTTGTTCAATTTGTTGAAGTTCTTCACTTTGTGGAATTTGAAAATAATGCAAATACTCTATTAAGTCGTCAAGCTGTCCATCATTCATTGGACCTCCGCCTTTTAGACCCCAAGCTGGCATAGGTGAGTTTGCTCTACCGTATATAAGCCAATACCTAACTTCTTCATCATCATATCTATAAAACACATTATTTATTGCTGGAGCTGCCCATGTAACACTGACACCACTTCTTTTTTCAACATATGAAGCTGCTCCACCACTTCCATCTACTCCATGGCAGTTTCCACACCCAAACTCTTCGTAAAGATGGTGCCCTCTTTCGACTGAAACGTCGTCAAACTCCTCTACAAAACTTTCTTGTCTAGCTGGTTCACCGAGATAATAAAGTGGAATCATAATTGTAAGTAAAGAAGCTAGCACAACTGCTATTGATAATGTTTTATCAAGGTGAGTAGTCTCTAATTCATCATCTGGAAGATATTTTTGTAAATTTCTTGGTATTTTTTTGATTTTTCCTGCACCACGAAAACCAACTGCAGAAAAATAAGCTATTGCACCAACCACCGCTAACGCGATTAATGTTATGAAAAACGAGCTGTTCATTTTTATTCCTCAGTCTCTGCGATTGTGATACATGAGAGTCCTTGTGGATATTTAACAGACATACCACCAGCTCGAGGTGATTCAATGACTGATCCTGTGTCAATAATTAATTTTCCTCCAGAAACACTTACAATAAATCTATCTAAGTTTCTTGGAGCAGGACCTGCGTAGTACTCACCAACCATATTGTATTTTGAACCATGACATGGACATTCAAATCCTTGTGAAGTATTGCACCATGGAACACGGCAACCTAAATGAACACATCGTTGATAAACAGCAACTAAACCGTCTGCAATAGTTCCACTATCAGAAAACTGAGAGTTCCCATTGTCATCAAATGGTAAAACATAAGCTCTTGCTTCTGGGATGAATGCAGGAATAACTGAACCATCTGATTGGAAAATTTGATCCTTAAGGTCATCAACTCTTCCAGCATCTATTTTAGATCCAAAACCTCCGGAAACTTTTGGATAAAAGAATCCAAGCCAAGAAATTAATTGGATACCAGCAAATGCACCAAACGTGATTCCAAGGGCTTTACCTAAAAATTGTCTACGAGTCATTCCAGCTTCTTCCTCTGAAATTTCTTCATAAATAATTTCTTCTTTTATTGCAATTGATCCATCGGTTTGAATTTCTTCTTCCTCTTGTTCATTGTCTTCAGATACATTTTCTTCTTCAAAATCTGGTTCATCTGGAGCTAAAAAGTTTGTTTGAGATTTATCAACTTTTAAAGCTTTTTTGTCTAAATTCTTTTTCCAATTTAATCTTTTTGTTACAGCTTTTGGGGTTCTTCCGGTTACTACAGCTGCAATTCCAATTACACCAAATACACCAATAAATGCAATTGCAATAAATGAAAGTTCAACAAGAGTCATTCGAAATGGACCCAGTCAAGTAAGTCATCGAACCATACACCATCAATCCATGGATACGTCCAGTTCCAACCTGGGCCTCTAAATAAAATACCAATAAGACTTAATGTTCCAGCACCTGCCAGAAAAAAGGTCCACAACATTATTGCATATTTTCTTTTTGAAGGCTTATTTTCTTTATTTCGATCAATATAAGGAATTGCCATAAATGCTGCAACACCAATTAGAAGAGGTATCATCACACCAGCGATCTGTGGATCCCAATAGGAAAGTAATTCTTGTAGTCCTAAAAAGTACCAAGGTGCTTTTGCTGGGTTTGGTGTAATGTTTGGATTTGCTTCTTCTAATAAAGGAGCTTGCAAAATTGCACTTATAAAAATCAAAAATGCTGTCATTGCCATTAGTGAAATAAACTCTGGCAACATTAAATGAGGCCATGTATTTACTTTATCAACTGGTTCAGAAGTTGGTTTTTGTATTGGCTTTGCTTTAACGACCGTAAGCAACCTTTGTGTTACTTTTGTCTCAGGTGCAAAATCTACTTCAGTAGGTACTTGTCCATTTGCTTTTTCAGGTGCAGGAGCAGGTGCTTCTTTTACTGCTGCTGGTGCTGGTGTCTCTTTGACTTCAGCTGCTGGTGCTGGTGTCTCTTTGACTTCTACTTCAATTGGAGTAACTTCAATAACATCTGGTTCTTTCTCAATTTTGGTAGGCTCAGCTTCACCTCTCATTTCAGCAAGCGCTTGTTCAACCGAAATACCTAAGGCTTTGGCTCTTGCTTCAGCAGTTTTTAATAATAAATGTTCTGGAATATCAACCATATATAACTATAGAGGACCTGAGATCCCTCCATCCTTTCTTACTCGCCAGAAATGAATTGCCATAAAAATTACAATGATGAAAGGAAAAAATAGAACATGTAAAACATAAAATCTAAGAAGTGTTGCTTCAGTAGCCTCTAGTCCTGCAAATAACGCAAACTTAACTTGAGCACCAAAAACGGGAGTATAACCTGCCATGTTTCCACCCACTGTCACAGCCCAAATAGCTAACTGATCCCATGGAAGTAGATAGCCAGTAAATGAGAGTAGGAGTGTTAAAAGTAATAATATAACTCCAATCACCCAGTTAAACTCTCTTGGTGCTTTGTACGCCCCATGATAAAAAACTCGAGACATGTGAAGAAACACTACTAACACCATAATGTGCGCAGCCCACCTGTGCATATTTCTAACTAGAGATCCAAACGCAATACTTGTCTGTAATGATTGAATATCAACATATGCCATTTCTGTAGGTCTAAAGTAAAACATCAACCAAATACCAGTTATAGTCAAAACAATAAACGTGAAGAAGCTTAATCCTCCCAAGCAAAGCGTATATGACAATCTAACACCATGTCTTTTTACTTTTACTGGGTGAAGGTGATATAAAACATTGTTCATAACAACATATGATCTGTTTCTTGGACTATCGGAATAGCCTTTCCTAAATGGAGAACCAGGTCTAAAAATACTTCCCCAAAGAGTGCTTTCTTTGAGCGAATCACCAAGACCAGAACTAATATCTTTTAATCTATCTTTAAATTTAATTTTTTCGTTCTTCATTAAAGTCTTCCATATATATAGCCATGACGATCACTTCTCTCTCCTGAGTCTTCATCCCACGGAGATTCATAAACGCCATTCTTTATTGCTGCATCTGCCAAAGATCCTGCAAACTTACCAAGTGATATAACCCCTGTTGGGCACCTGTCAACACATAACGCACATCTTGTACAAGCTTCTTCATCAACTACAAAGAACCCCGTTTCATTATCCTCCATGTTAGGAGCTTCCACATTTATTGAGTCTTCTATAGCGTCTGTAGATAAGTAATGTATACATTTCCATGGACAGATATCTACACATCCTTCGCATAAAATGCACTCTGCCTCATCAATATGTAAAAACTGTTTTGGCCTTACCCTTGAAGAAACCTTTTCGGCTTCGACCATGGCTAAATTGTATTTTTTTTCAAATTCAGGCATTTCAATAAGTACTTCTGATTTAGCCATCAGCACCTACCTTCACGACTTGTTTTCCATAATCAGAAACTCTAGTTTTTCCTCTTTCTTTTGCTTCGTTGATATCTTGAATTAGATACCCTACTACAAAAGCTGTTACTAATGCCCCACCTGATATACCAAGTTGAATAATATCTTTCAGAGCTCCGAGGCTCATTCCTATTTCGTTACCTAAAAATAAAATTGGAGGAAAGTTGATAAACTCTCTTTGGTTTGTCCATTCAAGAGGTCCTTGAGAAAGGTTTAACCACTCAGAAGGCAATACACCAAATATAAGTGCGAATTGTATCCAACTGAGAAATGCCAGATATGTTGCTCTAGCCCAAGTTAATTCAGAATCTTGCCATGCAAGCATTGCCATTCCGATCAATAGAAATTGACCTGCCCCAAAAGCAATGAGTTGCCCAATGGTTTGCATTAGCCAGCCCCTAGGCATCCAATTAAAATAATCGATTACTTCGCCTTCTGGAAATCCAGCGAAATGTGCAATAATTACTCCAATTGTTATACCACCGACTCCGGCAAAAATTAATGCAACTCCGATTTTGTATCGGTTAATAAAAATAAAATTTAACAAGTTTTCCTCAACACGTTATTTACTCAAAACCTTCAATATCTATTCTATCAAGGATTACCTAGATATTATAAATTTTATAACCCAACTTTTTCAAAAAATTACTAATTTTATTGGAGTAATTTCTATGGTTTAATAGTAAAGTCAAATTGAGTACTTACTTTTTAAATTAATGAGAATAAAAATTTTTCCAAAAAATGAACAGGCGTTTTCAAAATTTTTTATTGTTTTAACTCCTCTTTTCTTGCTTCTTTTAGGAACTATTGCATTAACAAAAGAAGCTTATTTCATTTTTGCAGCCATACTCCCTCAAAATGGTTTTCTCAATAGTGGATTTTTAGAAAAACTTAATAACCATATAACTTACAATTTGATGCTTTCATTTTTAGTTGTATTTTTGACTGTTTACTTATTACCAAAAACACTTGGGAGAAAATTAATAATATTCCCAATTTTTTTTCTAACTTCATTAGGAGTTATTGGCTTGGAGTCACTCGATTTATTATTAGGAATATTGTTTCCAAATAGTTTTTTGTTCTTTGGGAATACTAGTTATACATTAATTTTTAAAATCTTGATATTTTTTGCCTTTGTTGGACTCATCATATTAAATATATTGGCCAAAAAAGAAGCTTCTTTATTTGTAAGTAGCCAATATCTTTTTGGTGCGAGTATTTTTTATTTGATATCACTTCTAATTTATAGAGCTGATTTTGTCGTATTTAGTGACAATTTTTTTATTAATTCAATTTATGTTTCAACACATATTTATGTCGGATATTCGTTCGTATTTCTATCATTACTTCATTTCATGATTACAAAAGCTATAAATGCTACGTTATACAGTAAAACATTGGGATCTATTGGTTTTTGGGGATTCTTATTTCTTCTTCCTTGGTCAAATTTTAAATTTTATTTTGGCACTGTATTGCCTAATTGGATTGAAAATATTTCCCTTTTCTTGTCTATAAGTTTGTCTCTCCCACTACTTGCTATAGCAGTAAATTTCTTCAGAACGGTTTCAACGAGAGTTGATGAAAATAAAGTAATTTATAGTCTTGTAAGTTTCTCGTTTGGAATATTTGTTATAACAAATATCTTTCAAATTGTGTCCTCGCTCTCAAATGTCACTCCCATATTGAGTCTTACAAATTTTGAGATAGCAATTAGATATGGGTATGTTTTCAGTGCAATATTAATTACTATCTCATTTGTTTATTATCTGATTCCTAAAATCTTTGGAAGAGAAGTCAAATTTTCAAGGCTTGAATCTTTAACTAGTTTTCTATTAAAACTTGTGGTGTCTTTAACATTATTTTCTAATGCATTAATTGGAGTTATTTCTGGTTACTCATGGAATGCTGGTGCCAATGCAGGAAACCCAACAATCTATGGTGAAGGGTTCGGTTTATTGTGGTCACTAATCAGAACTCCTTTAACGCTAAATATGTTTTTATCTTTGACATTACTTCTGCCATTTCTGTTGTTTTTCATTTCAGTCGTCAAGGCTGTAGTAAATGGAGAAATTACAGAAGCAGAAACAATTGAACTTACTGAAGAGGAGCTTCCAGTATGAGTGAACTCTTAAGTAAAGTTGCTGAATTATTAAATGCTCCAGAGTCGTTGGTGCAACGATCTGCTGAAGCTAGAGCTGAAGCTTCCGGAAGAACTGTAGATGAAGTTTTACAATCCTGGGCTGGCGGAGAAAGTGTAGCTTCTGCAGAAAAACCTGCTGAAGAAGCACCGCCCGCTGAAGAACCGGCGCCACCTACAGATGAACCTGTAACAATATCAGATGAGGAAAAAGAGGAAGAAGAATCAACAGAAGATTTAGCAATTGTAGTTGAAGAAACTATTTCTGAAATGTCTGCAGAGGTTTTAATAGAAGAAGAAAACATTGAAATAAAGAAAGAAAGCTCTCTAGGTTTTATTGCTGGTGTAATTGGAGTAGTTATATTTACATACCTATTTGCTTTCTCAATACCAAAACAACAAAGTGAAGAGGTGGTATTACAATCATTAAACAATTCTGTTCGGGTAAGTGAGGAAATATTAGAAGGAGCAATTGTCTATAACCAATTAAATTGTCAGTCCTGTCATACACAGAATGTAAGAATTCTCATACCTGATTCACAAAATGGAAAAATATTAAAAAATAGATTTGCTAATAAAAACCTTATTCAAAATATAGGCCTTTTGAGGTTAGCTCCTGATTTATCAACTCTTGGAACAAGAGAGCCAACAAACGATGCAGAATGGCTAAAAGAATATTTAATTGATCCATCTTCTATAAAGGAAGATATACCTCATCCATCAGTAAATTTCCTGAGTAATCAAGATTTAGATTATTTAATAACTTATTTATTATCTTTAGGAAGTACAAATGAGTGAACTCTTAAGTAAAGTTGCTGAATTATTAAATGCTCCAGAGTCGTTGGTGCAACGATCTGCTGAAGCTAGAGCTGAAGCTTCCGGAAGAACTGTAGATGAAGTTTTACAATCCTGGGCTGGCGGAGAAAGTGTAGCTTCTGCAGAAAAACCTGCTGAAGAAGCACCGCCCGCTGAAGAACCAGCGGCACCTGTTGAAGACAAAGCTGATATAGAAGAACCCAAAGAAGAGTCAGCAGAAATTGTAAAGGATGAAAAGGAAAGTTCACCAGTAGTATCTTCTCAAACAAATATTAAAAAAGTTATACAAAAAGTATCCTTCGCAAATAAGACATTGGATATAAAGGTAAATGCTGAAACATCTTTACCAAGATGGCTAAATTTTAGTTTTGTACTTATTCCCCTCTTTATTGTTATTGGGATAGTCAATACATCATCCACACAAGAGTGTGGAGAGAATGGAATTTTAGATGTTGATCGAAAAACTCAATTAACTGTGAACTGTGATGGATCAGCATTTGAAGGAAAAGGTGTTGGATCTGCAAGCTCAATAAATTATATTGCCCTTGGACAACAAGTTTATTCTGGCGCTGCTGCATGTGCTGGTTGTCATGGAGTAAATGGTGGTGGAGGGGTAGGTCCTGCATTTACTGGTGGAGAACTTTATACCACTTTTCCAACTTGTAGTGATCATGCATTGTGGATTGAACTAGGATCTGCAGGTTGGCAGGCTGAAATTGGACCAGCGTATGGAGCAGAGAATAAAGTATCCATCGGTGGAATGCCTGGATTTGCAGGAAAACTTACTGAAGATGAGATTTACGCGGTTGTGGTTTTTGAAAGAGTTGTATTTGGTGGCGGGAACACTGACGAAGTACTCGAAGACTGTGGACTTCTAGAAACAGATGAGGAAATCACTACAGAAGCTATTGAGCCAACTGGTTAAATAATCACAAAAAATCAAGTTGATTGTTATAAGATTCAAACTATTATTTTTTTATGTTACCTGCAATATATATTCATATATTTTTAATCGCTTTTAGCATTGTTCTCTTTTACGTTGTTTTATAAATTATGGTGAAAAAGAAACGAGAGAAAAAAGTTGTTGGCTGGAAAGAACAAGTTGCTTTACCTGATTTAAAAATAAAAAGTGTAATTGCAAAAATTGATACTGGAGCAAATGTAGCAACAATAGATGCTGCTGATATTAAGTTTGTTACGAGAAAAGATGTAAAGTACGTAAAATTTACAGTTAAAAAAAGAAACAACACCGTTAGAAAAACTTCCGCTCCCCTCGCAGGATTTAAAAGAATAAGAAGTTCCAACGGAGATGTTGAGAAAAGACCGTATATAAAAACTGATATCTTAATGGATGGAATTACCAAAAATATTGAATTGACTCTAACTGACAGAGGCCCCATGGATTACACAATGTTAATTGGAAGAAAAGCTTTGGGAAGAAGATGGATTGTAAATCCTTCAATTAGCTTTATGACAAAACCCAAAGGAAATAAAAAATGAAGATAGGAATCTTATCACAAGACATAAGGTTGTATTCAACAAAACGCCTTTACGATACGGCAATTAAGAGAGGTCATGATACTGAGGTTGTAAGTTATTTAAGATGTTACATGAATATTGCAAAAGCAAAACCAAGAATATTCTCTGCTGGTCGTGAATTAAATTATGATTCTGTAATACCAAGAATTGCTGCAACGTGGACATTTTATGGTGCGGCTGTTGTAAGACAGTTTGAACTAATGGGTTCTGTTTCAGCTAACTCATCAGCAGGAATTAGTAGATCTAGAGATAAATTAAGAGCCTTACAGCTAATTGGAAATACAGGTGTAGAGATGCCAATAACCGGTTATGTTCATTTTTCAAGAGATGTTGAAGCTGTTTTAAAAAGTGTAGGGGAACCACCCTTTGTTATTAAGTTACTTGAGGGAACTCAGGGAAGAGGTGTTGTCCTTACCGAAACAATGGATGCTGCAATAAGTGTGATTGAGACAATGAAAAAAATCGATGCAAACATTCTTGTTCAAGAGTTTATCAGTGAGTCTAAAGGTGAAGATATAAGAGCAATAGTTGTGGGAGATAAAGTAGTTGCCTCAATGAAAAGAATTGCAAAACCTGGAGAATTTAGATCAAATGTACACTTAGGAGGAAGAGTTGAAAATTACGATATATCTCCTGAAGAGGAAGAGAGTGCAGTTAAAGCAGCAAAGATTCTTAAACTAGATGTTGCAGGTGTTGATCTAATTCAATCAAAAAGAGGTCCTTTAGTGCTCGAAGTAAATTCCTCTCCAGGATTGGAAGGAATCGAAACCGCAACAGATATTGATGTTGCAGATGAAATTATTTCATTTTTAGAAGATAAAGTAGAAAACACTGATAAATCAAAGCCAATAGATATATAGTTTTTTAAATATCCATATGCAATAAGATCTTAAGAACATTATATTTTAGAAAATTTTTCACAACATTAAATTGACTCAAGATTCCCTCATCTAAAACTTTTTTACCATATAAAACAACGGGTACTCTCAATAAAAATTCTTCATAACCATCTTCAACATCAACTTTTTGAATAGTAAAAAAGTTATTTAAATAACCTAGACTTTTTAGACCTTTGTCACATAACTCGCAATTTTCTGTAACGACAATACGTATAGTGGGCATATCTCTAATATAGTCAAATGAGACCTTGGACATTAATATTTATAGTTTTATTAGCTGTCATTATCTTTGTTTCAGGTGCGATTGTCTTAAATATTATTTCTTAATATCTATTTTTTCACCGTCGACAATGCCCATGATTTCTGAAGCATTGTTATTTTTAGCAAAAATTGAAATCATGCCCCATGAGTCTGTGATTAATCCAACTTGATTTACCCCTTCACTTTGATATGTTTCAGACCAGGTCATTTTAATTTCTTGATTTTGAACCGTAATGCTCATAACATCTCCGATGCTTTTTCCGAGTTCAGTTAATTCATCTGGTGAAATGTTAGTCTGACAATTGCCGTAGTAATCAACCCATAGGACTTCACCCTTTACTTCGTCGTCTTTTTTTTCTGTTAAGGGAATTAAATATTGTTGAAGATTCATAAGATCAACTTCCTCACCACAATCTTTAATATCTAGTTGACCTGAAGCAATACCAGCAGCAAAAGGAGAAAATATGTCTCTAGCGTGAAAGGTGTTTCCATCACTTGGAATAATCCAATTTTCATTTTCAAGGAGATAGGCTCTTTTTGCTCCCCCGACAGTTGCACATGCAAGATTTAATAATCCATTATCAGGTCCTACCATAACTCCCCAATCAGTTTCAATAGCAACAGGTTTTCTTTCCGTCCCCACCCCTGGATCAACAACTGCTAAAAGAACACCGGGTGGGATATATTGAATTGCTCTCATTAAAAGTAAACTTCCATATTTAATGTTTTGTGGTGGAATGTCATGAGATATATCATTAATTTTTAATTCTGGATCAATTCTATTTATTACACCTTTTACTACACCAACTGATCCATCAGATATACCAAAGTCTGAAGCGAATGATATAATACTTTTCATTAGACTAAGTATATAAGCAGTAAAATTCTTAACTAAATAAAAGGATGACATTGAAAAAATTTATAATAGGTCTCTCGGTATTTGTAATTATTGCCTATTTTGGTCTTGGTTTTTATGTATACAGTCAAGCAGTAGCTACAACGTGTTCCATTTATGAACCTGAGGCAAATAACACTCCAGATAACTTTTCCTTAGGAGAAAAAGCAAGTTGGGATCCATCAAAGTATTATGTCGATGACTACGAAGATGTAGAAATTCAAACAGAGGATGGGGTCATTCTGAGTGGTTGGTACATGGAAAATGATCCTAGAGCAATAACGATAATTGGTATGCATGGTGTTACCAGTAGTAAGTTTTCTCCAGATGTTTTGCTTGTTGGGGGAATGCTCTATAAACAAGGATTTAATTATTTAACTTTTGATTTCAGAGATCATGGAACAAGTACATGTGAAGACTCAAGACATTCAGCTGGTCAGAAAGAAATTTACGATGTAAAAGCATCTATTGATTGGTTGCAAAATGAGAAAAACATACCAACTTCAAATATTGGTTTATATGGGGCTTCTTTTGGTGCAATGATTGGATTGATGACTCCAGCAATAACAAATGATTTTCAAGCACTTGCAGTCGTTGATTCTCCATTTGACTTTGCAAGCCTTGTTAGAGAAGAATTGGTTTATCAGGGGTTTCCTGGATTTCTATTCGAACCAGTTTATCATTACGCATTAATCTTTGACCAAATAAATCTTACAGAAATAAGTCCTAATGATGGTCTTGCAGCCAGCAATAAACAACCCTTAATTATTTTTAACGGTAAGCAAAGTCCAAGAGTTTTAGCTCATCACACAGATGATTTAATTAAAGCAGCTGAAAATTATGGAATAAGTACTGAAGTAAGTAGGTATGATGATTTATCTCATACCGAAGTAATGTACGCATACCCTATAGAATTTGAACTCAAATTAGTCAATTTTTTTAGAAGCAATATTAATGAGTAGAAGATTAAAAATTATTCTAACAATAGTTGTTGTCGTTTTAGTAACTGGATTTTTTCTTCTTGGTAGAACAGCTTACTTTATTGCAGGGTCAGTATCTTGTGGTGTAACAGGTGTATATTCTGATTTAAATAATAATCCTTCAAGTTTTTCAACAGACTGGGACAAATATAGTTCTTTAGATTTTTCTGAATATTATATGAATGATTTTGAGTCATTCAATATTACAAATGGTGAAATTACATTGAGTGGTTGGTGGTTTGACAATAAAGATTCTGAAAAAACAGTAGTTATACTTCATGGAGTTGGAAGTAGTAAGCAATCTTCAGGTGTTTTGTTATCTGCAGGAATGTTACATAAAAAGGGTTTTGATATCGTTGTTTTTGACTATCAAGATCATGGAAGTAGTACATGTGTAGATAAAGTTCATGGCGCAGGAGTACATGAAGCTGAAAATACAGCAAATATCATAAATTGGCTAGTAAATGAAAAAGGTAAAAATAGGGAAAATATAGGTTTATTAGGTTTTTCTTTAGGTGGAATGGTTGCGCTAAATACTCACTATACCAGTGATGACTTTACTGCATCAATTGTTGTAGATCCACCTGTTGATTTCAATACAATAATGAAAGAAGAACTTGAATATCAAGGCGTTCCAAGTATTGTAGGTCCAGCATTGAGGTTCTATGTGAGAGTTGCTAATGGAGAAAAATTAGACAGAATTACACCTGAACTTGCATTAGAAAATGGTCAGAAACAAGAACTACTTATTATTAGTAATCTTCTTGACGAAAGAGTTCAGCCACACCATAGAGACGACCTAGTAGTTATTGCAAAAAGACTTGGAATAGAGCACACGATTAAATATTACGACTATGGGCATGTTGAAAATATTTATGCTGAAGTTGAAAATTGGGATATTTTAATTAACGAGTTTTTTGATACAGAACTTTCAAACTAATTTCTCATAAAGACTTTCTAGCTCATTTGCCGTTTTCATCCAATCATATTTTTTCGATTTTTCAATGCAAGATAAACGAATCTCTTCATATTTTGTGACCTTATTAAATAAATTATTTACAAAATTGTTAACATTCGAATCAATTAAATTCTCTGATAAATAACCATTTTTGTTATTTTCAATAATCTCCATTAAAGATCCATTGTTGGTAGTGAGTACAGGTACCCCCATCGCGTTGGCTTCTATCGCAACAAGACCAAAAGTTTCAAATTTTGAAGTGTGGATTAGTAATTTGGCTTTCTTGAAAAGCTCTGTAATTCCTGTTTGAGGAAGATTATCTAAAAACTCAACGTGTTTGTCAAGACTAAAATCTTTTACAGTTTGTTTGAGCTCCTGAAGATATTCATCGCCGTGCTTTCCACTTGGACCACCAACAAAATAACATTTAAAATCATTTTGAATTTTCTTAAAATTATTCAAAAATTCTATTGTTTGGAGTTGTCCTTTTTGTTCTTGTATCCTCCCAATAGATAAAATTATGTTTTCTTTTTCTACAGACAAATCGGGAATGAATATTTCTCTGTCTACTCCAGGAGTAATCTTTATTATTTTATTTTCAGCAATCTTGTATGTATCAGCAATTAACATAGTTTCAAAAACAGAGGAAGCAGTAATTAAGTTTGTTGATGACATCACAATTTTTTCGCAATCTACTCTTTCTTTGTTGTAACCATCAAGAAAAGTCCCCAAACTATGTGAAGTAAAAATAAATGGTATATTTAAAACATTTGAGATCTCCTTTGCAACAAGACCTGATAGCCAATAATGAGCATGAATTACATCAAAGTTATTTAGATCAAGAGATTCTTCTAATTTATTTTTAAATTCCTGTAAGTATATTTCTTTATCTTCAACATTAAGTTCCGGTTCAAATATGTTTAGTGAAATGAATTCAAGATTTTTATCGGTAAAGCTATCTGCTTTTTCTCCTGTAACTACAGTTACACTATGGTTTTCTGATAAATGTTTTGATATTTGTTGGACGTAAATACTCATTCCTCCGCCATCATTCTTTCCAACAACACTGAAAGGAGAGGTATGAAATACTAACTGAAGAATATTCATACTTTTATTCTTAAGTCATATAATTGATGTACTTTTCCACCAAAATTAAATTTATATTTTTCTTCACCTTTCAAGAAATCAAAATATTGTTTTTTATTTTTGATACTATTTTGTAATAATTGATCGTTTAAATAAGTGCCTGTATTGAATTCATCCAAAGTATGATCCCTACATGAGTTAAAAAGATAATCTACTGTTTCTGACTCATATACAAAAGCGGAAGAAACCATAGAATCGTCCTTGATAATGTAATATATATACCAATTTTCTTGCTTAAGTAGTGAGCTATAAAAATCTTTCACAGCTTGGGTCATGTACTCCCCTTTCTCACCCAAAGATTTTTTATGCAAACTAACGAATTTATTAAAAATTTCGCTATCTTTACTTTTTTCAAGTACTGTTTCTCCAAATCTCTCTTCGAATATCCGTTTTTTCCTTTTTAACTCATGCCTATTTTTTTTTGATAATTCATTTAAGTAAGATTCATAACTATTAGGAAGCTCTAAATAAACGGATATGTCACTTTTTATGATTTCTATAGATGAAAATGTATTTTGATTTAAAAATTGTTCAATTTGAAAATAACTTAGTGAGTCGAGCTCAAAATTTTTAATCTCCAAATCACTAATTTGATCGTTGGAGAAATATGGAGTGATTCGATAATCACTAAAATCTCTATTTATTTGAAATGAAATCGTGTTTGAATCTAATTTGTAATAATCAAATAAAACTTTTGAGTCAGGCTCATTTATTTTTTCAGATGATTTTATAAATTCTATATTTATGAACGGAGAGTTTGCTACTAAATCTTTAACCACAGATTCTAGAATAATCCATTAATGAGATTTAATACATCTACAAAATACAAAGCAAATAAAAAAGAAACTAAATAATCATAAAGATAGATTTGGGTCGTGAGTGTAGAAAAATATTTATACTCTCTTCTGTTTCTCTGAAAGAGAAAATTCATTATTACTGTAAAAATTGATATTAATCCTGCTGCAATCAAAACGTATTGAATGGTGAAGCCAGAGAACAAACTTACTGTTGTGACCACAAAAAACGATGCAAAAAAATTAAAGAAATATTGATAATTGCTGAATTGTATATTGAAAAAAGTCGCCAAAGTTTTTATAAAAAAAAGTATTAGAAACAAAAACGTGAGAAAATCTAAGTTTTCTCTAAATGTTTCTGAAACAAAAAAAGAAACTAGGAAAAAAGAGATAAACGTAATTAAATAATTATTCCCAAAGGTAGAAATGCTTATATCTTTAAAAGTTAGATAAAAAATACCTATCAGAATTGAAATCAAAAATATCATATTCTTTATTTCACTAATTTCAAAAAATATTGTAGCGACAGGTGAAAAAGAGGTGATGAGTAGTAGAAGTATTAGTACAAATTCATTATTCGTTGTACGTAACTCACATGCAAGTAGCTCTAATTGCCAAGCTAGAATTAATCCAACAAAACAAGAGATTATTAAATTTTCATTGTTTAAAAAAATTGTTATAAAAATTCCAAAAGTAAGAACCGTCTGGATGTATCTAAGTTGGGTTTGTAACATTATCCTCGCGAAAATTTTACCTAGATATGCTTGAAAACTAAAGCGATTTGTATATAATTAAAAAACACTATATTTAGTGTAAAAAACAGTGGCATATACTACATTTAGTTATAAAAAGGAGATATTGTGGCAAAGAATACAGGGCTAAAGATAAATAGGAAATATACCTCACCTGGTGATCCTTACAAAGACATAGTTTGGGAAAAGAGAAGTTCAAAGATAACTAACCCAGATGGTTCAGTAGTTTTCGAAATGAATGATGTTGAGATCCCTTCAACCTGGTCTCAAGTAGCTACTGACATAATGGTTTCAAAATATTTTAGAAAAGCTGGTGTTCCTCAGACAGATGAAAACGGAAATAAACTCAAAGATGATAATGGTGATGTAGTTCTAGGTCCTGAAACATCATCAAAGCAGGTATTCAACCGACTTGCAGAGACATGGAGACACTGGGGTGAAGAGACTGGATATTTTGCATCAACAGAAGATGCTCAGGCTTTTGAAGATGAATTAAAGTATATGCTTGCAACCCAGATGGCAGCTCCAAACAGTCCACAGTGGTTTAACACAGGTCTAAATTACAAATATGGATTAACTGGGAAACCACAAGGTTTTTGGTATGTTGATCCAAGCACAGGTGAATTAACGCCAGGGGAAGACTCTTACTCAAGACCACAACCTCACGCTTGTTTCATTCAATCTATTGATGATGATCTTGTCAACGAAGGCGGAATTATGGATCTTTGGGTAAAAGAGGCAAGATTATTTAAGTTTGGATCTGGAACAGGTACAAACTTTTCAAACCTAAGAGGTGAGGGAGAAAAACTTTCTGGAGGAGGTGTCTCATCAGGTGTAATGTCATTTCTAAAAATTGGCGATAGAGCTGCAGGTGCAATCAAATCAGGTGGAACAACAAGAAGAGCTGCAAAAATGGTTATTCTTGATCTTGACCATCCAGATATTGAAGATTTTATTGAGTGGAAAGCTATTGAAGAAGATAAAGCAAGAGCACTAATCAATGCTGGGTATCCATCAGACTATAACGGCGAAGCATATGCTACTGTGTCTGGTCAAAACTCAAATAACTCTGTAAGGGTACCAAATGAATTTATAAAAGCACTCGAGACAGATGGAGATTGGGAACTTACCGCAAGAACTGATGGTTCAACAATGAAAACTGTAAAAGCAAGAGAATTATGGAATAAAATAGCAGATGCTGCTTGGAGATGTGCAGACCCTGGTGTTCAATTCAACACAACCATTAATGAGTGGCACACTTCCCCAGCAGGTGGACAAATTAGAGCATCAAATCCATGTTCAGAATACTTATTTTTAGATAATACTGCCTGTAACTTGGCAAGTTTGAACCTTGTTAAGTTTTATGATGATGATAATCAAGTATTTGATGTCACATCATATAAGCATGCACTAAGAATCTGGACTGTTGTCCTTGAAATATCTGTTGAGATGGCTCAGTTTCCTTCAAAAGAAATTGCTCAAGGATCTTATGACTACAGAACACTTGGTTTGGGATATGCCAATCTTGGATCTCTTTTGATGAGAAAAGGTATTGCGTATGACTCAGAATTAGGTAGAGCTATTGCAGGTGCTTTAACAGCAATGTTGACTGGTGAAGCTTATAAAGCCTCTGCAGAGATGGCAAGTATAGTTGGACCATTTCCAAAATATTCAGAAAACAAAGACAATATGCTTCGTGTTATGAGTAACCACAGAAAAGCAGCTTATGATTCTGGTGATTATGTTGGAATCAGTCATGACTTGTTACCAATAGATCAAGACTTGTGTCCTGATGATTTACTAAAAGGTGCACAAGAATCTTGGGATGGTGCCCTTGAACTAGGCGAAAAATTTGGATACAGAAATGCCCAGGCAACCGTACTAGCTCCAACTGGAACTATTGGTTTGCTCATGGACTGTGATACAACAGGTGTAGAACCAGACTTTGCATTAATGAAATTTAAGAAACTAGCTGGTGGTGGTTACATGAAAATAGCAAACCAATCAATTGGCCCAGCATTGAATGCACTCGGTTACACCAATGAACAAACTGATGAAATAATTCAATATGTTATTGGATCAATGTCATTAGAAAGCGCCCCATTTGTTAATAAGGAAACACTAAAAGATAAAGGTTTGAATGATCAGGATATAGAAAATATTGAAAATTCTTTACCAGGTGCTTTTGAAATTCAACATGCATTTAATGTATTTGTTGTTGGTGAAGAAACAATGCAAAGACTTGATATCCAAGAAGAAGAATATACGTCTTTTGATTTCAATCTTTTAGAAAAACTAGGATTTACAAAAACTGAAATAGCAGAAGCAAACAAATTTATTTGTGGAACTCAAACAATTGAGGGAGCTCCTCATCTAAAAGATGAAGATCTTAGTGTCTTTGATTGTGCTAACAAATGTGGAAAAGATGGTGAGCGATTTATTCATTATATGGGTCATGTGAGAATGATGGCTGCAGCACAACCGTTTATTTCTGGTGCGATTTCAAAAACTGTAAATATGCCTAATGAAGCAACAATAGAGGATATAGAAAACTGCTATTTCGAATCTGCAGGTTTAGGTATAAAAGCAATAGCAATTTATAGAGATGGATCAAAAGCATCTCAACCACTGTCTGCCTCTTCAGATGATGGTGAATCAGAAGAAACTGATCCACAAGTCTCTGAAATAATTGAAAGTGAATCAATGTTAATGCATGGAAATTATCCTGCTGGAACAAGTCCTACAAAAGCCTATGCTGGAACAACAAGACCGAGGTTCTTATTGCCTGAAAGAAGAGAAGGGTGGACTCAAGAAGCAAAAATCGCAGGCCATAAAGTATATCTAAGAACCGGAGAATATCCAGATGGAACACTTGGTGAAGTTTTCATAGATATCGCAAAAGAAGGTGCGACCCTCAAGGGAGTGCTTGGATGTTTTGCTATTGCAGTATCTAAAGGTCTTCAATATGGTGTTCCTCTTGAAGAATTTGTGGATACTTTCACTTTTCAAACATTTGAACCACGAGGAATGGTTGAAGGACATGAAAATATAAAAATGAGCAACTCAATTGTTGATTATGTTTTTAGAGCCCTAGGTCTAGAATATCTAAACAGAACTGATATCGTACAGAACCCACCTGAAGAATCACCTTCAGCTCCTGTTCAAGAATCTGATTCAGCTCCTGTTCAAGAATCTGATTCAGCTCCTGTTCAAGAATCTGCTTCGGCTCCTGTTGAGGAAATTACTGAACCCGTAAGCGAGGTAATAGAAACAGAATCTCCAAGCAGTTCTAAAACTACAGAAGTTTCAAACGAAGTAAAAGAAGTGCGGTTTGTTACAAAAGTTAAAGAGGTTGAAGCTTTAGAAACAACTGAGACTACTTCAAATTCCGTAACAACCGTGCAAGAAGTTCTTGGTGATATGATGGGAGACGCTCCTGCTTGTCCAGACTGTGGACACATAACAATCAGAAATGGTTCTTGCTATAAATGCCTAAACTGTGGAAACTCTTTAGGCTGTAGTTAATTTAAAAATCTGTATTTAATCGTATTGAATAAATATTGAAACCCATCTACTGTTTTGATCTTTTTTCCTTCTGTGTATGATCTACCTTCATACGAAATAGGTACTTCCAAAACGGATCGATTGAATTTTAAAAATTTAGAAAGTAGTTCAATCTCTATCGAAAAACCACTTTCTTTTAGCTCAACATTTTTAAAAAATTCTACTGGCATCAATTTATAACATGATGCTACATCTGAAATTTTATAAGAATTTACTATTGAAAAAAATAAAGACATAACTCTATTTGCTAAAAATGTTCTCAAATAGATATTTTCTCTTTTTTTTGAGCCAATAAATCGTGAGCCAAGGATGAGAGACCTTTGATTTTGTTTAGCTAATTCAAACATTTCAATAATATCCTCTGGAAAGTATTCAAGATCTGCATCATGGATAACAACATGAGAGGTGGTAATTAAATTTTTACTGAATGCTAAAACAGATCCTTTTCCTTTGTTTTTACCAGTTTTGAGAAGTTCGACTTTTTCATACTTACCAGCAAGGTTTTTACCGATTTCGTAGGAATTATCAGTTGAATTATTATCAATTAAATATATTGATGTATAGATGTCGTTGGAAAGTAATCGATTTACAGAGGCATCAAGAAACTGTTCCTCATTAAAAAAGGGTACAATTACTGATAAATTTATCACTGTTTAATTATATACCCCATATTATAATTATTACCTCGGGCGCTTAGCTCAGTCCGGCAGAGCGCTTCCCTTACAAGGAAGAAGTCACAGGTTCAAATCCTGTAGCGCCCACAAGGGTTTTTCAGAAATCTTTACATATATATACCCAAAAGACACCTAAAAGACACCACTTCTGTAGAGTTTCATTTGGTAATATACATTTAGTTATGGAATTAGATTTTGAATTTGAGTTAAGCAAAGGAAAACAAAACTCACTTGGAGAGACATTAAAAGTAGTAGAACATATTCAAAATAATATAAAAGAAATTGATAAATTATTCTTATGTTTTTTTTCTAACAATTCTTTAGTTGCAATGAGAGCTATGAATGCAACAAAAAGAATAATAAAAGGTAATAATCAAATTTTTGTTGAAAATAAAAAAAGATTCATAGATGAGTTTTCAGAGTCTGAACATAATGTAGTCAAACTTGGGCTTATTACAATTTATTATGATTTCATTTCATATTTTGACGATAAAGAATACAAAGTTATTAGTAAAAATGCAATGAGTTGGGTGGAAAATAGTAAAGACTGGATGATACTTGCTCAAGGTTTAAAACTTCTAGAAAAATTATCCAATTCAGACGAAATATTGAAGTCAAATGTTATAAGTATCGCAAGACAGTTAAAGAATGATGAAAGAAAAGCTGTTAGATATCAGGCACAAAAAATTTTAAAAGACACCTAAAAGACACCAAAATTTTCTAAAACTGTAGATACTCTCTGATATTATGAAATTATGAAATTATGAAATACAAAAAAGAGTTAAGTGTTTTACTTATTTTTTTAGGTTTTGCTTGGCCAGTATTGGACATTCTTGACTCTAGTTACACTCCAACTCAGGTAATTTTAACTGTTATATTTGCTTATCTTGGAATGCGTTTAACTTACTTCGTTTATTTTAAAAAAGATTAATTGTTACGTAAATTACTCACTTGACCCCTGCAATTCACCTATATTTTCAATAAAATAAAATTATATGAAGAAAGTTATAATTCTTTTTCTATTAATTTCTTTTTGTGGAGGCTCACCCGAATCTACGTCTACACAGCCACAACAAGAACAGGAATTATCACAAGATGGCGTAAGTGAAAAAAATTCTCAAGAATCCAAGGAGACTGATTCTAATGAACAATCTAACTCCTCATCCAGTCAAGAATCTGGGAACCAGAATCAAAGTAGCGGATTAACAATACAAACACTCCCAGACATAAAAGAGTTTATAACAAATAAAAGTGATAGATTTTTTGTTGATTTTGAAGACATTATTGCAGGACATCCTTATGTGGGTAAACGCTCACCGAGGCCACATAATGATGCGCAAGTTTATTTTTCAAATACAGATCCAAGATGGAGAGAGGCAACAAAACCATCAGATTTTCCTCCACTCTACGCAGTAGCAGATGGAATTATTGAGCTGGCGCAAGGAAATGGGTCTTATTATAACGTTGTGGACCATTCAGACTCAGATCCTCCCTGGTGGCATTCCGCTTACTTATTGAAATTACAATTTGCACAAAACAATGGTAATGTTGTGAGCTTTCTGTATCAGATGGAAGGATATGTTATTAAAGAAGATGAAAACTTCTTCAGAGATTATCTTCTAGTAGAAAATGGTCAAGTTGTTAAAAAAGGTGACATCTTGGGATATATGTATGTTCCAACACTAGAAGAGATGGTTGGAACCATGCAGGGCTCAAGCCATATTGCTTTTGCACTTATGGAGAAAAGAGGTACAAGTAAAGAACAAGAAATGGCACCAGCAATTTTTACTGAAGAAATCGTTGAACAGTTTTCGAATTTATACAGAAATCCAAAAGAAGGTTGGGAGAGTACAAGTTATGGTAACGACTGGGCGAGGGGAAGAGGACTCCCAAGTTCGATGGGTTGGTATATAGGACCAGAAGAACATCCATTTGGAGGAGAGTACTTGGATGTAGTCATTTATGGTGACGAAAGAGACGCTAGCCTAGATCCAAAACAAGAAATACTATCCACAGACCTAGGGTTTCAAACGGATAATTATATATTTAATCAACATGGACATGGCAATGCAACACTTGATTTGCCCTTCTCTGATAACTCAAAAGTTGACTTTGTAGTTGTAACCAATGGGTCGCCGGTAAATTTAAAATTTATTTTTACAGAGAATAACGGAAACAAACGAGAGTCAAGCTTTATCAATAAACGAAAAGGTATGGGATATATGTATCAGTATTATGAAGGTTTTGGAGTTAATTCAAATACTCAATTAGTTATTGAGGATCCGGAAAACTGGGGATGGTCTATTGCATTTGTTGATGCTGGAACATCTGTTATTATTCCTGGTCAAACAAGAACAGTTCAGCCTAAATGTCCCCCAGGGTGTCCACCTTCACCCAATCCCTACAAATTAAATCAATCAAAAGACAAATAAAATATTATCTTTCTTCCCTTACAAGGAAAAAGTCACAGGTTCAAATACTCTAGTGCCCACAAGGGTTTTTCAGAAATCGTTAATTTTAGGGTAAGTTGATTTGAAGTAAATTACCAGAAGTTGTAGTAATTAAAATACTGTCAGATGAGTAAGGATTAATTGCTACAGATGTAATGTAACCACCAACATTATTTAGTGGATACATAGTCAATTTGTCAGTCATAAATTCATACGAGAAAAGTTCATTACTTAAATAATCTGCAAAAAAATAATATTCAAAGTATTCACTCTCAACATCCTCGATTAAACCCCCACCTATAATTGCCGCTCTAAAGTTCTCCGGTGCTTGGTGCGAGTAATAAACATTTGGCAAAATAGTATTTTCTTGTACATAGTTTCTGATATTTACTGAGGATTCACCATCATGATAAAGTATTTGATTAAACACTAGTTCATAATAAAGACTTCCTTCATAGTGTGGCCAACCAAACAAATATGGTTTGGAAGTTGCTTTAAAATCATTTAGATCAACAACATTCAGCTCTTCCTCATTGGCTTTTCCTACATCCGGTACAAATAAATAATTTTTGTAGACAAAAGTTTTCCAAGGATTTCTTAAGCCATACGCAAGAATATCATTACGAGGTGTCTGCGTATTTTCTAGAGATAATAAATCTGGATTGCTTATTTTTTTGTTTAAAAAAAGTATTTTTCCCTTGGGTGATGTGGTATCTAAAGGTTCAGAGTGTAATAAACCATTTTTGTTTTGCATATCACCTACGCTCAAGAGAAAGTCATCAAAAAAGGTAGACCATATTAAGTTTCCCGAATAATGGCAACATTGTGAACTTGGAAGTTTTATCAAATTTACGGGGTTTGTAACATCAGGTTCAAAAGAGGAATTAAGATTGTAACTTTCAACAATTAAGTTATTCTCAAGGTCTGAGTAGCTTACTACAAGATATTCATTAGTAGGATGAAATGCAAGGCTAAACAATCCTGATTCAGCAAAATCTTCAAAAACTCCTACCTTTGAGCTTAAATCTAAAAATACTTCATTGTTTGTATGGTTGAAAATCTTACCACTATTTTCAAGCAAATAGATTATATCTTCGTAAACTATTACATTTGTGACCATGTTTGGGAATGAATCTAAAATTTCAATTTCAACCCCACTTACACAATTTGAAAAGTTGTCACTTCCTTTCCATTCTTTACAATCTTCATTTACAACTCCTGAAAAGATAGTGCTACTTGTTGTTGGAACTGCTTCAACAGAGTAAGTATCTTCATCAGTATTACGTTGGAAAAAGAAGACTGAAATTAATAATAAAAGTATAAACACTGGAATAGATTTTCCAATTAGACTATTTCCTATTGTTTTTTTTAACCCAAAATGTAAAAGTAAAACAAATAGAAACGAAAGTAATGTAAATCCTACGATAGAGACTATAACTAGACCTCTTGACAAGTTATATATTCTTAACAAATATAAAACTGAAAACAAAGAGCCTGTGTATACAAAAAATAACTTTAAAAAAGATTTAATTATATTTATTGGGTCATCTAAATTAAATTGATCTAATACAAAAAACTTGATAATTATTGCAATCAAAATACTTAAGATAAATGAAATTAATAGTGAGTTTATTTGAAAAGCAACTGGAAAAGATATACTGATAAAGTCATTTTGTAAATTTGTCAAAGCGTTGCTGGTAACTTCAAGATCTCTTTTTAATAAAAAATCAATTATTAAATTATTAAAAACTAGATTAAAAATAAATAGATTCAAAAATTTTAAAATAAAATCTCCTTTTAATAGGTTTATAGTAATTCATATAATTTATTATTTAAAATTATGACAACTAATATATAGAAATGATAAGTCTTGTAAAATTCTTACTTTTATTCTTGGGAAACTTTGCTTTTTCAAATTATTTCTTTGGCAAATTTCAAGAATCTGATGTATCAATTGCTATTAAGGGTCTAGATAATTTTGCTGAAGACTTATCAGACATTGGTTTCCCAGCAAATATCCAAATTAGCTACACATTTTTTGTTTTGTTAATAGCTTTTATTACAACATTATTTATCCACTTTAAACTGTCAAAAACTAATATCTTAGAAAATCCGGTAAACATTTTAAAAATGTTTTTTAGCTTGTTTTTATTAAATGTATCAACTTTGTCTGTAGTTCTATATATATTCAGATTTTATAATTTTCCTAGGTCCTTCTTAATATTAGATATTTTAATTTACCCAATTGTTTTTATAATTTTTATGATTCTATTAAATATAGATTTTAAGAAATTAACCGAGACAAGGTCAGGATTATATTTCTCTTTAATGTCCATTTTTATGATTTCTTTGTTTTCATTTATTATTGTAAATCAATTCAGAGACCCAACTTTGAAAACTGAATTAAGTGATGATAGTGAAGAAATAAGTATTGTTGAAAATGTTGATATTGAAATTCCAATTCCTAGTGCGGACGAGATAGTATGTTACAAATGGTCTGGAAGTTCAAATTTTAGAGAATGTAGAGAGGCAACAGGTCTTACAAAAATTAAAAGTTATCCAAATACTCAGGTCAATAATTTTGTAACTTTTAAAAGTGATCTTTATACAGTTTTAAATACTGGAATTGTTATGAAAAATAATGAAGTATATGTTGATATTACTGACAGGGTTTTAACT
This sequence comes from OCS155 cluster bacterium AG-422-J23, assembly GCA_003213625.1. Taxonomy (GTDB): domain Bacteria; phylum Actinomycetota; class Acidimicrobiia; order Actinomarinales; family Actinomarinaceae; genus Actinomarina. Next base: position 206,272 of record QCMT01000002.1, on the reverse strand, counting down.
ATTTATTCAGAATCAGGTCTCTACGATGTAGCGTTTCATCCTTACGAAGATTATTTCATAATTAGTTATTCAAACAAGCAAAATGAATTAACATTAGAAAAATTTGAGATTGACTCAACTGGTAATATTGTTTCAAATCAGGTAATTTATTCAAAACCAAATAAGCATAGTAATCATTATTGTGGAAGTATCGACTGGTCAGAAAATTTTAATTCTTTTTTATTTTGTGTAGGTGATATGGCTGAAGAAAATCTATCACTATCAACTGACTCTCAAAATGGAAAAATATTAATTTTAGATAATGAATCAATTATGAATGCTCCTCTAATTAGTAGTGAAGAAAATAGAACCCCCTTAACTAACTTTATTGCGTATGGTTTAAGAAATCCCTGGAATTTTAAAGAACACAAAAATTTATTGATTGTTCCAGATGTGGGTGAAAAATCTAATGAAGAACTAAACATTGTTGACTTAAATGATATTAAAAATTCAACAAGTCCTGTGTTGTTTGGATGGCCAATATTTGAGGGCTCACTGGAAGCTGAAGAATCATACTACGGACTAAAAATGTGGAACACTCCTGATGTAAATGTTTCTGACTATGTAAAAGACAATTCAATAGGTCCAAAAGTTTATTATGACAGACCAGCTCCTGAGAACAATAGAGTTGCGATATTAGGTACTGTTATATTTGATAATCCAAACAGTATCTACCATGAACATATTTTCTTTGGTGATTTTTTAAGTAAAGAAATATTTTCTTATGATTATGAAAATGACAATTTGTACATAATTAATCTTCCATATTTTCCAGGGTATTTAACAGCAATCTCAAATCATCCAGATGACAACTCGAAATTACTATTTTCAACCAGTAACAACGGAAGCTCAGAAGTATACGAACTTCAGCTTCCATAATTAATTCCTTAAATTATTTATTCCTGGGTTTAATATAAGTTAAAAATGATAAGTAAAATAATTAATCTTGTATTAAAAAATTTTTTATTAAAAAAACAGAATGAAAGAATAATAAAATTTTTACCAGAAAAATTCAACACTATTGTTGATATTGGTACTCATCATGGAGAACTGTATTCATCTTTAAACAAAAAATCCATTAAGTTTGATAAATATTTTATGTTTGAACCTCTTATTGACTCTTTTAATGTAATTGATAAAATCCAAGACACCAGAGTAACCAAATTTAATTTGGCTATCAGTTCGCAGGATGGAAAAAAAGAATTTGCATTAAACCCTCTCAAAATGACAAGTTCTTTTTCAGAGGTAAATCAAAATTTAATTAAATTTAAAGTAAAAAAATTACTATTTAAAGGAAAGACAATTAAAAAAGTTGTTGAGACTAAAAAATTAGATAATTTTGAGTTTGAATCAAGTGAAAATAATTTTTTAAAAATTGATACAGAAGGTCATGAACTTGAAGTTCTTTATGGTTCGTCAAATCACCTTAAAAAAGGTACTTTTAAATATCTTTTATTAGAAATTCAAAAACCTAATACTTACAAACAATATGATCCCAAACATATTTATGATTACTTAGATCAGTATTCATATATTGCTTTAAAAGAATTTAAAGTCCCTTTGTTTGGATTTAGTGACGTTTTGTTTGTTCAAAAATTACACGATTAATTAAATATATCGCGCCTAAGCCTAAGCAGCCCTAATAAATTTGTAATTGCAATCTTTGGAAGCTTAGTAAATTTAAAAACTACAGAATTTCCATATTTTCTATCAAAGTGCTTTACTGGTTCTTCAATAATTTTTATATTTTGATAATGTGCCCTTGCATAAAACTCCCACCAAAAGCCTTCTTTTAAATAACCTGATTGAAAACTTTGTAATACTTTTTGTAAGTCTTCTTTATAACCTATAAAATATCCACTTGATGGATCTACTAAATTAAGTTTTAAAATAAATTTATAAACTAATCTGAATGATTTTGAAATAAATCTTCTAAAATATGAATCAACTCTAGGGTTTCTAAAACCCAATACAAAAGTTCCCTTTTCAAGTCTTTTGTACATTTTCAATAAATCAGAAGGATCATATTGTCCATCTGAATCAACAAATGCGACTATATCAGTTGTCGCTTTACTTAATCCAAATAGAACAGAGTCTGTATAGTTCTTTCTTTCTTTACTCGAATAAAGAGTTACTTTGTATTCTTCAGAAAGTGCTTTGATCACGCTGACTGAATTATCACTTGATCCATCTTCAGAAATTATAAATTCAAGCTCTATTCCTTTGTCAGATAGGTCGTCAAAAAAAGATACAATTGTGTATTCAATATTTTTTTCTTCGTTATAAACAGGTGTAACAATTTGAAGTTTTTGTTTCATTACTACATTTTAATTTACTCGAAATGATTTAATTTAATTTGAGTTTTATTTTTAATTTTAAAGTTAAAATTCAATATCATGGCAAGAAATATTTCAAAAAATAAGTTTTTATTTTTAATATTTTTTATATTCTTAATGTCTTTAACTAAGGTTGATTATAGATTTGAAGAAATTGAATACGGCAAATCAGTAGATGATGCTGAATATTATTACAATGCTGTTACTTTAGCTGTAGATTATGACCTTGATTACTCAAATCAAATGGTAGGGGTTAAAAATAGATTTTTAAATGCTGAAAATGACAGCATTGTGCCTTTTCACCCAATAGGATCTGGAATATTAGCAGCTCCATTTATTTTTTTGTCAAATTTAATTATTGACCCATTTATAAAAAGTCCATTAGTAAGTTTTAATTATTTTATTTATTCTTTAGTTTCAATTTTTTACTTATTTTTATCATTTAATCTTTTGTTCTTATCTCTTACTAAATTAAAAATTTCATTTAACAAAATTCATCTTTCTCTATTTATTTTTGGTACTGGTGTTACTTATTATGCATTTGATAGATTTAGTATGAGTCATATATATGAATTTTTTTCAGTTTGCTTTGTTATTTATCTAACAACAAAAATAATCATTGAAAATAGAACAAATAACTCAAATTATTTTCTTCTAGGTTTTTTGATGTACGTATTCTTAGCAATTAGGTTTACCAATTATTTGTTAATAATTATTCCAGCAATTTTATTAATTTTACAAAATAAAAAATTGAACAAAATATATCTAAATCCATTATTTTTATTTGGAAATTTTGTAGGTGCTATTATTTTCCTTTTGCATACTAAATATTTATATGGAATTTATACATTTAATCAAGCAAGTATCGTACTTAAAGTTGAAAATAGCTTTGGGCAAACTTATGAAAACTTTTTTGATCTAAGTAAATTTACCGATAACATAAGTCTCGTTTTTAATTCTCTAAAAATTATTTTTTTTAGTCAAGAGTTCGGACTATTTTTCTTTTCTCCAATAATTTTTGTTGGCTTAATATATGTAATATTTTTTGCATTTAAGAAAAACGGTTCTTTATTTTTATTACTAGGAATGACTTATATAATTCCATTCTTTTCAATTATTGTTATCCAAAATACTGCATTTTCATATGGATTTAGATACTTATACGTGTTAATCCCAATAAATATAATAATTTATTTTAAATATTTCAGTGAGAACATCTTTGTAAAATACTATTTAGTTTACTTTTCAGTGTTAGGGCTTCTTGGATATATATTCTTTGAAACTACAGAATATACTTCTATATCTCAAGATTATTTAATAAATTCATTTGGTATGGAAACAAGATATTCTAATCCAAATTATTTAACGAGTTTATATAAATCAGTAATTAGTTTCAATGCATATCTACATATAGTGTTTACTTCATTTATAGGTGTTTTGTTAATTAAAATAATAAATTTATTTATAAATCCTATAGAGTTATTTTCAAGATTTACAGAAATTACTTCAGACATTCAGAGTATGGTTGAAAATTCAATCAATTTTTCTTGGATAAAAGTTTTGTTAATATACTTTATGATATTTTACTTTTTAAAACGACTTACAAAAGTTTGATGACTTATTTCTTCTTATTTCTTAAAGAAAAAGTTAGCACTCCTGGAATAAAAAATAATAACATATTCAAATAAGGAGTTCTGTTTTTAACTTGAAAATTATCTTTAAATTTCCATCCATTATTTATATATTTTTTACATTCATCTAAATTATTTACTGATATCATTTGATTTTCATTTGATAATTTATAGCTCTCAAAAGGAATTAAATCTACTTCTTCTATTTTCCGATTAATTACTGATCTTTTACTAAAAGTTGAAAAAATATCTTCGCATATGTCTACGTACTCTTGTTCACATTCGGTTGAACTGAAGCCAAAGACATTTGAACTAATGTCACAGTGAATAGTAAAATTAACCCGTTCTTTTACTGTTAAATTTCTATCAATATCCTGATTTTTAGGAAAACCAAACACAAAAAATATAGTTAAAAAGTAAAAAAGAAAATAGATATATTTATAGTTTGAGTTATTTTTGAGTAGGGTGGCTACTGTAAATACAAAGCTTAAGATTAAAAGAAAAGAATAGTAATAATTCTTAAACATATCACCAGTAGATTCCTCAAAAGCTATAAACAAAGATATAAATAACATTGTAATAATCCCAATAAATGGGCTTAAAAATATATATTTTTCTTTTTTAAATTTTCTAGCATATGTAAACGAAAGTAAGTAAAAGATAACCGTTGAAGTAATTGCTAAATATGAATTGGTATGTATATGGGGCTTAATTTGATTTCTATGAAACAAACTTGAATCACTTTGCCAATATAATTGGAAATAATCATCAAATGTCTCCAATAATATAATGCCCAACATTGAGTCATTATGAAAATTTCCATATGGTGAGTAAATTAGGTCATTAACATTTAAATTAAAAATTATGTTCACTTGGGCTCTGTCTTGATATTGCTCTTGAAATTCATGGTTAAAAAATAATTGACCATTAATTAAGTAGTTTTCATAAGTAAGTAATAAAAATAAAATAGTCGTAATACCAAAACAGTACACATACATTTTCTTATTCAACTTCCAAAATCTCTTAGAGTAATATAAAAAATAAAAAATTAGAATCATTAAAGCTGCAGTTAATTTGGTAGAAATTATCAAAGCAGTAAATACAGAAAAATTTATTATCCAAATAATATTTTCAGTATCAAGATATTTTTCGAAAAAATACAGAGACCAAATAAATAATAAGAATATCAAAATTTCTGGTTTGAATATCAATCTTAAAGCTACCATTGGAGGAAAGAAATTTAATAAAATCAGGACAATAATGATATTGTCTTTTTTAAAATTTTTAGCTTTTAAAAATTTGTAAATTCCAAATAGCAATAATAGATACAAACAAAAATTACAAATTTGTATAGAGTAACTGATGTATTCCTCAAAATACCTTGGATTTATATTTGCTGAATTTATATCAATAGTCTTTGTTACTAAATAGTAATATAGATTTCCCTGTTCAAATTGCGTATTATCTAATTCACCAAAATAGTAATTCAAATATCTAATATATTTTCCAAAATCTGGACTATTTGCAGAATTGTAATATGCATTCCCAAATAAAAATGTGAGCAGTGTCGAAACAAAAAGTAAAAAATTAAGAATTAACCGACTAGGTGATACTTTATATAATTTTAAATTTTCCATTATTTATTAGTCTAAAAACTATTTAAATTTGGTTGCAAGTTTTATTTTCTTTAAAAGTATAATTTAGAACATTATTATTAAAAAAATAAAATCTCAAAACATCATCAAAACTCAATTATTTGTAATATTTATTTCTTCAATATTTTTTATGTCTTTAATTTTTACTGCTTTCCAGCTAAGAACACAAGAGTTATTTATTTGTGATGATTATAACATTTACACTTTTTCTAAGATACTGCCAAATTACAACTTTGTATATCCAACTAGCTTATGTGATGATAAAGTTTATTTCTCAATAGCCGAAAATTTTACGAATCTTTTTACAGAAAGCGGGAGTCAATACCAATCAAGGCCTTTGTATGTTTTTATACCATTTGTAATAAATAATATATTATCAAATTTTTCGTTATTTCAAGAAATAAGTTTTATTTATGAACTATCTTACTTACTTACACAATTCATAATAAGTGTGTTTACATTGAACACTCTTATCAACATCCTAAAAAAATACTATATTATTAAGAACTTTGATATTTTTTCAATTTCTTTAATTTACTTTATGAATCCCGTACAGCAGTTTGTTATGTTTACAACATCAAATGGAACATTGAGTTTTACTATGCTAGTTTTATCGATTTATTTTTTGGAAAAATATTTAAATAATAAAAATATAATAATTGTTTGCTTCTTAATAGGTATTCTTTTTTTAGCGAATAGATCATTCGTAGTGTCTTTAATTGTTTTCTTAATCATGAGACTATTCACAAAAAAAATAAATATCAAAAATTTGTTGGAGGTATTTGTTGGCTTTATCACATTTTGGATACCAATTTATATTTATAGACTAATAATTAGGCTTAATGGATATGAAGTTGCTGATACAAATGTGATTGATTATGGTCAGTTTATTTGGGTTTCAAAATACTTTAATAGCGGAATTGGCTTTTGGGCTAGCAAGTTTGTACTTAGTAAAGATAATTTTGATTTAAGACTTAAGACTAATTGGGACAGTAAAGATGAATGGTACTGTCAAAGTATTCCTGAAAACTTTATATGTTATTTTGAAGACATTCGATTAAGTTCAATTTATTTATTTATTCCAGTATTTTTAATTATTTTTAGCATATTATTTTCAAAACAAATAAATTCATCTCTCAGAAAAAATTTTTTAATTACAAGCTTTGTGACAATGTTTTTTTGGTCATTCATAGGTTGGTTTCCGCCCCTAAGATTCGGCTTATACTCTTACGGTAACGTTTTAATGATTCTTTTAATTTTATATTTTTCATCTTTCGATAATTTGTATATAAAATTAAGTTACACACTTACTCTTCTTTTCGGACTATTAAATATATCACATTGGAATAATCCACAATTAATTGAGATCACATACCTTGACAACATAGGTTTTATATTTTTAGTTTTAAATTTTTATTTATTTGTACAAAACTTTAGGAAAAAGAATAATGAAAAAGCTTAACTCATTCATAAAAAGAAGATTTTTAAAATTTAAATTTACTAAAGAGTATTTATTTTTTAAAAAACCAGATACTTTAGAAGATATCCTGAATCTAAATAATGTTGATAATTACACTTCAATGTTTTATCATTTTCACAAATATTTAGACAAAGATTTAAAACAACTAAGAGGTTATTTCAATAGTGAATTTCGAGGATTTGGTGAAGATGCTTTTTTTTCAATTTGGTATTTTATTTTTAGTTTAAAAAAACCAGTAAACATTCTCGAAATAGGAGTTTATAGAGGTCAAAGTCTGGCACTATTTAGAAAACTATCAAATAAAAACAATATTGATGCAAATATTTATGGTATTTCACCACTTAACAACTTAGGTGATGAATATTCTGATTATTTAAATATTGACTACCAAGCGGACATATATGCAAGTTTTGAAAAATTTAATTTAAATAAACCGAATCTTGTAAAAGGCTTAAGTCAAGATCAAGAAATTATTGATTTTATTAAGTCAAAAAAATGGGATTTGATTTATGTTGATGGAAGTCACGATTTTGATGTTGTAATTAATGATCTTTATGTTTCTATTGAAAGTCTTAATATTGGAGGGGTACTGGCGGTCGATGACTCTAATAAAAATAAAAACTATGATTACAAATATATCGAAAATAAATTTGGAATTCGTTCCTCTGATGGACATAGTGGCCCAACAAAGGCCCTAGATAAGGTATTAAATGAAAGAAAAGATATCAAGAAACTAATTTCTATTGGTCATATAAATTTCATAATTAAAACAATCTAAAAAATATTATTTCCACAACTGGCCTGAACCATGAGCACCATCATAATAAAATAACGGTTCATCTATATAAATTAAATCTGTTAATTTTAATAAACCCAGCCAACAATCATAATCTGGTGCCATTGATGTTGGTATTCCTCTAAATCCTCCTAATACATTCATTAAATTTTTTTCAACCATTGTGCTTGAAGCAATTACACAGTTATGGTGTTTTAAAAAATCATAAGTCCAAACTTTAGGATAAGAAAATGTATTAGTAAAAGTATTCAAAATAGTATTTGCTCTATATTTCGTACCTTTATATTTCTTACTTATCTTTTTATAAAATTTTTCTTTGTTATAAAGTTGATAGTTCTTTGATTTATCATATATTCCTTCACCAAAATAACCTTCTGTTGAAGAAAATTTTAAATTAGATTCTTTCATTCCTGAAAGTTGTAATTCAAGTTTTTCTGGTAGCCATATGTCATCATCATCTAAAAAAGCAACGTATGAGCCCTGCGCTTCCCTAATTCCAAAATTTCTTATATATCCTTCTGAAACATATCCGATTAAGTTTTTTTGGTTAGTATTGAGATTTATCAATTTTACACTTTTTGGAAATTCATTCTCGTAGTATTCTTTTTGTGTTGACCCATCATTTACTACAATTATTTCAAAATTTTTATAAGTTTGATTGAGTACACTGTTTATAGCATTTTTGAGATACTCATATCTATTGTATGAAGGAATAATTACACTAATTAAATCATTTTTTACCATAATTTTCTTTCATTATCTAGCATTAATGGATTCAAGAACATTTTCTATAATATAATCTTGATCATTTTTACTAATATGATTTCCAATAGGTATATAAAAACCATTTTTACCAATAAACTCTGCATTGGGTAGTTTATTTTCTGATCTTTTAAACTCCTCTGGCAACGAGTTCTGAAGGTGAAGAGGCCAGAAGAATGGTCTAGTTTGTATACCTCTTGATGATAAATCATCAGTTACCTTTTCTCGATTAGCCCCGTTTTTTAAAACAATACCATAAACCCAGTAATGATTCTTTACATTATCAAATTCTGATAAAGGACACTGTATCAAATCTGCATACTCACTTAATAAGTTTGTGTAATACAATCCTTGAGATATTTTGTTTGAAATTGTTTTGTCTAAGTGTTTAATTTGAGACAACCCCAAAGAAGCTTGTAATCCACTAAGTCTATAATTCCAGTACAAATTATTATGTTTAAACCTTTCATTATTGTTGAAGTCAAGATTGATCATTTGTCTTGACTTTGCTGAATATTGATCAGAGTCGACAAGAATCATTCCTCCTTCACCAGTAGTTACGTGTTTGTTAGCATAAAAACTCAGAGTTGATATATCTCCAAAAGAACCACATTTTTTACCACCTTCAATTTGTCCATGAGCTTCAGCAGCATCTTCTACGAGAAAGAGATTGTTGGTTTCACAAAAATCTTTTATTTTTGTTGCATCTGCTGCTAATCCATATGTATGAACCATTAAAACAGCTTTCGTATTAGGAGTTAAAAGTTTTTCTATATGGGTGATATCCATGTTCCAGGTATTTGAATCTACATCCGAAAATATAGGTGTTGCACCAGTCCTCAAAACTGCAGAAAGACAGGAAATTATTGTAAAAGAAGGAAGAATGACCTCATCGCCTCTTTTTAAATCTAATAATTGAAATGCTATTTCTAATGCTGTACTTCCATTGCTTATTGCTATTCCATGTTTTCTGTTAAAAATTTTTGCAGTTTCCGTCTCAAACTCTTCAATAATTGGGCTAGTACCAGAAATATTATTATTAAACAAAGTTCTTATTACGGATAATTTGTCACTCAATGTGAGAGAAGGTTCAAAAACTTTAATCATTTTAAAATCTTATTTTGTCAATATCTTCAATATAAGGACCTTGTTTAGATTCAATAAATTTGCTATCTTCTAAGATTTCAATTTCGTGACCCCCTCTAAATAAAGCAATCGTTTCTCCTGTTACAAGTGTTTCCTCATGGACAAATTTAAGATTTTCATCATAAATGTTAACTTTGATTCTTCCACCTAAAACTGTTAAAACCTCTGAAGTATTTTTTATTTCCCTATTTTGATGGGGATGGTGATGTCTTTCAATTTTTGTATCTTTTTTTAAATTAAAAGATGCTACTTGAAACTCTTCTTCATTATCAGTAACAAAATTTTTTTCTTTATTTATATCCTCTAATTTTATAACGGCAGCCAAAAGAATATTATTTTCACAGTAAATTTTCATTATTACCCATTCTACATCTGACTGCAGCAAGAATATAGGGTAATCCTCTTTTTATTAGTTGTACAATACTACTGCCAGTTTTACTCTCCCCATGGATTCTCATTTCACAAAGATAGCCAACTTCTTGTATGACTATATTTTTACTGTGAAGACTATTAACTAAATATACAAAGTAATCACCGTAAGATGATTTTAAAAATACGCTTGAATCAAAATATTCCTTCTTTCCAACAATAAATCCACTAGTTAAATCTTTTACATTTGTTGGGGTAAGTACAAATAATATATTATTAAATATTTTGGAGAGAATTGTTGCAAGAACAGAATCATTTGATTTTGAAACATTATACATTGCTGAAAAAAATGAGGTAGTTCCAACTTCCTCGATACCTTTGTATCCTCCTCCTTCAACAAACCTTGATCCAATTATTACATTTTCAGTATTTTCATTGAGTTTTTCCAATAATTTCTTTATTGAATCAGCATTCATTGATCCATCAGCATCAAGCCACATTACATGTTCATATATTGATTGATTGATTCCATCTAATATTGAAATTGGTAAAGATCTTTCATTTTTTCTGGCATAAAATTTTATATTTCGATTTTCATTATGCATTTTCTTAATTAATTCCTCTGTTTGATCCTCCGATGAGTCATCAACAACAATTAATTCATAATTTGTTATTTCTATATTTTCCAGAATTTCAACTATCTTGGGGATTAATTCTTTCAAGTTTTCTTCTTCATTTAATGTAGGAAGAATTACTGATAAACCTTTTAATTTATTCATTGATTTTTACAAATACACTAATATTTTTGTATCTATCAAAATAGTACTCTATTAAGATATTTCTTTCATACTTTGTTGTATCCAGCTTTATATACTCCGAATAATAATCTGAAACTGCGCAGTTAAAATATTCATAATTTGGTGAGTCTTTAGCAATACTATTATTTGAGCAAATTATTACATCCGGTTTTGTGTCTATCATCTTAATAATATTGTTTTCTTGTATTCTTTTTGTTTTTAATAAATTACTTGTTATCCATGGTTCAAAGTGATTAGTGGGATGGATGATGTAAGAATAATTTGGTTTATCTAAGTAAAACAAAATTAAATTACTATCTAGTGCCAAAACTGTATAGTCTTCTACAAAATAACTATCAATTTCTTTACTGAGTTTTTTCAAAGGATAATCATCTTCAAGATCACCAAGATTTGATAAATTAGATAGGATAGATTGGTAACCAGGTTTACTAATATCCTCCTCAAAAGCAAGCTCTGTATTTTGAGAATTAGAAAATAATTGAAACATAAAGAAAGAAAATATAAGTAATGCAAAAATTGGTTTAACTTTAACAAAACTTTTTGCCATAGGGTTTATTGACAAAAAGAAAAGGAAAAATATTAAATGATGATTAAATCCTTTTGCTGCAATTAAGAAAAATACAATAGATAAAGAAAGATATATATTGTTTATATTATTTTCAATATTTATTTTTTTATTTTCAAATAATTCTTTTGAAATATTAAAACCTTTTTGTAACAAAGAAGTGAGCAATATCAGATAAAGAAAAATATTAAATTCAAAAAAAGATTTTAAAAATGAATTAAATGAACTTACATTAATTGAAATATTTCCACCATATCCAAAAGGTATTGAAATTAAAGTTGCAATATAAATGTCTAATAAACCGTTAGAGAAGTAAAGATACAAAAAGAAAATATGTAGTGAGATAAATCCAAGCCCAAATAGAGTTAAATTTTTTAAAAGATCTTTTTTTGAAAAATTATATATTTGAATAAAATAGGCTGCCGCAAATAGAAGAGTTCCTATATTAATTAGTGTTGAGATTGAGAAAAGTAGCCCTGAAGTAAATATTAAATATTTAGCTTTTGTCCTTACTAATAGAAGATAAAATGCTAAACCTAAAAAAAGAACAGAATATAGTTCTGAGTACTCAGCTGTTCCCCATGGAATACTCATAAGACAAATAAAAATCAATGGAGATATTAAGGAATGATGTGTTTTGTTACTCGTTTGCTTTGAAATAAAGTAAACAATTAAAGCACATAAAAATAAAAGAAAATCATTTAATAATCTAAATGCAACAATGCTTCCATTAGAGAGTGAGATAAAGAAATAGTAGAAATAAAAAAAAGCAGGTTGTTTGTCTTCCCATTGATTTTCATATGGTAAATTTCCTCTACCAATTTCTAATGAAGTCACTAAATAACTATGAACATCCCAATCAATAGTTTCAATATCAAGGTATAGGCTTTGTAATAATATCGTGATTATAAACAGTAAAATAAATCCGCTAAAAACATTTTTGAAACTATTAAATTTCAGTAAATTAAAATTTATTAAGCTATCAGAAATTAGGTATTTTAAAATAATAAAAATAAATACAACTGAAAAAATCGTAACATTAAGGTTTCTGTAAATAAAAATAAGGGAAAAAATCAAAATACCTAATTGAAAAATGAAGTGCCACAAATTTGATTTTTGGTTTATTAAACAAAATATAAACACAAAAAAACATAGTGATATTGCTGAAAATTTAATAATTTCAAAAGATGAAGAAAAAATTAAATATACAAAAGTAATGACTGAAATAAATAGAACGTAATAATATTTCTTTAAAAATTTTAAAAGGTTATCTTGTTTAGTCATTATAAATTACATTTAATATGTTCATTAAAGTATATAAACGTTAATTGTAAACATTGAACGTTTTTTGTTGATAATGTATAGAAATCTTGAAATAAAACTTAAAATGCATGATATGGATAATTTTTGGGATACTTCATTGCCTAGTGACTACTATGACTCAATACTTAAAAAAGGGTTGAATAAAGGAAGAGGAATACAAGCTAATTGGCACAATTTAACTTTTCTTAAAGTAAGCTCAACAATAAATAAAGAGGATCTGCACCTTGACTATGCATGTGGTTCCGGTTCATTTATTGGAAATTATTTATATCAAAATTCTATTGGTGTAGATATTTCAAACAACCAAATTGAATATGCAATAAAAACATATTCAGAAAAAGGCAAATTTTATATTATCGAAGAGTTTGATTTTAAAGCACATAAAGAGTTTTTTAATTCAATTAGTATTATTGGTCTTTTCGAATATTTAGATAGAGATGAAGCTCTTTTATTGCTTGAAAAGTTGTACTCAATTCTTAAAAAAGATGGAAAAGTAATAATTACAACCCCAAATTATTCAACTTCAATGAGGTTTTTAGAAAAATTATCTCATGGCATTGGTCCCATAGACTACAGTTCGGAACACAAAATTAAATATAAAAAAACTCAATTGGAGGAAATCTTAGGTAATTCAAAATTCAAAAACTTTAAAATAGAAAAATTTATGAATATTGGCGTATTCTTTTCTATTTTTAGTTTGGAATTGGGAAGAATAATTGTCAAAATGATAGATAAATTATTTCAGAATAAATATGGTTTTCTTTTTTTTGTTGAGCTTAAGAAATAATACATTTTTTTAGGTTTAGAATTGAAAATAATTATTTAAAACAAATTAATATTTGTATATGCTTTTAATAATTAAATCATTAACTTTATTTTTTTTAAATTACTTAGTCATCTATCTCAGTGTTGATATCGATCTTTATCAACTAAGTAATGATTTCTTGGTAATTTTTCCAATATCTTATTCATCATTAGCAACTTCTAACTTGTTTAATGAAATTTTTGTTTGTATTTCTGTTGTTCTTGTCACAATTCTATTAACTCAAGTTTTTCAACCGTTTATTGAAATTTACCTTTTACATTATTTCAAATATAGCTTTTTCTTACTGATAAACCTTCTTGCAATTTCAACAGTTTATATTGTTTTACGAGTTTTTGGATATGACAGAATATATTTAATTCTTTATATAATAGGCTCTTCACTCTTGCAAATAATCCTAGATAAAATTAAAAACTAAATTTTATTTAGTTATCGAACAACCTGTATGCGGTTGTAAAAAAGCTATTTTCATTTAATACAATTTCTTCGTCATGCATAGTGCATTGTAGATTTACGAAGCATCTATCTCCCTTGTCTGGTTTTATCCAACCATCATAAATTGGTACTTCATTGTATAATTCACTAACTAACGTTGGATCAAATAATGCAATCTCAGATGATTCAAAAAAACCAATATAAGAATTTGCTCTAGGTATCAATCCAATTGATATAACTATTAATGTTGTAATAGCACTTTTACTAATTTTTACTTTTAAATCTTTACCATAAAAACCTAATATTCCGACTGAAAGACAAAGAATCCCAATTGTATATCTTGGTATTGGGCCAAAAAATATTGAATAAGTCATATTTGATATTAGAAATATAAAAATAAGTAAATTATCTAATTTACTTAATTTACTTTTATTAAATAATATTCTTTTTAATAAATAAATGATTAATAAAGATCCCAAAAAGTTTAAGTAAAAGGACCTATAGTAGCTTGAAAAGCCAGAATATACATCACTATTAAAAAATGAATTGAACCAATCAATAAAACTACCCTCTCCTGAAACAAAGTATTCAATATAAGAAAAGCTAGCACCTGTAGAGATTGATTCATAGGCTTTAGTTGATCCAGTGACGTACCAATCAAAATTATTAATACATAGGAAGTTAACTGGAAACACAACACATCCGGTCGTCATATAGCTTTTTACAAACCAAAATATAGCAAACAAAATATTTGGAATTAAGTAATAGAGGACTTTTGTAAATCTCATTATTTTTTCGTAAACTAACTGAAAAACAAGAATTAAAAAAATAATATAAATAAAAATTGTACTTATTTTTAATTGAAAAATAAAAAATGTTATTAATGAAATTGCAATTAGATCTCTTCCAGTTAAATCTTTTTCAATAAGATAATCAACTATTATCAAGCTTATAAAAATAAATAAAACTGCGACCGGAATATCTTGTTTACCAACTCCTTGAATATACAAAAATCCATTTCTTCCACCACCTAAACCAAAATTATCAAATATTGAAAAGAAAATTAGCAGCAATGATGCATTTTTCAATTTAAGATTTTTTGAATTTAAAATGTTAAAAAATAAAAATGAATAAAAGAAATGTATAAAAATTAATGAAAGGTAATGCAATAAAAGAAAGGATGTATCAATCCATAGAACTGCGGATAGGTATTCGTATATCGAAGACATGCCAAATGCCCAAAAAATATTGACCATTCCGACAACCATGTTTGATTCTCTTAACCAATTTTGATGATTTAAGTGATAATAACCTGCGTCATAGTGAAAATTTATATCAGATGTACTTATTAATAAAATTGCAGGAAATACAAAAAAATTAATGAAGTTGTAAAGATTTAAATGTTTTTTGATTTGAATCTTTTGAATACTTAATAAATTTCCAAAGTTGAATAAAGTTATAATCAAAAAAACTAAATTGGACTTCAGAGGTAAAAAATAATTAACAAGAATAAGTAGATTGCCAACTGAAATCACCCCTAGAATTGGAAATAAAATTTGTGATTTTATCTTTAATATGGTTTGAGGTATCTCTCTTTTTTTAAAATATATTGTTTCAATTATCAATAGAAATGAGCGACCACTAAAAAATAGGACAAAATAAAGTATTGAGTACTTTAAAAAAATTTCAATAGAGAAAGAAATAATCTGAATCACAAATTAATCATAATAGTTATGTATTAATAACAATATCTATATCAATTCACCATTTTCAACCATTACATAATCAATGTCTATTTTAAAATTTTTAAACTTTTCTATAAAATAATTAAGTCTTTCGGATTGTCCCCACCTAGATGGTGAAACTAAGCAAACATTAAACTTTTTAACAATATCAGCAGCTTCTTCATTTAGTTCAAAATCTTTATAAGTATCTATCCACATCCAGCTAACACTCTCAACAAAGTTTTTTGCTGTTTCTATACTTTCATATTTTGAGTATCTTACAGATAGATTCTTACCAAATTCACTGTGGTTTTGAAGTAAAAAAGGAAACTCAATATCTAACAAGAAATAATTATCTATACCTTTGTTTTTAAGTATATCTAAAATTTTTTTTTCTATTCCAGCCTCTTTTACATTTACTACCAATAATTGATGGTTATATTCTTCAATAAAATCAATAAAAAAATCGCCCTGGTCTGTTGGTTCATGAGAGAGAATTAAATTATTGTTATTAGATCTGACATCTATCTCTAAACCGTAGTTATTAGGTAAATCTTTTAAGAGTTTGATATCGTTGACTCTATGAATAATTGGAGTCATAATGAAATATCCATATGAAAATTAGAAGTAATCACTTATTAAATTTTACCAACATTGCTGCAAAGGTTTTAACAATTACTTTATTAATTATTTTTGGTATAAGTGCTTTTAAATCAAATAATTATGAAGTTTTATTCATTGATGAAAGAATGCTAGTTGATGATATATACAATATATGGCTACTTGATGATGTATTTAATAGATTTGATGAAGTTGATAATATTTTATTTAAAAACCTTCTTATATTTTTTATTGAATTTGCTTATGGGGGTGATTTAAGATACGGACGACTTTGGTCTAATTTTTTTGTTATCTTTGCTGGTCCAATAATGTTCTTTGGAGATGTAGCTTTAATTACATTTTCAAGGATTATAAACATATCTCTATTTTTTATTGGAAATTTTTTACTAGTGAGGTATCTAGTTAAAAAAGAATATCAATGGATAGCTTTGCTTGCTATTTATTCATTACCATCAGTTGAGTATTTTCATAGAATTCCAAAACCAGACACTTTTTTGATTTTATTTGTTGCTTTAGGAATAAAATTTATTATTAAGGAAGAATACAATAAAGCAGTTTTTTTTCTAGCAATTGCTAGTTTCATAAAAATCAATACTGTTGTTTTATTTGGATTTTTAGGTATATATATTTTATTTAATCTTAAAGAAAACAAAGTTTCTTTTATATTGCGTTCTTTTTTAATATCAATAGCTGCTTTGTTTATTGTCAATCCAATTTTAATTATTCCACCCATAAAATTTGGAAGTTATAACCTTCCTAACTTTTACCAAATTTATTTTCAATGGATAACTAGCCAAGGATCTAATGGTGAAGATATTTCACTTTTGTTGTCCACACCTGAAAAGTGGTTAACAACATTAGCAAAATTTTATAAACTTAGTCCTTCATTTAATTTATTATTTTTAATCTTATTCATGTTATTTACTTTTAGTGGAATATACATTATTGCAAAGAATAAGGATCAATTATCGGCAACTTTAATTTTTGTATCTTTACTTTATCTTCTTTTTTATTTTCTATTTATAGAAAGACAATATACCCATTATTTACATTTACCACTTACCCTCCTTCTTTTATCTATATTCAAAAATTTAGAAATTTCAAAAATTAATTATTTTGGAAAAGTAATGACATTTGTCTTCTTAACATTTGTACTCTTGGGAGCTTTTTCAAATTATGAGAGGTTTGTCGCAGAAAAAACTTTTAATGCAAATGATAGATATGGCTATACAAATATAGACAATGAGATCGATGCCATAATGTTGGTTGATAAAATCATTGAGGAAATAAATGATATTTATGAAAATAATGAGGACTTAAATAAAAACCTGGTTTATTGGCATCCAGATCTTTTTGTTCCAAGAAATGGAATAACATACAATGAATTATTTTTTGTGAGAGAGTATTGGGGTTCGAAAGATAGACCTTCAGATGCACTAATTGAATCAGATATTTTTGTAACTTATACAGACTATGAAAATTATGAATCAGAATCAATAGAGAAAAAGAGGATACAAAACATTTTTTTATATTTTAAAAAATAGTTTTACTCCGCAAAAATATCTAATATAGCATTTCTAAAGTTTGTTTTTATTAGCATGTTCTCTTTAATGATTTTCTCATTCTTATTATCGATCTGATAGCCTTTTGCTTTGTAGTTAGTTGTCCAATACTCAATGTCATTTTCGTAACTATCACCTATAGCGAAAACTGAAAAGCTTTGTTCTACAATTTTTTTTACAAATTTTTCAGAATAATTAAAAAATTCTTTAGTTGGCTTTTCAAAACCAACTTCTTCAGATGTAATAATCTTATCAAAAAAATTTAGACCCCAACTATCGATTTTTTTTAGTTGAACATATAAATTTTGATTTGTAAACAAAAAATATATATTATTTTGATTTTTATTTTCTTTCAATGTATTAACACTTTCAATATCGACCTTTGCATTTCTAATAAATTCTTCCCAATATACATTCTCTAATTCAATTATTTCTCTAGTATTTAACATTCCCCAAAAAAGTTTTTTAAAATAAATCAGTTTTGAGTGTCTTGAAGGGCTATCCACCAGTGTGTTCTGGACATGATGTTTTGTATTTTCATAATTTTTATAAAATTCCTGATAGTCGTCAAAAGAATTTTGGACCTGAAAAACTTTTTCTAGTGCACTTTTATGAGTACTTTCATATTCATAAAAAGTATCGTCTAAATCAAAAATAATTAGTCTTTTCATATTTTTGTTTCTAGTTTTTTATTTAATATAAAAAGAATTAATCCTAATTTAATCAAAACCTCTCCATTTGACTGTAAGCTTTGATTCAGTGGATTGAATTCAAAGTCTTCTAGATTTTTGATGCCTTTTGTAAGAGAATCAAAAAAACTTTTTGATTCTTTTTTGAGAACACTAATTTCGAAAGATACATTTTCGTTAATTTTGATATTTTTTATCTCAACACCCATTTGATTCTGTCCAATATCATCAATATCGCTAAAGTAGTCTTCTGATAAAACAATTTTATAATTCACTTCATTATCATCCGCCGCAATAGTTTTTATTGATAAATCGGAATATTCTTCTTGAGGTAAAATATATTGATCGAAATCTTTTTTTCTTTTTTCAATCTCATTTTCTATAAATTCTTCACTTTTTTGTCTTTCAATATCCCGTGAAATTTTTAGTGTTTTTTTAAGACCTGGTTCAATATCCAGGAAGACTTTCATATTGTATTTGCTATTTAAATCTTTGAAGTGCAATGAATGTAAACCTTCAACTATAAGAAAGTCTTTGATTTTCTTCTTATCAAAATTGTCAAATTTACCTGTTAAGTGATTGTATTGTCTTACAATTTCAGTTTTGCCATTAATGATATTTAATAAAACTTTTCTAAACTCTGAAAGATTGTTCATTTTTGGATTTAAATGTGTATATTTATCCCACATTTCGCTATTTCTTTCATACTTATGAAAGCTATCAAGTTCTACAATATTCACTATTTTTTTTCCAAAATAATCTTTCAAAGCGTTTGAAACTGTTGTTTTTCCAGTTGCTGAATCACCAGCAATTGCAAATATAATCGGAGACGATTTTATCTTGAAATAAATGTTTTGAGTCAATGCTTGTAATAGATAGTAAAAAATTAGGATACTAATTGAGTAAACAAAGTAAGTTAATATATTTTTAACGAATTCTATATTTTGAAATAAACTATTTTCATCATTTGTAAACACAAGTAAAAATAGATACGTCAAGATTAAAGACTTAACCTTATATTCGAAAGATAAGTAAATAATCAAGATTGTTGGCATTGACCACAAAAACCAGCCAATATTTGATAAATTGGTGACGTAAATTGGCAATGTTAAAAAACCTGAAAAAATAGTAATTCCAAAAAAATCTAATCTATGTATATTTTTCCAATATGCAAATAAAGTTATTGTTGAGAAAAGAATTATCAAAAATAAACTACTTGAGAATAATGAATTTGTGTTTGTGACTACACTATATCCCCTATCTAATCCAAAAAAAATTGCTTTTCTGTATGAAGAGTCGAGAAACAATTGTATATTTATTAATAAAAAAATAATTAGAGTAAATGAAACAGTCTGAATGTTTTGTATCATATTTTTATCTCTTTTGAGGAAATATAAAATGATAATTGGTAACAAGATTATAAATACTATTTTTGTACTCGTTGCAATAATTAAAAAAATGATAGATAAAATCTTCTTGTTTTCTTTGAGTTTTAATAAAGATAAGGCAAAAAAAGTTAGAGGGATTAGATCTAGTTGACCAAGAACGCCAATTGAAAAAACAATCACTGGATTTAAAATTATTCCAATTATTATTTCGTTTGGACTGAGTTTGAATATCTTATCAAATATATATATCAACAATATTTCAAAAAATAAATATGCGAAAGTTATAAATGATAATCCTGATAAAGAACCTATAAAGAAAAAAGGCAAGATAACAAAATACATTAAATTACCATAAGGAAAATTTAAAAAAGATTGAGATAAAGTTGAAATGTTTTTATATGGATTTAGGCATGTTTCAAAATTAATGCATTGACTAAAAAATTCTTGATATCTAGATACTTCAAGATCTGGAGTGAAGTTAAATAGAACAAAATATTTGATTCCTAACACAATATAAATAAATGATTTTTTATTCCTCATTTATATAAGTATTATAAATTACGAAATTAAAACTATGAAAAGTTTTCTAAAATACTCAAAAGAAATTGGTAACAATTTTTTACTTACACAGGGTCCGGGTGGAAACACAAGTACAAAAATTTTAGAAAATATTTATATAAAAAAATCGGGGATGCATTTATCGGACTCAATTAATAATTCAATATTTCAAAAAGTAAATCTAAATAAAATAATAAGTTTTTATGAAAAAAATAAAAACAATCAGAAATTTGAAGAAGGATTATCAATAGAGACACCTATACATGTTTTGCTTGATGCAAAACATGTGTTTCACTATCACAGTATTTCTTCATTAATTATTTCAGCAATAACAAAAAAAGATGAATTAGATGATTTTTTGTCTAAAAGAAAAATTCAACCAATAAATTATTTTCGACCTGGGTATGAACTGGCAAAAGAAATACTTAAAAAAAATAATAAAGAAGAAATCAACTCTTTTTTTCTTTACAGTCATGGCATGGTAGTTTCAGGAAATAATTTAAGGAATATAAGATCTAGGATTTATAAAATTGAAAATGAGTTTGAAAAATTACTTGATAATAAAAGATTAGAACAACTTTTAGATTTAGTTCAAATCAATTATGATACTGAAAAAAAACAAACATTTATACCCAATCCCCTCCCAAATCTAAATTACGAAGTCTTTAATAATTTATATTTTTTTCCTGATCATGCAGTGTTTCTCCCTTTTTCTTTTTGTAAAGACAATAATTCAATTAAAAAAAATAAAAATATAATTTTTTTCAATAAAGAGAAATTGTATCTTAATAAATGCCTTGATGAGACAGAAAAAATATACCTTAAAGTTTTATTAACAATATGTTCTTATATCGATTCAAAAAAAATATATAACGTTATTAATAAAAAAACAGGAGATAATTTAAGAAAATCAGATGATGAAATCCTCAGAATTAGAGTAAATAAATGAAAATAATTATACCAATGACAGGGAAAAGTATGCGTTTCAAAAATGCTGGAATATCAATTCCAAAACAATTCTTAACAGTAAATAAAAAAATGATCATTGAACATATTTTAGATTTGTTTCCAAATGAAAGTGACATTAACTTTATTGTCAATGAAGAAGAATTTAAAAATAAAAGTTTACAGAAATATTTTGGAGTATTGGAAAACTTTAACATTTTTCCAATTCCCTATAAAAAGGAAGGGCCAGGAAAAGCCTTGTTAAGTACAGACATATTAGACACAGAAGAAGAAGTCTTTATTAATTATTGTGACTTTTCAAATATTTGGAATTGGGAAGAATTGAAAAACTATATACAAATAAATAATCCCGATGGATTGGTGCCCGCTTATTCAGGACTTCATCCTCATAGTATTTACGGCAATGATTATGCTTTTTTAAAAGTTGATGGAGAAAGAATAATTGATATCAAAGAAAAAGAATCGTTTACTGATAAAAAAATTGATGAACTTGCATCTTCTGGATCATACTATTTTAAAAGTGGACATATTGCAAAAAAATACATAAATAGAATATTTGATAAAAAAATGTTGATAAACGGTGAAGCATATATAAGTACTCCGTATGAGGAAATGATTAAAGATGGTTTAAAGATAAATTATTTTAAGATTGATTATTTTTTTCAATGGGGGACCCCTGAAGATTATAATGAATTTTTATATAGTCTGGACGAAGTTAATAATGTTTCTGATAAAAAGAAAATTGACTTAAACGGAATTAATTTATTAATTCCTGCTGGAGGAGAAGGCAAAAGATTTAAAGAAGAAAATTACAAAACTGAAAAAATTTTTTTAGATGTTGATGGCAAGCCATTAATAAGTAATATCATTTCCTCATTTAAGAACCAAGAATCTACATCAATTCTTATTACGAAAAATAATCAGGACTCTCTAAAAACATTAAATTTAATTAATTCCGAAGAAATAATGAGTATTTCAGAAAAAACAAATGACCAAGCTCACAGTGGTATGAAGCTAGTTGAAAAAATAGATAATGATTTACCTATCCTGATTCATTCAGCAGACTGTATTTTAGAAAAAGATATCGAATTGAATATTACTGATTATGATGTTGGAGTAATTACTAAAAAAAACTACAGAAGAGCGTTTTTTAAATTTGAAAATTATGGATGGGTTAATAGTGATGATGGAAATATTACAAGTTTTTCAATCAAAGAAAAACCACATTCAAAAAACTCAAATGTAATCACAGGTATATTTTTATTCAAAAATAAAAATATCTATAAGAAGTTGTTTCAAGATACTTTAGAAAGATTAAATAATTTGAATTCAGAGATACATATCGATTATTTAATTCAAACTGCAATGATTCAAAATATGAAAGTTAAGGAAATTAGTACAAACAAAACTGTAATGATTGGTACACCCGTTGAATATGAGCTTTATAAATATATGTATAACGTTAATAATTACTTAAATCAGACTTAATGAAGACAGTTACATTAATTATTCCTTGTTTTAACGAATATGAATCTCTTTCATTATTAATTAAAGAATTGGAAAAAGTTGACAGCGGTATTGAATTTTTAATAGTTGATAATGGTTCTAAAGATAATACAAAGAATTATTTAAAAAATATTGAAAATAAATTCAAAAATATTTCTACTTTTTATATTGAAAAAAATGAAGGTTACGGGCATGGAGTGTTTACAGCATTATCAACATTACAAAATTCAGAGTTTATAGGCTGGATACACGGTGATCTTCAGTTTGAATTTTCTGAGCTAAATAATGTTTATAAAGATTTAAAATCATATAAATTTACGGATAAAAAAATTTTTTACAAAGGTGTAAGGTATGGAAGAAGTAGATTGGATTCAATTTTTTCATATTTTATGGCAAAATCAGCGAGCATAATTCTTGGTACCAAAATGTTGGAAATAAATGCACAACCAACTATTTTTTCCAAGGATTTATTAAAAAGTCTTGATAATCCTCCAAAAGACTTTAGCTTTGATACATATGTTTACTGGAAAGCGAAACAATTAGATTATCAATTTATTAGGAAGCCTTTTCTGTTTCCACCAAGACAATATGGTGAATCCAATTGGAACTTTGGCTTAAAAAGTAGAATTTTATTTTCATACAGCTTACTAAAATACTTTATCAAATTAAGAATAAGTAAATTTTAAAATTTTAGTCATTTAAGAGGTATGCCACTTTAAAAAAATTATTTTTATTTATATCAAAGGAACTTCTGTTTGCTGAACACTCTAAATTAATCCAACATTGATCTCCATCTTTTGGAATGTACCTACCATCAAACTCAGACATTTCTGGAATTGGTAAATTTAGATTAGGAGCACTGTTTATATTAAAATCTAAAAATGTTTGCAGTCTTGGCAAAAGCATGGCTGAAAAGAATATAGCTAAAAAGAGTAATTTACTATTTACATTTATTTTGATTTTGCTGTAGAAGCCTATTAATACAATAAGAAACATCTGAAATCCAACAAGATATCTAATGTCTGGACCAAACCTAATATAGAAAAATGAACTTAAAATAATGAATAAAAAAATAATAATATTATTTTTTAAAGTTATATCATTTCTTATTTTTCTTAAGTTAAGAGTAATTAAAAGCCCAAAAGATATTAAAAAATTTAGAGCTATTGTTCTATTTAACGGTTTTTCAAAATAAACTTCAATCCAGCTACTAAAGGGTTCGTTAAAATAATACGACATACTGTAGTCCACTGAAACATCTTCAATAACCTGAATATATTCTAAATTTACCCAATAAAAATTATCAAAACATGTCATCGAAAGGGGGAAAATTACACAACCTGTGTGAATTACAGTTTTAATAATCCAAAACATTCCTAATAGCAAAACTGGTGAAATTGATTTGATAGTTATTTTTACACTTTTATTTTTCATGAAGAAGTACAAATAAGCAAAATACAAGAAGAAAATAGGGAAAGAACTAATTTTTAATTGAAACAGAAACAAAGTAAGAAATGAAACAACAATGAGCTCAATTTTTTTGAAACTTTTATTAACAAGAGAACTTAAAATGAATACAGACAAGAGTAAGAATATTACTCCAATTGGCATATCTTGTTTACCAATTGACTGGATAGAAATAAATCCGTTTCTACCACCGGAAATTCCAAAGTTATCCATGAATGAAAATAAAAGTAGCATTAAAAAACCAATTTTAAGTTTCTCGTTTTTTGCATATAAGATTGTGAACATCATTACTTTATAAAGAAAACCAATAAAAAGTAAGTTGAGAAAATGAAGTAATATAAATGATTTATCAATCCAAAATAAAGCAGAAATATATTCAAAAATTGAGCTAACACCAAAGACACTGTAAATGTTTATGAAACCAAAAACAATATTGCTTTCTCGTAGCCACAATTGATTATTTAGATGGTAAAGTCCTGAGTCATAATGAAACCCAATTTCGTAACTTGATATTATCAAAGGTAAAAAAATTGAAGAGAAAATTAAGAGTCTTTTTAAGTTACTTGGATTAATTTTGTATTTTAAATTTATTAAAAGTAACAATAGAAAAATATAAAAAAAGTTACTTTTTAGCGGAAATAAAAAATTAAAAAGAAACGATATATTACCTAAAAATATGACTCCAAAAATCGGATAAAAGATATGAATTTCTATTCCGAAGATTTTTACCTTATCTATATCATGAATTCGATCTTTTTCTAAAAAAGTAGAAATTAAAGCACGACCATAAAAAAAGAAAAATAAATAAAATATGTAAAATTTCAAAACTAAAATAAAAAAATTATCCATCTTTGATAGTCTAAAGGTAAATTAAGTGTTTTGAATAGATACTTTTGTGGGTATCAAAAAAAATTTGCTTAAATATAGATTATTCTTATATATTTTTAGAAACAAAACTTTTTAAAAGAGCATTTATAATACTAAATAAATCATAAACAAATTATGAAAAAAATTGCACTCATATATTTAAAAGGTGGGTTAGGAAATCAGATTTTTCAAATTTCATTTGCTAACTATCTCTCAAATTTAGGTTTGAATGTATTTATTAGCTTAAGCAATTTTAAAATTTCAAAAAAAATTAAAAATCCGGGTGTTGATTTAAGGGAATTGATTTTCCCAGTCACGATTTTTAACATGAAAACCTTGCCTCATTTCTTTTTTTTAATTTTTAAAATTGTAATTAAATTGACAAAAAACTTATTAATTACAACTCATACCGATACCAACTTCAGAAAAAATAAAATTGGTTTTGTTAATTTTTTTGATGGTCACTGGCAAAACCCAAGTATTCTAATTGAAAACAAAGACTTTATTCTTGACTCAATAAGTAGAAATAGGATTGTTAAGAATAAGTTAATGTCACCAATAAATCCTGGATCTACAGTTTTGCATGTTAGAAGAGGTGATTATTTAAAATTAAACGAAGAATTAAAAGAAAGCTTTTATTTTCATGCTATCAAAGCAGGCAAAGAAAAAATTGAAAACTTTAATTACACTGTATTTACAGATGATTACGACTGGGTTATAAATAGTAATATTTTTACGGATGCAAAAAAGATTGTTTACTCGTCAAATTCGATTGATGATACTTTAGAAACATTTGCTGAAATGTTGTCTTATGAAAATTTTATTGTAGGAAATAGTACGTTTTCTCTAGTACCAGCCCTATTAAGTAATTCTAAAAACAAAAAAATATTTGTTGCTGATCCTTGGTTTAGAAATACGAATATTGATATTGAAGTACCTGACGCAATTAAAATTTTTAATCAATGATTAAAGTGACGTTCAAAAACTTTATTTATGATTCTTTTGTTTCTTGAATAAGGAACAGGCATATGGAAATCTGTGTATTTCAAATTTGGATCATAAAATTTACTGAATCTGTATCTTAAGTCTGTTCTATTTAGTCTTAACCAGCCAGTATTTTTATCTTCTAATTTTTTGAAATTACCATTGTTATCTTTAAAAAAGTCATCCAAATATTTTTTTAAAATAATTTGATCAAAATACCAACTTCTTTCGTTGATATTGCTCTGCTCAGCGTACCAAAAACCTAATTTTTCTACAATATCGTTTTTATTTTTAACTGAGAATATCTCACTCCACAAGCTTCCCTTGGCAGCGTTATAACAAATGGGGTACATGGTATCTTTTGTGGCTTTGTTTCTATATAAAATAAAATTTTCATCTGAAAATTCTTTTATATTATTTTGAAAATATTTTTTTGACATTGGCATCATATCAATATCAGAAATTATACAAGTTGAATCAGGAAATAATGCTGGCCCTAATAATCTTATATTCTGCGATATAAAAATATTATCAATATTTTTTACATTGAAATTAATTACGTTGTCTCTTTTTTCATTTGAGTCAGTAATTAAAAATAAAACTGTTTCAACTCCAATTTGCTCCCAAGCTAACGAAACAATTTTATAATAGTCAAAGTAGGAATCATCCGTACATGAGAGAATGACTTTGTCAATTTTCATTTAATTAATCCTAGTTTTTTTGGTATTTTCTTAATTTTATTTAAATTAAATATGACTATTTTTTTATATCGACCAATTTTTGCAATTAAATAAAGCTTTGCTTTTGTTTTAATAGTATAGAATTTACTTTCTTGAAAAATTCTTTCAAGTGATGAATCAATTTTTTTATTATTTTTAATTAAGTTTTCCCAATAATTCATTTTTAACTTCTCATAATTAAAAGTATTAGAATAATATTTCTCTGCAAATTCATTCAACAAATCTAAATTTATCTCCTCATAATTATTAATGAATAATGCTGGTAAATCCTTTAGGCAAGTAAATGTTTGATGATTTTTTATGACAGGAATAGATCCACTATATAGTGTTTCCCATACCCTATGGGTGTCTACTCCATTACCCCATGGGCACAATACAAACAAACTATGTTGAATTTTGTTTAAATAACTGCCTATTTCTAAATTTGGTTCATCGATTTCAACCCATTCCTTATCTGAAAAAATATCATATATGTTTTTTCTATCTGAAAGATTGGTATTTGCACGATGATTTATATACAGTGAAATATCTTTAGAATCTTTCATATTTTCATAAAGTTTAAAAAAATCATCTGCATTTGGATTTTTAGGTGAATATTCATTTGAAAGTCCTAAAGGTAAAACTAGTAAATCATCGGCAATATGCTCGACATTTATTGAGAACCACCTAGATATACAATCAGGTTTTTTAGAATATAAACTTTTTTTAATCATCTCATCTTGCTGATTTGTAATTAGGGTTATATTTTTAAATTCATTAGCTTCTCTTAAGTGAAAAAATAATTCGTTAATTAACTTATAATTAGTAAAAATTACATCGTTTTCCCTCAATGTAAATTGATTCAATTTATAAAAAACAGCTGTATTGTCCTCTGATAAAATATCACAATTTTGAATATCTAAATTTTCAAACTGTTCTTTTGTAAGTACTTCAGAGTAGGAAATATTTGATAAACGAGCAAAATAATAACTCGAAATAAAGTCTTCTCTTGATTTAATATAATTTTTCATTTTTTTTAAAAAGACTAATTATCACTAAGATAGTTAATTTCAATGGTTTATCAACCTGAAAAATTGTTAAGGTAAATATTGATTTAATTAAATCGATCAAAGCATTCTTCTTGTAATTGTAATCAAGATGAAAATCACCTTCAAAAAGCCTCTTGTAGATCTGTTGATAAAATATACATTTTTTATGAACAATACCTTTAACTGTCCAAGGTTTAAATTTTCCTGAATAATGAATAAAAATCATTCCACTATCTCTGAGTTCATATATTTTTTTCTTTTTAATTTTTTTAAATGATTGAATATGTAATTTATAGTTCAGTAATTTTGACATTTCAACATACTCTCCATTGAAATAAATATTTAATAAATCTTGATCCCAAAACTTTAGAAGTCTTTTTTCGTTTTTTAGCAAGTTCAGCAAGTTTTGTGTTGTTGATTTGTTTTTCCATTCTCGAAAATTAATAATTAAGACTCCAGCATTAAAGTAACGACTAGTTTTATTTCCTAGCCTTTCTACAGCATCTAAAATTGAGTTCTCAGTATTTGCCGAGATTATATTTGATTCTCTTTTAAGATTTTCTATTTCTTTATTTATCTGAGGTATTGGATTTGAAAAACAAATTATGTCACCGTCCAAATATGTAATAAAATCTATTTCATCTTCTAAATAATTTTCAATATGTAATCTGTAATATGTTGCCTGAGTAATATGTGCGTTTTCTAAATTTGGAAACAAATCTTTTTCAAATTTAAATTTATAAACTTTTATCTTGTTCAAATATCTGTGATTGGTAATTTTTTCATTTATAAAATTGGAATCATTTTTATTTTTGTGAATTATGTAAATATTTATTTTTTCATCTACATTTTCAAGTAATGAATAAATAGAGCATTGAGCTTGTATATTGTAACCATTATCGAAACAATAAAGAAAATTTAACATTATGGCTTTATAATATTCCAACCAAGATTATTTGATTCAGATATTTTATCAATCATTGATATTGCCCAGCATAAAAGTAATGTTCCATGAATATCTGGTGTTGATTTTCCTTCAGATATTATTAATCCACTGTAATACATTTGACTTTTATTTAAGTAATATGAAAAACCACCATAATCTTTAAAGTAATGATCAAATATCAACTTATAAATGTCGATCATATATAAAATAATCTCATTTTTTTTATAGTTTGTTTGTTCTGAGCACTTGAACAGTACGTAAACCAAATCTACAATATCACAACCTTCATTTTTTGGTACTACACCTAAGCAATAATCTATAAGTTTTTCAGGCTCATGAATGGGTACATTTAACCAGTCCATTCCTGTTATTACTTTCATTGCACCATTTATTAGCTCTGTCTCAGAAGGTGTCTTTCCAATAAAATAACTGCCTGTCTCCTTATCTACAATTTTTGAAGTAAATTTATAAAGTACCTCTTTGTTATTTTGATATTCATTAGCTGGAAGTTGTGTGTTACTAAATACACAAATAGAAGAAAAGTTAGCTCCAGCATCCCATGGTTTACTCCAATCAAATGACTCTAAAAAAGATATAATTTCTGATTCACTCTTTGGAAACTCTAAATATGGTTTTGTATTTTTATATCCGACTTGATGAATTGTTGAAATAGCTTGTTTGGTTTCTGCTCTTATCGCATTTAGTAACTGAACGTCTAATGAGTAGTAATTAACAGTAGACAAAAAAGAAAGTTGTTTCTTAATAGAATTTTTAATCTTTTTTGAGATTGGTGGTTTTTTGTAGAAATTTAATAATGTTTGATCTATGTAAGAATTTATTGGTAAATTTTGATGATTTTTTTGGTAAGAATTTATGTTTTCTATCCATTTATCCCGCACAGGTTTACTTAAATCATCCCAAAGGCCAGTCATATAAAAAAGTTTTAGAACATAAGTGCTGAAACCTAGTGATAGGTTTTTACCATCTTGTGTCAGTCCAATATTTGTTGGGAAATACAAAAAATTTTCATCTTCTTTTTGTAAACTTTCAATAAAACTATGTAGATTATCTTGAAAGTGAGTTGGAAAATTTAATTTATTCATATATTTTATTAACTGGCATTCTATTGTATTAATGTTACCTTAATATATATGTTGACGATTAAAAACGTTTTATTGAGAGGAATTCAAAATTAAAGTACTTGTTTTTGGTAGTAATGGCATGGTGGGATCTTCAGTTGTAAGAAGGCTTTCTAAGTCAGAATCGAATTTTAATATAACTTCTTCTACTAGAGATGATGCTGATTTATTTTCTTATGAGGACACTAGAAATATAATTTTAAAAAATACACCTGATGTGATAATAAACGCTGCAGCAAAAGTCGGAGGTATTCACGCTAACAATACAAAGAGAACAGAATTCATATTAGAAAATTTAAAAATAAACATGAACATACTTGAGGCATGTATTGACTTAAATGAAATTAAGATTATTAATCTGGGTAGTAGCTGCATTTATCCATTGAATTCTAAAAATCCAATAAATGAGGAAGACTTTATGGAAGGAAAATTGGAGCCAACAAACTCACCTTATGCAGTTGCAAAAATTGCGGCTATTGAAATAGGTAAATCTTTAAATGAGCAATATGGTCATACTGTTGTAAATTTAATGCCTACAAACCTCTATGGACCAAACGATAATTTTTCTAGAGAAGATAGTCATGTCATTCCAGGCCTAATAAGAAGAATGTCTGATGCAAAAAAAGAAAGTAAAAAGGAATTTAATATTTGGGGAAGTGGAAAACCACTAAGAGAGTTTCTGTATGTTGACGACTTAGCTGAGTCAATAGAATTTGTTATTGAGTCAAATGTTGAGTCTGGACTTTATAATATTGGAAGTGGTGATGAAATTACAATTTTTGATCTTGCAAAGAAAATTCAATCACTGCTTGACTATAAAGGTAATTTAAGTTTTGACAGTTCAAAGCCAGATGGTAACCCAAGAAAATTACTCGATTCTAAAAAAATAAATGATCTTGGTTGGAAAAGCAGAACTTCCTTGGATAAAGGCCTAGAAAAAACTATAGATTGGTTTATAAAAAATATATAGATTTAAGTGTGGTTTTCCCAAGTTGGATAAATTAAATTTTCTTTAAGTAATACCTGTTCTCTTTGAGCAAGTAACAAATCTTCTTCAACCATTTTTTTTACGAGGTCTTTGAAACTTACTTTTGGTTTCCAGCCTAATTGTTGTTGAGCTTTTGAGCTGTCACCTAGAAGATACTCTACTTCATTTGGCCTCAAATACCTGTCTGAGGTTTCTACATAATCCTCCCAATTGAGGTTTACCATTTCAAATGCTTCTTCAGCAAATTCTTTTACGGTATGTGTTTCTCCAGTTGCTAAAACCCAGTCGTCTGGACGATCGTGTTGTAACATCATCCACATCCCTTCTACATAATCACCAGCAAATCCCCAATCTCTGGAGGCATCTAAATTACCAAGCGTAAGTTTTGTTTGTAAGCCTAATGATATTCTTCCAACAGCTCGTGAAATTTTTCTTGTAACAAAGGTCTCTCCTCGAAAAGGTGATTCATGATTGAATAAAATTCCATTAACAGCAAATAAATCATAAGAATCTCTATAAAGTTTTGTTACATTATGCGAAAATACTTTTGAAGCTGCATATGGACTTTTTGGATCAAAAACTGATTGTTCATTTAACATTTCTTTAGAACCACCACCATACATTTCAGATGAGGACGCCTGATAAAACTTAATTTCTTTGTCTGAATTCCTGATTGCTTCAAGTATTGAAATAGTTCCTTGATTACCAGATGAAATTGTATACATTGGATTCTTAAAAGATACTGCTACATGTGATTGTGCAGCTAAATTATAAATCTCGTCAGGTTGGATATTTGTTATTAAATTATTTAATGATGATGAGTCAAGTAAGTCAGAATAATATAATTTAAATTTATCATTGTATTTTGATATCAGGGGTTCAATTCTAGATGTATTAAAACTAGATGATCTCCTAATTATTCCGTGGACTTCGTATCCTTTATCAAGTAGAAATTCAGATAAGTAGTATCCGTCTTGACCAGTTACACCAGTAATAAATGCTTTCTGCATAATTATATTATTCTATACACAAAAAAATTAGACTTGAGTTTTTTCTTTACTTTGATTATCTAAAAAAGCATATCCTAGGAAAGAAAAAAGCAAAAATGGATATTGTACTCCTTCCATATTTGCATCGAAAAATGAATTAAAAAAAGCAGGTATTAATAAAATGAGAATTGATAGTGATTTGTTAAAGACAAGATAATTTCTTATTAATAAAAAATAAAAAAGACATATAATTCCTAGGCCAATAATCCCCATCCGTCCATATATATTAACAAAATAGTTATGAACATTTTCATTTAAACCGTCTCTTCCAAGCCTTCCAGGAGCCGTAGGGTCAAGCATAACAGGAAATATCTCATTGAATCCATAGCCTTTAATAACTAAACTTTTATCGTTCATATCATTAACCAGATCGCCCCAAATATCTAATCTCCAATCTAAAGTGTTGTCTTTTGAACAAAGTCTGTTTTCACAGATATAAAAGCCCAATACTTCTCTTGTTGGGATTTTATTCTTTGCTATCCCCTCAACAGCTTCAGAAATTAATTGTGGTTCAGCTTCAACTTGTATTATCTCAAAAGAGTTTCCTATATAAAGTGTTGAGCCTAATGAAGTAACAACTAGTAAAAGCATCATGTAAATAAAATTTCTAATATTATTTTTGAAGTAACTTTTTGAGAAATATAATTGCAGTAGTAAATATAAAGCTAATGAAATAAAAGCTCCTCTACTGTTAAACAACATTAATGGAAAATATATTCCAGTTGTAATCACAAGATACAAAATTGTGTTTCTATTAAAACCTTTAATTTTAAAAAATAATATATTTACAACAATTACTGTCAAAAATAAATCAGAGGCTTTAATAAATTGAAATTTGTCAGAAAACTTTATGTAAAAATCCATAATTATGTTTGGATAAAAACCTGTAGCAAAAAGAAAGTTAATAAAAGGTATCGGTAAAAAAATAAATAAATAATATTTTTCTAATTCTTTATTATTCAAAAAATATAGACCTAGATAAATTATGCAAATCGTCCATATAAATGAACTAGATCTATATGTATATAGATTTGAAAAAGATGAATTTGTTAATAAAACAATAATTACAAAAGATAAAATTAATGCCTTATGAACATTTAAATAATCAGTATTGGAGAAATAATTTGCAAAAATTCGTTTTGGTACAAATAAAATTATGACTGAAAGGATTAAACAAAATCCAATAATTAATTCACCTAATTTAAATCCAAATATGTACAACCCGGCAAAAGGTCTTGCCGAAAGCATAAACATTGCGAGCATACCTACATATAAAGATGTTGCCGTGTTTGTAAATATTTTTTTATACAAAGATATTATTCCTCTTAAGATTATTATCAATTAAAGAATGAAGGATAACATAACTTTTGCTTTTCAGGGAGGAAGAAAAAGTCGGCTTAACAGTCCTTCTGAAAGTTACGCAAAAGATTTTTTTTATACTTATCATTTGTTTAAATCAAGTTTTAACAATGTTAATATTATAGAATTTAAAAAGTGCAATAGAAAAGTTATAAATTTTATATTCAGTTCATTAAGATACATAACAACAATTCCATTTTATAGTGAGCAAATACTAAACAAAGAAACTAGAAATGATTTAAGGAATACAAAATATTTAATATGTGTTAACCAAAGAGTTTCATTTTCTTTATTTCCTTATACGATATTCAAAAGTCTATCTGGCGAACTAAATATTACAGTTTTCATAATGGGATTGTTCCTTGATCAAAAAAGACATTTTGTAAGAATGTTCTTAAGGAAACTCTTAATTAATTTATTTTGCCTTGTTAATGATAATATAATTTTTTTGAGCCAAGAGGAAATGAATTATGCAAAACTCAAGTTTTCAAGATTTGATCACAAATTTCATTTCCTACCTTTTTCAATCGATCATGATTTTTGGAATTCAAATAACAATATTGACAAAAAAAATAACATCCTCTTTGTTGGCAATGATGAAAAAAGAGATTTTGAATTTCTAAAGAAGATTCCATACAAATTAAATGAATTAAATTTTACAATTTTATCAAAATTTATAGAAGATAAAGATTTTCATGGACTTGATAATGTAAAAGTTATAAATGGTATGTGGTCCGATGAGGTTATTTCAGATGATCAATTAAAAGAATTATACGATAAATCACTTTTGTCTTTAATACCGTTAAAAGATTCCTTTCAACCATCTGGACAAAGTGTGGCCCTTCAATCGATGGCAATGGGAACTCCTGTACTAATAACATATACAAAAGGTTTTTGGCAAAAAGAGATATTTGAAGATAATAAAAATATTTTTTTTATGAAAGAAAATGATTTAGATCTATGGGTAGATAAGATTAGAGATCTTGTAAATGATCAAAAAACATTAAAAAATGTGGCACATGAAGCAAAAAAGATAGTGACTGAGAATTACAATTTAGATATATTTTTTAATAATCTAAAAAATATAATATTTAATTAAATAGATTGTATTTAAATTTAGATAATTTGCTGTCAATCAAATTTATCTTTCTTGAATTTACGACATTACTTTTGTTTTCATACAAATTTAGAAAAAGTTTTTCATATTCTGATGACATTTTTTCAGCACTTCTTGGATAATTCTTAATTTTTTCTAGTAAATTTTCATAATTGTTAATTAAGTAATCCATTTTTTCTTCTAAATTATTTAATTCAAATTGTACTCCAAAACCTTCGCAATATTCGGGTATCCCACCACTATTTATATAAAGCAAAGGTAGTCCACATTGAGCAGCTTCAATGTGATGATTTCCCGAAGGTTCATTTATTGATCCAGTTATATAAATGTGGTGTTTTTTAATTTCACTTGCAAGAGTAAAGCCAGATAAAGGTGAAATATGATGGCTATTCTTAAATTTAAAATTTTTTGGTAGATTTCCTATGTAGGTAAATTCAAATTTATCTTTCCATTTATTTTCATTAAGTAAATTATCTAATTTTTTATAAGTATCAAAACCTTTGTTCCAGTTTCCGCCCCAATGGTGTGTTACAATTTTAAGTTTTTCTAAACCATCCCAAATATTTAAGTTTTCTTTATTGAATATTTCTGGATTAGCACCAGAAAGAATTACACTTGCGTTTCTATGATTTAATCCTTGATTGGAATATAGTTTCTTTATCCAAGAACTAACAAAAACTGTCGCATCACTTACTTTATTTGCATTAATCAAATATTTGTTAACATAATTTGTGCCTTTTCTTTCATCACACTCATTAATCCTATGAACAACAATTGTATCTTTTTTAACAAAACTCAGATATTTCAATACATCTATTTGTGTAAAAGCAGATGATTCAGATGTTTTTCTTGGTTCAGTAATTAAAATTACATCTATATCCTTATCTTTTAGATCATTAGTCACAACATGACCTTTGTCTTCTAAATATTTTTTTAAATTTATAGCAAATAAATTACCTCCACCCCAGGGTCCTTCTTTGATATTTGTTCCTATACTAATTTTCATAAACAGTCTCAAATAAAAGCTTGTATTGCTCAAATTGTTTAGGAATTGTATATTTTTGAGCCTTCTCAAATGCATAATCTATATCTGGAATAGCAATATGAGCACTATCCATATCAAATAAAGATTTAGGATGTAAAATTTCACTGGCTATTCCAACATTTGTAGAAATAATTGGGGTTTTTGTTATTGCTGATTCCATAATTGATGCAGGTCCGCCCTCAAAACGGGAAGCAACTATGTATAAATCTAAAATATTATAAAGCTCATTTAAGGATTCAAAATTTGTATCTTCAAAATAAGAAAAACTAATTTCTCTTTTTTCAAGTTCATTAATGATATATTGTCTTCTTCTTCCAGCAAGAACGACCTTTAAATTATCTTTTGAACTATTTAATTCTGAATATATTTTTATGAGCCTATCAGGACCTTTAGATAGTTTTGGCGAAATCAAATCACTTCCTTCTGTGTCTCTTTGAAAAGTACCAATTAAAAAATCATCACTGTTAAATCCATATTTTTTTCTTAATTTATCTTTATTTTCGATATGATTCCATATATTTTGGTTTATCCAAAAAGGAATTATAGATATTGGTTTTTTAGTTAATTTTTTTAATTGATTATATGTTTTTTCTGATATCGCATGATAGTGATCAACAAAATTATC
The DNA here is from genome assembly GCA_003213625.1 of OCS155 cluster bacterium AG-422-J23. Classification (GTDB taxonomy): domain Bacteria; phylum Actinomycetota; class Acidimicrobiia; order Actinomarinales; family Actinomarinaceae; genus Actinomarina. Next base: position 169,726 of record QCMT01000002.1, on the reverse strand, counting down.
TCTTTCAAGAAAATCTATCTTTTCATCTTCATTAAACTTATCTTCATCAATATGGTGAATTGTGCATAATACACTTTTTGTACTTAGAATATTTTTTGGTATTTTTCTCCAAGTCCATGGTGAGATTATCCATATAAGTTTATCGCCAAAATAATTTCTTGAAAATATTTTTTTGTTATACTGAATCCACTCATTTCTGTATCTGTCAGCAACCCAATCTTCTTTTGGAGAATTAATATATATCTTCATTTTTCTGGTTTCAAGCCCTTTTGAACGCACTCAGCATAATAATTTTGTTGTATTCTGTTTTTTGATGAAATATTATTTTTCATATTTAACAAATATAGAGACTCATTTAGAACCTTGTATTTATATCCTTTAAGTATTAAATCACTAAATAGTTTATAGTCTTGAGCATAAAAGAAGTCTTCATCATACTTCCCAATTTCTAATAAGACGTTTTTTTTAATTGCAAGAGTTCCATGAATAAATGGGTTTTTAAATTTTAATACAAATTTATCAGGAAGATAATAAGAAAATTTTGGAATGAAACTGTTTGTGTCTAATCGTGTTGCTCTTGATAAGCAGAAATCAATATTGTTTTTAGAAAATTCTTCTACCTGCCTACTAATTCTATTTTCTTTACTTATATCATCAATGTCATGCCTAATAATTATTTCACCGCTGCTTAAATCAATTAACTTATTTAATGACTTTGTTAAACCGATGTTTTCATGATTTACAAAAACTTTTATGTTGTTGTTTTGAGATTCATATAATTTTATAGTCTTAAGACTACTGTCACTAGAACCATCATCCATAATCAAAATCTCTAAATACTCATAATTTTGTCTTAATAAACTATCTATTGATTTTTTAATTGAATCTTGCCCATTGTAAACGCTTACAATTACGGAAACGAGGGTGTTACTTTGTTTCATAAAAAGCCTTTTCAAGATTTTTGATTATTTTTTCTTCACTTAAATAAGTATTTAAGTATTTTTTATTCGAAAAAGATTGTTTTTTCACTTTATCATCATTTTTTAATAGATTAATTTTTGAAATTAAGTCTTTATAGTTGAATTGTTCAAAAGAAAATAAATTATCAGTGGGGAAAAATTCTTGTATTCCTCCTGTCATTGGAAAAATTGAGACAATTCCTAATGCAGATGCCTCACATAGGAGTGTAGGTTGTCCTTCATAAAGTTTAGTTCCTGTTAAAACTGCTTTTGCCTTACTAATAATATTTAATGTTTCTTCATTATCTAATGCACCCAAGAATTCAATATTTTTATTTTTATACTTTCTTTTTAATCTATCTAAAGCTGGTCCTACTCCAATGATTTTTAAAATGAAAGAATCAAGTTCAGAATCTAAAAATGAGCTTATTACTTCTTGAACTCCTTTTTCATCAGAAATACGACCAGCATATACAAGTACGTTCTCTTTTTCTACACTTATATTTTTAGAAAAGTCAGGAATAAAGTTTGGATTTACATATACATTTTTTGAAATACCAAGTTCTAACAAGAATTTTTTATGATGATTTGTAAGAACTATTTTTGTGATAAATTCCTTATTAAGTATTTTGTAATACTTTTTTCCATAATGATTGACAAGTAAAGATTTTAAAAATGAGTTTTCAAAATATTTATTAAAGAAAAGTGTATTCTCACCACTGCTACCACAAGCATTACAGATTGAACCCTTTTTAATATGATTCGACTTTAGAAAAGATTTTGTACAAAAATATCTGAAGTTATGAAGTTTTACAAATGTTTTGTAATTTTCTTTTTGTAAAATTTTAAATATTCCAAGCGATGCCTTGAACCAAGTATTGTGAATATAAACTAAGTCTGGATTAAACGATTTTAATTTTTCTTTTAAGCGTCTATTAGAATTTGGGTTTGATATTGAGAAAAATGAAAATAATAAGGATATATAGTTTTGAATCTGATTGTTAAAAATTAAAGTCTCAACATTAAAATTCTTACTTAAAATTTCAATTTCTTTACTAACAGCTACGTCTTCCCCACCTTTTTGTTGATATTCATTATGTATGATTAATATTTTTTCCATGGAAAAGTAATTTTCTAAACAAGTATATTATAAAAGTTAATTAGTGAATATATGAACTTAGTCCTTTTTTTCACATATAAAACGTCCATAAATGACTGGATCAAAAGCGGTATATTTTCTCGTGAAATAAATTTATACAAAGAACTTGTAAAAAAAGGAAGTAATGTAACTTTAGTTTCATATGATTATAAAAATTACAAAGATGATTTAGAACCTCATGGTATTAAACACCTTCCAATATTCGATTCAGACAAATCAAAAAGAAACAATATCCAAATTATTTTTCAATCAATTAAATTTTTATTTAAAAATAAACAGTTCTTCAAAAATATAGATGTTATTAAAACAAATCAAATGCTTGGATCTTGGCTAGGTTTATTAACAAAACTAATATACAAAAAACCTCTATTTATTAGAACGGGTTATGATTTATTAGAATTTTCAATTAAAAACAAAAAAAATTTTCTAAAAAAGATTTTATATTATTTCTTAACAGGATTTTGTATTCTATATTCAGATCTTTATACAGTAACATCAAAGTCGGACAATGACTTACTTAGAAGAAGATTCTTTGCCAAAAATATCGAGATTAGACCAAATTGGATAAAAATAGAAAATGAAGTAAAAACTGTAAACAAAAAACATAACACTATTCTTTCCGTTGGACGGTTAGAGCACCAAAAAAATTATAAAAGTGTTATCAGCTCAATTTCTAATTCAAAATATATATATGATATTTTTGGCCAAGGATCTCTTAAAAAAAATCTTGTTAAATTTGCCAATAACAATAATGTTAAGCTTAATATTTATCAACCTGTTGATAATGAAGAACTATTAGAAGTTTACAAATCATATAAATTCTTCTTAATACCATCATATTTTGAAGGAAATCCAAAATCTATGCTTGAAGCGATGTCAAGAGGTTGTATAGTTATCGCAAGTGATATTCCAAACCACAGAGAAATTATTGAAGATACAAAAAATGGTTTTTTATTTGACTTTGAGAGTGGAAATTTAATTGAATTATTGGAAAGGCTTGAAAGTAATGAAGTTAATTTGAAAGAGGTTTCAACTAATTCATACCGCTATATTCTCAAAAATAATTCTTTTGAAAATTATTTAAGTAAAGAAATAACTGACCTAAACAAACTACTTGGTAAAAAATAGATTTCTTTCTTCGCCTACATCAATTTTTATGTGATGATCATATTGAAAATCTTCTTTATTATGGGTTGAATTAATTATCGTAATATTTTTTGAACTTAAAATATTAAATATAAAATTCTTAGTTTCAATGTCTAAGTTTGATGTTGATTCATCAAGTAGAAGTATTTTAGCATCTGATAGAATGCTTCTAATAAAAGAAATTTTTTGCATTTGCCCAGAAGACAGAGTCCTATTAGAAATTGACATATCTAGATTTAATGTTGTTTTTTCATTGAATAGTTTAAATTCATTGACAGCTTCAATAATTTCTTGATCTGATATCTCTTTTTGATTTCCATATAAAATATTTTCTTTAAGAGTTCCCTCAATAATTAACGGTGTAACTCCTACATATCCAAGTTGGCTTGTTGAAATAATAACTCTACCATTTTCCGGATAAAATATACCAGCTATAAGGCCAAGTAGTGTGCTTTTACCAGAACCATTTGGACCGGTAATCACAGTGTGCTTATTTTTTTTAATCTCTAAATTCAAATCTTTGAAAATCTCTATTTCACTATTGAAATATTTGAATGATATGCCATCTAATTTCACTGCACTTTCACCCAGGTCTTCACTTATAGTGTAATAATCACGAATAAATGGAATTTCTTTTTCTAAATCGTTAAATTTTTCAATATGAACCTGTGTATTAACTACATGGTTGAGTGACAAATTAACATTGCCAAGCGTTTGAACAAGTCTTAAAGTTACTCCTAGAAACTCAAGAGAAATAACTTTAGCTACATTGAAAAAAGCGACAAGTATTGACAGAATAAAAAGGGCTGCAAAGTTTGGTACCAAACTATTTATAATCCCAAATTTTACATTATTGTATTGAGCTGATGTAAACCCACTAAGATTTTTTTTATATTCCACAAATTCATATTGAGATGTTTTTAAAATTTTTATTAAAAATATGTTATCAATTACCTTTTGCATATTTCTCATTATTTCTTGTGCAACTAGATACGTTTCGTGCATGTATTTTCTACCAAGACTTAGAAAATATTTTGTTGGAAAAATTAGTACTATTCCACCGATAATAAAAAAACTTAAAGTTCTTAAATCTAAATAAATTAAGAAAACAGAATAAACCAGTAACTGTATCAAGTTGTTAATGACTTGGGCTAAGTTTCCATAAAAAGTTGAAATATGTTCCGAAAGTGTTGTGGAGTAAAAACTTGCATCTGCAATTGAAAAATTTCCTTTTTTATAAACTTCTTTTATTATGTAATCTTTTAAATTCTCCATTATTTGAAGAACTAATAGCTGGATATTTGTTTTTTCAACATATATTGAGATGAATCTCAAAACAATAATAATTGGTAAAAGAAATAGATTATCTAGGACGTATGCAACAATTTGATTGTCTGATGTAATCTCTTCACCAAGAATTCGTGAAAAAACAACAATTATTAATAGATCAAAACCTACAGTCACATTGGATAACACTATTGAGACAAAAATTCTTAGTTTTTTATTTCCAACATTTGACAATTTAGATATTTTTAAGACATCTTTATAAAGAATTTTTAGATTTTTAATCATTTCAATAAATCAATTTCTTTAGTAATGAGTTTTTTAAATATTTTTTATGTTTTCCTTGATAGTGCATATTAAAAATGTTTAAATGTTCTTTGTTTATATTGTCATAAATTGTATTCGTACCAAGTTTATTATTTTTATATATTTTTATACCTTTTTTATTTACTTTATATTGATTTCTAGATTTAGGTCCTTCTCCATTTGCATAATTATTAACAAATACATAATTTTTTCCATTAATATTTTTGATTTCTAACAAATTTTCAGCTTCAATTAAATCTAAATCATTTAAAAAATGATAAAAAGTCATATCACAAAAGCTACCAGGATTGGTTTTGTGAAAATCAATTTTCTCATTAAATAGAGAAAGTCTTGATTTGTTAACAAATACATCTTCGTACATTTTTTCATATTCATGGCAAAATGTCTTTGAAATTAAAGCAGCATGTACACTTGTTGCAAAATAGAATGGCTCCCAAACAGTAGGTATGCATAAAGCACTGTCTTTTGTAAATCCATATTCGTTAATATCTTTGAGTAGGATATTGTCAGAATCACATGAAAAGACTTTTTCAAAGCCGAAATCTTCCATAAACTCAGATATTATCAATATCCTAACAAAGGTAAATAAACTATATTTGGATTCATAATTTGAATAATTGACAAAATAATTTTTTAAATTTTCAATTCTTTTTGATTTAACGTATTTGGATATATCGACATACTCAACGTTTGGATACTTTTCTAAATTTTTCACACTTTCATTCCCCAAAAGAAATACTTGATTATTTTTTCCTGTAATTTGTATATTTATTTCAAGATAATCTTGATAGTCTTCATGAAGAATAATGGAAGGAATCATAATAAAATATTAGTAATTATTTAATAATTTTTTTCACTGCTTTTTATTAAATCTTAAATCTCTATTTTTTCTTATTTGAGCAATGCCTTCACTCCACCAATTTTTGTTTTCTAGATACCATTCGGTAGTTTCTTCAAGAGCGTTTTCAAAATCATATTTTGGGGACCAACCAAGGTTACTTAATTTATCAAAATTTACAGCATACTTAAAATCATGACCAGGTCGATCTTTTACGTACTTTATTGAATTCTTAGACAAATTAAATTTAGATAATAATTTTTCAGCAATTTCATTGTTATTGTGATAGATACCAGAACCTATATTATAAATCTCTCCACTTTCTCCTTTTTCAATCACCTTAAAGATGCCTTCAACCGTATCTTTTACATACAACCAATGGCGAATATTTGAGCCATCACCATATATTTCAACCTCATTATTTTCAATAATGTTACTGATAGAGAAAGGAATTAATTTTTCAGGCTGTTGAAATGGTCCATAATTGTTTGCGGGCCTAATCGTTTTTATATCCATATCATATGTCTTCATGTATGCATTGCATACCATGTCCGCACTAGCTTTACTAGCTGAATATGGCGAGGAAGGATTCAATATATCTGTTTCTTCAAAATAATGATTTCTTGTACTTCCGTAGACTTCATCAGTAGAAATCTGAATATATTTTTTTACTGAATTTTCTAAACAAAACTTTAACAAATTATTTACCCCAAGAACGTTTGTTTGTATAAATACATCTGGATTGTAAATTGATGTATCAACGTGGGATTCAGCTGCAAAATTGATAACTAAATCAAAATCATTTTTTTTAAAATTAATTTTATTTATGTCAATTATGTTCTCAGATAAAAATTCAAAATTCTCTCCAGTATTCAATTGTTGATAATTTAATTTTGAATAAGAATTATTTAATAAATCGATACCAGTAACTTCAAATTCATCTTTATATTCTTTAATTAATTTTTTTAAAAAGTTAAATCCTATAAAACCATAACATCCCGTTACTAAAATTTTCATTAACCAATTGACCTAGATAGATTTAAAGAATATTCTGATCCATTAATGCTTTTCATATAATTTTTTAAATTCTTAATGTCGATATATTCATTTCTATATGATATCTCGTGAGGTGAACAAACTAGTAACCCTTGCCTATCTTGGATAGTTTTCACAAACTGACTTGAATTGAAAAAATCTTCGCTTGATCCCATATCAAACCACGCGGTTCCTCTACCAACATAATTTGTTACTGTATTAGTTAACTTATATTCCTTAATAATATCGATTATTTCAAACTCACCTCTTTTAGATTTTTTTAACTTTTGAAAATGATCAGAAAATTCTTTATCAAAAATGTATAAACCTATAACAGCATCGTTTGAAATGAACATTTTTGGCTTCTCAATAAGATCTTCTATCTTGTTATCTTTCCATTTGATTACTCCATAAAGCTCTGGATTTCTAACTTTTTGATAATAAATAGATATATCTTGAGATTTATAAAATGTATTTTCTAGAGAATTAAAAAACTCTCTTCCATATAAAAAGTTATCTCCTAAAACAACCATAAATCTTTCATAATTAGATTTTGCAAGGGCGGTATTTATAGCATGTGGAATTCCTTCTGGAGAATCTTGTTTTGAATAAGTTATCTTAATTCCAAACTCTTCACCATCACCAAGCAAGTTTTTATAATCTGGTTCGTCTTCAGGATTACAAATAATGGTAATATCTTTAATTTTTGCTAATAAAAGAATCGAGAGTGAATAATAAATCATCGGCTTGTCATAAATTGGAAGCAAATGTTTGTTAACATTTTTTGTGTTTGGATAGAGCCGTGTCCCTTTTCCACCTGCTAAAAGAATTCCACCTGTTTTCATTGAAGATTTTTGATTATCACTTAAATCCAATATTAGCATCAAGCATCTTTATAAATCTTAAACTTTTCCCATTCATATTTGTTTTTGCCTGATAATGAAACCTAATTAATTACATCTGTTCAACAGGCTCTAAACCTAATAAATCCATTAAAAACTCTGAATATTCTATAAAATACTGTGAAATTATTAATTTATTATTCTTAACAACCTTATTTTGATTATCTAAAATATTTACATTTTGATACATTGAATTGAAAAGGTTTGAAATTTCATACAAATAATCTGCAAGATGATGTGGTTCGCTATTATTTATTGCTTGATTAAAATAATTTTCAAATTTCATGAAGCCTCTGATTAAATTTAGATCGCTATCATCAATTTTAGATATATCAACAGTTAACTTTTTCATCTCAATATCTGAATTTTTAATTAATTTTTTTGCTCGAACTTGAGCATACTGAACATATATTCCAGTTTTTCCATTAATTGATGTAAATTTATCCAAATCAAATTTGTAATCGGTCATTCTATTTGTAATAAGGTCACTGAAAGTTAAAACGGTATTTGACAAAAGTTGATTCGTTTTTTTATCTAAGTTAATGTTAATTTTTTTTATATATGTTGATGCCTCTTCAAAGAGGTCTATTAATTTTTTAGTATCGCCATCTCTAGTTCTAAAAGGGTTGCCATTTGAATCATTTATAGTTCCAAAAGCTATATGTTCATAGTCCTCATTACCAAAATCAAAATAATCTATAGATTTAAATAGTTGTTCAAAATGTAATTTTTGTCTTTTATCAACAATATAAAGAGTCTTATCAAATTTATTTAATTCAATTCTATTTAGAACTGTTGCTAAATCCGTAGTTAAGTACAAGTATGAACCATCAGATTTTGTAATCAATATTTTAGGATCCGAATTTAAATTAGATACATATGCACCATTGTCTAATGAAATTTTTTTATTTTTTTTCAATTTATTAATCATTTTTGGGATTAAGTGGTTTACATCACTTTCGCCCATCCATGAGTCAAAATCATGATTTAGTATTTTTAAGGTTTGTTTTAAAGAGTCAATGGAAATATCTTTTATTTTTTTCCATTTTTTTAAGACATTTTCTTTATTTTGATTCAACTCCTTATTTATTGACTGTGCAATTTCTTTAAAATCATTATTTGCAGAATATAAGGCTGAAGATTCTGGGTATATTTTTTCTAAATCATCAATTTCCACTTTTTCTATATCTAAATTTTTATGATCAATAAATCCAATAATTTGTGCAATTGGCATTCCCCAGTCACCCATATGAATATCGCTCAAAACATTATGACCGGCAGCTTTATTAATTTGATAAAGACTTCTTCCCAAATTTAATGATCTTAAATGTCCTACGTGTAGTGGTTTTCCTATATTTGGACCTCCATAATCTAAGATAATTGTTTTTGAATCTTTATCTTTTATAGCCTGCTTGAAATTTCTTGAATCGTTAATGAATTTATCAACATCAATTTCTAAATTGATAAAATACTTTTCAGTTATTTCAAAATTTTTTATATAAGGTTCGTCATTAATCACTTCAGAAAATGATTCTGTTATTTCTTTAATATCTTGATGGTTTTGATGTTTTACTAAATTATTAATCTGAAAATCATAATTTTCGCTGATTGAAATTCTTAACGAAATTGTCTCTGATAAATTTTTATTAGTTAATATTTTTTCTAATTTATTAATTAAATCTGATAGTTTATACATTTATTTACTTACATATTGCTTAATAAAATAAAGTATAAATAAAAAGTTATCAATCAAATAGCGTCTAAATAATCTTTTTGGTTCCTGAAGTAGTCTTAAAGCCCACTCCATACCAAGGTTTGCAAGCCATTCAGGGGCTTTAATTTTTGTTCCAGCTATCCACTCAAAAACTGCGCCTACTCCAATAAAATTGGAATCTATTTTATACTTTTTGACAATTTCGGATATAAATTCTTCTTGTTTTGGGAACCCTAGAGAGACCCAGACTATGTCTGGGTGTTTTTGCATTAAATCCATAACGTATTCTTCTTTACAAAGTTCATCATAAGGTAAATTTGGAGGGCAATAAAACCCAGAAATTGATATATCCGGATATAACTCCTTAAGATTTTCAATCATTAATGACACAACACGTTCATTGTTTCCAAAAAAATAATGAGTTAAATTATTTTCTAAACCACTTTTAATCGTTTCATGAAAAACATTAAAGCCATCTACCCTTTTTTGCCCATTTTTATAAAGTATTTTTGAAGACATTGCTACTGGAAAACCGTCTGGAGCTTTAATATCAAAATTATTTATTTTATTCTGTATTTCTATGTTCTTATATGACCTTACGAGTGTATTTGCATTACAAATTGCAACTGTTTTTGATTTTTTATTTTGTAATAACTCAACTACATCACTGACTGACGTTTGAGAAATTTCGGTTTTCAGAATTAGTACAGTATCCATTAATGAAACTATTATATAAATAAAAATATACAAAGAATATTTTTATTTAATTTGTCCTGCGCCTGTAGCTTAACTGGATAGAGCATCTGACTTCGGATCAGAGGGTTGGGGGTTCGAATCCCTCCAGGCGTACTATGGTAAATTTTCTATAATTAACTTTGCTCTAGTATCAAGTGAAATTTTTCTATTGTTACTTTCTTCTAAACTTCCTTTAAGATTTAAGTTTTTAAGAGCTTCTTGAAAACTTTCTATATCTGAATTTTTAAAAAAAGATATATTTTCAGCAAAAGGAAGCTTTCTATGAGCTTCATAATCTACAGCTAAAATTTTTAAACCAGCTGCTAGATATTCAAAATATTTCAAAGGAGAAGTGTATCTTGTTGAATGAATATTTAAATCAGTGTTGATTAATATGCCGATTCCTGACTTAACCAACTCTTGTACTGTTTCTTTATGATTTAGATATCCTAAAACAGCTACCCGGTCACTTATTTGAAGTTTATCAATATCATTTTGTAACTCGTAGAACTCAGATTCTTTTGCCCCTATTATTTTCAGTGTATATCTGCTGTCAAGCTCTTTTATTGCTCTTAAAAGAAAATGGATATCTCTTTTTTTGTTAAATCTTTTTAAATTACCAACAAAGATTAGTTCATTAATATTTTTTTCTGAGTTTTTAAAATATTCAAGATCAACACCATTATGTAAGACTATGGAGTTATCATTTAGTTGATATTTCTTTTCATAATCTTCTTTTAAATATTCATTTAAAAAAATAACTTTTGACTTTTTGCTTTTAAGACTTTTATTAATAATTATCTTTCTAAATTTTGTAAATTGATGGCATTCATAGACAACGGGTATTCTTTGTCTTGATAAGAAATAAAAAATCCAATCAGATCTTGTAAAGTAACTTTTTGGTTGATTGAGCTCCATTTGTAATGTTTTTGTGGTGTTTTTGGACCAAATAAAGTGACTAATTAAGAACAAAAGGCGTTCAAAATATTTGAATTTTCCAAAAGGAAGATTGTGCTTTAATCCCCGAATAGTGATATCTTCATCTAAATTATAAAAATTTTTAATCTTTTTTAAATCGTTTGAACTATCTGATGATCGTAAGGGAAAAATAAGTTCCACATTAAATCCATTTCTATTTAAATATTTTATATTTGAAATAGTTTGTAAACTATTTGCCGTTTTTGCAGGAAAAGTCTGATAAGTTACATAAGATATCTTGTTTTCAATTTTCATGTCTTTTCCTTATCTAAAATTGTGTAAACCAACCATAAGAGCAGCACTGAAGATATATATAATAATGAATCACTTTTAGAAAAATTGATTATTAAGAACAATAAAAGATATCTATATTCAGAATTTTTATGTTTTATGAAATAAAGGTAGGCGTTATAAACAATAAAAAATGTAAATCCAACTAAGCCAAAGAAAATAATGATATCTAAAAAAGAAGAATGCGGAAGAAATAAAGAGTTTATTCTTCGATCAGGTACATCTAGCCTAATATCTTGGATAAATAAATAGTTATTCAATTGATACGGTCCATTTCCAAAAAGACTTTCTAATAGATTTGGACTATATTTTGCAATAAAAATTCCCCACATTTCTGTTCTATTTATAAGAATTGATACCAAACTTATGATTGAAACAATATTTGGGATTAGCGGAAGATTAAAAGTATTTTGTGTATAGATTCTTGATAGGAAAGTCAGAGTCGTTGAGCTCTTTCCTTCATTTGCAACATTCAATAATCCATCAATTTGTCCTTCATTAAAATAATTTGTTATTTCAAGAAACTTTTCATGATTATCAAGATTTTCAAACAAATTTGAGTGTTGAGCAGATTCATATAGCAACTCAGTACTTACATATTCATAATTCATCATTTGAATGAGGAAAAATAACGAAACAAACACGATTAATATAAAAACAATTTTAATTTTTACTAATAAATCCTTATTTGAAACTTTTTGATTTAATAGTATTAAAAATGGTAGTAAGAAAAGTGATAAGGCAGAAGCAAAGTTGTTTGTCTTATATAAACCATATACAACTCCAACAATCCCAATGACCAAAAGAATAAATTGAACATTATCGACTTTGATCTTTTTAGATATAAATAAGATAAATAGAAATAAAATTATGAAACCAAAATATTCACCGTAAGACTCAGCACTTGCTCCAAAGCCTCTCCAGGTATTTCCTGCGACACTAATTATTGAATTGATACCTCTTTTGTTTTGACCAAATGTCATAAAATTCATAAAGTTTGAAAAGGGAGATATTGCTCCTATAATTCCAAAAAATACTATTAAAATACCCGATATTAGAAAGTTTCTTTTCAACAAATAAATGTTTACATCAGATTTCTTATATAAAAATATTAAGCCATTAATAGATAACCAAATAATGAAAGACCAAAATAATAAAGAAAAATGATTGTTAGAAGAATTTATAAATCCTCTTAATTTATCTGTATCAAAAAAAGAATTAGAATCTCTTCTAGATAAAAACCACAATAGAGAGAATATAAAATAAGAAATATTAAATCTATTAATGAAATTTTTATTCAAAATATGCTTTAGTCCAAAATAGCTAAGGATAATCAAATAAAAATTTATATTCTTGCCATTGAATGTTCCAACAAAAAGAAATGCAAAAGGAACATAATTAATTAATGTTGAATCTTGTTTATCTATAAATATCGAAATATATAAAAAAATCAAATAAAAAGTAATAAATACAGCAATTAAATAATAATTTTTTAAAGTCATTGAGGCATCATAATATTTGTTTACTTGGGAATAAAATCTTCCTTCACTAAGATGTTGGAAAGTAAAAGTAAGAGACAAAAATAAAATAATTAAGAAATTTATATTGTAATTCGTCTTTCCTCTAATTAAAAAAAAGAATAAACACCATATAATTGATTGAAGTACAAAAGTTAATTGAGAGTTTGTCCCAATCGAGACAATATAGGTATTACTTATTTGATCCAAGCCCGTATCGGAAAGTTGGCTAATAGTCAGTGATTTATCTAAGCCGGTCACTTTCCCAAAACATTCAATGCCTACATAATTGTTATTGTTATATTTTATTTTGTTGTTGTTTCCGATATTTTCAAGAAAAACGTCAATCAAAGAAATACTACAAGTTCTTGATTGATAATAACCAATAGATGATTCATCTATTCTGACGGCCTCAAATTCACTATCTGAAAACAAATTTGAAAATGGCAAGATAGAAGTTATTAATATGATCAAAATAATAAATAAATAGTTTTTATATTTAAGCATTCTTAAATCTTTTTTTATAAATAAACAAGGAAGTAGAAATCAATGCTAAAAATATCAAAGAAAATACTAAATATTTGTCACCAGGATAATTTGCAATAATAGTATTAACCCAACCTCCCTTTACATAATGAGCACACTCTATCCAAGAATTCACATTGATTACATTGCCCTCAATATCGTATAAAACTAAAGTTTCAAAACTGGGATCGTTAACAAAAACAAAATTTGGATCATTTCCAGGATCGGTATAGGTAACTCCAGCTGGTTGAATTCCACAACTATTTTCTATATCAATATCGTCTATTTCCATTTACATAGAAAATTATATTAACTTTATTATCCTTAGTTCAATTTTTTCAAGTTATATCAATTTTTAATAAACTACTTATTTGATATCATTCTCATATGAAATCAGATGCTGGATATTTCGGACCAACTTCTATGATGTGGAAAGTAAATAAAGAAATCACTGTTCTTTTTGGTGGTGCAAGAGCCTTATTAATGCACGCAGCTCATCCTTTAATCGCTGCAGGCGCAAGACAAACATCGTTTTATCAAAGAGATCCATGGAAGAGATTGATAAGAACTTTATCTCTTCAGAATTCAGTCACTTTTGGGACTATTGATGAAGCAGATGAAAGTGCAAATAGAATAAATAAACTTCATGAAGTTATAAATGGGGAAGATGATATTACTGGTGGTTATTACGATGCTCTTGATCATGATCAGCTTCTATGGGTTCATGCTTGTCTTCAGCTATCATCTATATATTTTTATGAAAAGACTGTAAAAAAACTTACAGATATAGAAAAAGACAACTATCACAAGGAAAATATGGTTTCAGCAAAACTTGTACTAATCGATATTGAAAAAATGCCAAAAACCCACATTGATCTTAAAGAATGGGTAATTAAAAAAAGCAAAGATAAAGACTTATTACTTTTAACTGATGTTGCAAAAGATGTAAAAAATATAATTGCAGGAGGTCCTGTGCCCAAACATATCAAACCAATATGGCCATTTATTGCTTTTACAGCTTTTCATACTCTGCCAGAAGAATTCAAAAATGTATATGGAATAAAAACCACAAAAATTAAAAGTTTAATTCTAAAGGTTAATTTAAGCATTCTAAAATATACAAGACCATTTCTCCCACCTTTCTTTAGACTAATTCCTCCAGCAAGATGGGCTAAACAAAGAATAACTCGTAAGCCAGATCTAAAATTTAGTGACAAAGCTAAAATTTAAAAACTTTTATAATCATTTTTATGTCAGAGGAAAATAAGAGTGATAATAATGATCTAGCAGATCAATTAAGAATATCTTTGGAAGAAAGTATTAATTCATTAAAAAAAATTACAGATGAAGTAAAAAATTTAAATCAAGAAATTAATTTAAACGACACAGTTTATAAAATTAAAAATGTTGAAAATGAGTTAACAAAGATAACCAATCAAATTGGCAAATCAAACAATTCAGAAATCGAAATTGTTAAAGCTTCATCAGAGGAAGAATAATTATTTTGTCTGATTTAAACTTTATAACATTTACAAATAAAGGATACGTTGACTATACAAAAAATTTACTTATCTCAAATAAAAAAAATGATGTTAATGAAAACATCAAAGTATATGCGCTGGATGAATATTCACACAATATTTTCTCTGATCTACATGATAAAGTTGAACTTTATAAAAAAACTGATTTTGCGGATAGATACTTAAGTCAAGCTGACCAAAACTTTGGAAATTTGATGCTTGTTAAATTTGAATTAATTTACAAAGAACTATTAGAAAATGATAATGTAGTGTATGTCGATGGAGATATTGTCTTCAAAAAACAATTTAAAGAGTATTTATCCAAATTCTCACCTACTTCAGATATAGTTTTTCAAAATGACTTAAGACCTTCAAAGCCTAATAGAGAATGGGTTTGTGCTGGTTTTATGTATATTAAATCAAATGAAACTACAGTTAAATTTTTTGAACCGACGAAAAAATTAGTCAAAAAATTTACTAAATATAAAACACACGATCAGTCTTACATAAACAAAAATAAAAAAAAGTTCAGTTATGAGATTCTGCCCTTAGATGATTTTCCAAATGGTGCTCATTATTACGAAAACTATAAACGTTTAGATCCATATATTATTCATTTTAATTATGTTCGGGGCGACAAAAAGTTAGCGTTGATGCAGGAACATAATGAGTGGTATTTAAATAACTCTTAACCTCTATTAAAATAATTTAACGTTATTCTTATATTGCTTATAATTCGAATAATTCATTTAGGGTCGGTAGCTCAATCGGCAGAGCAGGAGCCTTTTAAGCTCAAGGTCGTGGGTTCGATTCCCACCCGACCCACTACAAGCCTTTTGTTTTTCCCCTTATAAGAGATAGGGGTGTTTTTAAAATTATTTTCATATCCAAAAACAGCGTCCAATTTTCGATATATTCAATGTCATATTTGTACCATGTCTCAAACTCAGACGCATTTCTCTCGTTTATCTGTAACAAACCTGTTATCCCAGGAATTACATTTAATCTTCTCATATAAACTTCATTAAAGAGCTTTGTGTCTTCATCAAACAGTGGTCTTGGACCAACAATAGACATATTTCCTTTTATTACATTAAAAAATTGAGGTAGTTCATCAAGACTGTAATTTCTAAGAAATTCTGTACCTTTTATTATTCGCGGATCATTCTCAATTTTAAAAATAGCTTTGTCATTTTTATTTAACTCTTCAAGCTCTTCCCTCATGTCATGAGACCCTTTTTTCATTGTTCTAAATTTGTACATTTTAAAGTGTTTACCGTGAAGTCCTACTCGGTCTTGTTTTATGATCACATTTGAACCATCTAATGAATATATATATACGTAAATCAAAATAAATATTGGTGAGAAAAGAATAATTCCAACTATTGAGAGGGAAATATCTAAAACACGTTTGAGTATATATTTTGAGCCGTATTGAATGTCATTATTAAAATAAGTTAGTAAATAACCTGAAACTTCTTCAGTTCGATTTAAAAAATAATTATTAA
Source organism: OCS155 cluster bacterium AG-422-J23 (assembly GCA_003213625.1). Lineage (GTDB taxonomy): Bacteria > Actinomycetota > Acidimicrobiia > Actinomarinales > Actinomarinaceae > Actinomarina. Next base: position 153,288 of record QCMT01000002.1, on the reverse strand, counting down.
ATCGAATTTCATTTTTTGAAATAATTAAAATCTTTTTATTTAAATTGATTAAATACTTTTCTAAATTTTTATTTATAGTTTTTTCATCATTAAAATTTAAAACTACCAAATTAAGGTTATGCTCTTTATTTACAGTATCTATCTTATTGATAATATCTGTGTAATTACTAAAAGATACGTTTGTAAAATCCTCAATTTTTTTACGAAAAGTCATAATTCTTAAATTGCTGAATATTGAATCTTTTTCAAGATTGAATGTTATGTAGTTTTCATTTGTAACAGAGCGTCCCAATACGGAAGATATATACTCACTATTTCTAAATAACAATAATATTATTGGCACTATTAGAGTGAATAAAATAAGGTTCGCTCTTGAGATTAAACTTGATATCCTAAATATTGTGAGAAATATAAAGAATGTACTCGTCCATAAAAGATATATAGAAATGTATTCGTCAAAATAGCTTCTATCTAATGAGAAACTCAACTCATTTACATATGTATAAAATTTTGTCGAATAAAGGATTATTAAAAATAAGAATATAAAAAAACCTATAAAATATTCAATCTCAGAGTATCTTTCAGCAATGAAAGGGAAAAATCTATTCCTGTCTTCCCAAAGGTTATTGTTTATTTGAAGTCGAAAGCTATTTCCCACACATAGCTCACAATATTTTGTAGGGATTAAAAAATTATTAAAATAATAAATCGATGTGTAGGTAAGTGTAAATTGTAAGATAAGAAATCTTAATGAATATTTTAAAAAACTACTTAGTTTCATAATTCTATATTATTGTAATGAATTCTATTGGTTTGAGTTTTTTTCACATTATAATTTATCTTATCCTTACGGGGGCGTGGTAAAGTCTGGAGTTTACGCCTGCCTGTCACGCAGGAGGTCGCGGGTTCGAATCCCGTCGTCCCCGCAAAAAAGGCCAGATAGCTCAGTCGGTAGAGCACTTGTCTGAAAAACAAGGGGTCGGCAGTTCGATTCTGCCTCTGGCCACAGGGTTTTTACCTAGTAAAAATAAAACATCATACGATATGTCGTCCAAATTTATATAATTTACTTATGAATTTTTTTCAGCTTATTTATGCATATATTAAAAAAAATCTTAAAACCGCCCAAGAAACAGAAGATTCGGACGAAAGAAAAAAACAATGGATCAAAATAGTTTTTGGCATTGTACTTGCTTTAGGATATGGCGGACTTCATGTACCTCCAAATGTAAGCGTTAGTGAAGTTATTTATGCTCTTGGAATTCTTTTTATTACTTTATATGTCGTATTTCGAGCTTTAAAATACTTTAAACTCATTTAAATTAATTAAGATACATATATGTTTGATAGATTTAAGAACGTAGATAAAAAACAAAAATTAGAACTTTATAAAGTACTCGGCTATTCCATTTGTGCTCTTATTGGAGGTGCAGGTAGCGCAAAACAGATAGGTGTAGACGCTGATTTGGGAGATATAATATTGGGTTGGGCTATTGTTCTTGTAATAATCTTTGTAGTCTTTAGAGTGCTTAGAGTTCTCAAAATAATTTAGATTTATAAAATTCTCTAATGAGATTTTCAAAAGAAGAAGAATATTTACGTCAGAAAGATAAGAAACTAAAAAAAATAATTGATACAAATGGTCATATTATTTTTAAGCCTGTTAAAAATAATCAATTTGATACACTCGTTGGAATAATTATCTCTCAATTTATATCTACAAAAGCGGCAAACTCTATTTTTAATAAATTAAGAAAAAGCTTTAATTCAGAATATTTAAATGAGAAACAATTTCAAAACCTTACAATCGGACAAATTAAAAAATTAGGACTAAGTAGAAACAAAGCAAGAACAATAAAAGAGATTTCAGAATTATTTTTAAGTCAAAATTTTAAAGATTTATCAATGCTTAATGAGAAAACTTTAAATGATAGATTAATGTCAATATTCGGAATTGGATCGTGGTCTGTAAATATGTTTGAAATTTTCTGTTTAGGTGAGCTTGATGTTTTTACTTCAAAAGATGCAGGACTAAGACTTGCTATGAACAGAGGAGGGTTTGTAAAACCTGATAGTGATTGGAAAAAATATGATTCATACGCTGAAAAATGGTCTCCATATAAAACTATTGCTTCATTACATTTATGGAAAACCGTTGATTAACTAATAAAACTTATCAATAATTTTTATTTTTATTTTTTGGGGAAGAAGTTTTATTACCATTGGTAATAATGAAACTTCCGAAAAATTTTTAAATAATAGTTTAATTATTTCTCTTCTAGTAATATTTCTCCATTTTAAAAAATGACGATAATTAAAAAAGCTATTTGGTTTATAGGATGTGTTTTTAAATATTTTTTCTAGTTTATCTTTTTTAATGAAAATTAGATTCGGTGTATGTGCTATTAGCTTGTAACCTTTTTCTTCACCAACTTTATTTGTATCATAAAATGTATTACCTACATCTTTACTAATACCCCTCTCAAATGGAAGATAAGCAGCATTTATTTCAATAATTACAATTGTTGGATTGCCTTTGTAGTTTTTCCAAATTTCTAAATTTTCGTAACTATCAACGTCAATAGACAGTATTTCATAATTTGTTTTAATAGAAGTGTCCTCTAAAATCCTGTTCAAACTATTTACGCCTTTTGCTTCAACAAACTTATTTACTGGGATAATTTTTTCATACATTTTCTTAGTTTCTAGAAGATCATTAAACCTATTCTTATCTCCTTCAATCAAAACTGAATTGGCTCCTTTTTCAATTAAATTAAAAGTATTACTTAGGTGCTTTCCATCCCAAGCACCAAACTCTACAACCCAGATGTCTTCATAGTTTTTAATTTCAAGTCGAGTTAATATTTCTTCTAAAATACCATCTTCGCCCCATTGAGAATATTTGTTATATTTATAATTACTTAAGTCACTTTTCATTTACAATCTACCATCAAATGAGTTTAAGGATTGTTCTTTAATTTGCGATAATGATAAATTATTTTATCTTTAAGAGAAGGTCTTTGAAACCAAAAATCTCTTTGATTAAAAAATAAAGTTTGATTTATATAGTAAAAGTAAAATAATAAAAATCTAATTTTCTGCCAAAATGTGTATCTTCTTCTTGTAGATAAAAAAGGATAGTTTTCTTGATCTTCTAAAATTTCTGACATACAGGTTTCGTCCTTAGTAATTTCCACACAACCATAAATTTTACTTAGTAAGCTTAAAATACTTTGATCATGCCTATTGTCTTTGAAACTGTCAATTTGTCCGTTTTCGTTGTATATATCTGTAATCAAATAAGGATCTTTATTTAATAATTCTTTAAAAGAATTAAGAATTTCTAAGCTATTTTCATTTTTCTTAAAAATCATATGCGTTGCATGAAATTGTCCACTTTTTCCGTGGGATGATTCAGGATTGATATCAAAATAATTAAAAATCTCTTTAGTAGTCCACTGATTTTCGACGAAGTCCATCTTAAATCTTAAAGTACCTTTATCAGAGCTATTTAGTTCATCGATATAATACTTAAATCTAGCTTCTCCCTTATTGTTGAAAGAAGATCCAGAGTCTGAATAAACTAAAATGTCATTTAAATTCATATTTTCAAATGAGTCATTAAGTATGAAATATTTCCAAATCCAATAACCACCACCTCTTTTTTCACTGAGAATCTCGGAAAATTGTTTTTTAAATTGACCACTAAGATCTTTTGGTGAATAGCTTACACAGTAATCAAAAAATTCTGATTTTTTAGCTAGGTTAATTAAATGATTTTTTTGAATTAAAAATTCACGATTACCATATGTTATAAAATTTATCTTTTGAACACCCATAATATTCCTAAAAGAATTTTTATTTTAGTTTATTCTGTTTCGTTAATTTAATTCTAGATTTTTAAAATTCTTTGAAAAAAGTTAATATACTTATTTTGAAATTTTATTAAATGCACAAAAAAAACATTTTACTCATAGGTGGTTTAGGATTTATAGGAAGTTGTTTTGTAAACCTATTTAGAACTAAATATAATTTTCAAATTTTAGATACAAATTATTTTCAACAAACTATGGATAATGATATACAGACAACAATAAAAGATATTCGAAATATCGAACTAAACGATTTTCATAATATTGATTTTGTTGTACATATGGGGGAACTTTCAAATGATCCATTAGGCGAATTTGATAAAGACGTTACAAAAAAAATAAATCAAGAAGGTACTAAAAAAATATTTGAAATGGCACAAAAATCAAATATCAAGAAATTTATATATATGTCTTCGGCTAGTATTTATGGATTTTCTAAAGAAATTATGTATGAAACTTCTTTACCAAATCCGTTAACAGAGTATGCTATTTCAAAAGTTGAAAATGAAAATTTTATTTTAGAAAATACTTTTCCTTTTGAAACAATTATTTTAAGAAATGCTACTGCTTTTGGATACTCAACCAACCTAAGACTTGATTTAGTAGTTAACGATTTAACTTTTAACGGGTATTTTAATAAGCAAATTAAGTTAATATCTGACGGACAGCCAAAAAGACCTATAGTGCATATATACGATATATCTAATGCTATCGATATGATAATTTCTGACGAAAGAAATTTGGATAAAGAAATTTTTAACATAGGATCTAACAACATGAATTTTTCAATAAAACAAATTGCAGAAACTATTGGAAATACTCTAAATTTGGAAGATATAAGTTTTGGCGAATTTGATTCTGATCAAAGGTCATACGAAGTTAATTTTGACAAATTTACAAAATATTTTTCAAATTTTTCTATTAGATATGACCTCAAAAATGGCGTAGAACATTTAATAGCACATTTAGCTGGATACGAGCTAAATGGCAATGAGAAAAGAATAAACTCCATTAAAGAGTTAGTTTCAGATGGTAAATTAAATTCAGAATTATTTTGGAATGATTAAATATTATTTTGTTAAAAAAATATCAAACTTATTTAATATATAATCAATCATCTCTTCACTTAAACCTGGATATACCCCTATCCAAAATGATGATTTCATAACTATGTCAGCATTATTTAATTCTTTGTAGGTTTTAAATTTTTTGTTTTTGTATGCTGGTTGACGAACTAAATTTCCTCCAAACATTAATCTTGTAGCAATTCTATTTTCATTTAAATATTTTACAATATCATCTCTGGTGAATTTATCATTCTCTTTAACTGTCAATGCATACCCGAACCAACTAGGTTCAGAATTTTTTGTTTTCATATGTGGAATGAAAAAATCTTGTTTATCTTCGATAAAAGTGTTTATTTTTTCCCAATTTTTTTTACGAGACAAAATAAAATCATCTAACTTGTCCATCTGCTTATATCCAATAGATGCTTGTAAGTCAGTAGCTTTGAGATTATATCCAATATTTGAATAAGTAAATTTGTGATCGTATCCATACGGTAATTCTCCAAGTTGCCAATCAAAACGTTTTCCACATGTATCATCATGACCACTCATACACCAGCAATCTCGACCCCAATCTCTGAATGAGTCAATTGAAAGTTTTAACTTGGTGCTATTAGTGATTACGGCACCCCCTTCACCCATTGTTATATGATGAGCAGGATAAAAGCTAAGAGTTGAAATATCACCAAATGTTCCCGTTAACTTATCTTCATATTTTGAGCCAAGAGCATCGCAATTATCTTCTATAAGCCAAATATTTTTATCAGCACAAAAATCTTTTAATTTTTGAATTTCTACAGGATTACCAAGTGTGTGTGCAAGCATTATTGCCTTGGTTTCTGGACCGCAAGCTTCAATAATATCCTCCGGATTAGGATTGTAGGTCCCTATCTCACTATCAACAAATACTGGAATTAAGTTGTTTTGAAATATTGGATTTACTGTTGTTGGAAATCCAACTGCAGAGGTAACAACTTCATCTCCTGAATTTAAATTGTTTTTAATTTTTTTGTTAGTAAGACTTGATAGTGCCACTAAATTAGCAGACGAGCCACTATTAACTAGACGCACAAATTTCATATTTAGAAAATTTGACATTTTTTCTGAAAATTTTTCAGAATATTCTCCATCTGTTAACCAAAATTCAAGGCTAGCTTTTACCAACTCTTTAACTTCATCGCTGTTAAAAACTCTTCCATTTACGGGTACATTTGAAATTTCAGGAATAAAATCAGGTTTAGCATGTCTAATTTTTGTATATTCATCAACCAAATCTAATATTTTATTTTCTAAATCTTCTATTTTTTCTTTTTTGTTCATATAATTTTTATTTTTTTACGCTTATCTTTTTAGTAATTTTTTAAAATGATAAATTATTTTTTCTAGCAAAGAAATTTTTTTATAAAAATAAATTGGTTTATTTATATTTTTTTTAAAATTTATATAAAAAATTAATTTCTGAAATAAATTATACTTCTTTTTTCTAACACTTAAAAATGGATAGTTATATTGATTCATATCAAATCTAGCAAAGTTTTGCTCTTGAATTAAAACTGTATCAACTTCATGTATTTTACTAAGCACACTTAGTATGCTTTGATCATTTCTATTTTCTTTAAATTCATCTATTTGGTTAATCGAATCATAATAATTTGTTATCAAGTTTTCGTCTGAATACAGTAAATTCAAAAATTCGTTTACAATTTTTTCTGAGGTTTTATTTTTTTTCATCATAAAAGTATTTGCAGCATATTGCTCTCCTAATGCTATTTTAGAAGTTAGTGGGATATTAAAATATTCAAAAATTTGCTTACTTGTCCACTCACGCTCATAAAGTTCAGGCAACTTAAACCTTAGATTTCCTGTGTTTGAAGATTCTAATAAGTCAAAATAATGTTTCAACCTTTCAATTCCAAGATTGTTAAAACTTGAACCCGCACTAGAGTAAGTTAAAGAATCTCCTTGATTCATTTGTTCTAAAGTTTGTTTTAGAATGTCTGCTTTCCAAATCCAATTACCAAATCCTTTTTCTATTTTTAGTATATTGCCAAACGTTGATTGAAAATCACTGCTTAAATCTTCAGGACTAAATGCAATTGTATAATCATAAATCTCTGTCTTTTTAACCAAATTAACTAGATGCTTTCTTTGGATTTTAAATTGGTTCGAACCAAAAGTAATAAATAGTTTTTTCACAAATTCTAAATACTATTGTCTTCTAACAATTTAGATTCTAAAATCTCTAGTTCTCGTATAGTGTCTACACACTGCCAGAAACCATCATGTTGAAAAGCGTGAAGCTTATCATCATTCGATAATTTTTGCATTGGTTCTTTTTCAAAAATACAATTCTTTAAATTTAAATATTTTTTGACTTCCTGATTAACTACAAAAAAACCACCATTTATCCATTCTTTATTAATTGTGGTTTTTTCACCGAAATTTGTAACTCTCCCATCTTCAATCTGAACTTTCCCAAACCTTTCGGGAGTATTGACTGCAGTTAATGTAACAGTAGATTCGGTTTTCAGATGGAATTTTGTGAGTTCAGCAATGTTGACATCGCACAAACCATCACCATAAGTAAGATAAAAATTATTGTCTTTTACCTCATCTAATCCAATTAAAATTCTAGTTCCAGTCATGGTATCCAACCCTGTATCTAATATTTTTACTACAACGTCTTCATATCTAAACGAATTATGACTATTCATAACTTGTTCATATTTATTTTTAAAATAATCTACTATTACGTCCTGTTTATAACCCGCAAGAATATAAACATTTTTAACGCCATACTCTTTATAAATGTCAATTATGTGAATTATTAAAGGTTTTTCCAAAACTTCAATCATTGGTTTAGGGATATTCTTGGTATATTCTTTAAACCTGGTACCCTTCCCACCAGCTAGAATCATTAAAGAATTTAAAGTTTTCATATCAAAGCACTATTAAATAAATTTTGTATCTTAATATTATATAATGAAAAACATTTTCATCACTGGTGTTACAAGCTATTTGGGAAAAAACCTTTTAAATAAATTAGATCAATACAACGTGTATGGTCTAATAAATAAAACCCATTTAGATCCAAAAAAAAACTTTGTACCTTTAAATCTAAATTTAGATGATTTAAATTTATTTTTTAACCAAAAAGGTATAGATACATTAATTCATTTAGCTTCAAATTCATCCGGTTTTTATGAAGACAATGTTGAAAGTTTAGTTAATGTAAATGTTCAATTATCAAACAAAATTTTGCAAGCAACAAAAAACAGCACTGTTAAAAAAGTAATTTATTCAGGTTCTTATTTGCAAAATGTAAAACAAAATCCTTTGAATTTTTATTCAATTTCAAAGCAAATTTTTGAAAATTTGCTGGAAAATTTTACTGTTAAAAATAATATTCAAAGTGTATCAATTCAATTTGGTGATATTTTTGGCAAAGGCGATTCTAGAGATAAATTAATTCCTTATTTACTAACAAATGAAGATAAAAGTCAAGTTAAGTTTAAATCAAACGGTTTGGGTTGTTTTTCTCCAATTCATATATCAGACGCAACAGATTTAATTATTAGTGAGATAGAAAGTCCGTTTATAAACAAATTTGAAAAAAAAGTAGGATTTACGAAAATTATTTCTGTTAAAGAATTTGTACATTTGTATAAAAAAATAAGAAATAAAAGCTTTGAGTCAATCTTTAACACAGAAGACCCTGTTGAAGAAATGGTAATAAATTTTCAAGGAACTTATTATGTTCCTGAAATTAGTCTTGAGAAGTCAATATCGGAATTATAAATATCAACTTAAAATTTTTGCATCTATAACTTTATTATTTAAATTAAATATTTAATACTATTATTTTATTATGACTTTAAAAACTGCACTAGTTCAGAAATTGAAAACTAAAAGTTAATTATCAATATGATATCTCAATCTGTAGTTCTTACAGTTCACAATAAAGAAAAATTAATAAAAAAAGTTTTAAAATCCATACTTAATAACACAAGCTCACCTTTCGAACTAGTTATGGTTTTTGATGGATGTAATGACAAATCAGAGGAAATAGCTGAAAAACTCCTTAAAAGAAATATTTATAAAAATATCAATAAAAAAATATTGTATGCTGATGATGTTTTTGAAACTAAAGCTAACAACATTGGTTTGAAGGAGTGCACAGGAGACTTTATATCAATTATTCAAGACGATATGGTAATAAAAGAAAAAGACTGGAATTTAAATTTATTTAAACCTTTTACAAAGTACAGTGATGTATTTTCAGTCACGGCTCATACAAGTCACAATGTTGGATACGTGCCACCCACAGAAGATCAAAAAGAAGGAGAGTATTATATGCTAAACTTTCCAGATTCTGTTGGATTTAGAACTTTTAATTCTTATATACCAAGAGACAAATTTCATATCCGTCTAACTTCTAATAGAGGACCGCTTATGATAAATCATGCTTATTTGGAAAAACTGGGATATTTGGATGAAATTTATTCCCCACTAACCTGGGATGAGCATGATTTAACGGTTAGAGCTAATTTAAAGTATGGTTTGGTATCTGGTTTTTATCCAATTGATTGGTTTTCTAAGCTCTCCTGGGGCTCTACAAGAGATGAAAGCGGAGCTCTTAAACCTTGGCATAGACTAACTGAGTATAAAAACCAAAAAATATTTTACGATAGATACAAAGAGGTTATTAAGACCAGGATTGTTGAAGAGAGAAATATTTAGAAAACTTTTATATGATTAAATGTTTTTATTTTTAAACAACCCAATTTTTCTATATTCACTTTCTTTAATTAGCGAAAAACTATTTTCATAAAGAAAGTTTAAAACAGGTACAATTGTAGAAAGTTTTTCTAATCCTCTTTCGTTACCATAATCAACAGATATAAATTCTATTTCAGATAGACTCTTTGAACACCCACTTAAAATTTCTGGCTCAAACCCTTCACCATCAATTTTTAAAAGTTTAATATTTTTGAATTTGAATGAATCAAATGTTCTTGACTCAACTTGAGATTTACTTTCTGTCCCAAAATCAGACAATGAACTATTTCCACCAGCTGTATCAACAAACAGATCTTGTTTACCATCAACATTCGATAAGGCAAGATTATATATTGTATCCTCATTTTCAATATTTTTTTCTAAGCAATTATAAGCTACAAGATCTGGTTCAAAACCGATATAATTTATTTTCATGCCATTTACTTTTAACCCCAAAGCAAGCTCACCAACATTTGCACCACAATCAATGACTAAGTCACCATCTTTTAAGTCAACAAAATCAATACAGTAGGTTTTTAAGAAATTCCGAAGATGTTTTTTGTGGTTTACAGCTATTCTCGTAATTCTTTTATTTGGAAAATAGAAGTTTCTATCATTAATTTTTTTGTAGTAAAGACTATCTTTGAAATATATTTTTCCATTCTTTTTATAGAATAAGTTAAACAGCATACAAAAAATGACCCCATTTGAATATTTGAATATCAATATCAAAATCCTAGATTTTATAAATAGTAAAAATGTTTGTAAAAAATTGTAATTTTTATCTAAAATTTCTATTTCCATAAAATCGGGTATATTAATTATTTTTGGCATAGTAGATAGACTAAGTTTATTAGAAAAATTAAAGATAGATAACAAAAAAACTTCAATTTTTTATACTTGATACCATCTAAGTAAATGAAGAAAATAATTAAAACAAAAAAAATATTTAAAAATTTAATTGATGTCTTTCTAGATATAATTAAAATTTTTTATTTTTCTTTAAGTAATTTAATTCTGTATAGAAAATTGATAGATACAAACTTGACAATTGTTACAGGTTCAGATTTCACTCATTTTGATAGTATTATTAATCTGCTTAAATCAATTAGTTTATATGAACCTAATTCAAAAATTGTAGTTTACAATCTTGGTTTTTATGATTCACAACTTACCTATTTAGAAGATAACTATAGAAATATTGAAATTATCACATTTGATTTTGATAAATATCCATCATTTTTTTCAGAGCGCTCTAGGACAGATAATAAACTTGGCTCTTATGCCTGGAAAAGTGCAATAGTAAATGAATCACTAAAGAAGTATGGGGGATCAGTTCTTTGGCTAGATGCTGGAGATTTGATTACCAAAAAACTTACATTACTGAAGATAGTTTTAACATCTGTAGGAGTATATGTGCCTAAAAGTGCTGGCAAAATTTATCAGTGGACACATGAAAAGACAATAAGCAAATTTGATTTTAATGATTTAGACCAAAATAAAAGAAACTTAGCGTCTGGAATGATTGGATTTAATTCTAATAAGAAAATTGCAGTAGAAATTGTTGATAAATGGTTAGAAAGTTCTAAATCTGAGGATTTAATTGCGCCAAAAGGTAGTAGTCGTTTGAATCATAGACAGGATCAATCTTTGTTGACACTGATTTGTTATAGGTTAAAGGTCGTTAAAAGATTGCCTTCAAGTCATAAAATATTTGGGATAATTGTCCACCAAGATCCAGGAAAAATATACCTGTCACCAGTAAACGATCAAAAGTTACAAGAATTGAGATCCAACTGGTATGAATTACATATTGATCTTTCAACAAACACCCTTTTAAATGCTGATATTGTTTGTTTGTTGGATTTTACTTCTATAAAAGAATTTCCTATTAAATATTTAGAGAGAGTGTATTTGATATGCCTAATTAACGATGATGATAAATCGTTAAACCGTGAAATATTTGAAAAATATAAACAATACATTGATCACATTTTCTTTGTCGATAAAACATATATTAAGAATTTTGAGATAAGTGATTTAATTAAAAAAACAAATTATCAAGAAGAGCTTTTTTCAAATGAATTATTAAAGATAGTTAAAGAACAAAAAAACTTACAGAATAAATAGTATTTATATTATTAAATCTCTTCGTAAACTAACTTAAAAATTGAATATCTTTTTTTTATATTTTCATAGCTTGAATATTGAAATTTTTCAAAATCTTCATTTAAAGCGTGCTCATACATTAATTTAAATTGATCATGAACACCTATGTTTATATTTTTACTCTCATTTTGGTTTTGAATTATTATGTTTGTGTCATCTGGCTTGCTGTAAAAGAAGTTTATAAGATATTCATCATCATTTTTATCAATAATCTTAAGATAATTAGCGTATTCTTTTCCAAGGCCCCACTTGCCAATAAAGTTTAGATTTTCAAAATTTATTTGTATTTCTCCCCCAAGGTCAACCTCGTAGTTCTTGTCTTTATCTATATTTAAGGAAGTAATTTCATATCTATCTTTAATCAATTCTGAGGCTAAAGATATTGGATAAATTCCCTGATCATTTAAGGACCCTCCTCCAAGTTTTTTACTATAACGAAAACTCTTACTTTCTAAATGAGGAACACTAAAATTTGACTCAATCAATCGAATATCATTTAAATCAATTAGTTGCTTTACTCTATTCCAAACAGGATGATGGAGATACATTAAAGACTCTATAACTTTTCCTTCATTAAAATAATTTTTCATATCACTACTAAAAAGATATTTGAAGTCATTAGTGATGGGCTTTTCTATTAAAACCTTGGCACTAAACTCTTTGACTTTTTGAAAACTTTCTAAATGATTGTATGGAGGCGTAACAATAAGTGTTAGATCATATTGTTCTTTACTTTCAAAAACATTACTAAGATTAACAAAATTAATATTATTTCTTATTTCACTCTTTGTTGTATTTTTATCACCGACAACGATACTATCCACAATGTCTATTTGTTGTAAGGCTGGTATGACTCTTTTTTTAGCATGTATACCATTACCCAATACAAGTACTTTCATTTTTTTAAAGAAAAATTAGTCTTGCAAGGTGAGGATTAATTAAAGCATCTTCATTCATAAGTCTTTTAATCTGATACAGACTTATCCACTTAAAATTATCGTCGACCAAATATGTATCCTCATAAGGAACTTGCTTTACAAGACCACGATTTCTTTTTTTATAAAATTTGCCACCATCTTCTGATAACCAGGCGTTAAATAAATAGTTACTGGTGTCTTTATAATCATTGAAAAATTCATGATAATGTGGCTTTCTTCCTCCATGCTCTTGGTTAAGATTTGAGAAAGTAGCTTGCAAGGTAGGGCTAATCTGAATTGGACCATAATTTCCAGGTTCAAATCTTGCTTGTACCAGGTAGTGAGGAAGTTCATCAATATAAGTTCTTATTAGTCCCAAAACTCCTCCATCAAAATTATACTCTTTAACGATTGGCTGATCCCAACCACCTGATATCTCTCTTCCTGCATCACTGCCAACCCTCAAACCAAGAATTTCAAAAAATTTGCCACTACTGTGAGATATATTTTTTTTACTTACATTCCAACTCTGAAGCTTATCTAATGGAATCTCAGATATTTCAGTATTAAATTCATCTTTAACCTTTTTAGCCCACAAAATTATAGAATCAAAATCTATAGTTACGTTTGTACACATAGAATGCTCAACTAAGTTCTCAATTTCATAACTATTTAATTCTTGAAATTTAGAATCTAAAAAATTTATTCTTTCTTTGTAATTATTTTTTATTTGATTTTTATTCATGCGTAAAAAATTATAGAAAAATTTGACAAGATAGCACCCATGCAAAATAAGTAATTCTATATGAGAAATTATCAGATAACCCAATGGTGCGTTTTAAATTATGAAGAAAGAAAAGTATTAATGGGATCGATATAAATCCAGAAAAAGATACAGCTTTTCCAATATCAATTAAATCTTCAAGAATTAAATTAGAGGGATTTAGTAAAAATTGAAAAAAAACTAAGGTTAAAAGAGACATAAATATTACTGAAATTATATTTACGATCAGGTCTTGAAAAGTTAAATTGTATATTTTAAAAATATTTAAAAATTCAACTGGTATAAATAATACAAAAAGTGATAGGCAAAATAATATCAAAAACCAAAATAGTCCTTGTGCATTCCAAGTAGTAACTGATCTTTCGACTATTCCAATCGACTCAAGAAGAAGATAGTTTGAATACCCAAGCATAGTTGTACCAAGTGAAAATAAATATAAACCTAAAATGCTATATAAATATTTTTTTTGAAAATTTAAAAAGGACAGTTCTTTGTTAATACTTTCATAATTCATACTGTCATATATTAATGATTTTTATATTAAAATTAACTATAAATATGGAATTAATTGACACACCTAATCCAAACGCAAAAAAAGTAATGACAGACTTAGGTGATGATAAGCTAAAGAATGCTTTAACTGCTATAAAAGGTGTATCTTCTGTTTTCTTCGGACCAAATTTTGTGACAATCACAAAAGATGAAAATGTTGAGTGGGAGTCATTATCACAAGATATTATCAACATCTTTGATAAACTATAGTCATGGATACATTTAACGAAGATCCAAAACCTGGAAGACTAGTTCTACCATTGGTTCTTATAGGAATGATCGCAACAACTTATACATTTATAAACAGAGTTGCAACTGATAACAGTCTTGAACTTGAGCCTACTACTGAAGAAATTGCAGAAGTGGTTGAAACAGATGTAGTAGTTGATGAAACTAGTACTACATCGACAACTACTACTTTACCTACTGAAGTTGTCAGTTATCTTGAAGAAATATCATCAGAAAGAATACAATCTATAGATCTTGCAACAAAAGTTTTAGAGGCAAATGATAGATGGGACAATGAAGAAGTAACCTACCAAGAAGCTAAAGACGAATTTGCAGCATTTATTGAAGATGCACAACAATTTGTTGATACAGTAACAGAGCCTGGACCTCCATCAACGTTTGCAGGGCTTGTAAAAAGTCATGAAGAACTTAAATCTTTAGCCAATTTAATTTTTTTAGATACTGAAGAGCTCCTTGAAGGTCTTACTTCATCAGACACTGGTGAAAGAAGGGCGGCAGCCTTAAATTCATTCAATGAGAATGTAACTCAATTTCAAGAAAAAATTGATGAAATTGTTGCAGTAAATACTTCTAGTTAGCTAGAAGCTCCTGAACAAACAGTATCAATCATTACAGTTGCAATCACGTATGGATCTGCATTTGCATTAGGTCTTCTGTCTTCTAAGTAACCTTTTTTATCAACTTCAACTTGCCAAGGTATTCGTATAGAAGCACCTCTGTCACTAACACCATAAGAAAATGTGTCAAATCTTTGTGTTTCATGATCTCCAGTGAGACGATCTTCTATTCCCGCACCGTAGTTTTGCACATGAAATTCTGCATTCTTACCAAGTGCTTCACACCCAGCAACAATCGCATCGTAACCACCATCTTCTCTCATTTGTTTTGTTGAGAAGTTTGTGTGCATTCCTGCTCCATTCCAATCACCCTTTACAGGCTTAGGGGTTAGAGTTGCAGAAATATTATAATCTTCTGCAATTCTATAAAGAAGCCATCTAGCTACCCATATCTGATCACCAATATCTGGTGCACCTACAGGGCCAATTTGAAACTCCCATTGACCTGGCATAACTTCAGCATTTGTACCAGAGATGTTTAATCCTGCATCCATGCAAGCTGTTGCGTGATCTTCTGAAATTGAACGACCATATACTTCATCTGCACCAACTCCACAGTAATATCCACCCTGTGGTGCTGGGTATCCGGATGGAGGAAAACCAAGTGGCTGACCATACTTTAATGAATCATAAGATTGTTCATAAAATGTATATTCTTGTTCTAAACCAAACATTGGTTCAAACTCAGAAAAGTTTTCAGCAGAAGCAACACATGCTGCTCTTGTGTTTGAGGCATGCGGTGTCATATCTACATTTAACACTTCGCACATAACTAGTATGTTATCTCCACCTCTTATAGGATCAGGGAACTGTGCTACAGGTTTCAATACACAATCAGATTGATCACCTGTTGCTTGTTCAGTACTGGATCCATCGAATCCCCAAATTGGAGGTTCTGTCCCTTGATCCATAATTTTAGTTTTACTTCTTAACTTTGCGGTTGGTGTTTTACCGTCTATCCATATATATTCAGCTTTAATTTTCATTGTTATTAATACCTCTTTTAATATTCTCGTTAATAATGTAGTATTTATTTAAAATATTGGTTACTCGGAAATATTAAATAATTGTTTCAGGATTATGGTAAAAGCGTATATAAATGTAGAGAAAGAGCATGAAAAGGTAGTATCGTGCCTAAATTCTTATGATTTGAATTCAGTTGATCTAAGCAAAATAGCAACTCAAAATGAAGTTCACTTAGTATGTACATCTTTTTCAATGTATGGAGAAACCAAAAAAAATCTCTCTGACATTGAAACAGCCTCAAAACCTATCCCTGAACTAATAATTGCTAACAAAGAAGAATTTAAACAAAGTATCGATTTAATTAAAAATCCAAAAATTGAAGTAATATCAAATGATTGTAAGGAAGAGGAAGTAATTGCAAGATTTCAATCTTTAATTGGGGATAGTTCATCAGAAAAAATTGAGTTTGATGATCTTGTAATTAACTTAAAAACTTACGAAGCTAAAGTAGATGATCAATTATTGGATTTAACCTTCATGGAATATGAATTATTAAAATTCTTTGTTGAGAACCCAGAAAATGTATGGTCAAGAGAAGAGTTATTAGAAAAAGTTTGGGGATATGATTATTTTGGAGGAGCTAGAACAGTAGATGTTCATGTTAGAAGACTTAGATCAAAGTTAGGTGAAAAAAGATCTGATTGGATAAAAACAGTTCATTCAGTTGGATATAAGTTTAACTGAAACTATCTCCACATCCACAAGTTCTTGTTGCGTTTGGATTGTCGATTGAAAATCCAGTCTCCATTAAACCTTCTTTATAATCTAAAGTTGATCCCTTAATATGTTCAAGGCTTTGTGAGTCAATACCAATATCCACGCCATCATATGACTCGAAAACATCATTTTGTAGTCTTTCTGTATCGAAGAACATCTCGTAAGATAGGCCTGAGCAACCTCCTGGCTTAACTCCCATTCTTAGAAAACTGTCTTCGTTAGATTCTTCAGCTTTGAGTTCAACAAGTTTTTTTACAGCACTATCAGTTGCTAGAACTGAGCGAGATGATTTTATTTGTATATCCATGATTCAATTATATCGTATATCAAATTATTCAAAAAATTTATTGTTACATGAAATTTTTTCACTTTAAGATATAAACATGAGTTTTAAACCAATAAATGTAGCAATATATGGATAAAATATCTGTAAATAAACTGGTCGAGGAAGTGAAATCTAATCTTCCAAGAGAAATATTAGTTTTAATTGCTCAAAATTGTCTTAAGAAAAACATTGATATTCAAACAACTGTTAAGAATTTTGAAAACGAAGTATATAAATATACATTAAAAGTTCAAAAAAAAGTTATCAACTGTACTGGGACATTGTTACATACAAACCTTGGAAGAGCACAAACTGATATTGAATTTAATGGAGAAAGTACAAATGTCGAATACGATATTTTAAATAACAGAAGAGGTAAAAGAAATGAATTCTTAAATGAGTCAATGAACTTACTTCTAGGGTCTGATGATGTTTGCTTTGTCAACAACAATGCATCATCGCTCTTTATAACACTAAAGACACTTAAAAATATTTATGGGAAAAAAACAGTAATTATTTCTAGAGGAGAAATAATTGAAATTGGTGGATCTTATAGACTTCCAGAGATAATCCAAGAAACAGACTTAAAGATGGTCGAAATCGGAACAACAAATAAAACTAAAATAACTGACTATGAAAAAGCCCTAAAAGAAAATAAAGACTCTTTAATTTTAAAAGTCCATAGATCAAATTTTTCAATTGATGGTTTTGTAGAAGAGGTAAATTTAAAAGATTTAAAGTCTTTAACCAAAAGTCAAAATAGTATTTTGATTCATGATCTCGGAAGTGGTCTAGTTGCAAGTAAAAAATTTCTAGAAAAAGAAAATATTGATATCTTTGATGATGAGCCAACAGTGCAGGAATCATTGAGACAAGGTGCAGATTTAGTTATGTTTTCAGGTGACAAACTATTTGGATCTTTACAGTCGGGAATAATAGCTGGAGATAAAAAAATGATTCAATCAATTAAGGATTCTCCATTATTTAGGACATACCGTTGTTCTCCTTTAACTCTTTTTGAACTTCAAGAAACTACAAGTAAATATGTATCCAAAAAAGAAATAGAAATACCCTTATGGAAAATGATTTCAATGAAATATGAGAATCTAGAAAATAGAATCAGAAGTGTATGTGAAAATCTTGAAATAAAACATGAAGTTGTCCATGATTATTCTGTAATGGGTGGAGGTACTTTACCAAACAAGTCTATTCCTTCACCAGTAGTACAAATAAGTGAGCTGGAAAATAAAGATCTGATGAGCAAATTAATGCTTAATGAGGTCCCAATAATTCCTAGAGTCAATAAAAACAATATAATAATCGATTTAAGAAGCACTTCAGAAAAAAACGATATATACATTAAAGATTTTTTTACTAAGTTATGACAGTTATCGCTACTGCTGGACATGTAGATCATGGCAAATCTACATTTGTAAATTTTTTAACTAAACAAGAAACTGATAGATTGCCCGAAGAAAAAAAAAGGGGCCTTACGATAAATTTGGGTTATACCTATTTTACAATTGAAGACAAAACTTATTCAATAATTGATGTGCCTGGTCACAAAGATTTTTATAAAAATACAATATCTGGATTTGCTAATGTAGATGTAATTCTGTTTGTAATAGATTCAATTCAAAACTGGTCTGAGCAGTCCGAACAGCATTTTCAATCATTAATTTCACTAAACAAAAAGAATTTTATATTTGTATTTACAAAAATTGATCTAATTGAAGGTGAGATAAAAAAAGAATTCTTAAGTGAAAAACTAGAAAATAATCAAGATATTAATTACCTCATTTTGGAATTCAACAAAGAAAACTCGAACAGAATGGCATTTCGTGAATCTATTCATAATTTTATTAAAACTTGTAAATTTGAGGAAAAAACACCACGACTATGGGTAGATAGAAGTTTCACAATTGATGGAACTGGAAAAGTTGTTACCGGTACAGCAAGTAAAGATCTGGATTATGAAAATATTATATACAATCTACATAATGAAAAACTTCAAATAAAAGAAATTCAGAGCAGAAATCAGAAGAATGATAAAAATGATGTAACAAAAAGAGTGGCATTGTCTTTAAAAAAAACAAACAAAAATTTTCCCAGAAGAGGCGACCTACTTACAAATGAAAAAATTAATTTTTCAAACAATTTATTTATCGAATTAAACAATCGAGATGTGGATAGATCAATTTTAAGAGGAACCTTAAGACTTTTTTTTGGAACAAATAATGCACATATATCAAAAATAAAATTGATAAATTCTGAAAAAGAGACTTTTGCTATTTTAAGTCTATCCAAAGCAGTACCAATTCCAATTTTTGAAAATCTACTAATTCAAAATATAGACAGAGATAAATATATAGGTGGAAAGTTCTTACTATTTCCTGATAAAAACCAAATTTTAAAGTTGAACAAAAAGATTAAAGACAAAATCAAAATAAATAATTTATTAGATATTTTTGACTTTTTAGATATGAAATTCTTCAAGAACAATGAAGAATTCAAGCAAATAGAAAATCTATATGTCAATGAATCAGTTCTTGAGAAGATTTTTGAAGATTTAGAAAGTAATACAGATTCAATAAATAAGGCTGGTGTAAAAGATTTCTTTCAAGATAACTATCAAATATCGAGAGAAATATTAGAGCAATTGACAAAAGATAAAGAAAATATAACTATTTCTAATAACCAAGTAATTAAAAAAATAGATAACTTTGAAGCATTAGAAAATCAATACATAAAAATTAAAGAACTACTTGGTAAAACATTGGAAGTAAACATTATTAATACAAAAGAATTTGATAGGGATGAATTAAAAGATCTTTTTTTATCCAAAAAAATTTATAGAGTTGATTCTAAAATCATTATCTCAGATGCACATTTGAAACAATTAGTTGAGATTATCGGATTTATGCCTGATGAATTTTCTGTAAAAGATTTTAAAGATAAATCTAATCTTTCAAGAAAGTATGCAATTCCTTATCTGGAATTGCTTGACAAGATCGGAGTGACTCAAAAAATTGATAAGGCTGGATCAAGAAAAAAACTTTAAGAAAATATTAGGTTTCGTTTTCTTTCGACTTCGTTTAGCCCTCCCCAAATTCCAAAAGGTTCTTCAATCTCTTTAGCTTCCTCTAAGCAATTGACTTTGACAGGGCAGCCATTACAAACAGCTTTTGCTTTTGCCTCTCTTTTTTCTCTATCTTCTTTCTTTTCAAAAGTGGCGGGAGGAAAGAATAAATTTGAACTATGTTGTCTACAAAGAGCATTGTATTGCCAAGTTGAAATTTTTATTTCTAACATATAGGAACGTTATTTCAAAAAAAACAAATGGCAAAAGGTTTTTTTCGCGAAGTTTTATGGATATTTAGATATAAAGATTTCCATCTTTTTCTAAAAAGATATAATTTTGTTTTTCTTTATATGATTTATCAATTTCTAAATTAACCCTAAGTTTTGTATCCTTATACAAAACAAGGCCTGTGTCTGATTCTAGAATTTTTATTAATTCACATTCTTTATCAACCAAAGAAGTTCCACCACTGGTATCAGTTGTAAGCCTTGATCTTATAACTGTAGGTATTGCTACAAAATAAAATAATGCCAAAGCAACTGAAACTAAAAATAAAAGAAGGAAATTTACGTTAATTTGGTAGTTACTAAACATCACAAATGAAGAGCTAAATAGAACTAGGAATGCAACAACTCCAAGAATTGAAAAGTATCCTCTTGATAAGATTTTTATATACATTAAAAATGAAATGCCAAATATAAGAATTCCATAATAATTTATTCCAAACTCTTGAAATGGCAAAGTAGAAGATATTACAAGTAGTGACCCTACAACTGCCATCAAACCTGGACCTATAGCAAATAATTCAAGACCAATTAATGCAAAACCTAGAACAAAAAACATATATGTGAATATTGGGTTTGAAATTGCAATATAGAAGCGCTCAAACAATGAGGGTTTAAAAAATTCGATTGATTGATCGGAAATTACGAAATCTATATTCTCGATAAATGACCCAAGTGTTCCAACAATTAAATAGTTATCATAGATGCCTTCGTTTGTAGAAACGATAATTTTTCTTTCTTCAAAATTACAAATATTAATCGTACAATATTTTTTTTCTACTGATTCATCAAAACTAACATTGTTAATTTCCAGTCCTGGAGAAAAGCCTATGTAATCAAAATTGTTAAGTTGTTCAAAATCTATGGATATTTTATATGGACCAAACCAAACTCCTATCGAAAAATCATATCCTGATAATAAGCTATTTAATTCTTCAATACTCTCTGCACTTCCTTCTCGAGAGCTATATTGAAGAATCAATAAATCGTCATCTGTATATTCATATTCTTCAATGTGATCTTCAAGAGCGTTTATATGGGCATTAGAAAAAATACCTTCGATTTCAAATATGTTTAATTGCGCAGTTCCGACCACTGCAAAAATTAAGGTAGAAATTAAATATGTCATTATTATTTAAAATTACAGAATAGTATGCTTTTAAAACTGTGAAAATTTTAATTTATAGCGATAATAAATGGGTTATAGAATCTATTGAAAAATACATTGATTTTGATTATGAACTGCTCGAAAATGTTGATTTAGAAAATTTGAATCAACGTATTGATTTCATATTTGTTGATATGCAAGTTAAAAATAATGGTGGACCGTCAATAATAAGAGAGTTGAAAAGAGACAAAATTACCAAAAATACTCCAATAGCCTTAATTGCAGATCGGGAAGCGGATGAATTCCAAGCCAAAAGGGTAGGTGCTGATTTTTTTACAGTAAAACCGGTATCAAAAACTAAAATAAATAAATTCTTTAATTTAAAATAAAATCCTCTAGAATCATATATACAAATTGAGTACTAACTTAGATATCATCCTTTACCTTCTCATATTTATATGTTTAATATTTTCTGCTATGTTATCTGGTTCAGAAACCGCAATAACAACACTCCCAAGAGAAAAAATTCACCAACTAGATGATTCAAAGAAAAATAAAAGAATAAAAAATGCAAAAGATGATATTGAGAAAACAATTGGAGGTATCCTTGTCGCAAATAACTTTGTAAACATACTTATGGCCTCCCTAGCAACAATAATATTTGTAAGACAATTTGGGGAGAGAACTGGTGGAGTAATTGCTACATTATTTATTACATTTCTGGTTTTAATTTTTGGTGAAGTAACTCCAAAGACAATTGCAACAAGAAAACCTGTTGAGTTTATGTCAAGAACATCTTTATTAATTAGTTATTTATCAAGAATTTTTGCACCTTTTACAAATCTTATAACTAGTTCAATAAACAAATATGGAACTGGTAGAACAGGTGACATGGATGGTGATAATGAAATTACAGAAGCAGACATTCAAGCATTAACAGCTTTGGGTGAACAAGAGGGTCAGATTCTTCCAGCAGAAAGAGAAATTATTGACTCCTTACTAGAATTTTCCGATAGACCTATTAAAGAAATAATGACACCAAGGGTTGATGTCTTATTTTTATCTGTTCCGTTATCAATAAATGATGTAACAAAAATAGTAGATGAGAAAAGAATTTCAAGATTGCCTGTATCAAAATCAGAGTCACTTGACGATACTTATGGTGTTGTTTACGTAAAAGATTTATTAAATTTAAAACAAGATTCAGCAAGTATTGAAATAGAAAACCTTATAAAAGATGTGATCTATTTGCCAGAATATACCACTTCTCTTTCTGCATTAAATATTCTGAGAGAGAATAAAGCAAGTTTTGCCTGCGTAATTGATGAAAATGGTGGTATCGAAGGTGTCATTACAATTAAAGATGTCTTATCAGAGTTTGTTGGAGACTTGCCTGATGAACACGATCAAAGATTTACTGGAATTAAAAGATTGGGACCAGGACAGTGGACTATAGAAGGCAAAACAGACATTGACGATTTCGAAGAATTTTTTGGTTTAGATCCAAATGACAAGGATGTTGCAACCGTTGGGGGGCTCTTTCTAAGCCACTCTGAGCAACTTCCATCACAAGGCGAAAAAATAACATTAGATGGTTTAGAAATTACAGTAATGGAAGTCGATAACAGAAGAATTGAATCTGTAGTTGTTAAAAAAATTGCAAAGAAATAATTTAATTCTCCTTATTAAGGTGTAAGTATGGGTGCAATTTGGGCAGTTATTTCATTATTGGCAGTCTGGCTTATATATGGATTGATCGCTTCAATATTTGTTAAAGGTGTTACCAGTAGAGATGGTTTGAAATTAATTCTGGCTGGTATGTTAGGTGGATATTTAGGTGGTCAAATTGGAATATTTATGGATGTTCCTGAAAATTTATGGTGGATGAGAGAAGTAACGAAGTTATTACTTACAATAGGAAGCTTAAATATTATCCATAGGCTTGGATTTATTAAGAAAAGAGGAGAGCAAGCTTAATTTTTAGGAATCCTTGCTGCTTTTAGCAAGTTTCCATTTTCATCAATCACGCCACATCGTTTTGATAAAAGTTTTGTGTTAAATAAGAAAAGATTTTTTTTCCAGATAGCTAAGTATCCGTAGCCTCCAACATTATCTAATTTTTCAAGTGCTTGTCCTAACGAATTAGCATCTTCTGCAATAACTACAGGTAATTCATCATATGTTGCATCCCATTCTTCTGAAGTTTTTACTTTTCCAGAATTGAGTAAGTGATCTTTTAAACTACTCATCGTCAACTGTTTCAAATACTTGTAATTCTTCTTCTTCAATATTTTGATTATCAAAGTCATCTTTACTGCTGTAGGCTTGTGTTTTCCAATTTATTAAATTTTCCATAAGTTTTTCCTCATCACTACCAGTTATCTGTAGATCAATAATTGTAAATTGCTTAGGTTCTATCTTGAATAAACTCAATAAACTTTTCCCATTTGCTGTTTTATCACCAACTTTTATTTCAACGTCACTATCAAATTGTTGGCAATATTTTACAAATTCACTTCCAGGTCTTGCGTGAAGACCAGGATAAATTAATATTTTTAGTTTTTGTGAAACAGAAATTTTAATCTCCAAGCATATTCAAATATTTTTTATAATTTTTATCTTGATTCCAAAAATTTTTGTAAAAATTTGATCTTCCTAAGTCTAATACTTCTTTTTTAAAGTCGTTAAAACCTTCAATATCCCCAAATGAAACATTAAAAATAATATCTAAAACTTTCTTGAATCCAGCAACACTTTTATCATTATTTATCAAAATATCTAGTGGTTCTTGGAATCTCTCATTGTAAGAGAATTTAATTGCTGGATTTCTTGCAACTCTAAATAGTTGATCTTTAATTTCTGGATTTGAGAATCGGTTATTGATTGTGTTTTTAAATTTAGTTAATTCTTCTATTTCTTCTTTACCAAGCAAAAGTAGGCTTTCTAAAATTTCTAAAGATAATTGATCTATAAATGTTTTTGAAGCATCGTTTTGATACAACTCGTGCATATATTCATATTTTTCTGATAGTCCATAATAAGCAAGACACAAATGAAGGCCATTTAACATCCATAGCTTTTTTTTAAATTCATAATCATATTCACCTTGCTTTATAACATCTGATGGTTTCAAAGGCAGTGGACCCTCTTTATCAAATACAATTGAACCATATTCTTCAACGTAAACATCCAGGTTATCTTTTGACTGTAAAGGAACAATTTTATCGATGACCACATCAATGAAAGTAATATTTTTGTTATCAACATCTGACTCATTTTTTGCAGCGGTAGAAGCCCTGTATTTATTTTCAAATGCAACAAAATTTATACTTTTAAGTAGATCTAAATTAGATATCAACCGTAAAACACTATTTACATACTGTGGTCCAACCGATGTAGATACAAAATCACAATTGCTAATTAATGATTGAATTTCGCTGGAGTCTGATAGATTCAGTGCTTTTATGTTTGAGACCTTGATGCTTTCTTTACTAGATCCAATAAAATTTACACTGTATTCTTGGTCTTTATTTAATTTATTTACTAGATCAGAATCTACATCAACTAGAGCTACTTCGTATCCATTTTCCTGAAGTATGGGTGTTATGAAGCCTCTTCCTATGTTGCCAGCACCGAAATGTAATGCAGTTTTAGGCATTATTCACTGCTAAGTATCGAAAATAGCTCATCTACTGAATTTGTTCTCCAAAGTTTTTGTGCATCTTCTTCTGATTCAAGAGCATCACTTAGTGATGCTAGCACATTCATATGTTCATCACTATTTGCTGCAATTGCTATAACTATGTAAACTTTTTCATCAAGCCAATCTACTCCGTTAGGTATTTGTAATACACTAATACCGGTGTTTTTAATATGTTTAAACCCATCTGACATTCCATGAGGTATTGCAACTCCTGCTCCCGGAAGATAAGTTGTATATGGATGTTCTAAGACTTTTTCTTTCATTGATTCGATATATTCTTGTTCAATATACCCATTATCTAACAACAATTTTCCAGCTACATCAATACTTTCATTTAGATCATTAAAATTTTGATCTACCAATATGGATTCTTTAATTAATACTGGTTTAGATGTCATGTAGAAGTTATAGTATTTCCTTCTGCCAAATCTTTAATTAATTTATTCAAAGATGGATCATTCATAAACATTATGTATTGAATTAATACTGCATTATCAGGTGCAGACTGTTTAGCAACTCCAGCCAATCCTTGATGTGTCACAACAATATCTGTATCACTTGGTATTTGTGTGGCTGGAGAGTGAACGATTTCAACTTCCAAACCAGCTTTCTTTGCTTTCTTAATAAGACTGTTCTTTACCATTAAACTTGATCCAGCTCCTGCTTCACAGGCTAAACATATTTTCTTTACATCCGCTGCTTCAATTGAACTCATAGTATTCCTTTCAAAAAAAATTGGCTTGGGAGTTTCCTCCCAAGCCAATTATAACTAATTTTTTTTAGTTCTTATACATCAACTCCTGGAATTGAAGTATCGATAGCTTCATCGACTCCAGCATCTGTTTCTTGTATTGGTCGAATTCTCAATAAGATCGTTCCAACTACTGCAGCTGCGACAGCTCCAATAGCAACACCAATTAGAACATTTGCACCACCACTTCTAGGTAACATTGCTAAATAAGCAAAAATACTACCCGGTGATGGAGGTCCAACAAGACCAGCGTCTGTGGCTACCCACCATAGATCGGCAGAAATTCCACCAGCCCACATTGCAACGATCATAATTGGATGACCTAATACATATGGGAAGTAAATTTCATGAATTCCACCGAAGAAATGAATAATTATAGAACCTGGTGCTGATTGTTTCCACATTCCAGTACCTGCAATGTAGTAAGCAATGAGCAATCCTAGACCTGGTCCAGGATTAGATTCAAGCATATAATATATTGACTTTCCTTCTTCTGCAGCTTGTGCTGCTCCAAGAGGTGTCAACACACCATGGTTCACCGCGTTGTTCAGGAACAACACTTTTGCAACTTCAATAGGTATGTCAGCTAAAGGAACTAGACCAGCATCTACGATACCAGCAGCAAAGTTTCCTAAGCCGTCTGCAACTGCTTGGAGAATGTTTGCAAGAAATGAATAAACAAATACTGCAAGTCCCCAACCAAGGATACCTGATGAGAAGTTGTCATATAACATCTCAAAACCTTCTGGTACATTATCACGAAGTCTTGCGTCAAGTTCTTTAAGAACTTTTGCTGCTCCAGGTCCAACTAACATAGCACCCAAGAATTGTGGACTTTCTGTTCCGACAATAGCTGCCATTGTGACAACTGCGCCGATAACTCCACCTCTGTGGCCATATATCATTTTTCCACCGGTATAACCGATTAATAATGGGAGAAGGTTAAATATCATTGGTCCGACCATTTCACTCAAATTTTCATTTGGTGCCCAGCCAGGTCCAATGTATAGGGATGTAATTAATCCCCAAGCGATGAAAGCACCAATGTTAGGAATAACCATTCCTGACGCAGCACCACCAACGCGTTGTATGAATTCTTTCATATTTTTTCAATCCCCCTTTAGATTGATCAATCTGTCACTTTTTGTAACAAATATGCGATATTGGTAATATCACATACACTAATTATAAAAAATAAAACTTTGCCTTTCATACGTCTTCAAAAAATTTTTATTTATAAGTTGTAACTTTGGATTAAGTTGGCAGTCATTTAAACCTAATTTTCGCTTATAATTCAATAAAATAGGAGGTTTAAATGGATGTTGAATCAACAATGTTACCCTTAAAAACAAAAATGCCAAGCTTTAATTTACTAGGTATTGACGGTGGAATGTATACAAATGAAATATTCGATGGAAAAAAAGGTTCTCTTGTGATGTTTATATGTAATCATTGTCCTTTTGTTAAGCACGTTAATGAAGAGATAGTAAATTTAAGCAATGAAATAATGGGAAACGATATCGGTGTAATAGGAATTAATTCAAATGACAGTACTCAAGAAAAATATGCAGAAGATAGCATTGATAAAATGAGAGAGTATGCAGATAGCTTAGGATACAAATTTCCCTATGTCGTTGATGAAGATCAATCTGTTGCAAAAAATTTTACGGCGCAATGTACACCTGATTTTTTTCTTTTTGACAGTGATCAAAATCTTGTTTACAGAGGTCAACTTGATGGCTCTAGGCCTGGCAACGATGTGCCAACTAATGGAGAAAGCCTAAGAAGTGCTATTCAAGCATTGTTAAATAATGAAGATCCAGTCTCTGAGCAATTTCCAAGTATGGGGTGCAACATTAAATGGAGAGTGGGAGAAGAGCCGGATTATTTTTTGAATGTAAAAGGTTAATCTAAATCTTGAATCTGAATAAAAAGTCTTCTTGGACGGGCACAATCTAACTCAACAAAAAAGAGGCGTTGCCATCTTCCTAAAATAATTTCAGAATCTACGACAGGTAAAGAGACTGAGGTTGAACCAATGATAGAACCTCTTACGTGAGATCTTCCATTAACATTTTCATCTTCTTGCATATTTTCTGTTCTTAAATCCCAATCATCATGCTCGTAGTATGAATCTGAAGGTATGAGTTCTTCTAGTTTTCTTTTAAAGTCATTGATATACCCTGTTTCGGATTCGTTGATAATTATTGCTGTAGTTGTATGTGGGGTTGATATTGTTACTGAACCATGTGCAACATTTGAAGCTGAAATTAAGTTTTGAATATTTTCAGTAAAGTCACAGAACTGATTTGTTTCTTCTGTGTCAAAATGTAAAGCGTAAGTTGCAGATTTGTTCGATGTTGACTTGTGAAGTTCTACCAAATCAGATTTAACAACATCTGCACCGATTCTTTGATTAGGTTTTTTCATAGTAAACTCAAATTTTATAATAACAATTTGATAATTTATTCAATATTTATTCAAGTATTTTGTGATAACCAATACTTATAAAGTTGATTGTCAGTTATATCAATATTCTCAATCTCAATTGGTTCACCTTTTTTAACTTCAGAGTTCAAGATATTGTTCTCGGCTATACCTAGTGGAGCAAGATTTTTCGAATTTTCTACTTTCATGGCCTTTCCATATATATTTTCTCCGCCTATTGAACCAAGATTTGTGCCGGCTTCTAGATCTTTTTTTGAATGTGCAACTACTTCAACGTTCCATTTTTTTGCACTTAGTTGTGTTTCTTTCTCAACCATTAACTTCATGATTGTTCTTGGAATCTCTAAGCTTGTTAAGTGATAAGGTCTATATAAAGTCCAGTATGGACCTTTTCCCATTTTCAAATACTCCATTTCATAATTTACATAATCATCTTCTGAATAAACTATTGCAAAAACACCTGGTGCTACCCCAAACGCAAAATCAACAACATTTGTATTTTCTAGTATCCCTCCAGATGTTTTAGGAATAAAAATAGAATTTAGTTCATCATAAGTAGAGTTAGGTCCGTGCATTCCATCAATATCAATATCAAAATCAAGATAATTCGCTAACGCTGCCATCTCAATCATTGTTTTACTACCATCAACAAAGCTTGTTAGCATATAGGGGTTCATTTTCTTTTCTTTAGCTTCTTTTTCAAGATCAATTGGAGTTTTAAAGACATCAAAAGGATTATTCTTACCTTTACCAATTGCAATTACATCAAGGGAAATTTCCCTTGCAAAATTAAATAACTCAACTGCTGCAACTGGTTCATCTCCATCTCCAACAGTCACAATGGTATTGTTTTTCTCTGCCTCTCTATTTAAAGCTAAACCTATCGTTGCTTCTGTCTCGACATTTAATAAAATCAAATTAATGTTTCTATTTAAAACCTTAAATGCAACTTCAGCTCCTGAGGAAGGTGTTCCTGTTGCCTCTATGACTATATCTAAGTCCTGATCATCGAGTGAATCAAGATTAGTTGAAATTGTAATATCATTATTCTGGTTGTATTTGCTTCGAGCCATATCTAATTTTTCTTCGTTTTTGTCCACGATTAGAACAAGATCTGTATCCCGCATTTTGTTGATTTGAGTGACAATACCTTGACCCATTTGTCCAGCACCAACTAAAGCAACTTTTGTTTTTTTACCTCTTTCTTGAACAAAATCTGAATATCTATCTAATAAACTCATTTATTTCCATACTCTTCTAGTTTTAATTTAATAGTTTCTAAATCTTCTTTATATGTTATTTTCAGATTGAGGTCAGAGCCTAAAATAACTTTTGATTCAATATTCAAATTTTTTGAAACTTGTTGAGTTGTATCGTGTGAAATCATTTCTTCTTCAACATTAATAAGGTAGGCCTTTTCTAAAATTTCATATTCAAATATTTGGGGAGTTTGAATTTCAACAAGATTATCTTTTAAAAGCTTTTGCGATGATTTACTGTAAAGGCTGGTCTCTATGTAAGGAGAGCAAGATCCGTGTGTTTTTGCTTCTGTAATTAGTTCCTTCAATAAGTCTTCTGGTAGAAAAGATCTTGCACAATCATGAATTGCAATTAAATCATTCTTATCTACGCCCATTAACTTTAAAGTATTCAGAGCAAAAATCTCGCTTTCTTGTCTTGTTTTGCCTCCTAGAATTAATTCAAATTTCTTATCAATTACATATGAATTTAAAATTTCTTTTGTTTTTTCTATATTGGTTTCATTACAAACAATAACTATTGAATCAATATCGTCACAGTTTAAAAAAGTTTCGAGTGGATATCTAATAAGCTCTTTATCTTTGTATAAAGCAAATAGTTTATCTGATTCAAATCTTTCACTTAAGCCAGCTGCAAGCAGTATTCCAAAAACTTTCAATATATTTTTATGATATGAGTTTTCTTAAACTTTGAGAATCTGTTGAAGAAAGAATTTCTTCTTTCTTTATATGGGATAAATTTTCTTTTGCATGAATAAGTGAATTGATTATATTTGGTCCTTGAGATGGAGCAATACTAAATACTCTAAGTCCAAGTAAGTATAAGATAATTGATGAGTCTTTATCCGAAGCCATATCTCCGCATACAGAGACTTCGATATCATTCTTAAGTCCAGTATCGATTACATTACTAATTAATCTAAGTACAGACACATCAAGTGGGTCTTGATATTTGTTTAGTGTGGAAAGACCCCGATCAGCTGCGTATGTGTATTGAATTAAGTCATTAGTTCCTATTGAAAAGAAATCAACATGTTGAATGTATTGATCAGTGTTTAATGCAACAGAGGGTGTTTCAACCATTATCCCTAAAGGAGGTGGGTTAACATTTAATTTATTTGATTCATCTATGACTATTTTTTTAGCATCTAAAAAATCATCAAGAATAGAAACCATTGGAAACATTATTTTTACTTTTTCTATCAGATCTGAACTAAGAATTGAAATTATTTGTTCTCTAAAAAGATCTTTTTCATCTAAAGAATATCTTATTCCTCTTACCCCAAGAAATGGGTTTTCTTCTTTAGGTAAATTTAAATATGGAACTTGTTTGTCGCCACCTATGTCTAAAGTTCTAAAAACAATAGTGTTAGAAAATTTTGTATTTAATTCATTATTAATTTCTATTTGTTCTTTTAATGTAGGTTTTGAGGATCTATCAATATAGACAAATTCAGATCTAAATAAGCCAACTGATTTTATATGGTCATCACTAAAAGCATTTATCTCTTCACTGCTACCTATATTTGCTCTAAGTTCAATACCTAAGTCCTTGATTGAATCTTGATTATATGACTCTCTTAATTTGTTTATTTTATTCAAACCTTCTTCAACTTTTTTGAGAACATCTGATGTTGGATCTAAGAAAATTTCTCCTGTATCTCCATCTAATACAACACTTTTATTAAAATCCGAATCGATTTTTGTAATATCAAAATTTATCACACAGGGTATTCCTAAATTTTTAGCAACAATTACAGCATGAGATGTAGGTCCTGCATTGGATACAACGAAACCCTTTACTTTTGTAAGGTCTATAGATGAAGTATCATTTGGTGTTAAATCATCAGCGAAAATAATTACATCCTCATTTAAATTTTTATCTATAACAATATCCTGCATTGTAAAAATGATTTCTTTACCTAAAGAAATTATGTCTTCGGCTCTTTGTTTAAAATACTCATCTTCAAAACTAAGCATTTGATCTGATATGTCTTTAAAAACTTGAAAAACCTCTATAAGATTTTGGTCTTCATCGACCATTTCAACTATCTCAGGGTCATTTATTAGCAGACGATATGCATCTAAAACTTTTGATTCATCTTCTCTGTTTTCTTTTTCTAGTTCACTAATTAGCTGTTCATATCGCATATCTAATTTGCTTTGACTTTCTTTAAAACTCACCTTTTTAGGAATTGAAAAATCTATTTCATTATTAATAACATAAAATTTACCAAGACCAATACCGGGAGAAACTCCTGATCCTTTGTAAGTGTCCATAGAGTAAAGTTAGTGAAATATTTTTATATTGCAATACTTCTTAGTTGTTAAAGATTGTATCTTTGTATTAATGGAAATATTAGAAATTATTATTGAT
This sequence comes from OCS155 cluster bacterium AG-422-J23, assembly GCA_003213625.1. Lineage (GTDB taxonomy): Bacteria > Actinomycetota > Acidimicrobiia > Actinomarinales > Actinomarinaceae > Actinomarina. Next base: position 121,202 of record QCMT01000002.1, on the reverse strand, counting down.
AAAAAATTGTTTTCTTCTAAAGATATTGAGGAGCTTGGAATAGTTGAAAATCAATGCTTAAAGCTTGTTAACTTTAAAAACAGTAGTGATTTAACAGTTGATGATGAAGTTCTTGAAAATTTTGATTGTGTCGTAACTGCTAATGAATTAGGCAGTGCAATCAAAAAAATTTCAGATGGAAAAATTGTTGAACATCTGAATAGAGAAAACTATAAAAAACTTACCTATCCATTGTTTCTAAAAAGTGAGACTTTTTTACAGTTCTTAAAGGAAAATAATTCAGAATGGAATCTAATTAAATTCTTAGAAAATCATACTTTTATGATTAATCAGATTTAATCCTTGAATCATAAATCACCTGTGATATCCCGACAAAAATAATAAGAACAAAACCTATTAACTGGCTTAGAGATATTATTTCATCTAATAAAATAATCCCTAAAATAACTCCAGAAGTTGGCTCTAAATAAGTAATGGTACTTACGGATAAAGGTTTGATAATTTTTACTACATACCAATATGTTGTTAAACCTATGGCTGTTAAAAAAATTCCAAGAAAAAGACTTATACCTATATTCTCTATCATCCATCCAAAGCCTTGAGTAGTAAAATAAAGCATTACGAATCCTGCAGAAATCAATTGTGCAAATGCAATATTTAAACCACCAAATTCAGATGTATAATATTCGCCAATAGTTATCAAAAAAGATAAACTTATCGCACTTAAAATCCCAAAAATTAATCCACTTATCGAATTAATAGATCTAACCTCTAGCAAAATTATCAAGCCACTAAATCCAATTAAAATAATTAAAATTTGAATTATTGTTAATTTTTTTCCACGAATTCTTTCAATAATTAGAACAAAAATAGGATAAGAAAAAACTAAACCTATTCCAACGGCTACGCTATTTCTATCTATAGATTCAAACATTGTTGCCCAGTGGATCGCTAACAAAGGTCCTAAAATTAATCCCGGCTTAATTAAAGCTTTAAAGTTTACTTTTTTATTGATAAAGAATAATGAAAGAAAAATAGAGCCGATAAATGTTCTTATTCCCACAAGACTTAATGGACTTATATCAGTGGTTTTGATAATTATGGGTATGGTTCCCCAGGAAATAGCTAAAACTGTTATTGCAGCGTAAGCTCCAAAAGTTTTATTCACTAATCTTGTTGTCTTGAATAATTAGAAAACTGTGTATATTCCTTACTAAAGTAAAGGTCTACTTTTCCTGTTGATCCAGATCTATGCTTTACAATATTAACTTCGGCGACACCTGGGACTTCTGTAGCTGGATTGTAATAATCATCTCTATAAAGCATCATCACAATATCAGCATCTTGTTCAATAGCTCCTGATTCTCGAAGATCACCTAATCGTGGTCTTTTATCTTCTCTTGCTTCCGCGGCACGATTTAACTGTGATAAAGCAATGATTGGAACTTTTAATTCACGGGCTAGATTCTTTAAGTTCCTACTTATTTCCGCAATTTCTTGCTGTCTGTTGTCTCCAGACATACCCTGCATTAATTGAAGATAGTCTACAACAATAAGATCTAGACCTTTTGAGGATTTAAGCCTTCTAGATTTTGCTCTAATGTCTGTGACTGTGATTACAGAAGCATCATCGAAATATAGAGGCATATTGTTTACTTTTGAAGCTGCTTCAACAACACGAGACCACTTTTCAGGACCAAGTTGACCTTTTCTTGCATCTCCTGAAGTAACCTTTGCTTCAGAAAATAATACTCTTTGAACTAATTCTTCTTTTGTCATTTCAAGTGAAAAGAAAGCTGTGACTTTGTCTTCTTTTGAAACATTTGTCGCAATATTTAATGCAAGCGATGATTTACCCATACTTGGTCTTGCAGCGATTACAACAAGGTTTCCTTCTTGAAGCCCAGCAAGTACTGAGTCAAGATCTGCAAAATTTGTTGCTAAACCCGAAAGACCAGTACCTCTATTTTCAATTTCTTCAATTCTCTCAATTGCATCATTTAATACATCTGATACCCCAATAAGTCCCTCTCCAATAGCATCATCTGAGGCAGTAAATATTGACTGCTCAGCCTCATCCATAACATTCGATATATCCTTATCAAGGGCATAAGCTAAAAGCTCGATCCTTCCACTAGCTTTGAGTAGTTTTCTTCTGTTTGAATGTTCGAGAACAATTTCAATATATCTCTCAAAGTTTGCTGAACTAGGTACATTTTCTATCAATCTTGCAATAGATGAAGTTTTTAAACTTGTAGTATTTTTATTATCTTTAAAAACGGTCTCTGAAACAGTAACGCTATCAATTGGTTTTCCTGAATCAAACAAGTCTTTCATTGCCTCAAAAATTGTTTGATTTGTAGGACTATAAAAATCTGATGATTTAACTGATTCCATCAATCTATTTGCAGCATCTCTAGATAAAAGTGCACTTCCCAATAGTGCTTCTTCAGCCTCAATACTATTTGGAGGTGCTTTTTGAAGGCCGTCTAAATCTCTATTTGATACTGCTTCCGGTCCAGCCATATTATTTATGTCTCCGGAACAATTTCTAGAGTTACTTCAAATGAAACATCTCCACTTAGATTGATAGCAATGTTGTGTAAACCTATTTCTTTGATTGAATTTTCAGCTATTTGATCTTCTTCAATTTTATACCCCGAAAATTTTTCGATTGCTTCAATTATTGAATCATTTGAAATTGCAGCATAAAGTGTGCCTTCGTCAGTTGAATTTGCAGCAATTACAATTTTTGCATCGGCAAGTCCTTCTTTGATAGAATTTGCTAACTCAATATTTTCTTCGATAGAGGCTTGTCTCTTTTCTTGCATTTTTTCCGCAAGTAAAATATTTTTTGGAGTAGCTTTTATACCTAAGTTCTTAGGAAGTAGATAATTTCTTGCATAACCTTTAGCAACCTCGACAACGTCTCCTTTTTTACCAAGTTTCTTGATATCTTGATTTAAAATTACTTTCATCTTCTGTTGTAGGATTGCTTATAAGAACTTGTCGTTACATAAGGCAAAAGAGCTAACTCTCTTCCAATTTTTACAAGTCTGGCAATTTTTGCTTGTTCTTGTTTAGTTATCCCTGTAATTAAGCTGGATCTGATTTTTCCTCTATCAGATAGAAATTTTTCTAAAAGTTTTACATCTTTATATGTTGCATTTTCTATTTGCTCTTTTGTAATTCTCCTTTGTTTTGGAGCTTCATATTTTGATAACTTTGGCTTACTTGATCTGTTGTTTGATTTACCCATGATATACCTTAAAACGGAGCTTCGTTCTCTTCGAAATCATCTCTTGCTTTAGGTGCTTCTGATACGCTCCCTCCACCTGATGTTCTCTCAACATTTGCTCTTGCCCATCTCAAACTAGGTGCAATTTCATCGATAGCTATATCCACTACTGATCTGTTTTGTCCGTCTTGTGTCTCCCAAGATCTGTAATTTAATCTACCAACAACGATTACTCTCATTCCTTTTTGTAATGTTGAAGATGCATTTTCTGCCATATCATTCCAAACTGTTCCCTGGAAGAACATTGGCTCACCTTCGTCCCAAGATCCGTCATTGTTTCTTTTTCTTTTGTTTTGTGCAATTCTTATCTCAGCTAATGTTGCACCAGAGTCTGTGACTCTTACTTCTGGATCAGCTGTTAAATTTCCAATTATTGTTACTGTGTTATCTACCATTTCTCTACCTCTAGCTTTCCATCTTTAACACTTTGTGTCTAATAACATCATCAGATATTTTTAGCACTCTATCTAACTCTCCAGGAATATTTCCAGGACCTTCAAATGAAGTAATTGTATAAATACCTTCATTGAAAGTATCAATTTGATAAGCAAGTTTTCTTTTTTGCCAAACTCCTTGATCTGATACGTTACCACCATTAGTGGTAATTAAATCAGTTATAGTTTTGTGTAGTTCTTCAACAACGCTGTCTTCAGCGGTCGGTCTCACAATTGAGACTAAATCATATTTACTCATATATCTCCTATGGACACTTGTACGTGGCTTCTTACGAAGCAGGTACTTATTAATTTAATACTAGATATGGGTTATGACAGAATTTTTTTAACTTCTTTTTTCCACTCTTCAAGGTTTTCTAGTAAAGAATCACCCGAATCATAGGAGTGATCATCAGTAGGAAACTCTTTATTTTCAATGTCTTTTTTGAAATTTTTCATCGTATCAACAACCCTGTCATATTGGTTGTCATACCTTTTCACAAATTTTGCATCTATATATTCTTTAGATTTCATACCAAGAAGATCATGATAAACAAGTACTTGTCCATCGACATGTACCCCGGCACCTATCCCAATTGTAGGAATAGAAACTTGTTCAGTTATAGTTTGAGCAACTACCTTTGGAACTCCCTCTAAAACAAAAGAAAAGCATCCTAAAGAATCTAGGAGGATTGCATCTTCTAATAATTCTGTTGCAAGTTCTAAAGTTTTTCCTTGAATTTTATAACCACCCATTACATTTTTAGATTGGGGAGTTAATCCAAGATGACCCATTACAGGAATTTCAGCATTAATTAATGCTTTAATCATATTTTCTCTTTTTTTCCCACCCTCAATTTTTACGGCATCTGCCTTTCCCTCTTGGATGAATCTTGCTGCGTTCTTAATTGTCTCTTCTTCAGAAACGTGATAACTCATATAAGGCATATCTGCTACAACAAGGGAGTTTGGATTTGCTCTGGTAACAGCTTTAACGTGATGGAGCATTTCATCAACGGTAACTGAGAGAGTATCGTCATAGCCTAAAACTACCTGGGCAAGTGAGTCTCCTACGAGAATAATATCTATTTCTGCATCAGATATTGCTTTTGAAGAAGGATAATCATAAGCAGTCATCATGGATATGACACGACTGTTCTTTAATCCAATTATTTTTGGTACTGTTATTTTCATATTTCTCTCCGCCTTTTGGTCGAAGGATTAATTTAATAATATACTGTTATTTTTTATATACAAGACAGATTTGATTTAACATAAAATTCATAAATTTCTCAACATCTCATTAAGTTAGTTTTTAGTATTGGTCTTAAGAAAGGAAAATATGTACTTTAGAATCACAATTCCTGCTTTTCAGGAAGACAAAAAAGATGAGGCTGTATCTTTTGTTAAAGAAAAGGTCATGCCTGAATTCTCAGGAACACCAGGGCTTTTATCATTGACGGCCGCAATAACTGGAGATACTTCAGGAATAAATATGGCTGCCTGGGATAGCAAAGAAGCAAGCGAGGCAGTTGCTGAACAAATCCAAGCAACACTTGCTGAAGCTTCTAGCTTTATGTCAGCTCCACCAGTCATTTATGAAGGTGAAGCAGTGTATGGGAAAATGTATCAAACAATTGCTGTTGGTGAGACAAAACCAAGCTACTTGAGACTTGTAGTTGGTGTAGCAAAAGAAACTGAAGCAGTTCTGAATTTTCTAAAAGAAAAGGTTGAACCAATATATGAGGAGTCAAATGGCCTTCAATTGACTGGTGCAATTTTTGATGGAAATAGCGCTATCAGCTGGAACTTTTGGGATAGCCAGGAAGACATGGATGCGGCTGTAGAAAAATTACAAGCTGCTTTAGACAGTGAATCAGAAACCGAGCTTTTTGATGGTAGTACGGTAGCTTATATGGGACCAGTATATGCATTCACGTCATCAATAGATTTTAATGAGGGTGATAGCCCAAATTAAATTTTATATGATTTAAAAGAGCCCACTTGTGGGCTCTTTTTTTAAAATAAATAAGTGTAAATTTTTAAATTCCTATACTTACGAGTTATGAAAAATTTAAAATTTATTTTTCTACTACTATTGTTTTCATGCATAAGTTTAGGGACATCAGATATGACTCAAAATACTGAAAAAGCCTACTTTGCTGGTGGATGTTTTTGGTGCATGGAACCACCATTTGAAGTTCTTGATGGTGTACTTGAAGCAACCTCTGGATATATGGGTGGAGAGATTGAGAATCCAACATATGAACAGGTAAGTATGGGTAATACTGGTCATGCAGAGGTAGTTGAGATTGAGTATGATCCAAATATTATTACATACGGTGAGCTTCTAGAAGTTTTTTGGCGAAACATTGACCCAACAGCATTGAATTATCAATTTGCAGATGTTGGATCACAATACAGAACCGAAATATTTACGGTAGGACCAGAACAAATGGAAGAAGCACTTAGATCTAAAGATGAGTTAGAAAAGTCGAACAAATTTGATAAACCCATTGTTACTGCGATTACAGAAGCACCTGTTTTTTATATTGCAGAGGAATATCATCAAGATTTTTATAAGAAACAAAGTGCTCGGTACAAAATATATGCAGAAGCAAGTGGGAGAAAAGGCTTCTTAGAAGATACGTGGGGAGACGAGTAACTTATCGATGAACAAAAAGATATGTGTCATTGGAAGTTCAAATATAGATCAATTTTCTTACATCTCTGAATTCCCTTTAAGTGGAGAAACCTTGATAGGTGATTCATTTCAAACTGGATTTGGTGGTAAAGGGGCAAATCAAGCAGTGATGGCTGGGCTATTAGGTGCTGATGTCTACATGATTTCTTGTTTAGGAAATGATATTTTTGGGGATTCTACAATCAATAATTTTATTGAGAACAATGTAAATGTTGATCATATTCAAAGAGTAAAAGTGTCAAGTGGTGTAGCTCCCATATGGGTAAATGCTAGGGGTGAAAATAAAATCATTGTTATTCCTGGAGCAAACAATGAAATTGACGGAAATAAAGCAATAGCGTCTCTTCAAGAAATAGAAAATGTATCTTATCTTATCGGACAAGCTGAAATTCCAATGGATGTGAATCATGATGTATTTGATTATGCAAAACAAAATAATATAACTACAGTTTTTAATCCAGCTCCTGGAAAAAATTTAGAGAGTGCCTTTCTTAAAAAGATTGACTGGCTTATTCCAAATGAAAATGAATTTCAAATAATTAGTGGATTGGATGTAACAGATGAAAATATATTAGAATTCTCAAAAACAATTCCATGTAATCTACTTGTCACTTACGGAGAACAAGGTGTTTTATATGTTGAGGATGGTGAAATTATAAAATTTAAAGCACCAAAAGTCGACGCCGTTGATACAACAGGTGCGGGAGATGCTTTTGTCGGATCTTTTGTATATGGGCTATCGAAAGATTTAAAAGTTAATGACGCTATAAATTTAGCAATTGATAAAGCTAGTTTGTCTGTTACAAAAAGGGGGACTCAATCCTCATATTCTTCATCTGAATAGCTTTTATTGAACATCCAAAAGACTGTATAAATTAACGCAACTACAAATAAATATATATTAAAGTTTTCAATTTCATTTATTTCTAAACCAAAAACACCGTCAACAAGCGCAACTGCAATTCTTAATACAATCCCGCAACCAATTAGTCTTCCAAAACTAAATTTTTTTAAAAACGCGATTAGATTTCCTGAATCCATAATTAGATTATATCTTCAAACTTGATTCAAGAATGATCTTTGTTGCTTTGTTTACTGAATCTAAATAATCTTCTTTTGAAAGTGCTTCTTGTCTATTTTGATCTCCGTAAACAACAAGTAAAGCCCCTGTTCTGATTCTTCTATAGCTTCCAACTACAAACAAAGTTGATACTTCCATTTCTGAACATAAGACACCACCTTTAACCCAGGCTTCCCATTTTTGATTTAATTCATAAGAAACAGGCATAGAGTCTGGATCATGTTGTCCATAAAATGAATCTTTTGATTGAACTACCCCAATATGATACGTTGATTTACTTTCAATTGCGGCAGCTTCTAGTGCTGAAACCATATCAGCTGATGGAACAGCAGGAAATTCTATAGGCATATATTGAGGTGATGTTCCTTCTTGACGTACAGCTCCATTTGCAATTACCAAATCGCCAACTCTTGTATGTTCTTGCATTGCCCCTGAGGTTCCTAATCGAACTAAAGTTTTTGCTCCGATATTTGCTAGTTCTTCTATTGCTATTGCAGCAGAAGGACATCCTATTCCAGTTGAAGTTACACTCACTGGTCGTCCTTTATAAGTTCCAGTAACTGTTTTATATTCTCGATTAAAAGCTATTTCTTTTGCATCATCAAAGTGTTTTGCAATAAAATCTACTCTTCCTGGATCGCCTGGAAGGATAACAAAATCAGCTATATCACCTTCTTTTAATTGAATATGGTATTGCCTTTCGCCATCAAGCATTGATTTTTTTTCTGTCATAAGTTTGATGATATCAACGTATTTCAAACTGGTCACTAAGAATTTTTTATAAATATATAGAAAATATTGCTAAAACTGATAATTTAGTGATATGAACATTCCAGAAATAACCTTTCCAAATGAAGATAAGGACTTTATAAAAAACCCCTATCCATATTTAAAAGAGTTAAGAAATAGTTCCCCTATTCATTATGACAAACTGTCCGGGTTGAATTTAATTACACATTTTGAAGACGTTAAAGAAATACAAAAAAGCAAGAATTTTTCATCTTCAGAACCTGAGGACTATGTGAAAGACTCAGATGAAAAATTGATTAACCCAAAAGATTACGATTATTTTTGGAAAACTGAGGAATTTAATTTGTTGAATCTTGAGGGAAATATCCATGATGAGCTTAGAGGGTTAGTTGCTAAAGCATTTTTGAATAGACAAGTACAAGAGTTGAGACCTTTTATGGAAACAAAATCAAATGAACTTCTTAATAAAATTAATCATGAAAAATTCGATCTTCTTGCAGATTATGCTCAACCTTATTCAATAGCAGTGATTGGAGAGCTACTTGGGGTGCCAGAAGAGGATTATGAAAAATTTCTTTACTGGTCACATTCAATTGTAAAAATGTATGACTTGAAAGTTTCTGATGAAAATGCAAATGAAGCCGAAGCTGCAGCAAAAGATTTCTATATTTATATGAGTGATCTAATTGATAAGAAAAACAACAATCCGCAAAATGACATGATATCTAGATTGTCACAAGTTTCTGAAAACAACCAACAACTAACAAAAGATCAAATAATTTGCACAGTAATACTACTTTTAAATGCTGGTCATGAAGCAACAGTGAATACTATTGGAAATTCAATAGTTGCGTTGTTGTTGAATAACATCTCAACAAAAAATTTGGATAAAAAATATGACATTAAAAATATCATCGAAGAATTAATTCGTTGGGATAGTCCTCTTCAGTTTTTTCAAAGATGGGTTTTAGAAGAGACTGTTGTTTCAGGTATAAATCTTTCAAAGAATTCAAAAATTGCCATTCTTCTTGGATCAGCAAATAGAGATGAAACAGCATTTGAAAATCCAGAAAAAATAGATTTTGAAAGAAGTAATTTAAGTCATACGAGTTTCGGAGGTGGTGTTCATTTTTGTCTAGGAGCTCATCTCGCAAGATTAGAATTAGAAGTCTCATTTCAAAATTTATTTAAACACGAAGTTGCTTTGGTTGATGAACCTGAAAGAACTGGCGCATTTGGTATTAGAGGGTTTAAAGAAATTAAAGTATCGATTTAATTCTTCGTAAAAGAGATATTTGTTGGTGCATATCAATACAAACCGATATACAATTCTCACATGGGGGAATCAAAAAAATATGGCATAAACACAAGAGCCATACATACTCAAAAAAAATTTAAGTTACCAACTGGTGATGTCATGCCTCCTATCCATATGTCTACAACTTATGAAAATTTAGAACCTGGTGAATCTGAATATTTTTATGGAAGAATGAATAACCCAACAAGAGAGATTTTTGAGAGAACTATGGCTTCATTAGAAGGCGTTGATGATCATGAAACTTTGCATGGTTTTGCTATGGCTTCTGGAATGGCTTGTGTGACAATGATTGCAGAGTTGGTCAAACCAGGTGAAAATGTTCTTATTACCCAAGAAGTTTATGGTGGCACAACAAGATTTTTTACCCAGATTGCAACAAAGCGGGGCATAGAAGTAAATTTTTGTAATTTCAATGAAACAGAAAAATTAGAATCTTTGATTAATGAGAATACAAAACTTGTTTGGATAGAATCTCCATCTAATCCAAATATAAATCTTTATGATATGTCTTCTATTGCGAAGATTGTACATGATAAAGGCTCACTTTTAGTTGCTGACAGTACTTTCTCAACACCATTTATAACAAGGCCTTTTGAACATGGTGTCGACATTATTATGCACTCAACAACTAAATATATTGGGGGACACAGCGATACTCTTGGAGGAGTTGTAGTAACAAATAATTCTGAAGTACACGAATATTTACATTTAGTGCAAAAAGCAAGTGGTGCAGTAATGTCACCATTTGATGCCTATCTTGCACAAAGAGGTTTATATACGCTTGGACCCCGAATACAAATGCATTCAAAAAATGCCCATCAACTTGCTGAATATTTATTGAATTCTGAACATATTAAAGAAGTTAGATATCCAGGTCTTACAAATTTTAAAAATCACGAGATTGCTGTAAAGCAAATGGATTATTTTGGTGGAATGCTCAGCTTTTACACAGAGGATCACATAGACGATCAAAAATTGTTTTCTAATTTAGATTTATATAAATTGGCCGTAAGTTTAGGTGGTGTAGAGTCATTGATTGAAGTCCCTTCATTGATGACACATGATTCAGCAGCTGGAACAGATGCTGAAGCACCAGATGATTTAATTAGAATTTCTGTAGGCCTAGAGAATATTGAGGATTTAATATCAGATATGGATAGATCCTTGACTGCTTCAATAAAATCTCTTGATGAATCCAAAAAATAACCTTAAAAATTATTTTCCTTTAAAAGTTGCTATTTCATCCGTCTTTGGATTCTTCATTATTTATATACTCTTTGGTATTGATGGCTGGGGTGATAGAGCTTCAAATGAAAATGCTATAGGGGAAGTTTCAAGATGGTGTGAACGTGTAAGCGATGGTTTACTTAGAGAACCTTCAAATACATTAGGAAATTTGGGATTTGTAATTGTTGGTCTTTATATGTTCTATAAATTGTCTCAAGATGCAACTTCTGACAATGGAATTACTATGTTTGGCTCTCCAAGTATTGCAGTTATTTATGCCGGGGCTTCAACTTTTCTCGGACCAGGTTCAATGGCAATGCATGGAACAAATACTGAATTTGGTGCATGGCTTGATAATTTATCAATGATTATGTACATAGTTATCTTATGGATTTACAACCTAAAAAAACTTATTGGTTTTTCAACAAGAGTGTATCTTGTTCTTTACTTTTTACTGGTTACAGTATATGCCTTTGATTCATGGTTTTTGAATGGAGGATTTGGGGTTGGAATAAGTTTGTTCGAATTGAGTATTGGGCTTTGGATAGCTACTGAAATAGTTGTAAAGTTTCCAAACATTTATGGAAGAATTAGTTCAGGTATTTCAGTATTAGTTATTCAGCAACTTTTTGGAAGTCCTGTAATAGAGTCTTTTCAAAACTTCCAGAATAATTGGGAAATGCTACTTTATTTTGCTCCAGCATTAATTCCAAATTTAAATAAACCATCTGAAATAAAATACTCTCCTTGGTTTTTCTTAGGATTTCTCTCCTTCTTTGGTGCCTTACTTATATGGGAAACAGGAGTTCCAGATCATCCTTGGTGCAATCCCGACTCGTGGTTACAAGCCCATATGGTATGGCATCTACTATGTTCGGCTGCAACCTTTTCATTTTTTAAGCTTTATAGAACTGAGAACTACTTAAATTAAAAATCTAATTGTTCAATCCAATTACTTATATCTTTGACAGTTTGATTATATATTTCCATAGCATGCTCGTCTGATTCATATGAGTCTTTGCTTGGGTCCTCAAAAGAGTTATGTATTTTATTTTTTGCATTGTGAAATGTTGGACAAATTTCATTTGCAGAATCACAGACTGTAAGTACATAATCGAACTCTTGATCAACAAAATCATCCACTAATTTTGGATAGTTGTTAGATATATCAATGTTTGCATCTTTCATGGCTCTTATTGCATAAGGGTTGACGTTTATCTCTGGTTTTGTTCCAGCTGAATGTATCTCGTAACCTGGATATTTTGATTTAAGTAATCCTTCAGCAATCTGAGACCTACATGAGTTTCCCGTACAGAGGACAATAATTTTCATGATTCTATTTTAAATCGCAGGTATTCTTTAAGTATGAATTCTGAAGAAACGAAAGAAAAAAAAATTACAAGAACAATGGAAAAAGTAATTATGTCATTCATGTACTTACTTTTTGGATTTATGTTTTTAGGAGTAGCATTTAGTAGAGAACTATCAGGTCTTTTTGTAGTTGTACCCCTGGGTGTCTTCAGCATCGGTTTAACAAAATGGGGTTTAAAATGGCAGAATGATCGTTATCTAAGGTCTGCAAAAAATGTTGATGACATTCAAGAACTATCTAAAAAAATAGATGATATTCATATAAGATTAAATAGACTTGAGTCAGAATGATTTCTATTGAACTTTTAACAAAACATATGGCTTGGGCAAACCAAGAGATCTACAAAGAGATAAAAAAACTTGACCCAGAAGTACTGGATTACTATGTCATTGATAAAGAATGGACAGTTAGAACAATTATGGTTCATATTGTTACTGCATCATATTTATATAGTCAAAGGCTGCAAGAAAAACCATTTTCTAAAATTGAATTTGATATGGAGAGTCCAGATTTAATTGATGATCTAATCGATGCACTTGAAAATATCGATAAAGATTTAATTGAACAGTCTTACAGAGAAGATGAAGAGGTTACGTTTGAAACGTCAAAGGGAGAAAGTTCTGGAAAAGTCTCGGTTATATTATCTATGATGATATTTCATGCTACAGAACATAGAGCTCAAATAGTTGCTGCTTTGGATAAAAATAACGAAAGAAGTATAAATCTCGATGAATATAGTATTTTTGGATATCTTCGAGACAATAATTAAATAGTTTCTTTATTTACCCAATCATCATATTCAGGCAAAGTATAAGTGGGTTTTATCGTAGTAATCTTTGGAAGTTCATAAGTGTGCTTTTCTTGTAATGTTTCAATCAACTGATCATGTAGTGACTCTTTTGAGTAAAGATTAATTTCATATTCAGATTCTTGTTGTATTTTCCCTTCCCATTTGTAAATGGATTGAATTTTGGTAAAGGTCCCACATGCAATAAGTTGTTTGTTGACAAGATAATTTGTTAACTCTCTTGCGTCTTCTTCGGATCCAATTGTTGTTTGAATTATTATCACAAGATATCTTTCATCCCAATTTTATCTAAAGTATAGTTCCATAATGTTTCTCTCTCTTGAAGGTTATAGGCAAGTTTGTTTGCTTTATATGTTGAAGGTTTTCCATATTGATGAATTATTTTTGGAGCATAAACTCTTTCCTTTTTTAATTCAGCTGTTGTGCTTGCTTCAATCACAGGAGCTACTCCTGTAGATACATTTGTCTTAAATTTATCGATTATTTTATAGCTCAAGCTTGGATTACTCCTTCTGTATAGTCTTGATCTAGTAACCCCTGGGTGAGCAACTACAACATCTGTTTCAAAATTTGTTATTTTTTTATCGAGTTCAAATGAAAACATTGTTCTATATAGGTTTGAATAGTTGTACCAAGTCCAGGGACTATATATGGACTCATCTTCTAGCCTCTCGTATCTCATCTCCTTTATAAAATACATTGCGATACTTGAAATTTGGACAATTCTAGAGTTCACAACATTCTTCATTAGATCCAACATCATTAGAGTTAAGTAGGTTGAGCCAAAATAGTTAGTTGCCAGTGTGGATTCAAGACCTTCTTTAGTTTTTGAAAAAGGAACATACATTATTCCAGCGTTACTATAAAAAATATCAATATTTTTAAAATTATTAGTTAGGTTATTGTAAAAATTATCAATACTTTCATAGTCGGTCATATCCAGTTTTATAAATTTTGAATTTTTACCAATCTCTTTTTCAGTAGCTATTCCTTTTTCTTCATTCCTACATCCCAAAACTACAAAATACCCTTTACTTTCGTATATTTTTGCAGCTGCATATCCAATCCCTGAATTTGCACCGGTGATTACAACAACCTTATCCATGTAATTTGATTGTAATTCCTGAAGTGCTTTAATTTATACTATGTATTATCTAATTGTCTTTGTTGCAGTAATTCTTGTACTTAGGCTGTTTAATCTACTACCTAAATTATCGAATAAGTTTTGGAGATACGTTGACTATACAATTGCTGGTATTGCATTTATATTATTTCTAGTAAGAATCCCTCCATTCTTTTCTGGGATAGTCTTAAGTGCAGTTACTTACTACGCGTATAGGAAAGGTTTTTTTGATAAATATCGTTAAGGTATGATTTTTAATAATTCATCTACAGGTTGCTTAATCCATTCGTCAAATTCACTGATTAATTGATCGCTTCCCATACCAAAATGTTTTTTAAATGATTCTTCGAATCCAAGGCCATCAAGATCTTTGTAAAAATTAACCCTAAAAGTTTCTTCTCCAACTTTATCAACTATATATGCAACTAGCCAAGTACCTATATCGTAGGTTTGTACTGGATCACTATAAGTAAGGTCTTTTAAAGGTTTTCCATAATCAAGATACTCTCCAATACTGTAAGCTTTTCTATCCATAATTTCTTTTAAATAGTTGGACCTGACATTAGGTTGCCTTGAATATAAAAGTTGTGCCATGTACTCTGCTCCACCTTCTGCGAACCAAGGTTTGTCAGCACCACCCATTTTTTCGTCACGTATAGCACTACTAGGGCCCTCATCGTCAATATTTGATATATGTGCATGTTGATAAATGTGAAAATACTCATGCATTGTAACAACTTTGTAATCATCTTCGTCTGGAGAAGGATATTTTGGACCCATAGTTACAAGAAAGAAGTGATAATCAATATAGTCTCGATAATATGTTGAAACAGCTGCTCCTCCATCATCAACATATCTAGCAAATGGTGACCAATACTCATTTGCACAATCCCATTCTTTGTTCCATTTTTTATCTTTTTCTGTTCTAATATCACACCAAAGATCTTCTAAGTCTGATACTGTCTCTTTACTGTTCCCAACAATCCATATTTCGGCTGGGCCAAATTCTCCCCATGCTGAAGAAGCTATCTCGTACCACTTTAAAGTTTTATCTATAGTTGATTGAGAAACATCCGAAGCCGCGTAGATCATTGGAGGGCCTTTAATATTTGCCCAGGATTCAAATGTGCTTGTGTCTTGAACTTCTGTGGTTGTAGTTGTGTCTTGAGCTTCTGTGGTTGTAGTTGTGTCTTGAGCTTCTTCTACGGTTTCAGAAGTCTCGGATCCTCCTCCACAAAAAGAGAAAATTAAAAGAAATATTATTAATTTATTTATTCGTAATATTTGCTGTTTTTTATTAGCCAATTGACTCCTAACACAACACCAATGATACCTATAAATATTGAAAGGTTGGGAAAATTACCTATCAAAAAAATAGAAGCAACAATTATAAGAAATATAACTAACAATTTATTTGTTCTCTGGTTTGTAAAATGTTTTATTTCTACCTTCAACCATGTGATAGACATTCATTAGTGCATTTTTGTCATTTTCTAGTGATTCTGTAAGAATATATTCCTCCATAAGTTCAAATCTTCTATTTTTGTAGTCGATTTTTGTAGGAACAATACTGGCATCAAGTTCTTTTCCTATATAATAAAAACCACTTTTGATTGTTTTGTTTGTATGCATTAGACCTTCAACAGTTAAATATAAAATGAATTTATCTTTTGTTTTTAGTTCATCAATAACTTGCTGTGTAACCCCTGTTGACTTTGTTCTCCACACTGGTATTCCGCCAAAATTCATCATTATTTTTTTCTGTATCAAGCCAAAAGGATGTGGAATTCCTAGTTTATCCGGGTTCTTTTTAAAGGGAATTGGTACAACAATTCTTGTAAACATAGATATAGATCCTAAAAAATAAAATTTTAAGTCCGACGCCATGCAGACAAAAAATGCATAAATACTATCAAAAGAAGAAGAGTGCGGTGCTGAGGCGATAATTATTTTTTTGTTATCTGGAAGGTTACCAACGATATCCCAATTAATTAATTTTAGAATTACCCTTCCCAAGGGTCCTAAGATATATCTTTTTTTTATAGGATGATTTTCAGTTATTCTTATATCTTTCATAAATTAAAGACGAAAGCCTTGATGTTTAAGGGTAATACAACCTTCCTGTATTTTCTTCCACAGCAGGGATTACAATTTTCCTTTCCTCCTCTGAAAGATAGATCCATGAATCAAATTCAGCGAAAAATTCATCTCTTGTCATGCCAAATGTATTAGCAAATACAAGTTCTGGATCACCTAATTCTTTTAATTCTGGATAATATACATTTTCAAAAACATAAGGATCATTTACTTTATGAGTCAGGTAAGCAGCTGCCCAAGCTCCCCATCCATAAACAGCCTGGCTACATGGATCTCTGTAGGTTATGTCTCTTATTGACATTCCTGGACACTGCTCCATTACTCTTTGCCCGTCAAAATATTGATTATTGAAATCTTGTAATATGTCTCCTTGAATATTTTTAAGATTACCTATCTTAATCTGCTCATGTAAAATCGTTATTTCTTTAAATACTGCTGTTCCTTCTTGAAGCCACGTACCCCCAATAAGATAGTCAATTGAATCAAAATCAAAATTACATGTTGATCGAACATCTTTATCAGAACAATTATAAAAATCCATATGAGCCATTTGAAATACATGCCAATATTCATGGAATACCCCTCTAAATTCTATGTTGTATCCCTCACCATTTTCAACTTCGAACCCTATTGGCTTTGACCAAACAAGCAAATGGTACCTTTGTTCAAATTGACCATTATGGCCTTTATTGCCACTGGCTTGATATCCTCTTTGTTCGGTTTCTAGACCACTTCGAAGGTACTCTGAAAAATATCTTTCATCGATAAAATTTATACAATCGTCAAAATCTTGAAAATTAAATTGGAGGTCATTTGGATCAAAATTACCGGCCTCTTCTCGATTAGTACAAAATAGATTGGATAGATTGTCTTTTTCACTTTCATCAGTTCCTACAAAATAGATTTCAACAGGATATTTTCCGAGTTTTTCTTGAATTATTGAAAAGGCATACTCTACTCGACTATGAACTTCGGTTGGGATATCTCCTGCAAAATAAAGTTTTGCTGGATAGTCAACTAGAGTCATGTGATCTATTAATTCTTCTTCCTTTTGTGTAGCTTCATTGCTTTCTGATTGTTGTGTAGCTTCATTGCTTTCTGATTGTTGTGTAGCTTCATTGCTTTCTGATTGTTCTGAGGTTCGCTGCGATTCTGATTGTTGTGTAGCTTCATTGCTTTCTGATTGTTGTGTAGCTTCATTGCTTTCTGATTGTTGTGTAGCTTCATTGCTTTCTGATTGTTGTGTAGCTTCATTGCTTTCTGATTGTTGTGTAGCTTCATTGCTTTCTGATTTTTGTGTAGCTTCATTGCTTTCTGATTGTTGTGTAGCTTCATTGCTTTCTGATTGTTGTGTAGCTTCATTGCTTTCTGATTGTTCTGAGGTTCGCTGCGATTCTGAGGTTCCTCCACAAAAAGATAAAAATAATATAAAAATTAAAAATTTCCTCATAATAGAAGTATATACCTAATAAAAGTTGACTTTTTTGTTCATAAACCCTTAATTTTCCTTTTTACTAAAAATTTATATTCTAAAAGTTTTAGTAAATTCAGCTAAATGCTACTATTTTTAAAACAATGAGCGAAAAAGTATCAAAATTTTTAGAGTTTGAAGATAGGGTTTTCAGAGCTCCTTATAACTATTTAAAAAAAATTGGACTTATTGACAAAGTAAAAGAAATCAAACAACGTTTCGTAGAAATTTATTCAAAAGATGAGGAAATTCCATACGGTGGAAATCAAATGTTTTTTGGTGACGATTAAAAAGTTTTAATATCTATCTTTACTATCGTTCTTTAATCTCTCAACCTCTTTTTCAACCGAAAAAAGGCTGTTGCTAGTAATACCTACAAAATGTGAAAGCAAACCGATACCCCAACCACCAACAACAAAATACCACCAATTCGCACCAGTAGAGTCGATAAATATATCAAATAGAGTTAGTGCTAAACAAACAATAAAATAAATTACACTGTGAATTCTAAAACCAATACGTGCTTTTGCTTTTCTAATTAGCTTTTCATCATTATCCATAATTAAAATAATAATATGACTCTCGCATTAATTACCGGTGGATCTGGACATGTTGGAGCAAATCTTTCACGAGAATTAATTAATCAAGGATACAAAGTACGGTGTATAGATTTTGACAGAGATTATCGGGCCTTTGAAAATTTAGATATTGAGTTAGTCAAAGGTGATATTACAGATAAAGATTCTCTGAAGCCAGCTTTTAAAGATGTTGAGATAGTTTTTCATACAGCTGCTTTCATAAGTCTTGATAAAAGATATAAGAATCAAATAAGAAAAATAAATGTCGAGGGAACCAAAAATGTATGTGAAGCATCTGTAGATGCGAATATAAAAAAATTAGTTCATTTTTCTTCTATTGATGCTTTTCAAAGAGAGCCAATGGATGAACCCTTATATGAATCTAGGAGTCTCGTATCTGATCCTAAGTCAATTCCATATGACCTTTCAAAGGCTGATGGTCAAAGAATTGTTTTAGATTTTACAAATAATTATCTGGATGCAAGCATTATTCATCCAACATCAATAATGGGTCCCAATGATTTTAAACCTGGACTAAATTGTCAATCAATGATTGATATTGCAAACCAAAAGAGGCTTTTGAATATAGATTTTGGATATAACTATGTTGACGTAAGAGATTTATCAAAAACTGCAATCAATTGTTCAATAAAAGGAGTTAATGGTCAAAATTATCTCGTAGGTGGAGAATTTTTGATGTTTCCAGAAATTGCAAAAATGATAGGCAAATTATTAGATAGAAGAACTTTGCTTGCTGCTTTACCTATATCTTCAATGTATTTCAATGTTCCGTATGAAATAGTAAAGTCAAAATTTACAAAGAAACCAAGACTCATGACGATTGACACTATTCATACAATAAAAACTGCACATAAACTAATACCTTGTACACTCGCCAAAAATGAATTAGGTCACGCAAATAGACCTTTCATTGAAACAATAACTGATACAATTAATTTCTTTATTGATAGAGGGTTAATAAAAAATTAAGAATCTTGGGCAAGAGTATCTTCAAAAGACTGTCTTTTAACTAAGTCGAAAACCTCGTTACTTGATATACCAATGACTTTAGCCTTTGGAACACGATTGTAATTGCTGGCCATAGCGAATGTGTAAGCTCCAGTGGATGTTGACATTAAAATATCGCCTGGATTTGTGTCAGTTGGAAGACTTGCTTCTTCAACTAAAAGATCTCCTGATTCACAGTGTCTTCCAGATACTGCAAAAACTTTTTCTTCCTCTTTTTTGTTTCCTGATATATTAAATAGCTTGTGTTCACTTCCATATAAAGCTGGTCTTGGATTATCTGACATTCCTCCATCAACTAAAATATATGGTTTATCTCCTCTGTCTTCTTTTATTGCTCCTGCTGTATAAAGAATTAGTCCAGCGTTATTTACTACAGCTCTCCCTGGTTCGATCATTACCTTATAATCTGAACTCCAGTTTTCTTCAATGCCAGATTTAATTGCCTCAGCGTAAACTTCAAGATCTTGGCTGTTCTCGTCACCTTCATAGGGAGAAAAGAAACCACCACCAGCATCAAAAACAATCTCTCTTTCAACACTAGCTTTGTTCTTTTCTAAAAATAAAGAGCACTCTTCCATTGCTTTTTTGAATCTTTCAGGATCTTTAATCTGGCTTCCTATGTGGACATGAATTCCTGAAAATAAAAGTGAGTCAGAATTATAAACTTCTTTTAGGGCTGTATCAGCAATATCAATTGAAAGTCCAAACTGCTGATCATAACCTGATGTCAAAACCATTGGGTGAGTTTCTGCACCAAGATCTAAATTTATCCTCAAAATAACTGATTGTTTTCTTTTATTTTTTGAAGCAATTTCTTGAAGTAAAGAGATTTCATTTAAGTTATCAATTGATATGTGTCCACCATTATTAGATATGAAAAAATCTACTTCTTCTTTAGTTTTGTAAGTCCCGTTAAATAGTGTGTTTTCGAGTGTATC
Organism: OCS155 cluster bacterium AG-422-J23; assembly: GCA_003213625.1. Lineage (GTDB taxonomy): Bacteria > Actinomycetota > Acidimicrobiia > Actinomarinales > Actinomarinaceae > Actinomarina. The sequence continues at coordinate 100,974 of QCMT01000002.1, read as the reverse complement.
TATTGAAGATAAAACAGTTGCCATTTCACCTCCTGAGACTACATCAACACCCCATTTATTTTTATCCAATAATTCGACGAGCTTTTTGCAGATAAAGGCTTTTGCAGCATATCGATATAAAGTATCTTCACCAAAAGCATTTGTGAATTCAGATATATTGTTTTCGATATGATTCCAATCATATATATAAAGAGGTGTTCCATGTTCTGATGAGATATCTATGAGTGAAAAGTCATTTATAAACGCGACTCCCTCGTCAAACCTTAAGTTTTTTGGTAAATAGTTCATTTCTTTAAACGTCTTCTTATCCAAGCAATATCTTTTTTTTGTGCATCTGGTCCATTCGGTGTTTCCACAATAATATCTGTTTTTGCATTTTTGATTACATACTCTAATTCCTCTTTTGGGATTTTTCCTTTCCCTAAATTTTCATGTCTATCTCTACTACTCTCAAAACCATCTTTAGAATCATTAAAATGTATTAAGTCTATTTTTTTGACTAGTTTCTTGAATCCCTTAACAGCATCAATGGTAGGTATTCCTCCAGCCCAGGTATGGCAAGTATCTAAACATAGTCCTACGTTTAGATGACCGATTACCTCCCATAATCTCTCAATTGAATCCATATATCTTGCAACTGAATTTTTACCGCCTGCAGTATTTTCAACTAAAACTTTTACTCCAATATCCTCAACTTCTTTTATGGCTTTTGCCCAATTTTCATAACCTTCTCCAATGTTTCCACCTTCACCAACAGATCCTCCATGCACAACGACTCCTTTTGCTCCAAAAGTTGCAGCTACTTTGCAAGTGTCTTTTAAAAGTTTTCGACTTGGATGACGAACTTTATTGTTTGGAGTCGCAACGTTGATCAAATATGGAGCATGAACGTATATATTTCCCTTGTAATCCTGTAAGACATCAATGTCTTCTCGAGGCTTTGGACTTTTCCACATTTGTGGACTAGAAATAAAGATTTGAAAAGCATCACCTTTTCTGTATTCAATTTCCTCTATCGCATTCTTTGAAGGGATATGTGAGCCAATATTCATGGGTTAATTATAAATGAATTACTAATTGTAATTAAAAATTTTATCCCATTATCTGCTCAGGACCAACGAGGATATATATACATTGTGGATTTGCAAATTGTTCGTTTGTATCTACTGCAGTTACCTCAAGGCCACTATTTACATTTATAATCTCTACACTTGCACCAGTAGAGTTACTCAGATCGATGTTTAAACAAATATTTACCACCTTTATATCTTTGATATCAGCTCCCTCAACAAACCATTTTTTTGTTGGAGATTGTGTTGGTCCAGTATTTAACACACTTATCTTATAATTAGTCTTTACTCTTTCAGTAAAGATAAGTGCGCCTCCTTTTCGGGTACTAAAGTTTCCAAATGCTAATAGTTGCTTACCATTTTCAAGATCAAGAAAATCTGGATCTCCACCAGTTGGTAAATATTCTGGTTCAGACCAATTAAAGCTATCTGTTCCCTTTCTGTAGACCATATGGTCATATGTTGGCCAAATCCACTCAAGTATGCCTTGAGAATTTAGTTTCAATGCAGGGTTGGTAGTTACATCTATATCTCCTCCATAAATACGATCAACTTGAGCACTCCAAGTAAGTCCGTCATTAGAAGTAACTACACAAGCCCTTCTGTTAAATGGTCCTAGCGGACTGACAAGTTCTTGCACATGAAAAATCCACGTACCATCATTTAATTGAGTAACAGTTGGATCACCTAATGGTCCGAAAGAATCTCCTTTGTCGTCTTTACAATCTGATTGAACAAATCTAGGAATACTTATTTGTTGAAAATTTATTCCATCAGAAGATTCATATCTAACAAGAGCATCTCCACTTGGAGAAAGCTCCCATCCCCAAGCAACAACTTTTTCATCAATAACCAAAGCTTCTATTGGTGACTGGACAGGAACTCTAACCCCTGATTCGATAACCCAATTCCTGCCACCATCACTTGAAATAGCTGAGTGAATAAAATTATCGTAACCACTTATACCTGCTTGTGGTTCATTACCATTTTTAAAATATACTCTAAGATTTCCATCTTTTGTTTCTACTATGGATGGATCAGCAATGTTCCCAAGATTGTTTTCTAAACTTCTAATTGATCCAAGATATGAAAGTTGGATAGTGCTTAAATCTTTTGACTGTGTACCGATAATATCTTTATTTCCCCCAGGAGGTGACGGTTGATTATTATCACCTTTTGGTGGCTCGCCTGCAATTCCAGGACTTGGCGGAGGTGGAATATTACAAGCCTTGAAACTATCTCCATATTTATCTTGTATTGGTTTACCATCAAGAAAATCCAGCTCCATTTGACTAATAATCTCGATGCCTACATTTTCAACTAAACATTGTTGTTCCTCTTTAAGCAAGTTATAAAAAATACCATTTGGAAACTCTGACAGTAAGTCGTCGATTTTATTTTGTGTTGAAACAGTATCATTATCTGGTTCAGGATTGTTTCCTTGATTTTCCTTAGTTCCAGTCTCCTTTTGGTTATTTTTTGATGTTTCCTTATCTTGAGGCTGATTTTCAATATTTTCGGTCCCTGAGCAGGCTTGTAGGAGTAAAAAAATAATTAAGCCTATGTTTATTGACTTTTTCATCTCTTTAATTATATGAATTTTTGCTCATTTTTAAAAGAAAACCATGAAAATATTAAAATAATAGTAAGACTTCCTTTCGTGCTTTGAGCCACTGCTAAAAGTGTGATAAAACAAAAATAACAGCCACAAGGGAGTCTTTTTGCTTTTTTTAAGGCATTTTTAGTATTTTTTTATAAAGAAAATAATCTCTATCACCTAATTCATTTGGAGCGACGGCTGAAACAACAAGATAATCACCGTTACTTAGCAAAATACCAGTTGGATCAAGATAACTTAAATCTAGAGGTGATATTGGTACTCCTGTAAAATCCCATTCAAGACCATCTTTTGATGTTGCAACAAATAAACTTTGTGGTATTTTTGGTAACCCTTCTGGTGAGAATGAGAATATTGCTTTCCAATTGTTTTCTTCTGCTACCAAGACTTCAAAATCAACATATCCATTTTCAAATCTGTAGCCAGGATCTTTTGTAAATGAAATTCCCTCTGGAGTTTCTGAGGTTGCACTTACTATCTTTTCACCTCTCATACCTGAAGACTCATCTACCCAATAAATTCTTATTCTTCCATCTGGTATAACAACAGCATCTGGAACACCCCAAGCAATACTGCCACCATCAGATATACCGAGTGAGATCTGGTTAGTGTAGGATAAACCATCCTCACTAAAAATAGCTGTCATTATTTCTTTTGATTTAGTATTTGGATTAAATTCAACAAAGTATCCTCTGCGAGTGCCACTAGTTGTTTCAACAATTGTTAAATCTTGAATTCTTTCAATTGCACCTTGACGAGTACAGTTAAGATCGTAGTCGCATAAATCAACTGCTAAACCATTTGCCGACAGACTTGAATAAAATAATCGAAGTGTTGTGCTGTTAACTACTTCTAGATGTGGGCTGACTCCATCTTGATTAAGACTCACTATGTCAACTAAATAGGCATTTTCTTCAACGTTTTCTGAGACATTTCCTTCGGGAAACGCCTGTACATTTGATTCTCCTTCACCTGGCAGAGGAGGTGGAGGAATATTACACATATCAAAATACTTGATTGCATCTTCTGAAAAGGGTCTACCTGCGTATAGATCTAATTCAATTTGTCTTAACATTTCAAATGGAGCATTTTCATCCAAACAATTTCTTTCTTTTTTTGATAAAAAAGAAAGAATTCCATCAGGGAACTCTTTTAATATTTCATCAATTGATCCCATTTGAGCTTCATCATTTTTTGGTTCGTTATTCGTTTCTGTTTGCATAGGTTCATCGTTTATATTTGGTTCAGGTTCTGCGGCAGATGAGGATGTAGGAGTTGTGGAGCTTGAGTTACTTCCACATGCTATTAAAAAAATTGCTAAAAGTGAGATGAATAATTTTTTCACAAGTGGATTATACCAATAAAGCAAAAATCCCGATTGATCTTGCGACCCTTCGGGATTTTCTATTCTATCTCATTTTCGGTCTTGCGACTTCTTTTTTGATAGTGTGTATTAAATGTACATGTAATCCAATACTTTCGCAAGAAATTTTGTGCTGTTTTTTTCGCGAACTTTTTATAAAAAAAGTCAAGAAATACTGATTTTTACATCTTTTCTTGGGTATGGAATGGGTGCAGGGTTAATACTTAAAGGTTCTGAAGACGAAATATTATCAAAGTTTGTCACAAGTTTGTAAATCACATTTTTAAAGAGATAGCTAGCAAAAAATTTACCTAAACAAGTATGAGCTCCACCTGAAAATGGAAAGTACGAATCATTAATTTCATCTGTATCTAAAAATCGTTCTGGATTATAGGTATCCGGTCTATCCCAGTATCTTTCATCGTTATGAAGTACCAAAGGACCGATAGCAACGTACGTTCCGCCATCAAGTTTATAATTTTCAACTTCTGTATCTCTCATTACATAACGAACTGAAAATGGAACTGGGGGATATTTTCTCATAGCTTCAGAAAATAAAGATTCAGCTTTTAGGCCGTTCTTTAGATCTGCGATATCTGTGAAAGAAATACCATTTGATTCATCCTTCAATTGTTCATAGAAATTTTTATTTGTTGAAAGATGATGTATTGCAGATGTAAGCGTACTAGTTGTTGTATCGTGTGCAGCAAGCAAAAGAAAAATCATATGTTCTGCTATTTCATAATTGCTTAAACCTGTTTCATGTTTATTTGTTTTTACTAGTTCAGAAAAAAGTGTTTTTTTGTCAATATCAACTGTTTCTGCTTTTTTTTGAAAATAGGTAAGTAATTCCTGTCTTGCTTTTAAACCTTTTTTTAATTTTGTAAAAGGTAATGGAGTCCTAACAACAGACGTCGCAGATTTGATTGAATCTGTAAACAATCTTTCTAACTCTTTCAATCGCGAGTTATCTATTTCATCAAAAAATAATTCAATTGAGATCTTAAACATTAACCCTTTCATAGTTTCATATAAATTAAATGATTTTTTAGATTTAAGATTTTCAATCCACTCATCAAGAATTGGTTGAATGATATGTAAATAATTTACTAGTGCATCTCTTCTAAATGAATCCTGTAAAAGCCCTCTATGAAACTTATGATCATCAAAATCTCTCAACATTAAACCATTCTCAAAAGCTTTACCTAAAGAAAATTCCCAACCATGTTTTGATGAAAAATTATCTTCAGGGTCTAAGTAAATATGTTTTGTCGCGGATGGGGACATAAACATTGTGACTCTTTCATTAAGTATCGATATTTCGAATACATCACCATATTTCACTTGAAGATCTTGAATTAAAGATAAAGCATCATTATTAAATTTGATTGAGTGACCAAATATAGGATTTCCCTTATCTAACGGAGGTTTTGTCATCATATAAAAATAACTTTATTAAAAATATATGAAAAAAGCAAAAATCCCGATTGATCTTGCGACCCTTCGGGATTTTCTATTCTATCTTCTTTTCTATCTTGCGATTTCTTTTCCGATAGTTTCTATAAATATAGATATGTAAAGTAATTTACGCAAAATATTTTCTAATCTATTTTTCGCGAACTTTAATCAGGAATAGCTGATTTTATCTCATTCAATAGGAGTTCTAATTCACGATTATCAATATGTTTTATAACCACTGCATATGATTTTTCTTGAAATGAAAAAATAATCGTATCTTCATCTCTTTCTTCAATGTTGGTTATTTCATCTACGGCATTAATTACTGACAGTATTTTTTCTTGTGTCTTAAGAGCTATTTTTCCATTTTTGATTTCTATAACTGGTTGAAAGAATGCTTGAAGAGAAATAATTATCTGGAAAAAACCAAAAAATAAAATGAGGTAATAAAGACTTTCCTCTCTATTGTTAGAACCAAATTCTTCAAGATCAAAATAACGTTTTAAAAATTCTCTTAACGGACCTTCTAGGATATTGTCAATGGAAACATATGAAAGAAAAATACCATTTAAAAGTTTTGAAAAGAATTTATTTTTTTTTCTAAAAAGTTTTTTTTCCATAAATTTGATTCTATTACCTACAGAATACTCAAGTATAGCTATTGTTTAAATATGGAAATTGTTCTAATTAGACACGGTCAACCAAAGTGGGTTGATGGTGATCAATATGATCTTAATCCTGGCTTAACTGAACTTGGAAAGATACAAGCAGATAAATCTGCTTCATTATTTTCTGAAAATAGCTTTGATGAACTTTGGGTATCACCATTGAAAAGAGCCCAGGAAACAATGTATCCTTTTAAAGAAAAAGGGGTAGCGCAAATCCTTAAAACTTTTGATTGGCTCGAGGAAGCCCTTGATGATGAAGAAAAAGAACTTTTTGGCAAATCCGGTGGTGACATAGAAAAGTTTTTTGAACAGAGAAATGCTATGTCATTCGAGCAGTGGTACGAAAGTGTTCATGGTGAATATATGAAAGGATTTAGCTCAAATATATTTAATAATCTTGATAAGAATTTAAATTCGATTGGGATCACAAAAGTAAAAAATGACTTTGATTCATTGTTTAATCTAAGTGAATCCAATATTGAAAAGCTATTAATCATTTCACATGCTGGAACAATGTCAGCCTTGCTCTCATATTTCTTAGATTTAGATTTGTTTCCTTGGACCTGGCGAAAATATCTTCCAAGACATGCTGGCCATACTACCTTAAAATCAAGTCAAATATCATCGGGACACTTTTTTCGATTAAAAGAATTCAATAATGTAACATTCTTAAATTCCGAAGAAGAAAAAACATATTAAAAATTAAAGTAATAAAATTCTTTATATGCCGTATACAAAGATACTTCCTGACGTAGATATTCCAACAAATACTCCAAGAAAAAAAAGATTTTTTCTTCAAAAATTAGCATATTTCCTATTACTTTTTGAAGATATAAAAGCTGTTGGGAGCTTTCTTGATAATAAAAGAGTTATAGTTGTTGCTGCACCGCATCAATCTTTTAAAGATGAATATCTTATGATTCTTATGATCTTAGCTTTAGATATTAAAGTTTCCTATCTTTCAGCGAAGTGGACAATGCGTAAACTGCCAAACCCTTTTACAAATGCAAAAGACATTGATAATCAAGGAATCAGTTGGCCACTAGGGTGGCTGCAGGAAAGATTATTTAAAAGGTTTGGAGCAATTCCTGTTGATAGGAAAGAAGGCTCTGGTCAGTATGATCTTGTCATTAGTGAACTAAAGAAAATTGATAATTTTTTACTAATTGTTACACCAGAAGGAAGGTTTGATGCAGAGAGATTTAGATCAAGCTTTGTGTATCTTGCAAAAGAACTTGAGGCTGAAGTAATGCCTGTACAAATTGACTATGAAAATAGACAATTAAAATTTCTACCATCATTTGATATGGCTGGAACAAAAGATGAAATCATCAAAAGAATGCGATTAAAATTTGATGGTATTAGGGGTAAAAAGAAAATATTTAGAGCTTGATGGAAGAAAAAATCTACAGCCTTATTCATGAACGAGGGCCATGGTTCCTTAAAGAAAATATTTTTTCAAAATTGATATTTAATTTTTTATCAAAGTATTTACGGATTGATGAATCTATCTATGTTGGTGACCATATACAAAGTATGTCGGGACCTGAAGCTTTTGAATGGCTTGGAGATACATATACAAAAAATTGTGAAGTAAGTGGATTGAATAACATTCCTGAAGATGGAAAATGTTTAATTGTTGCAAATCATCCAATGGGCCCTGCTGATGCTGTGGCAATGTACCATAATGTCTACAAGAAAAGAAAAGATGCATTCTTTTTTGCAAATGAATTATTTGTTTATTTACTAGGTGCTTTTGATGATATGATGGCTCCTGTTGTTTGGGATAAAGAAAAACAGATACATACAGCAACAAAAAAAACCATTGAAAGAATGAGAACATTTTTTTCTCAGGAAAGAATTGGAATATTGTTTCCATCTGGAAGATTATCGAAATTTACTATCTTTGGTTTGGAGGAAAGGCCTTGGCAAAAAACTCCTGTAAACATTGCTCAAAGAAATGATTGCTTACTAATCCCGGCATATATACAAGGACGAAATTCATGGTTTTTTTATTTTGCTTCAATGATAAATAAGCAGTTAAGAGATATATCCCAATTAAATGAACTTCTAAACAAGAAAAATAAAAAAATAAGAATAATTATTGGAGAACCGGTTTCTAGAAATCAATTACCTGAGGATGACGGAGACGCAATCAAAGAATTAAAGAAATTATCTGATTCATTAAAATAATTACTCTTTAGGAAACAGTCTCTCCGGTAGAAGGACTAACGCCAAGATTTCCAACCATATATCCAAACAGCAAAGGTGTTGTTACTAATCCTCCAAGTCCATAAAATCTCCATGAAAGCTCATAACCACCTGTTATTTCAATTAATAATATGTATAACACAACAGTTAAGCCATAAAGTGAACCTACTAGAGCTGTAGATATTTGAATTTTTCTATCATGATTAGTCTTGTAATACCAAGTAGCTATTTGATTGACGAAGAAAGCTATAAACACACCTGCTATAAAAGTTCCAATTAATAATTGGAAGTCTCCAAGTAAAAAAATTAAAGCTTGATACATGAATGAAATTAAGAATATTAGTGCCATATTCCTTGGAGAAACATTAAATCTAATTGCATAAACAAAAACAACCGAACCAAGCATGGCTTGAAAAAATACTGATGCTGCAGAAAATGCTTGGTAGATAAATTCATTATTTTGAAAAAACATATATGGCTCAAAAAATGGGTTCACAAATTGAGTAATATAAACCACTAATGCATAGCTTGAAGCTAGAGCAAATATGGAAGCTGTATCTAAATGTTCTCTATCTGGTCTAGATGCAAAAACATGATCTAACATTAAAAATGCTCCTAAGAACAACATAAGGTGAGAGGGTGTAATTAATGGTTCTATGCCAACTTCAATGCCAAGCAAGGTATGCCATATAGCATCCGAACCTCCACCAATTGCAAATATAGAAGCTCCTAATATTCCCACGTCGAATTTATAATCCTTCATTTTATTTTTAACGTACACAGCAGACAAAACAACAACGCCAAAACCTGAATATAAAATACCGTGCCATGGAGTAAAAAAAGATTCAAGCTCATCTATTACATACCTATGTGCACTGGCATCGACCCATGCTCCAATAAACATCCAAAGCATGGCAAAGATCATTAAATTTCTGTATTTTGGCTCTGTAATTGGAGCTGGGGATAGTTTATTGAACATAGAAATATCTTATCACGAAACATTATTCATATTTGTTTGTATCTCTTCTGTGAAATAAAATTACAAAATGGACAAATTTCAGAGGACATTAACACTAAATAAATCAATCTTATTGGGTCTTAGTTCCATGATTGGTGCTGGTTTGTTTTTTAACATTTCACCTACTTCAAAAATTGCATCTTACTCTTCAATATTGGGGTTGTTGCTCGCAGGAACTGTTGCGTTTGCAAATGCTAGTTCATCTGCCCAACTTGCAAGGCTTTTCCCTGAAACAGGAGGGACTTACCTTTATGCGAAAAATGTTCTAGGGAAGTATCCATCTTTAATTGCTGGATATTCATTTACTATTGGTAAGTTAATTAGTTGTACTGCGGTAGCTTTAACACTTGGAAATTATCTTTATCCAGAAAATCCAAAAGTTGTATCAATAATATTTATTATTTTTGTCACACTAATAAATTATTTTGGAATCTCAAAGACTGTAAATATTGCCAGATGGTTTGTATACACAATAGTTCTAATACTTATTTTTTATATTATATCTGTTACAAGCTCCAGTAATTTTTCATTTGACATACCTCTTGGAAAAGGTTTTTCATTTAAAAATCTTATTCTAAGTGCAAGTATCTGGTTCTTTGCATTTACAGGGTACTCAAGACTTGCAACATTCGGTGAAGAGGTTGATAGCCCAGAAAAAATTATACCTAAGGCAATACTTGTTGGTTTAGGAATTACATTATTTTTATATGTCTCTACGTCATTTGTTACGCTTGGAATTGTAAATCCAAGTATCATTGAAAATTCCTTAACTCCATTAAAAGTCGCATTTGACTTGAGTCGTTTTTCTGAGTTTTCATATTTAATTATTATTGCATCAACTGTTGCTACAGGATCTGTGTTACTCGCTCTTTTGCCTGGGATAAGTAGGGTATTAGTAGCAATGGCAAGAGATAAAAAAATTCCAAGCTTATTTATGACAATCCATCCAAAGCAGAATTCTGCCTATGTAGCAGATATATTTGTTGGTTTTATTGTTGTGGTTGGTATTTTAAATTTTGATGTATTATCAGCTGTAAAATTAAGTGCAATATTCATATTAATTTATTACTCAATTACAAATCTTTGTGTCATTAGACTTGAAAAATCTAAAAGAATATTTCCTATCTATATATCTGCATATGGACTGCTTCTTTGTGTTATTCTTGGAATCTTTCTTGTAATTTATTTTTAAATCTGATCAGAGTTATTCTTATAAATATGGATGTAAAAAGAATTGTTGCTCTTGCTTTTGTTCTTCTAATCCCTATGTTTGTAGGGTTTCTATATTTGATGCTTTAGTTTCACAAACACATTTCTTATGTGAAAATAATTGCACAATCTTGCACGTTTGTGATTAAATATCTATAATTAATACATAGGCCGACTGCTTGTATGCGTTATTGAGTCACTCAAACACTCTTCCAAATGTAGTTGGCCTATGCCCTAAAATAATCTTATGAACAATATTCTATCTATTAAGAGGACTAAGAAACTTGATTTTTCTAAAGATGAAGTGTGGAATGTAATAACAGCGCCAAATTATTTAAATGAGACTCATCCATTTTGTAAAAACAATACAGTTATCACCTGGCCAGGTGTCGGATCAAAAGATATTTTAGAGTATCTGAGTGGACTTACTTTTGAAAGAGAGTTTACCCAATGGGATGAAAATGGTTATGACCTCATAATTGGAACCAAGAATGGAAAAAAATCAAAAGTAAAATGGAGGCTATCAGGTAATGAAGAATCATCTGAATTATCGATTCAAGTAAATACCTATCCCCTTAAAAAATTTCCAGGTCCCTTGTATGTTATTCCCTTTGTTTTTCAAATTAACCCTCAACTTAGTCGTTATTTAGATTCAGTCTTAGGAGGTATTGAATATTTCTTGAAGAATAAAAATCCGGTTCCAAGGAATCACTTTGGAACTCATAAATGGTTTTCTTAGACTAGTTTTCGTCTTCGCATCCACACTCTGGACAAAACACTTTTATTCCTTTTCTTGAATTTTGATTATCGCACGATTTTCATTAGAACCTCGTATAAACATTTTAGACATTGATCCATACTTTTTTATGATTTTATCAAGTGCTGCCTGTTTATTTTCCTCGTCATCAATTATTGATGCTCTTACATCTAGTGGTTCTGAAAGTGTACTGTTACCAATTTGGTCTGTAACATATATTGTTGCTCTGCCATTGTTATTAATTCTTTTTACTTTTCCAGCAGATTTGCTTGAAGTAATAACTAAATAATCTTCATGTTCTGCAACCCATACTGGAGTCTTTACTGAAGTATTGTCTTTTTTGTATGTAATTAAATTAATATATTCATGATTTGCAAAATCTAAGAGATTCATATTCAAAAATAGTTTAATAAGAGTGATGGTAATTGCACTAATCTCCGTGCAATATAGGAATCAGAAAATACTAAAAAAAGTATAAACAATGACAAAATTAAAAATCTAAGTAATAATCTTTTCTGGTGCATCTCAGTTATTTATTTCTTAAACCAAAAAGTGGCCTTAAAACCCTGATATTTTTTATTGAATGATAAATCGTTAAGCTTAAAAAACATATCAAAAATAAAGCAATGGGAAACTTAATTATTGGATGAATGTTTATTCCTGAAAAGAAGTACATTACTAACATTTGTACGGGTAAGTGAACAATGTATACAGGATAAACGGCTGTTTTATAGTAAGTTAGTTGGGGCGAATCATTATTTAGATAAACAGCTGCTAGACCTAAGAATAGAAATATAAAGTTAAATGACTCAAATGCTATAAGTCGATTATCTAATGCATAACCTGTTTCAAAGTTGTTAAATAGTCTGTAAAGATAAGACCCTATTGCAAAAATTAAATGTATACGCCAATTTCTTTTATTTGATTCCCAGAATGAATCTTCCTGAGAAGTTAAGATTATTCCGATTGTAAACCATAGAAAACCTAACAATAATCCATGATCAGTGTTTGCATATTCAATGTAATAATCACCGTATGTTTCTGTATAAAACCTTTGTGAATTTAAAAAATTGCCCTCAGCAACGATAGGTATCGCAAATAAAAATATTCCCCCAGGTTTATTCAATATTGTCGAAAAGAAATTTTTTTTCGAAAAAAAATTTAAAACTGGGACAATCAATAAACAATAGATAATAAGGTTAATTAAAAACCATAGATGAAGACCGTTGTACTCAAATGCTAAAAGAATTGCTTCAATGAAATTTATATCAAAATTAAAATACTTTCCAGCTATGAAAGCTGATGAGCTTGCAAAAACTAGTGTTCCAAAAATCCAAGGTAAACCAATAATTTTTCCCCTCTCCTTTAGGATTTCTAATTTTGTTCTTTTTTGAAATGAAAGCCTTAGGGCAATTCCTGCAATAAGAAAAACTAACGGTATTCTCCAAGTATTCATTAAATTCAAAAATGGCCATATTCCGTCAGTCACTTTTTTATTCTGAACAAAAAGAATATATGGTGCCAAAGAAGTGAATGATTGACCAAGATGATAAATTAATAAAATAAAAAGAGCTATGGACCTTAATGCATCAATGTCATATCTTCTTTCGTCCAACATATACTAAATTTTAAAGGACTCTTTAATTTATTGATTCGCCAGCTTTAAAGTCAACAAACTGTCTGATTGCATACGGTTCACCATAGTAATCCGTGAATCCCTCCATCAATGGCATAAACTTTTCGTAAACATTTTCATCAGCATTAAGTTTTTCATCAAAACTATGCTTTGCATCATGAGAAGTCCAAAATTCAAACAGAACAAGGGAATTTTCATCAATTTTAATTGATCCATAAGAAATAATTCCCTCATCCTCTTCAAGTTTTGGTAAGTAAATTTCTTTTTGAAGATTCATATATTCGTCAGCATTTTTTACATCTAATTTTGCAAATGCCAAAAACATAGAATCTTTTGGATCATCAACTAATGAATCCTTTAAAGTCTTACCAGTTAATAATTCACCTTCGTAGACTCTTGGAAAGCTGGCAAGAATGTCTTGGATTTGTAACAAGTTTTCATTTCTGATTTGTGAAAATTTATCAGCAGTCTCCTTATCCTTCATAAATGCAATACCAAGGTTTACATTATCTTTTGGATTAAAGAATGCAATAGAATACATGTCTCCTTTCAAAACTTCTAAAGCTGGGAAGCCTGTATTTTCAAAAAAGTCTTTAAGTTCGGCGAGCTTTCCCTCTTTAAATAATATTGTTACCGCAACTGCGTACATATGTTTTCTTTTAATTATTACTAAATGCTTGAGACATTCCGTATATAAATACTGGATACAGAATAATACCGAACAAAAGAAGTGCTGGAACAAATAATGCTTGTCCAATCACACCGAAGTAAAACGCAAATAACACAGCTGCCGATCCATATGCTTGTGTGTTTCCAACTACTTTACCCCAGGAAGGTAGTTGACCCTCATCAGCTCTAACCACTTGAGAAATCCACAATGCACTAATTAAAAATTGCGTGAAGTTCAAGTAAAAACTGAGATCAGTTACTGTATCCGCTGAAATCCCTCTAACGGTAAATCCATTAGCTATAAATGTTGGGGTAAGAGCAAACATTAAACCAACAACACCCACTCCATAAGTAACTGCAACAGCTCCAGCGAGAAGTGGTTTTTCTTTTGCATTAAATAGCTTTCCGGAAAGCCTGACTAATCCTAGAAACGTTAGTCCCTGAGCAAATCCTACTAGACCAGTTAGTGCTCCAAAATCTTCGTTGTATCCTGTTTCATCAGGACCAATTACGAAAGCAAGAACAATAAAAACTATTAATGTCGCCAGAATGTTTATATAGGCAAATCTAGTTCCTAGTTCTCTTTCTTTTTCTGTTATCATATTTTCTCCTTCACTTTTTTTTTATAATTTTCCAACAGGAAAATCGACGTAGTTTCTCCAAATATCACATTGACCAGTTATTTCTTGTGGTGGTTCTGAAATGAGATTTGCTACTGCATCTGATACAACTGATGCGATAACATCAGATGCTGCGTGTGCGGCATCATGATCAGTCCAAAAGTTGAAACTGAATCCTTTATCTTCGGCTACTTTACAAGCACCGGTTCCATAAATTCCTTCGACATTTTCATAAGCTGGATAAACAGTGTTTGTCATAAATTCTGCAACATCATCATAGGTCTTACCCTCTTGAGTTCCTCCACCTAAAACGAATCTGGCAAAAAATCCTTCTTCACCTTCCTTCGATACAGCAATATATTGTTGTCCAGCGACCATAGGTCCTTCCATCACTTCTGGTTGACCATCAAGCATCTCTGCTGCACCTGCTAGAGCCTCATTAAATTTATCAATTGAGGCATTTTTCGAATCTTCATTAGCCCAAGTAGACCAGGCCATAAATCTTCCATCATTTGTGGCGCATGCTGCTATTCCTAATAAACCTGAAATTCCATCATAAGATGGCATTACTGTATTTTTGACATACTCAAGGGCATTATTCATTTCACCCTCTTTTACATCTGCAAGAGTTAGTCTTACAAACATTTTTCCTCCTAACGTTATTTCGTCAGTTAAGTATGTCTACAAAGCCCTATTTCACTTCATGCTTTAGAAAATGCTGATGAGAATGAAAATATAAATGCTGGAAACAAAACAACTCCTCCTAAGACTGCTATTAAAATAAAAGCTCCTTCTGGTAGAAGTCCAAATATGCTCCCGATAGAAAAGGCCAATATTAAAATTGCTCCACCCCAGCCAGCATAAACTCCATAAGTTGGGAGCTGATCTTCATTAACTGAAAGTACACAAAGCACTACAATTCCAGCTAGTAAGTTCCAACCCCATGCATTTACATTCTGAAGTATCTGTATTTGATCTGGTGTAAAGATTGTTCCTTCGTTGTTAAAGTATCCAGTTGCATTAAAGCTATTTACCATGTTTATAGCTATTACTACAAAAAATGCTTGCGTAACAACTCTAAAGTACGCATTCTCTTCAGCATTGAAAAGCTTAAGCGAGAATGCAAGTACAAACAAAAAAGAAAATGCTTGTGCATAATTTAAAGTTGCAACTATTCCTCCTGTTGCTGAATCGTAACCAGCACTTCCCGGATCTCCTAAAGCAACTTGTACTCCAAAAGATAGAAAGATGCATACTGCAGATATACGAGCCATTAGGCTTCCTATTCTTTTTTCACTATCTGATAATGTATTCATTTTTTTCCTTTCTTTACTTACCTATCTCTCCAGGCCAACAGTGGCCCTACACCTAAACCTAGGATAAATGTTATCCAAAGGACTAATTGAAGGGGCATTAAAGCTTCTGGCGGTTCATATCCAAAAAATGTCCCAGCTCCAGCAAAAATAACTCCCATAAGCCCTCCGACTAAAAGGTTGTATCTCCATATATTACCAATAACACCTTCTGAAACTGCATATAAAGCCACCATGTTTAAACAAATAAAAAAGAAAAACGGACCAAATTCATTTCCATCACTTCCTAGTGTTAAACAGTTTCCTGCAAAAATTGCTGCTGCTAGAAAAGTTGTGCCTTCTCTCCAATTTTCAGGCACATTATCTCCTAATAGTGGTTTGATGGTCAGAAAAATACCAGCAAGGCTTAAACCCCATAAAAAGCTTACCAATAACTCTCCCGGAGGAGCTTCCATTCCCATTAATCCCGTAGTTACAAATCCTAAAAGGTTAGTAATTAGGAATAAGTAACCAGCCTGTTGTGCATTTTCTTTATCTGTTGATGCAAAAAATGATTTCATAATTTATTTCCTTTCTTTTATTCCGTGCTTGATGACATTTTGTCACCCCAAGCAACATAACTGCCAACACCTAATCCAATAATCATGGCAATCCAGCCAATTCCAAATAATGGTTGAATTGACTCTGGTGGTGTGTAGTCAAAAAACAGCTGTGCTCCTGAACCTATCATTATGAATGTAAAAGCAAAAATGCTCAAGTATTCATAGACCGGTCTAAAGACTCCTGTACCTCTTATTGTTAAAGAAAATGTTAATGAGTTAAATGCCCATAAAAAATACATCCCAGCAAAACCATTTTCCCTAAATTCTGGAAATGATATTTCAATTAATGTCCCAAGAATTATCACACCACCTAATATGCCTGTTGCCATTCTCCAGTATTCTGGTACTTGATCTTCTATTAAATAATAACCTCCAAGAATTATTCCTAATAGTGTAAATGCCCAGGCGAAATTGAATATTCTATTAATCCCTTCTGGCCCCTCATATAGTCCGAAACCATTACCAATTAAATATAAATTGCAACCAATAAAACCAATACAGTTTTGTCTTGCTAGTTGCCCTATCGGTTGGGTAAAAAATGCTTTCACTTTATTTCCTTTCTTTTTTTATTTATTACTAAAAGCTGTGTAAGTTCCTGCTGTAATTCCTATAAGCCACGTAAAGAACACTGGCAAAAATATTATGTCAAGAGATTCGGGTATCTCAACTCCAAAAAAGAACTCCGCACCTATAACAAGAATAAAAGAAGATGCACCAAACATAATCATATATCTATAAACATTAGACATTTTTCCTTCGGTCGTGAAAGCATACCCAAGAAAGGCAAAATTAAGAAATATAAAAATTGGTTCTCGTGCAATCGGGTTTTCTATTTCTCGAGCTACATAACCAGTGTCGATTAAATTATCGAGCAAAATAACAGCGGCGATCATTGCGTTTGCAGTGTTCCAAGATTCAGGAATGCTATCTTCCATGATTTGTGGGCCAAGTAGTACAATCTGTGCTATTGCTACAGCTCCAAAGAAACTTGCTAAAGTTCGGATTACTAGTATCTCTGGCTGTATAAAAGCTACAACTCCTGATATAAAGAATATTACTGAAGATGTTTTTGCTGTTGATACATCATCTTGAATAAAGAATTTTTTCATAAAACTTCCTTCCCTAAGTTCCCTCTAAATTGTTAATAAATATGAGCTTCCCCCATACTCAAGCTGATTATATAAAGATATTTGTGAGCTTGTAGTTGAATTTGAAGAATTTACCTCAAATTAACATTCTGTTAATAATTTGAAAGTGCGTCTGTAAGACTATCAATAAGTCTTTGAATATCGTCAATATTTACACTTTCATTTGGTGCATGAGCATTACCTTCTTCATCTCCTGCTCCAACCAAAACAATCTCAGCATTTGGAAACTGTTCTGTAAATATGTTTGCGAAAGGTATGGAACCACCTACACCCATAAATGCAACGTCATTATCCCAGTATTTATCAAAAGATTTGATCAATTGTGTTGAAAACTCTTTTTGCGGATCTACTAGTACACCTTTTCCTTTTGCTTCAGGAATAAATTCAACATTTGCATTCCAAGGCGTGTTCTCTTTTATATGTTTATGGAGCATATCCATTGCATGATCTGGATCTTCTGTGGGAGGTAATCTCAAACTTACTTTTGCTCTAGCTTTTGGAATAAGTAGATTAACTGATTCTTCTACGGGTGGGGCATCGATAGCTAAAATACTCAATGCTGGTTCGAGCCATAATCGTTTTGAATAGCTATCCATTTCA
The DNA here is from genome assembly GCA_003213625.1 of OCS155 cluster bacterium AG-422-J23. Taxonomy (GTDB): domain Bacteria; phylum Actinomycetota; class Acidimicrobiia; order Actinomarinales; family Actinomarinaceae; genus Actinomarina. The sequence goes on along the minus strand of QCMT01000002.1, from coordinate 83,014 downwards.
AATAAATTTACACCATTAGAAGAAAGGGAGTTTTGTACAAACTCTTCAGATAATTCATACACGTCCTGGTCAGTCGAAGTTAATCCATCAATTAATAGTTCCCCTTTTTCATTATGAAATGATGAAATAATTTTACTTAATACCATAAATGCATCAGGTACAACACCACCTCCAAGACCTGAGTGAACAGGATTCATTTGCTGATCAACAACAATAATTCCATCAACCAAACCTCTCAGGGATGTTGTAATAGTTGGGACACCTGACTTAATATTTCCAGAATCAGCAATAACAATGACATCTGCTTCTAAGTCACTTTTGTTTTCTTCTATAAACTCTGCCATGAAAGGAGAACCAATTTCCTCTTCACCTTCGATAAAGATTTTTATATTTACAGGTAGGTCATCTATCAATTTTTTAACAACTTCGTAATGAGTTACAACTCCTGCTTTGTTATCTCCTGAGCCTCTTGCAAAAAGTCTTCCATCAATAATCTCTGGTTTAAAGGGATCTGTATCCCATTTATTTATATCGCCAACTGGTTGAACATCATGATGTGCATAGAGAAGAACGGTTTTTTTAGATGGGTCTATTTCAGTCTGACCAAGTACGGCTGGTTTACTATTTTTACTTGAAGTGACCTTTGATTTTAAACCAATCTCATTGAATAATTCAGCAATATAATTTGCTGAATCTAATACATCTTTATGGTTTTCATCAAGAGAGCTTATAGATGGAATTTCCACTAATTTTGACAATAACTCAGTAATATAAGCGTTTTTCATATGTGTTTATTGTAAAAGATATTTATTTTTTTACTAAAGAGAGTGGCAAACATTAAATTAATCAAAATAGAACATGAAAGAAATTTTGTCTAGGATATTGAATATAGACATGAAACATAAAAAAAGTTTTGTTATTTTAACTATTCTTTTTCTAATTCTTTCTGCCTGTGGTGGTTCAGATGATACATCAAATGAAAGTACTGATGCTACCGAAGAAACTACAACAACTACAGTTGCGGATGTAGAAACATCTTCTGGGGAAATCTATAACGAAACAGATTTGGTTGTTCCTCCAATTCTCTTAAAACCTCTTATTGGAGCAACAGGTATTCTCACAGATGCTTCAAGTGACTGGGAAGTGATTAGTGAGATTGTTCCACTAGATATGGGTGTGAAGATTAGAACAGCTGACAATGGTACTGCTCAAATGACCTTTGAAGATGGTTCATCACTTTTAATGGGAGGTAACTCCGTTATTAACATAAGAAGTTTTGACTATGATGAGGAAGCAAAAGCAAGAGTTTTAACAGTTGATGTAATCTCAGGAAGTATTGCATATGATATAAAAAGTGAAGGTCTCCAGGCTTCTCTAGCTAAAATTGTCACCCCTACTGCAGAGCTTTCAGTTCATGGAACGGAAGGTGTTTTTGAATATGATGTTACAACATTATCAGCAAAGAGTACCGTCCTAGAAGGTGGTGAAGAAACTGATGATGCTGTTTTCAGCGAACTCCTTCCAGATGAGAATGGTCAACCCGTACTTGTAGCAATTTCACAAACTGCTGGAACAGAGCTTGGAAGTGCAACAACTGGAGGTTCTGGCTGGACAGAGGAAGAACCAGGAACAGTAGCTCTTATTGTTGATGATTTTGTATCAAACATGGAGGGTGATTGTAGTTACACTTGTAAAGCAGAAACTCAAGAGGGATTAGCTGATGGGTCTGAAACTCTAACTCCTGACACTGCTCCAAATGCTGTTTTTACTGAAAATGATACTGAAAGATTAGATCTTACATCAACTCTTCTTACAGCTGCTGGCGCTCCAGAAGAAATAACTCAATCTGTTGAAAATTTAGCCCAGGTTGTTGCTGAGGTTGCTGTTCCAGAAGCAGAGGTAAAAGAGTTTATAGATGAGGCTTGGAATACCGCCCCAGGAGATGATGGTCAATGGCAAGAACTTCCACCTCTCACACTTGCAGATAATTTTGGAGATGCTGCAAAAGTTCATGAGAATGTGGAATTAAAAGATCTTGGGTTTAATCATGAGGAACATGGTGGGTTTAGAGCTCAACACGGAATGATGCAGTTTATATCCGCTGATACAAATGCTGTGAATGAGCTTGCGGAAACAGGAGATGTTGCCTCAGCAATGGCACTTGCAGCTGCGAACATGTTTGTTAATGCAGAAACTGAAGGATTTGCTGAGGGAACTTATTGTTACGATAATCCTGAAGATGAAGATTGTTTGGGTGGAGGTCCTGATCCAGATTTTCTTGCCCAGGCATTTGCAGGAAACCACTTTGTTGAAGATATGGTAAATGACATGGGGTTTGCCTATACATTCACAGAAAATGACTTAAAACCAAATTATTGTGAAGAGTCTCCATGGTTACCTGAATGTGCAAACGGACCTGGGTATGTTGGAGATGAATTTAAAGAGGGCGGATCTTTTTGCGAGGCTAATCCAGAATCATGTCAGAATAATGAAAATGTTGGGAATGTATTTTTCAACAATGATGATAATTCAACTTTTTGCGAAGAGAATACAGATGACCCAATGTGTACTGGAGGAAACTCTGTAGCTGTATACACCTTTTTTCATGTTTATGATGATGAAGTACTTGGAGACGAATGGAAACCGGTTGACTGTACATCCTACCCAGATGATCCGATGTGTACAGGTGAAGGTGACTTTTTTCATGAACATGTTGGGCAGGCTACAGCTATTGCGTTAGACAGAAATGATATGTTTGATATATATGGGGGCCCTCAACAATTAGAAGGTCCACCACCTGAGTTCTGTCAAGAAAATGAAAGTGCTCCGGAGTGTAGTGAAGATTTTAGACCATCAGATATTTTTGAAGACGGTGAATACGTTCAACCAAGTTATTGTAATGAAAATCCGGATGCACCTGAATGTGATCCAAATTTTGGACAGGGGGGTGGATTACAAGGACCTCTAACTGGTAATTTATTAGCAACTTATGCAGCGCCAACTGTTGAAGAACTTGGTCAGCTTCCTAATTTTTGCTCTGACGATCCTAATCATCCAGAGTGTTCAAGAGACTATTTCGGTCCTAAACCATTAGAAACTGGTGAATTTTTAGGAAATTTGTTTAGTGATGACTCGTATATTGATTTGGAAAAACAAGGAGTTTTCTATGATTCAATAAATGGTGCTGATGATTTAGCATCACAAAGATATGGAAATCACAATGATTATTTAGTTATTGATTGCACAGCTCCAGAAAACCAGAATGATCCAGCTTGTTCTGTTGGTTTCAGTCCTGAAAATTCTAATTTGTTTTCGGGAGGACAAGATGGAATTGCTGAATATGAATCTTTCAACCCAGAAGATACTGGTGAACTATGTGAGAACAATCCACAAGACCCATTATGTTTTGTTCAGCCAGTTGGAGGTCAAGGATCTCCCCAGACTGACATCTTTGGACCAGTAAGTGGTGAGCCTGTTCCACCTGGAGTTGCACCAGCAAATATTGGGTTCTGGGGTGACGAACAAAAAGCTGGAGAATTTAAGGAACAAACAGATACATATACAGATTTTACAGGAAATTATTGTGATGAAAATCCTGATGACCCTTCTTGCTCTAATGTTCCACCTCCTCCACCTCAAGATGGAATAATACAAGATCAAGATTGTGACGATAACCCTTATGCACCTGGTTGCCCTCAAAGTGGTGGACAAGAAGGTCAAGGACCACCTCCTGAAGGAGAAGGCTACAATCCTCCTCCTGGTGGTGGAGATAATCCTCCTGGTGGAAATACACCTCCTAGTGGACAGCAAGATCAAGAAGATTGTGCAAATAATCCAGCTGCACCAGGATGTCAGCCTGGACAAGAAGGTCAAGGACCACCTCCTGAAGGAGAAGGCTACAATCCTCCTCCTGGTGGTGAAGCACCTCCTGGTGGTGAAGGCGATGTTCCTCCTGGTGGTGAAGGCGATGTTCCTCCTGGTGGTGGTGGAGAAGCACCTCCTCCTGAACCTCCTGGTGGTGGTGGAGAAGCACCTCCTCCTGAACCTCCTGGTGGTGGCGGTGGCGGTGGAGAAGCACCTCCTCCTGGAAATCCTTGAGTTTTATTCGTAAGAAATAGCTTCAAGTATATTTTGTCTTGAAGCTCTAATTGCAGGAATGATTGCAGCAATTACGCCCGAAAGTATTGCAATTCCGATCCATAAAATTGTCTGCTGGGTAGAAACAACAAATTCTGTAAAACCTTGATCCTCAAGTGCTTGAATTAGACTCCATGCAAAAAATATACCAAGACCCGTTCCAAGTATTGCACCAAATACTGAAATGATTGAAGATTCTATAAATACCATATTTCTAATTTGTTTTCTTAACGTTCCTATTGCTCTCATTAAACCAATCTCCCTAGTTCTTTCATAAACTGATAATGAAAGAGTGTTCGTAATTCCAAATAAAGCCACAAAAATAGATATAGATAAAAATCCATAAATAACATTCAACAACAATTGGATCTGGCTATTTGCCTCTTCAATCAGAGCATCTTGATCACGTAATGTTACTCCTGGGTAATGATCTACAATATCATCAAGTTTATTTTTAGTAGCTTCATCCTTGTTTATAACGTTGAAATATAATTCTGTATCTAAAGATTCGTTTGAGAAAAATTCGTGATTATCTAAAAGAAGAAAAAATTCAGCTGGGGGCTGTGTGGTCCAGTCAAAAATATATTTAACAATAAATTCTTTTTTTCCTACTTCAGGTATCGTCAAAGTTACTCTGTCGTTTAGTGAAATATTATCATTATCAGCTTTAAATTTTAAAACCCCAATAGCGTCTTGTTCGTAAAAATCCTCTCTTGAACCGGCAATGTCAACGGTCTTGATTAGATCAAAAACCTCTTTATCAACAGCTCCCAGTATCAATGGTCTATTGTTGTAACCAACAACGGTAGCTCGTGTTCTTGATAGTTCCGTAACCTCTTCAAGTTCAATTAATTCTTGAGATAGACCTGTTGGAATACCTGGAGATGCAAAAATTTGAGCTGCACTAACCTGATAATCTGCAAGAACAACTTCTTTTACAACTTTCTCAGCTTGTGCTTTAAAGGATGTAGTTAAAACGTTAGCAAGAGATATTAAGGTTAGTCCGATCATTAATGCTGAAGCAGTGGAGGCAGTCCTTCGTGGAGTTCTTTTAGAGTTTTCCGTTGCCAATTTACCAAGAATTCCAAAAATAGTTTTGTAAATTTTATCGAAGATTGTAACAAAAGGTTTTGTGATTGAGGGTGTAATTACTGAAATACCAATAAAGATTATGCTTGCACCTAAGCCCACTTGTTGAAGGACAGATAAAGATGGAACTCTAAAAAAAGAGTACAAAACACCGAAAAGAATACCTAAACCTGACAATGATACTGATGATCCAACAATCAATCGTATAAATAGTGACTTTCTTTTTGGAGTTGACTGACTGTCTCTAATAGCTTCAAGTGGGCTCACTTGAGATGCTTTTCTGGCCGGCAACAACGATGAAAATATAGTGACAACTACACCAATAATAATTCCTGTGACTGCAGCACTAGGAGTTAAAACTAAAGGACCTTCAGGTAGACCAAAATCAAAATACTTTAATCCCTCTTTAACAACTACTGATAAACCAATGCCAAGTGCGACTCCAAGTCCTGAGCCAATTACTGCCATATATAATGATTCTGAGACAACAAGTCTATAAATCTGTCTCTTAGAAGTTCCTAAAGCTCTCAACAAAGATAGCTCTTTTGTTCTTTGTAGTAAAAGGATTCTAAACGTATTTTGAATAATAAAAGCACCTACAAAGATAGCTATACCTGCAAATACGTTCAATATAGTATTAAAAAAATCAAGGCCTTGTTTTATAGAGTCGGCTTGTTCAGCTGCTGCTTCCTGTGCATCAATAACTTCTAAACCTTGACTGTCGATATTTGAAATAGCATTTCGAACTTCATTTATGTCAGCATTTTCATCAACGACAACATTTATAAAATCTACTTCACCTATAGAATCTAAAAGAACTTGTGCAGTTCTAAAATCAAAAAGAGCAAAAGATGCTCCACCAGGTGACCCCGTATTTGCAAATTCTGCTATTCCAACGATCGTGAAAGTAGCTGGTATAGCCCCAGCAAGTACAGTGACTCTGTCTCCAACACTAAACCCATTTCCTTCAGCCGTTGTTGAGTCCATAACGACCTCTTTGTTATTTGTTGGAGGCTGTCCATCAATTATTTCCCACTGTGAGGCGTAAGGTGATGTATCCCACGCAGCTCCAAAAGTAGGGGCAAAACCATTTTGAATTAAGATAGTTTCTCTTTCACATTCTGGGTTAAAAGCATGACAATCTTGTCTTGGTCCAAATTTTATGAATTGAGCAAACCCAATAACATCACCCCATGCATCTTTTACACCATCTATGCTCTTTATTTCATTTATCTTTTTATCAGAAATTTTTCTAAACTCAAATGATATTGGTCCCTGACCACCATCGTCTCCAAAGCCTTGAGCAAAATCTTCCTGGATAGGCTGAACAACTAGATCTATTCCTTCAAATACGCCAGAAAATAAATTATCGAATGCGTTTTTGTTGCTTTCAGAGAAAATATTCGCAGCAATTATGACTGAAACTCCAAGAATAATTGATGAGGTTGTCAGAAATATTCTTACTGGATAAGTTTTAAGATTTTTCCAAGCTATTAATAGAAGGGGTCTTTTTGTAAATCCAAACATTAAATATCGCTTAAGGATGTGACCATTGAGATAATCTCTTCTTGAGATGGGTCTTCCATATCACTTGCTACTTCTCCATCTTTTAGCATTATTACCCTCTCAGCAAATGATGCAGCGAAAGGATCGTGTGTCACCATAACTATGGTCTGATTTAACTCTTTGACAACAGATTTCATAAAAGTTAATAGTTCCTTACTTGATTTTGAGTCTAAATTTCCTGATGGTTCATCAGCAAAAATTACTTCTGGCTTTGTTGCCATTGCTCGTGCAGCAGCGACCCTTTGTTGCTGACCTCCTGAAAGTTCATTTGGTCGATGATTTAATCTATCTCCAATATCTACGGTATTAACAATTTGGTTTATCCACTCTTCATCAGGTTTTCTTCCTGCAATTGAAGAGGGTAGTGTGATGTTTTCCTCTGCAGTTAATGTTGGTATTAAATTGAAAGCTTGGAATACAAACCCAAAAGAGTCTCTTCTTATTTTTGTTAATTCTTTGTCGTTAAGGCTTCCTAGGTCAACACCTTTTACAAAAATTGATCCTGAAGTAACTTTATCCAATCCTGCAAGACAGTGGAGAAGAGTTGATTTGCCTGATCCAGACTGACCCATAATTGCTGTAAATTTATTTTCATAAAAATCAAGATTTACATTGTTTAATGCTGTAACTGATGTTCCATCTTCTCCATAAACCTTTGTAAGGTTTTTTGCTTCTATTATTTTTTCCACTTTATAAAGAATAGAAGAGATAAGATTTTTACTTAAATGAATTTTGTATCTTAAAGTTTATTTGGTATGTTATTAAATATGAAATATATAACTAGCTGGAATTGGTGGTCAACTACATAGGTAGGTGCCCCACTAGTTAGTTCTTAAACCGGGCACAGCCCGGTTTTTTTATTACTGTCACTGAAATTAAAACTCCGGGCTCAACCCAAAAAGCTAAGGAGTAAAAATGAAAAAACAATACAAATATCTACTAAATGAAAGTGATATTCCTAAACAGTGGTACAACATAGTCCCAGATCTTCCAAACCCTTTACCACCGCAATTAAACCCTCAAACTATGGAGCCTATTGGTCCTGAAGATTTAGCACCTTTATTTCCAATGGGTCTTATATTGCAGGAGGTATCTGACCAAAACTATATTGATATTCCAGAGCCTGTTTTGGAATTATATAAGATATACAGACCTTCTCCAATGTATAGAGCTTTAAGGTTGGAGGAAGCATTAGGTACAAAATCAAGAATATATTACAAGTATGAAGGTGGGTCTCCTTCTGGTTCACATAAGCCAAATACTGCAATTCCTCAGGCTTTTTACAACGCTGAAGAGGGTGTTAAGAAAATGGTTACTGAAACGGGTGCGGGTCAGTGGGGTTCTGCTTTATCTTTCGCATGTCAAGCGTTTGGTATTGAGCTTGAAGTTTTTCAAGTAGCAGCTTCGTATGCCTCTAAACCTCATAGAAAGACAATGATGGAAATTTATGGTGCAACAGTTCACCCTAGTCCATCTGAAAGAACAGATATTGGGAAACAATTCTTATCTCAGGATCCAAATACACCTGGAAGCTTAGGTATTGCAATTTCTGAGGCTATAGAGGTAGCTAGAAAAGAAGAAGGAACTAGATATGCCTTGGGTAGTGTTTTAAATCATGTTCTAATGCACCAATCAATTATTGGCTTAGAGGCTTTAAAACAAATGGAAATGGCAGAAGACTATCCAGATATAATTGTTGGTTGCACAGGTGGGGGATCAAACTTTACTGGATTATTTTCTCCTTTTGCAAAAAACAATATGGAGTCAAATAAAAAAACCATTATTAGAGCTGTGGAACCTCAAGCGTGTCCATCTTTGACTAAAGGTGTTTATACGTATGATTTTGGAGATTCTGTAGGTATGGCACCAGTTGTAAAAATGCATACTCTTGGATCCAGTTTTGTGCCTGACCCCATACATGCTGGTGGTTTAAGATATCATGGCATGGCTCCATTGGTAAGTGCTATGTATGAAGATAATCTGATCGAGGCCGAAGCAATTGGTCAACGAGAATGTTTTGAAGCTGGTCAGCTCTTTGCAAAAACTGAAGGTATTGTCCCAGCACCTGAAGCTACTCACGCTATAGCTTCAGCAATCAGAGCAGTAAAAGATGCTGATCAAAGATCTGAGCAAGTAGCTGTTTTGACAGCAATGTGTGGTCATGGACATTTTGACATGAAAGCATATGAGAACTTCTTAAGTGGTGAAATAATTGATTATGATTTCCCTGCTGAAAAGGTAAAAGTTGCTTTGGAGTCAGTCCAAAAATAAAGTGGTTATCTCCTTCCACTTCGATACTATAGGGCCTGTTTCTGACAGTACTAATGTATCAAACGTAACGGTTACGGGAATGAGATTATCAAAATCTTTAGATGGATAAGATTTTGGTAACTCGTTCCCGTAAAAAAGTGACAGATGAGGAATCCATAGACTAGGCCATCCCTCTATATCAATTATTGAGTTTTGAAAATTTGTATTATCTGTGGATGTTAAGAAAAGTCGTTGAAAGTAGGTCGTTCCTTCTTGGATTGTATCAAATGTGATATCAAATCTCTTCTTCGATATTTTATCAAATACATTCATAGCTGAATGTTCTGAATTTAAGTTTGTTACTAGTGTGACATGAGGCTCAAAGTAGTCTTTATTCTCTTCCTCTGATAAAGTTTTGATTACTTTTTTTATTTGAGTCAATTGCTTTGAAGAAGATTCAACCCATATCGAATACATGATTTTCCTAAATTTTAACTTTTGATAATTTACTAACAAAAAAACAAAATATAAAAATGCCTGTTGCGACTAATGACATTGTTGGCCCTGACGGCAAGTTGAAAAAGTAAGAAAAATATAGACCTGTGACAGATGAAGTAACCCCAAAAAATATACTCGCAAATATTGAGGTAACAAATGTATTCGTTATTAGTTTTGATGCTGCTGCTGGAATAAGCAGCATGCTGAGTACCAAAATTATTCCAACTGTCTGAAGGGAAGCCACAATCGATACGGATAAAATTACAAGAAATAAATAATTTAAAAAATTTGTATTTAAACCTTTAACTTCTGCTCCAATAGGGTCAAAAGAATAAAACAATAACTGTTTAAAAAAGATAACTACAAGACTGACTACTCCAATAGACATTGAAACGACTATCACAACATCGAAGTTGCTAACTGCCAGTATTTGTCCAAAAAGTAAGTCTTCTAGGTTAATAGTGACATCAAGAATTGATATCAAAACAAATCCTAAAGCAAAAAAAGATGAAAAAATTATTCCTATTGAGGTATCTTCACCAATATTTGAATTTTTAATTATGTATCCAAGAAAAAATGCAATCAATATTGAAGCAGGGACACCTAATTCGGAAATACTAAAACCTAAGAACACTCCAATTGCAATAATTGGTAGAGTTGCATGAGCCATTGCATCGGCCATAAAGCCCATATTTCTATTTATTGCAAAAGGTCCTAATAAAGAAAGCATAACCCCAGACCCAATAGCGGTCACAATTGATCGGGTCATAAATTCGTACTGAAATGGCTCGATTAAAATTTCAATCATTATTTTTTGTATGACTTTCTGGTGTATGAAATTTAAACATTTCGTTGTGGGAACCATACATTTCTTCAATGACTTCACTGGTTAAGACTTCTGAGGGATCTCCATAAGCGCAGCAATGTCTATTTAGACACAACACTTCATCGAATTTTTCCTCAAGATTATTGATATCATGTGTTGCAATCAGAATAGTTTTACCATCTAGATTTATATCACTTATTAGATTCATGATATCTTCCTGAGCGCCTACATCAACGGCACTAAAAGCTTCATCAAGTAATAAAATATCAGCATCTTGAGCTAGTCCCCTGGCAATTAATACTCTTTGGAACTGACCTCCAGATAAATTATTTATATTTTCATTAATTTTCTCTACAAGTCCTACATTTTCTAAGGCTTCTTTAATTTTTTTATTAATTTTTTTTCTTGAAAATAAATTCAAAGTATCTTTATTGATTAAACCCATTTCTACCACTTGCTTTACAGAAAGAGGAAAGTTTCTATTTATTAAATCTTTTTGTGGAACATAGCTAATTGACCCTTTGGCATCTTCAGGATTCATTCCTTTGATTTTAAGAGAACCATCAACAATAGGAACAAGCCCAGCAATAGCATTAAACAAGGTAGATTTTCCTCCACCATTTGGTCCGACAACAGCTACTTTTTTTCCTCTTTCAATGGAAAAAGTTACATCATCTAAAGCTTGTGCATTACCTAGTTGAACACAGCAACCATCAGAAACAATGATCGCTGTGTCATTTAAACTATCTTTTTTTACATTGTTCATCGTGATACCTTTCCCTAAGTTATTGAAAGTTATCTACAATCAACCTAATCAGTATTTTTTAGATTCTCCACAATTAATTCAACAGCATTTATTAAGAATTCTGGATATGTTTGTCCTTCTTTCAAGGTCTCAACCCATAATCCTTCAACTGCTTTAATACCAGTTTCTGCAACAATTGTTTCTGCATAAACTGATGGAGCTTCCGATTCAATAAAGATTACTTTTACATTATTGTCTTCGATTACATCAATAACATCTACGAGCTGTGCGGGTGTTATCTCATTTGAAGAATCTAAATCTGGAATAATTGTTGATAAAACTTGTAGTCCAAATTTTGCTTCAAGGTAACCAAGAGACTCATGAGTAGTAATAAGCTTTCTATTTTGGGACGGAACTGTTGAAATTAAATCAGATACTTGTCCTGTAAGACCACTTAGCTCACTTTTGTAAGAAACCAAAGATGCTTCAAAATTAGATTGGTTTGACGGATCAAACTCACTCAATTTTCCTTCAATGTATTCAGTAGCATACACAACTCTGCTTGGATCAAACCAGAAATGAGGATCATATTCACCATGATCGTGTCCTTCGTGACCTTCCTCTTCTTCATCTTCATGACCTTCTTCATCTCCATGATCGTCATGCCCACCTTCTTCTTTAAATTCTATTGGATAAACGCTTTCACCCACTTCAGCTAATATCTCAGAACTACATGCAGAATTTTCCAAGAGTTTTACTAAAGCAGCTGGTTCGTACCTCAAACCTGTATAAAAAATAAGATCTGCTTCAGCAATGGTTCCTGCATCTTGTGGAGCTGGTTCGTATGTATGAGGATCAGCTTCAGGTGGCATCAAAATAGTAAGGTTTATGTTATCGCCACCTACTTGATTAACAAATTCTCCAACCATAGGAGTGGTGGCTACAACATTGAGGTTTCTATCTCCCAGTTCAGGACACCCAGCTTCCGACCCTCCTGTGCATGCAATTAAAACAATAGAGAGTGCTATTACACCAAACTTAAAAAATTTATTATGATTCAAAATTCTCCTTTAACTTACAATAAATGAGATTAAGTCTCAATTAAATATTTGTCAAGAATAAATGAGAATTATTCTCATTTTTTATTTTTCATAAATTCTGTATAATTGAAAGCGTATGAAAGATTCAAAACAAATTTTATTAGATCATAAAGTTTCAATAACCAATCCAAGAATTCTGGTTATCGAGGCGTTGCTAGAAAACAACAATCCCCTAACTGTAGATGAACTTCAGATAAAGCTAAAGAAAAAAGTTGCTAAATCGACTCTCTACAGAGTTTTAAATGACCTTAAAAAAATAAATATATTGAATGAATTTACAAATCCCGAAAATGCAACTGTTGTTGAGCTTTTACTTGAGGACGATTCCCACCACCATCATTTATTCTGTAGTGACTGTGGAGAGATAATTGATATTCAAATGGGTGATGAGTTTGAAAAAACTTTATCTAAAGAAATAAAAAGAATAGAAAAGAAATTTAATTTTTCAATAGAGGATCATAGGCTTGAATTGTTTGGAAAGTGTACAGATCTTTGCAAAAATTGCAGCTGATTTTCTTAGAGAATAATTCCAACTAATGATGCCTGGATCAACATAGAGTCAACTGCTAAATAAGAGTGGAAATCTAATAATCTATTTACTACTGGAATAACCATGCTCTCAGACGCATCAGTTTCAACTGCTAAGTAAGCTGCTTCGTATCCTTGAGTGGTCAAATTACAAATTACACACATAATTAAAACTCCCTGTTAACGATAATTTTATAAAATTATTTGTTTAATGTAAACAGTAGATGATAATAAAAAACTCAGCATCATTAAATCATGGTGTTGTAAATGTTGGAGATCTCCCAATACCTTTCGATATTGTCCTCAATTCTTCAGCCTTAGTTGTATTGATTACATTTGTTTATTTAAAAGTCTCATGGAAAGAATCCATTATTACACCAAGACAAGAGGTTTTTAATGACAAGCAAAATTTTATTGGAAAATTGTTTGGAATAATCATTTTATTTTTACTTATTGCACCTGGAATATTTGGAAATGAATCATCAAAAACATCCGTCGCCCCTTTGATACTTTGGGTTTTTCTTTGGATTGGTGTTCCAGTACTTGGCTTATTGTTTGGTGACATATATTCAAAATTTAACCCTTTGAATTTATTTTCTTTAAAATCGGATAAGCCAGAATCTGTTTATTTTGCTTGCATATTATTTATTGGACTTACCTGGTTTGAGCTTGTTTGGAGGAGACCTGGAAATCCTTTAAATATTGCAGTCGTCCTAATTACACTCTTTGTTTGTGTAAATTTATTGAGATATTTTTTAAAGAAGTCATTAATCGAAGTTGATCCATTACTTTTACTTCATTATTTATATAGCAAACTAAAACTATTTAACAGCAAGCCTTATTTTCGATCTCTTTTAGATAATATTGGAAATTTAGCGAAACTAAGAGGTATCGAATATTTTGTACTTTTAATGATAGGTACCGTAACTTACGATGGTTTAAGAGAGACTACTTTCTGGTATAACCAGTTCGGATCAAGAACAGATGATATGGGGTTTTCAACGATGATGTTTTTGATCATGAACTTAGGAACGATTCTTTTTTATCGTTTTGCATGCTTCTTTGCAATCAAAGTAGGTGGCTCTGATCTTAAACTTAACCATGTTTCAAATCTCTTTGGACATACGATGCTACCAATCGCTTTTGCATACCATGTAACTCACTATTTGACACTTCTACTTTTCGAATCCCAAACATTTTTTTACAGATTTAATGATCCGATAGGAATTGGTATGAATATATTAAATGTAGAAGAACCAACGATAAATTATTTTATAGAGCCTTTAGTTATCTGGGGAATTCAAGTTGCTGTTACCCTTCTAGGTCATATGTTAAGCGTTGTGTTAGCTCACGACCTAGCAGTTAAGCTTTTTGGTCATCAACAAAGTGATAAAACACAATACATATTTTTATTCATAACTGTTGCACTGACGCTACAGGCTTTATTTGTGCTTAGTGTTGGATAAAATATACAGGCAACGTATATTTTTTGAAGCTAACATCGTAATTAATGATAGAAAATAGTAAAAAATTAATCGTATTTATTTTATTTCTATTAATTGTTTCAGCATGTTCAAGCGATGATTCTTCTGGTCCTACATTAGTTGAGATATCTTCTGATGAAGATGTAGATTATGAAGAGGAAGATATTGATGAAGAGGAAGATGGTAATGAAGAAGAAAATGATGATATGGATATTACAGAATTTATACCTCCTGAATTACCAGATTTACCAGATCCAGTTTTAAGTTCTTCAAAATGGAATCAAGTAAATGGCCCTTTTGGTGGAACAATTACAAGTATTTTTAAGAGTTCGGATGGGTACTGGGTTACTACAACAGACAATTCTGGACTCTCAGATAGCAATCTTTATTTAGTGAACAGTAAAACATTTACTTGGGAGTTGAAAAAAACAATAAGTGGAAACATGGGTGGAGTTGTAGTTAATGCATCAAACTCTAATCAGATAGCTTTTTACACCGAAGCAACAAGTAATTCGGATTCAGGTGTTTTTGTTTCTAAAGATGGTGGTAAAACCTGGGATGAGACAGAAATAGATGGTTCACAGTATTCAGCTATAGCTATAGGTTCTCAAAATACATCTACTTTATATGTAGCAGGAAGATATTTTCCAAATGGGGAAGACTGTGAAGACGAAGAAGGTGAAGACGATTGTACTCCTGAAAAAAATTCAGCAATATTTATATCTAATGATTTTGGAACCTCATGGATAAAATCGTCCTCTATCCCAAAAGGAGTTTTTAAAGAAATCGAATTAGAAGAAGGGCAAGAATTAGAGGAAGAAGACATAGATAAAGTGACAGTTCTCTATGTAAGTCCATCTGATGATGATCAAATATTTGTTGGTACAAGTAATTTATTATTAAAAAGTAATGATCGAGGCTCATCTTGGGAGTCTTTAAGTGACACTTTCCATAGATCAGATATTAAAGGTTTAGCAATTCATCCAAACAATCCAAACATAATTTATGCAAGAATTGGACTTTATACATTTTCAGATTGTTCAGATGTAGATAATGATGACGCCGATTATGAAGAAAGTGTATCCAAATATTGTCCAGGTATTTATAAAAGTACTGATGGAGGTGAAAGCTGGAAATTACTTGAGGAAGTTACCGGAGACCCATCAGAAGGTGGGGTGTATATAAATGAATATAATGATTCAGAAATTTACTCAGTTTTTGGAAGAGAAACATTTGTAAGTAAAGATGCTGGAATTTCATCTGATATATTCTTAGATACAAAAGAACACCCTATTATTCCCGATGTTGGTGTGGAAATAATAACGTTTGGTGAAAGTGAATCTGAGGTATTTATGGCAGGTCTCCAAGGTGTTTACAGAACTTACGACGATGGTAAAACTTGGATTGAAACAAATACAGGTTTTGTAGGTTCTGAAGTTGTAGATCTAGTTACTTCTTTGGATGGAACTATGTATGCAACAACTTACAATTTAGGAATTTTTAAGAGTACTGATGGAGGTAAAAACTGGGTTTTTGCTTCTTTTGGCATAAAAAATTGGTATGGTATGCAACTAGCAACCCACCCAGAAGATGCTGATACCTTATTTACAACAACTAATGGAGGGGTTTATAAATCAACAAATGCTGGAGAATCTTGGGAGCTTATTGGAGGTTCGGATCTTTGTGATGATGAAGATGCAGGTGGAAATTGTCATTATCACGGAATCGTTGTAGAGAAAGAAGCACCTTTCAAAGTTCTTGTAGGTAGTGGTGGGGATCAATACGCAAAAGAAGGTGTGGGATTAACTGGATCAGAGGATAACGGAGAATCTTGGAGAAATTCTGATGATGGTTTTGTAAGAGATGTTCATGTAAGTAAATTAGTAATTGATCCAAACAACAATAATGTCTTTTATGCAACAACACAAGGAGAGACAGAATATACAGACAAAGTTGGTGATGGAGCAGGGGTGTTTAAAAGTACTGATCGTGGTAACAACTGGACTCAAATTAATAATGGACTAAATAGCCTGGAAACTAATGTATTGGCAGTTGACCCTAATGACTCAGATGTACTCTATCTTGGGACTGATGATGATGGAATATATAAAAGCATTAATGGAGGAGAAAACTGGGAAAAATTAATTCCTTCTGCATCTTTTGGAATTGGTGACATAGTTGTTGATCCACAAAATAGCAACAATGTTTATATGGGGACTGTAGATTATTTTAGACTATCAGAAAGCAGGGGTGTCTTAGGTGATTTTGGAGTTTACAAAAGTACCGATGGTGGGACAACATGGGAAGAGTTCAATTCAGGCTTAAATCACCTTGGTGTTTTCTCTCTTGAACTATCAGAAGAAAATAGAATCTTATATGCTGGAACAAGAGCTGGTGGAGTTTACTGGATTAATTTAGATGGTTAGGTTCTAGGGATTTTTTGACCATCTTTATTGGTAAATTGCCCTGTGACAACAAGAATTAAATCAACCAGGAACCATACTCCTAATCCCCCAAGAGTAAGCAACATAAGAAACCCTGTACCTATTTTTCCGACATAAAATCTATGGACACCTAGAACACCAACAAAAAAGGTTAGTAGAAATAAAGTTAGCCAGTCTGTTGTGCTTGTTGTTGCAGAAGAATTTAATAATTTCTCTTTTTGTAAATCAAACTCTTCTTGGGTAATAACTCTTTCTTTAAGTAGGTCATTTAACTTTTTGATTTCATCAGCTGTACTCATATGTCTATTTTAACTTATTTTCTATACTGGCCACTCTTTCAGCAATTGGAGGATGGGAGTAGTAGTAAGAACTGTACAATGGATCAGGAGTTAAATTAGAAGCATTGTCTTTACTTAACTTCAATAAGCCTGAAATCATATACTTTCCATCAGTAAATTTAAAAGAAAAATCATCTGCTGCAAATTCCCTTTGTCTTGATAGATAAGAAGTAATTGGTCGAGTAAAAAAAGTATACGTCCCGGCAACCAGATAAAAAAGAATAAATTTGGAATATAAAGTAATGTCATTTAACCCATGAGATACAAAAAAGTTTTCTGACTTAAAAACCTCACTTAAAATATAAAAACCAATAAAGCCAAAAACTAATGAGCTAATAAGTGACTTTCTAATATGTCCAAGTTTATAGTGGCCTAACTCATGACCTAATATTGCTTCCATTTCATCAGGTGTGATTGTTTCTAATAAGGTGTCATAGAAAACTATTCTCTTATTGTTGCCAAAGCCAGTAAAAAAAGCATTGCCGTGTGAGCTTCTTAAGCTAGCGTTCATAACAAAAAGACCTTTTGCTTTAAATTTGACTTTCTCTAAAAGTTTTTCTATTGGTTTTTTAAATTGCTCATCATCAAGAGGCTCAAATTTATTAAATAAAGGCATTATAAGTACTGGATAAAGAAAGAAAATAATCAACTGTATTGAAAATACTGCTCCAAAAGCAAAAATCCACCAATTGCTTCCTAAATTTTCAATTATTCCAATGACGACAGCATAAATTGAACAAGAGATTAAAGATGAGATAATCAGATTTTTAAAAATATCTGTCACAAACGTTTTTTTGGTTGTCTTATTAAAACCATATTTTTCCTCAATAACAAATGTTGAATATATAGCTAATGGGATTTCGAGTATTTCTGAAATAATAATAATAAAAAAACCGAGAAGAATAGCGCCTAGTATGTTTGATGAAGTTATTCCAAGAACAATTTGAGTTAACCAACTAAGCAATCCCCCAAGGGTTAGAAGTAAGAGGGTGAATATACTTACAAAAGAAACAAGGATCTGAAACTTTAACCTATCAAGGTTGTAGTCTGTAGATTTTTTATATTCCTCACTGTTAACAATATTTTCAAATCTTTTTGGAACTCTTCCTTCGTTTTGTTTTATAGAGTTTATGTTTCGATATTTTAAATATGTCTCAATAGTAAATTTCAATCCTATAAACAAAATAAATAGCGTTGTAAAATTAATTGATTCTATAGCGTTGAGAATTTCCATATCAAACAATATTAACTGTTTTGACGGTATCTAAATAATTTTTTGATAGTAAAAATAAAAAAACTAAGACTTGATAAAAGTAAAGAGATCATTGATAGTGGTAGCCCTAAATTATCCTGAACAACGCAACCGTTGATACCCTCTTGTTCTATGCATTCACCTCCACCAAGTACTTGATAAATAATCCCGAAAACAAAAAATAAAAGCAAAAAAAATAAACCAGTTTTTAGAAGATTATCTAGGTTCCTTATCTTCATTTACCAAATCTTCTATCCCGCTGAACATATTCTCTAAGACACCTTAGGAAATCAATCTTCCTGAATTCAGGCCAATAAACATCTTGGAATACAACTTCAGAATAAGCACTTTGCCATAGTAAAAATCCAGACAGTCTTGATTCACCGCTAGTTCTAATTATCAAATCAATATCTGGTGAGTCAGGAGAGTACAAATGGTCTCTTATTTGTTCATCATTAATGCTCTTTATTAAATCATCTATTTCTAATTCTTTATTTTCTTTAAGCAAGCTCTTTATGGCATCAACTATCTCTTGCCTCCCACCGTAGCCCAAAGCAATTGTAAGGATTTTTTCACCTCCACCTCTGATTTCTTGCAATTGTTTAATTGAGTTTTGAAGATATTCAGGAAGTAAATCAATACTTCCTACAAAATTTATTTTAAAATTATCAACTAAGTCATCTATGAGTAATTCTTGAAATAGTTCATTTAAAACAAGATAGTAAGAATTTAATTCCTCCTCAGGTCTTGATAAGTTCTCTTTAGAAAGCAACCAACTTGTAACATGATTAATTCCAAGCTCATCACACCAGGCTAAACACTCTTTAAATCGGACCATTCCAATCCTATAAGAAACTTCATAAGTAAGGAGGTTTTCTCTTCTTGCGTAACGTCTATGTCCATCATGAATTAGGCCGATGTGTTGTGGAAGGTTTTCATTTTTTATTTTGTTTTGAAGTCTATTTTCATATACAGAGTAGACAAATCTAGGAGTGACCATAATTAACTACAAATTGCTTCAACGTCTTCTACAGATTTTGGTGCTTCCTCAGTCAAATTAATTGGCTCATCATCAGTACAAACAATATCATCTTCAATACGGATCCCTATTCCAAGAAGGTCTTTTGGGATTTTGTGCTTTACAGATTTTGCATCTTTAATTTCTTCATTTTCTAGTTTTGTCGCTTTTTCCATACCAAGAAGCTTTCTTCTTTCTCTTATTTCTTTCGGGTTTCTTTCAAGTAATTTAAACTCGATTTCGGGTTTGTTTGGTCTTATATAGATACCTGGCTCAACTGTGGTAACCATACCTGGCATTAATTTTCTTGGCTTATTGTTTTCTTCTACACTTCCTGCATCGTGAACGTCTAAACCTAACCAGTGACCTGTTCCATGCATAAAAAATTCAAAATAATGCATCATAGAAATTGTTTCATCAACCCCCATTGGGACCAGTCCTAAATCAACCAATGATTGAGAAATTGATGAAACTGTTAATTTATGTATATCAGACATAGTATTTTTGGTGTTGACACTATTAATCCCAAGAGTTTGAGCTTTTAGTACCTCTTGATAAACATCTTTTTGTGGAGCTGAAAATTTCCCATTTATTGGAAATGTTCTAGTTACATCCGAAGAATACATGTCATATTCTGCTCCGGCATCAATTAAAACTAAACCTCTATTGTCTACTTTTTCCCTGTTTGTTGAGTAATGAAGAATGCAAGCATTATCTCCAGATGCAACAATTGAGGGGTAGCCAAGTCTTTCAGCACCTAGATCATAAAATGTTTTTTCCATTTCGGCTTCAATTTGGTACTCAAACATATCTTTTTGAGCGTACTGCATTGCCACTTTGTGTCCTTCTACTGTAATTTCACAGGCTTTTTTCAAATTATTAATTTCATCTTCATTTTTTATAAGTCGAAGCTCAGAAAGTATTGGGGAAAGCGGTCTTAGTGATGCATCACTGAAACTAGCTCCTCTTTGGTCGTATGGTGTTGCCTGATTTATTATTTTTTTATCATATTTTTCAAAAATCTCATTTGAATAATCGCAATAAATATCTTGTATTCCTGATAGTAATTTTGGGGCTATTTTTTCATAATCATCGTAAGTAAATGCCTCTGTTGCACCAAAATATTTTTTTGCACCCTCTGGTCCAAATCTCTTTCCATCCCAGGTTTCCATTTCAACATTTCTATCCTGAACAAACAAATAAAGATCGGGTTGTTTATTTTTAATGATGATAATTGCGTGTGCAAATGGCTCGGGCCAAGCTGTCAGGTAATGAAAGTTTGAATCTTGCCTAAAATCGAAAGCAACATCATTGTTTCTATAAACAGTATTATTTCCATGTAAGAGAACAGCGCCTTCAGTTATTTTTTTTGAAAGGTTTTCTCTATTAAATTTAGATAATTCCATCATTCAAATAAGGATAATGTAAATGGGTAGAAAATTGCTAGTAGATTTTTATATCAAATAAGAATCAAGTAATTTTGAAATTAAAATTGCCTCTTTTTTTCCATAAGAAATGATTAACACAACATTATCACCTGCAATAGAAGCAGCTATACCATCAACATATAGATTATCTATAGCTTCGGCAACGACTTGAGCAGCAGCAGTTGTTGTTTTTACAATTACCTGGTTAGAAACTGGTTCGACAGTTAAAACAAAGTCTCTTAGAGCTTTTTTTGCAATTGATTTTTGAGCATTGTTTACATCGTCTTTTGGAAGAATATATTTCAAATTATTATTTGAATCTCTTTTTTTACTTGCTCCAATTTCTGTTAGATCTCTAGAAAGGGTAGCTTGAGTAATTGAGATACCTTCTTTTTTCAACATTCCCTTTAATTGATTCTGGGAAGTAATTTTTCCTTCTTCAATTAAATCAGCAATTAATTTTTGTCTTTGTAAAGTTGATTTAGACATTTGTATAAATATACATTATTTTGGATATTTATACAATTAAAGTTTTTTATAAACTTCTTTGGCTAATTTGATTGCTTCCTCTTTTGATACTTCACCTTCATTAATTCTTTGTTCATACAAAGATTCCATAATTTTTCCTAAAGATGGTCCTGGTTCAATATTTAAAATTTTCATAATTTCATTTCCATCCACTGGAGGTCTCAACTTCTTAAGTTCTTCTTTTTCTATAACTTCTTTTATTCTTTTTTCTAAATCATCAAGATATTTATATATTGTTTCAGCTTTTTCGTTGTTTTTAGTTGTAACATCGCATCTCACCAATTCGTTAAGTTCATCAAGAACTTCTCCAGCATCAATAATGTATCTTCTTACTGCTGAGTCAGTCCAACCCATTTTGTAAGTATGAGGTCTTAAATGATTTTCTACTAATAAAGCAACTGACGAAATCAATTTTTTTGGATATTTTAGTTTTGATAGTATTTCTTTTGTCATTCTTGCACCCACAACCTCGTGATGCCTAAAGTGAACCTTTCCGTTATCAATACCTTTTGTTGCTGGTTTTGCAATATCATGCAATAACGCACCCAATCTTAAGATTAGATCAGGTGATACTTTGCTTGTTACTTGTAAAGTATGTTCATAAACGTCTTTATGATGGTGGTTGGGATCAACTTCAATTTTTAAATCTCTAATTTCAGGAATAATATAATCAATCAAATTGCTCTCAACTAGTGCCTGAATTCCCATTGCTACATTATCTCCAGTTACTAATTTTGAAAACTCATCTCTTATTCTCTCCTTACTTACAATTTCTACTCTTTCAATGTTTTGTTGTATTGATTTAAATGTTTCATTATCAGGAGCAAAACCATGAGTACTTATGAATCGACATAGTCTAATCATTCTTAGTGGATCATCTGAAAACGACTGATTTGGATTGTCAGGTGTTTTTAGTTTTCCTTCTGAAAGATCTTTAAGTCCGTTGTATGGATCAATTAATTCATTTTGCTTAATATCAAATGCAATTGCATTAACTGTAAAGTCTCTTCGAATTAAATCTTCATTAATATCTTTGGAGTCTGTTATTTCTGGTTTTCTAGAGTTTTCGTTGTATGTGTCGCTCCTGAATTGGGTAATATGTACAGTTAAATCCTCCAAGGCTGTTTCAATTGTTCCATACTTTATACCAATACTTGTGGTCTTATAATTATTATCCTCCAGTAATTTTTTTGACTCTTCAGGCGTTGCGTTTGTTGTAAAATCAAAATCTTTTGTATCGATATCTAAAATAAAATCCCTGACAGCACCCCCAACTAAGTAGAAACTAAATTGATTGTCATTAAATAATGAGGATAACTCCATTAAAAATGGGTTCTCTTCAATTCGGTTTATTAGAGTTGTTGGTACCATATTGATAGCTTAGAAGATGTATAGAAACAATAAAGTATGAATTCAGAAGTTGATTTTGCAGCTGGTGGCATCGTTTTAATTGACGATAAGATACTGATCGTAAAAAATAGATTGAGTGAAGAATATGCGGGTGATTACGATTCTGGATTTTGGGGTTACCCAAAAGGTCATTTAGACGATGAAGAAACACCAATTAAAGCTGCAGAAAGAGAAGTTTATGAAGAAACTGGTTTTAAAGTTTCTGCTGTTGGAAAAAAACCTATTGCAGAATCCCGTTATGAGATAAAAAAAGATGGTAAACCAGTTAAAAAAACTGTCTGGTTTTATGAAATGAATGTTGTTGAAAGTTTCTCAAAAGAGCCTGATGATGAAATAGAGGAGATTGCCATTGTTCCCTTTGAAGAGGCCTTTGAATTATTAGCATATGAAGAAGATAAAAAAATTTTAAAATATGTATTCAACAGAAAATAAAAAGATTCATTACTTTTACAACGGAATATTTTATACAAGGAGTATTAATGAATTTGTTAATGATATATTGTTCCAGAAAATTTATGGAGGAGAGGGTCTTTTAAAAAAAATATTAAAAATATCAAAAAATTCAAACATTAGTTTTAGTTCGTCAATGGTAAATGAAAATTCAATTAAACCCTGGATTAAATCAGGATGGACCATTAATCATAGATTAAATGTTTGTGTATTAAACCTTAGAAATTCAAACCACAGATATCCGAGTGACAATAAACATATAGAAATTAAAAAACTTGAAAATAAAGATATAGAATATTTGCTTGAATTAGATCATAAAATATTTGAAGATTATTGGAAAAATTCTAAATCAAGTCTTGAGGAAACTATAAAAAGCTGTAACAACAATTATTTATTTAAAAGTGGAGGCGAAAATAACCTTGATGGTTATGCAATTTTAGGAGAGACTAGAAAGTTTACTTATCTTCAACGAATAGGAATAGTAAAGAGCTCTCAAGGATCGGGTCTTGGAAATAATTTACTTAATTGTGTAATTAGTTTTGCTGTTGAAAAAAAGTTTATAAATATGAAACTTAATACCCAAAGTGACAATATTGCCGCTCTAAATCTATATAAAAAAAACAAATTCGAGATTTCACCAAGGAAGCTTGTAATTATGAAAACTTCATGAATAGTTTTACATAGCTTATGATTAACTTATGGAAGAAGATAGCTTTGTTGACTCGGTTGAGAGCTTAATAAAAAGTGTAAAAGATCTTATTGTTCGACCTGTAAAAAGACTTACTGGTTTTGCATCTTTAGGTTTACTACTTGTTGTATTATTAATCACTGCAGTAATATTTTTATTCTCAGGAATATTAAAGATTATGCAAGGACTTGGTCTTTTACTAGGCGTTAACCCTACTGGATTTGCAATGGGTGCACTCGGCTTAGTATTTATGATTTTGTCATTGAATAGTTACAGAAAGAAAAAAAATGGATGATTTAGCAATAATTGGTTCTGGTCCTGCTGGGTATACAGCTGGAATTTATGCTGCAAGGGCTAACCTGGAACCAGTCTTATTTGAAGGGTTAGAGTCTGGTGGACAGTTAATGCTCACTACAGATGTTGAAAATTATCCAGGTTTTGATCAAGGAATTATGGGTCCTGAAATGATGCAGGTCTTTAAAAATCAAGCTGAAAGGTTTGGAACAAAAATTTTAACTGAGACTGTAGATTCAATAGAAAAGATTGAAAATGGATTTAAGCTAACAACTTCGAAAAATACTTATGAGTTCAAAACTGTAATTATTTCATCTGGAGCATCGGCGAACTGGCTTGATGTAAAGGGAGAAAAAGAGCTACAAGGACATGGTGTTTCGGCTTGTGCGACTTGTGACGGTTTCTTTTTCAAAGATAAAAATGTAATAGTTGTCGGTGGAGGAGATTCAGCTATGGAGGAAGCTTTATTTCTAACTAAATTCGCAAAAAATGTAACTGTTGTCCATAGAAGAGATTCATTTAGAGCAAGTAAAATTATGCAAGACAGGGTACTAAGTCACGATCAAATAGATGTCTCGTGGAACAAAGAAGTTGTGGAAATTAAAGGTGAGAGTCAAGTTTCATCTGTTCTTCTCAAAGATAGTCAAACAAACGAAATGGAAGAAAAAGAAATTGATGGAGTTTTCATAGCTATAGGACACACACCAAATGTAAGTTTTTTAAATGGATTTCTAGAGCTTGATGAAAAAGGATATATAAAGACTGGGTCTACTACTGCTACCAGTACTAGCGTCCCTGGTGTCTTTGCAGCAGGAGATGTTGCTGACTCAATTTATAGACAAGCCGTAACTGCAGCCGGTACCGGATGCCAAGCAGCAATTGATGCTGAAAGGTGGCTTGAAAATTAAATTTGATTTATCTTCTATTGTTGATAACTTATCGAATGAAGAAGTTGAAGACTTAAAAAATAAATTAAATTATGTTGGCTACTCAACCAATCAAGATATTAACGAGTTAAAAACAGTTGTTGAAATATTTGTCGATGACAATAATTTAGAAAACATAAACAACAAAGAAGATCTTTGGAAAGAGCTCATTAATTTTGGATACAAACTTGGAGACAGAATATTAAGTTTTAATACTAAAGAACTCTATGGTTCAGATGTTGAAGAACTCCAAGAACTTTTATCAAGAATGGGTTTTTATTCCGAACCTATCAACGGAATATATTCAAATTCTGTTGTTGAAGCTGTAACAAGATTCCAAGAAAACAGAGGCTTAACTATTGATGGGGTGGTTGGGCTTAATACTGTTTATGAAATTAGAAATTTGGTAAGGCCTGGTCAAGAGATCTCATTAAACGAAGCAATAAAGTCAATATCACCAAATCTTACTACTGGAACAATAGGTTTTAATGTTTGTTTTGATATTCCAAATTTAGGAACTTACAAAGAACAAATAAAATTTTATGATCAGATAAAAAAGAGTTGCATAAATCATGGAATTATTTCGATATTTGCATCAGAAATTAATGAAGAACTAAATCTTGAAAACAAAATTCAATATATTAACAATCTTCAACCAACTTTATTTGTTTCATTTAATAACTCAGAAGAAGAATCAGTTAATTTCTTTAAAGGAAGGTTTTCTGAGAGTGTTGTTGGAAAAAAAGTTGCAGAACATTTATCTGAAACTTTGAAAATTGAATCAATAGGTAAGTCCTCAAACATTCTTAAAGAAACAAAATCAGTTGGAGTCGTCATAAATGGTAAATTTTACCAAAAATTAGAAATTGATAATTTAGTACAATCATTGGTTGATTCTTTAAAGAATCAATTTGAAAACTAATTTATTTTATTAACAAACTTATCTAGCTTATCTTTTGAATCAAAGGTAAAAGACAACTTATACTTTTCTTTGCTTTTATTTATTTTTACTTTTGATCCTGTTTTGTCCTCAAAAAAGTTTTTATAGTGAGTCACTTCTTGATCAGAAATTTTCTCACTACTAAGATCTCTTACTTTATCTTCTACCGCCCTACTTGAAAGCTTCAGAGAAATAATTTCATTTAGAATAGAGTTTTGTAAATTAAATTCTAAATTAATGAGTGGACGTACTTGCCCCATTGAGACTTTTTCTTCTTTTAGAGCTTGATAAACTGTGTCGCTTAAATTTGTTAAACGTAGAATATTAGAAACGTGTGCTCTGCTTTTACCAACCAGTAGTCCTATTTCTTCAGGGCTTAGATTGAATTTTTCTGATATTTCTTTATATCCCATTGCCTCATCAATATGGTTTAATCTTTCTCTTTGAATGTTCTCAACCAGGCCAACAATTGCTGCGTCTCTCTCGCTAATGTCTTTTATGAGACAAGGTACTTTTTCTAGGCCGACCATTTTTGATGCTCTTAATCTTCTCTCTCCAGCAATTAACTTATATTTATTTGGCTCCACTTCTTGAACAATTAGTGGCTGAAGTAAGCCATTTTTTTGGATTGAATTTTTTAACTCATTTAGTTTATTTTCGTCGAATGTTGTTCTTGCCTGAGAATTGCTCTCACTAATATTTTGGACATTTATTTCTCTTACCTTATATTCTCTTACATTTGTATCAGTTATAAGACTGCTCAATGATCTTTTCATTAATATTCATCCTTTCTAATAATTCATTAGCTAATTGATAAAACTCTTTTTTCGATTTGTTGTCATTGGTAAAGTCTTCAACGGTTTTTAAATAATATGGGCTATCAGCAACATCTGCTGAGCTTGAAACTTTTGTATTTAAGAGTTTATCTGCCAACAAATACTCAAGTTCTTTTTCAAAATCAAGATAGCTTGATCTTCCACTTTCTATTTGGTTTAATACAACACCTAGGAAAACGGGGTTAACTTTTATTTGTTTTGAAATTGTTTCTTTTGCAAAAGACATTGCTTGAGAAACTCCTTCTATTGCTAAAAATTCTGGTTTTGTTGGTATTAAATAGAAATCAGAAGCACACAATGCTTCTTGTACAAGTGAACTCATTGTTGGAGGTGTATCAAAAATTACTATATCAAAGTCTTTAAAAACGAATGATTGCAGAGCCTTTGCTAGAACAGAACCTCCGATTATTTTTTCATTATTAAATTTTAAAATAGATTCATTTGAGGGAATTAAGGCTAAATTATCACCAAGAAAAGCGATTTCTTTTTCCAATTTTCCTTCCATAAGATCCTGTGAAGTGAGTATTGATTTTTTTTGTTTATCAAAATCAAGATAAGTTGACGTATTACCTTGTGGGTCTAAATCAACAATTAGTGTTTTTATTCCATTATTTGAATATATTTTTGCAATATTTACAACAATAGTGGTTTTTCCAACACCGCCCTTTTGACATAATATCGATAAAGATTTCACATATCAGTTATAACATCTATATAACGAAAATTATTTTTATTTATGAGAAACTTTTCTTGTTTCACGTGAAACATTGAATTAAATATTTCTGATGATTGAGAGTTAGATGAGACAAATATTGTTAAATTATTATCTTTGAGTTGTTTTTTTTCTAACGTTTTCAGAATATTAGAGGTTGAAACATAGCATCTCATTACGATTATTGAGTTTTTTGCCTCTTTTAGAATTGTTTTTGCATCTTTTTTTATAGGTTTAGCATTGTTCAAATTTAAAATTTTTACTAATCTTTCCAGTTCATATATTCTTTTTTGTTTGTTGTCTACTAATGAAACATTTGTTTTGTTTACAATTGAGATGGGTATGCCGGGTATTCCGGCTCCTGTCCCAAGGTCAATAATTTCACATTCACTTAAATTTTTGAATTTTTTAATTAATTTTGCAAAATAAAGTGAGTGAATTATAAATTCATCCCAAATAAATTGATCTGTTTTTTTACTAATTAAACCCGTTTTTACGGCAGTATTTTTTAGCCATTCATGATATTCAAATAATTTATCTTGATGATTTTTAAAGTCGTCTAAACCCCACTCTGGTATCTGGGGTTCAAAATTCATTCTTCTTCGTTGCTACTAGGTGCAAAAACTACTGATCTATATGGCTCTCTACCTTCAGAATATGATCTAATTCCATCTATTTCTGCAACAGCATCATGAAGGGTCTTTCTGTCTACAGAGTTCATTGGTTCGAGCATAACTTCCTGTTTGTCCTCTAATATTTGTTTAGTAAGTCTCTCAGCATAAATTGTTAGAGCCTCTTTCCTTTTTAAAGCATAATCTGCCACATCAAGTCTTAGTCTTGTTCCAGCACCTGTTTTTCTTTGAACTGCTGTTCGTGTTAGTTCATGAAGTGACCGAATAATAATTCCTTTTTCCCCTACAAGGGCTTCGGTTTGTTCTCCTTTAACGTTTACAACAAGATTTTTATCTTCAACTTCTCCTTCAACTTTTCCATCAAGCCCAAAAGAGTCAATTAGTCCTTGTAAAAAGTCAACTGATACCTTTAATTGTTCATTGGGGTCTGCTTCAACCCTTGGTTTTTTTGGCTCATAGCTTCTTTTTTCTCTTTTTCTATTGTCTCTTTTGTTCCTTTGTTTGTATTGTCTTGAGTTATTGTTTTTAAACCCAGATCTAACTGAGATTCTTACAAGGGCTTTTGTTCCTCCAACTCCAAAAACTCCGCCTTCGGGTTCGCGTAAAATACTTATGTTGGCTTCAGTTGCATCCTCTAAATTAAGCTCTTTCAAACCGGCTTTAATTGCATCATCAATGGTTTTTGCTTCAACCTCTACCCATTTGTCTGACATTATTTTCTCCTTCTTTTTTTTCTGTTTTTGCGAGGATCTTCTTGCTGCTTGGTTTCTGGTGTTTCCTCGTTCTCTTCGTTATCTTTTTCAGTTTTATCACTTTTGTCCTCTTTATCTTCTATACGAATAATTAAGGCTTGTTGACCAATTCTGAAAATATTTCCTGTTAAGAAATATACGACAAGACCTGAAGGCAAAGTCCAGGAAATGAACCCGAAAAATATTGGCATAACCTTTCCAATCATTTGCATTTGTTGTGCTTGTGGGTTGTCGCTTTTTCCTTGTTTCTTTGTAATTTGTTGTTGTTGAAATAGTGCGGTTGCAACAACCATTAAAATAAGAACAATGTATGGAACTCTTTCTACCCATCCTGATATTTCAGATGCAGGTATTTGAAGATCCATGTTAAAGAAAAGAATGTTTATATTGTTTTCTAGATCTGAAAATAAAGATTCAGATTTTGGTATAAACAAGAGCGGTTCTCTCAACACTCTAAACAAAGCAAACCAAACTGGCATTTGTACCAATAAAGGAACAACGCAACCAAGCGGGTTGATTCCTTTTTCTTTGTAAAAAGCTGCTATTTCTTTGTTTAATTCTTCTTTATTGTCTTTATGTTTTTTCTGTAACTTCTTTAGCTCTGGTTGAACATCTTGCATTCTTTTGGTAGACCTCGTC
Source organism: OCS155 cluster bacterium AG-422-J23 (assembly GCA_003213625.1). GTDB lineage: Bacteria > Actinomycetota > Acidimicrobiia > Actinomarinales > Actinomarinaceae > Actinomarina. The sequence continues at coordinate 53,505 of QCMT01000002.1, read as the reverse complement.
TGCCTAAGAGTTAGTGGGAAAATAATTATATTGATTATGACCGTCAAAATGGCTATGGAAATCCCATAGGAGGGGACATATCCGTAAACAAATGATAGCAAAAAGCCAATAGCTAGTGCAAAAGGTTCAATTATTGCCAATTTTTACCAAACTTTCTATATACGGGATTACATTTATAAACCCTTTCTATAAAAACAGGGAGAGTCCTAATTAAACCTTTGTTTTCAAAGCTTTCTCTTATCGCGTTCGAACAGGTTGGGTAATATAAACAATTTCCCTGACCAATGCCAAAGAGCCCGAGCAGTGAACGAAACACTGTAAACAAAATGTTTGTTATCTTCATTTTTTAATTAGTTTGGGATGAGAAGAAATTATTTTTTGTATTTCTAAAATCTTTAAATTTAAGTTTTTTTTTGATCCAATAATATAAATATCAAAACTTTCTTTATCTTCTAAACCCCTAACTGCCTCTTTAATCCTTCTTTTAAATTTATTACGTTCTACTGCGGTTGTCTGCTTACTTGAGATGCTTATACCAAGTCTTGAAACTTTTTCTTGGTTTTTCTCTATATAAACCCTTAATCCTTTTTCAGTAAAACAATTTGTTTCTTTTTTCAGTCTGAAAAAATCATTTTTCTTATTCAGTGCAGTAAATCTAACCAATTAGCTTATGCAGAAAGTGTTTTTCTACCTTTTCTTCTTCTTCTTTTAAGAATTTCTCTGCCAGCTCTGGTACTCATTCTCGATCTAAAACCGTGTTTTCTACTTCTTTTTCTATTACTAGGTTGATAAGTTCTTTTCATTTTTCTTCCTGTTTAAACACAATATATTAAAAAATTATTTAAACAAAGTAAATTAATATTTAATTTAAAAGTTCGCGAAAACAAAACCATCTTCGCGAAAACAAAACTAACTAGGTTTTATAATCTGAAATTCACTTATTATTTTTCTTATTATTTCCTCTAATAAACTCAACAATCGTTGGGTTTTTAGTTGGTGTGTGTTTGTTTTCTAAAAATTAATATGTTTTTACCACTCTATGATTTCCGAAGGGGTTTTATTAGATTGTTCAGAATGAGTAATTTACTTAAAGAGTTTAAATCTGAAATACACAAACTAGATTTATCTAAAACTGAAAGATATTGGTTAGAACAAGTAAATTTTGAAATTGACAATGAGTCTTTAAGTATTTTCGTAGGATCAGACTTTGTAAAATCATCAATTGAGAAAAAACTATATAAAAAAATCAAAAAAACATTCAACATAAGCACGGGATTTAAAGAATGTGTTTTTGTTTTGGATAAGAATATGAAAAAAGACTTTCAAGCCTATGAATTTGAAGAAAAAAATGAAGATCTATTAAAAAATCAAGAAGAGATAAAAAAAGTTCAGCCTGATTTATCTGTTTTTGACGAGATGTTTGTCGGCTCCTCTAATAATCTTTCAGTAACGGCAGCAAAAAATGTTGTTAAAGATCCTGGTGGACGTTTTAACCCTCTTTTTGTTTATGGATCTCCGGGGGTTGGTAAAACACACCTTCTAAAAACTATTGAAAAAGCTCACCCCTCTTCTTTTTATATTGATTCTGAATCTTTTTTAGATTCATATATTCAAGGAATAAAAAATAAAGATATAGATATATTTAAATCAAAAATAAGGTCTGTCGAAATTTTACTAGTAGATGATATTCAGTTTTTTATGGGTAAAAAGGGTGTTTCAGAGGAGCTTTTCCACACTATTAATTATTTTTTAAACAATCAGAAAGCGGTTGTTTTGGTTTCAGATCAAAAACCAAATAAACTTTTAGGCTTTCCGGATCGCCTAATTTCAAGAATTTTAAACGGTTTAGTTACTGACATTGAAAAACCTGATGAAGAAATGTTTCTTAAAGCAATTGAGAAAGCAAATGTTGAACAGGGCGGTTATTTGCTTTCTAAGGAAGAGATTAAAAAAATAAGTGGGTTAAGGGTCGATAGTTTTAGAGATATAAACGGAATTGTTAACCAACTCTTGATAAATAAACAAACAGGAAAGGGTAATTTCGATTATATTAAGGAGTTGATTTCTGTTTCTAAGTCGGGTTTTGTAGAGTCTGTTGGTCCTGATCAAATATTAGATTACGTTTCAAAGGTTTTTCAAGTTGATAAAAACCTCATATCTTCAAAAAACAGAACATCGAAGGTTAATGAGTCTAGGAGGCTTTTTGCATCACTGGCAAGGAAACATACAGATCTATCATTAAATCAAATAGGTTTGTATCTTGGTGGTAGAAGCCACTCAACAGTTTTAAGCTATATTGATAAATCTAAAGACTCACCTTTAGTTATCAAAGAAATAAACAATTTCGACAGTTCACTCTCAATAAAAGAGGTTGGTTGATTCTTTGTCGGTTTTGTTGTCTTTTTGCTCCTCTAAAATCCTTTTTGTAAATTGGTTTTTTTTCTATTTATACATGTCAGACGTTCTTATTACTATTAAATTTATAAAAGATTAAATATGAAGTTTAAAACACAAACAAGCGTATTAAAGGAAGTAGTTTCTTCTGTTTCTCGAGTTGTTAATCCCAGACCTTCAACACCCGCCCTAACAGGTCTTTATCTTCACGCTTCAGACGGTTTTCTAGAGGTTATAGGTTCTGATCTGGATATAACAATTAAGTCAAAGATAGTTGTTGACGTAGATGTTGAAGGAAAGTGTCTTGTTAATTCAAATAAACTATCAGAAATTGTAAGAAAACTTCCCGAGGGAGAGGTTGTCTTTTCTGATGTAGGAAGTGAATTAAAAATAGAAACCAAATCATTAGACTTCACCTTAAGAAAACTGGAAGACCAGGACTATCCAGAAGCATTCTTGAAAAAACACGAAAAAGACGATCAAACACAAGAAGTGTTGGTTTCAGAGTTGTTTGATTCGTTGAAGAACGTAGGTATTGCTTCTACTCCAGAGGGTGGAAGACCCGTGTTAACAGGTGTTTATTTCAACAATCAAGACGAAAAAACAGAACTAGCAGCAACAGACAGTTATAGATTAGCCACACAACAAATTAGCAACTTCCCAATAAACGATGTGGGAATTATTTCATTTAAATCGTTAAGCGAAGTAATTAGGCTTTTTGAAAATGAAGAAGAAACACTAAACATTAATTCAAACGAAAAAGATCTTTACTTTTTTAATGACAAATACTTTGCCTCATTAAGAAAAGTAGAAGGAACTTTTCCAGAATATCAAAACCTTTTTCCAAAAGAAACACTGTTTACAGCAGAGATTGACAAGAAAGAGATATTAGAAAGTCTTGATCGCTCTACTGTCGTTGCTGAGGGGTATATACCCGTAACCTTTATTTTTGAAAACAACGAAAAATTAACAATCACCACACTTAATAAAGACGTTGGTGGTGGAAACGAAAACTTAAATATAAAAATTCTTGGTGTTGAAACAGGGGATATAAACGGCTTTCAAATGTCTTTCAATCCGAATTTCTTAATTCAAGGCATCGAAGTTTTAGAAGGCAACAAGGTTTACATTAGATTCTCTGGAAACGAAAAACCGGTAGTAGTACAAGGAGAATCAGAGAACTATAAATATCTCTTAATGCCAGTAAGAGCCTCGTGAAACAAGCAAGTGGACCTGAAAAAATAAACATTGAAGAAAACAGTGTTGGAATAAATTTTAAAAAATCAGAACAAGTTAAAAAACACCTTAATAACTCTTCCTACCCCTGGAAGGACGAAATATCTTCAGGACCAGTAATTAACGATAGCCTTGTAATTTATGTGGACTCAAAAAGACTAAAAGACATAATCGAACTGGAGTCTCTAAAAATAATCAACAATATAGAAAAAAAGCTTGGATTTTCGGTGAATTCTATACGTGTTGAATTGCAAAATAGCCAACAATAATAACGTATTTCTACTAAAATAAGAGTTCAGCAAGGGGCTGTACTTAATATAAAAAAGAAGCGTATCTTAGGAGATCCGTGCCAAAAAAAGATTCAAAAAGCTATGATTCTAAAGACATAAAAGTCTTAGAAGGTCTAGAAGCGGTAAGAAAAAGACCAGCAATGTATATTGGTTCGACCGGACCAAACGGCCTCCACCATCTAATTTGGGAAGTTGTGGACAACTCTGTTGATGAGGCAATGGCGGGAAGGTGTACTCAAATTGATGTAATGCTTGAAAAAAACGGCTCAGTCACAGTAAAAGACAATGGAAGCGGAATACCCGTAAAGCCCCACCCTAAAACAAAAAAATCTGCCCTAACAACCGTCTTAACAACACTACATGCTGGAGGAAAGTTTGAGTCAGGAGCCTACACAGTAAGCGGCGGTCTACACGGAGTTGGTATTTCGGTAGTAAACGCACTTTCTGTTTTTGTGAAGGTTGAAGTAGAAAGGGACGGACATGTATGGAATCAAAATTTTGATTACGGAAAGCCCACTTCAAAAATTAAAAAAGGAAAAGCTTCCAAAAAAACAGGAACAAAAATAAACTTCTTGGCTGATCCAGAAATATTTGATGAAACACAGGTTTTCGAATACAACATTGTTTCGGAAAGATTGAGACAAACAGCATTTTTAAACAAAGGCCTCAAGATTAACCTAACTGACAACAGAGTAAAACCAGCAACAAAAGAACAGTTCTTTTATAAAGGTGGTTTAGTTGATTTTGTTGATTATTTAAATGAGGGGTTTGAGGTTCTTCATGAAAAAACAATTTCATTTTCAGATCAAAGCAAGGACTCCGAAATAGAAGTTGCAATGCAGTGGAAAAACGAAGACGACGTAAATATAAAAAGCTTTGCAAACAATATACATACTCTTGAAGGAGGAACTCACGAAGAAGGTCTTAGAACAGCAGTTACTAAAGCAATAAACGATTTTGCTAAATCTAGAAATCTTCACTCTGATATTTCTTTAACAGGCGATGATATAAGAGAAGGCTTAACAGGTGTTGTTTCTGTAAGGGTGAAAGAACCACAATTTGAAGGCCAAACAAAAACAAAACTTGGGAACACCGAAATGAAATCTAAAGTACAAGTATTAGTAAACCAAGAATTTCCAAAATGGCTTTCAAAAAATACAAAAGAAGGACGAGCTATTGTCGAGAGGTGCGCTATTGCGGCAAAAGCAAGAATGAGTGCAAAGAAAGCAAGAGAGCTTACTAAAAGAAAAAGCATACTTGAAACATCAGGCCTTCCAGGAAAGCTGGCAGACTGTTCTTCAACAGATCCATCACAAAGTGAATTATTTATTGTAGAGGGAGATTCTGCTGCTGGTCCCGCCAAGCAAGCAAGAGACTCAAGAACGCAAGCAATTCTTCCAATTAGAGGAAAAATTATTAATGTTCAAAAAGTTACAGAGAACAGAGCTTTACAAAATGAAGAAATAAGTTCTCTTATCAAGGCAATCGGAACAGGAATAAAAGCCGAATATAACGGAGAAGAATCAAGGTATGACAAAATTATATTTTTAACAGATGCAGACGTTGATGGTGCCCACATTAGAACCTTGTTGTTAACATTCTTCTTTAAATTTATGCCCGGACTCATTAAAGAAGGAAAGGTTTGGATCTCCGAACCTCCACTTTATAGAGCAAAGTCTTCTGGTTCAATAAATTATTTGAAAGACGATCAAGCCCTTGAAAATTTTAAAAAAGAAAACAAAAATAAGAAATTTGATATCAGCAGATTTAAAGGTCTTGGAGAAATGAACGCAGGAGAGCTTTGGGACACTGCAATGAATCCAGAAAGTAGAACTCTTATAAAAGTAAGCATTGCTGATGGAAAGGCAGCTGAAGCTAGAGCAGCAAACATGTTTGAAATATTAATGGGTAACGACGTTGCAAAAAGAAAGACTTTCATTGAGGAAAACGCCAAAGATGTAAGGTTCTTGGACGTATAACATGGCAGCAAAGAAACCAGCAGCAAAGAAACCAGCAGCAAAGAAATCGAAAACCGCTACTGCTACAAAGAAAAAACCAACAATTAAATCTGATACACTAAACGGTTCAATTGCTGTTGAAGATGAAATATCTAAGTCATTCTTAGATTATGCTATGTCGGTTATTGTTTCCAGAGCTCTTCCAGACGTAAAGGATGGATTAAAACCAGTACAAAGAAGAATTTTATATTCAATGTATGAAACAGGAATTAGACCAACAGGACCTTTCAGAAAGTGTTCAAAGGTTGTAGGTGATGTTATGGGTAACTATCATCCACATGGAAACGACGCTATATACGGAACCTTAGTAAGGTTGGGACAAAATTTTAGTACTAGATACCCCCTGATTGAACCACAGGGTAACTTTGGAACCCCCGACGACCCACCTGCTGCTATGAGGTATACAGAGTCTAGAATGTCTTCCCTGTCTTCACAGCTATTAGATGGGATTGACGAAGAGACAGTAGACTTTGAGCCTAATTATTCCGGAGAGACAAGCGAACCAAAAGTATTACCTGGAAGATTTCCAAACCTTTTAATTAATGGAGCTGAGGGTATCGCAGTTGCTATGGCAACAAATATGCCACCCTACAACCTGAAAGAGATTACAGAGGCAGTTAAATTTACATTAAAAACAAAAGACCCCAAACCACGAGATTATTTAAAAATAATAAAAGGTCCAGATTTTCCTACAGGAGGATTAATTGTAGACACCCCCACGATAAAAGAAGCAATACTTAAAGGTAGAGGGTCTATAAAACTTCGAGCTGTTGCAGACATAGAAGAATTAGGAAAAGGTAGATCTGCAATTATTGTTAAAGAGCTTCCGTATCAAGCTTCAATTGACAGAATTATGGAAAAAATAGCATCTTTGGTTCAGGACAAAAAATTAACCGGAGTCTCAGACTTAAGGAATGAAAGTAGTGACAGAAACGGAACCAGACTCGTTGTTGAGTTAAAGAGAGACGCCGTACCACAAGTTGTGTTAAATGATCTTTTTAAATTTACACAACTTCAAGATACTTTTTCAGTTAATTCAGTAGCCCTTGTTGAAGGAGTGCCTAAAGTACTATCGGTTCCCGAACTTATTAGATACTACATTGATCATCAAATAGATGTAATTCAAAGAAGATCTAAATACAGACTTGAAAAGGCAAAAGCACGGTTACATATCGTTGATGGCTTATTGCTTGCATTGAATAAAATCGATCAAATAATAAAAGTCATTAAATCTTCCAAAGATGTGGAGGTAGCAAGAAAATCACTGATGAGTAAATTTAAATTATCAGAAATTCAGGCAACACACATCCTTGATATGCCCCTAAGAAGGTTAACTGCATTGGAAAAAGAAAAGCTCGAAGATGAAAAGAAAGAACTCAAAGAAACAATTAAAGACCTTACAGCAATATTAAAAAGTAGAGCGAAACAAAATCAAATACTTATTGAAGAGCTTGATGCAATAACAGACAAGTTTGGTGATGAAAGAAGATCCAGAATTGTTCCAGATGTTGGCGAGGTAAAAATTGAAGATTTAATTGAAGACGAGGAAATTATTGTTTCCATCTCATCTGAAGGTTATATAAAATCAGTTCCTTCAACCTCCTATAAAAAACAAGGTAGAGGAGGTAAGGGTGTTAAAGCAGCTTCTTCAGAGGAAGACGTAATTGAGCACCTCCTTTCAACATCTGTTCACTCTTATTTACTTTTCTTTACAGACAACGGAAAAGTATACAGAGCCAAGGCACATGAAATTCCAAAAACAAATAGGACTGCAAAAGGATCTTTAATTCACAATGTACTTTCAATGGGACAAGATGAAAAAGTTCAGGCAATAATTGACACAAGGGATTATGAAACAGAAAAATTCTTATTAATAATGACTGAGAAAGGAACGGTAAAAAAATCAAAATTTAAAGATTTTGATTCAAACTATAAATCATTACAAGCCATAAAGCTAAAGGATGGTGACAAAGTTGTTTCTGTAAAAACAACGTCTGGGAAAGAAGACATAATACTTGTTTCCCAGAAGGGACAAGCAATAAGATTTGATGAAAACAATCTTAAAGCCCAAGGTAGATCAGCAATGGGAGTTAGAGGAATAAAACTTCGTGAAGGGGACAAGGTTGTAGGTGCAGCAACATCCAGAGAGGAAACACTCTTATTTATTACGGCCAAAGGGTATGGAAAGCGTACAAAATTAGATGAATTCAGAAGAGCTGGAAGAGGAGGACTCGGAGTCAAGGCTCTTAAGGTTACGGAAGCCAAAGGAGATTTAATTGGCGCAGGACCCGTTGATGAAGATACAGAGGTTATGCTTATGAGTACTGGTGGAACAGCAATAAGATGTGCTGTAAAACAAATAAAACAAATGAGTAGAGTTGCTCAAGGAGTAAAGGTTATGAAGCTTTCAAAAGAAGAAGAAATATCTGCCTTTATTCCAATTAAAAATGAATCGTAATGGTAAGAGTAAACAGAGTTAGAAGAATTATAAGAAAGGTTGATCCTTGGACCGTCTTAAAAGTTTCTTTTGTCTTCAATTTTATTATTTCGTTAACAATTGTTCTTGGATTTTCAATTTTATGGGTTTTGCTTGTAAATGCTGGGGTTCCTCAAGGACTTGAAGAAATTGCAAGAAGACTAGCACTACTAGACGACAATGCATCTCTAGTTGGCAATGTAGAAACTTTATTTTCTAGTGTCTTATTTTTTGCAACTGTATATTTATTAACTCAAACAGCAATAGCAACTCTAGGAGCATTCTTTTATAACCTAATTTCAGATTTGGTTGGTGGAATCGAGGTAATAGTACTAGAGGAGTCATATAACGAAACTGGCTCAAAACCTAGCGGTGATAACGCCAGGAATGAAAACACAGAAACTGCAGCAATGCCTGTTGCAAAAACGTTGGGAAGATTTAAGAGACAAAAAAACAGAAATGACGATTTTATGGTTCCAGAAATGCCCAGACCAGATGTTCCAAGAGACATTGAGGAAGAAACACTCACAGAAACTTTAAAAAGTTATCCTGAAAACGATACAGAACAATAATTTTTGCTACACTTAACCACTAAATAAACAAAGTAACAAAGCGAAGCTAGTGAGAATCTAGCGCTGTCCCGCAACTGTAATTCGAAAGATAAGTCAGGTCGACTTTATTACTTTTTACAACAATCCTCGAGAGAAGGAATGGAGTATCGTACTTTTTCTCGTGGTGAGAAAGGAAAATATGAAAATAAAAATACTTCTTCTTGCCATGATAATTTCAATGTGTGGAGGCACGTCTGACGAAGGTAATGAAAAAAATATTATTTCATTATCAACCACGCATACAGAAATTATTCAAATGCTTGAAGCTGAGAATCAGCTAATTGGTGTTGATTCGTTCTCAGAGACAGAACTTCCAATAAAAAAAATAGATGCCTATACAGTTACAGCAGATGAGCTTCTTTTACTCAATCCAGATATTGTAATCGTTGCTTTTGATTTTAACGGTATCTTAGAGGGATTAGAAAATTTAAATATTGAATATGCTCTTCTTCCACCTGCACAAAATTTGGATGACGTTTATTACCAAATTGAAACCATTGGGACAATTATTAACAAAGAAAATACAGCAAGTTCTCTAGTTTTAGAAATGAAATCTGACATTGATGAAATTATTGAAAACTCAGCAACTGAATCTATATCTGTTTATCACGAAATTGGTTACACATATGGCATATATTCAATAAATGAAAATTCTTTTTTAGGAGAAATTTACAATATTCTTGGTGTAAGCAATATTGCAGATAAGACTGAGGACCCGTACGGATCTGGTTACCCACTTCTTGAAGAAGAACAGGTCTTAAATGCAAACCCTGATCTAATCGTAATTGGACACTCTGACTTTTTGAATAAAGACATCTCAACAAGACAAGGCTGGGATGGTCTTAATGCCGTATCAAATGAGAATGTTTATTTCCTCGATGAAAACTTAGCAAATAATTGGGGTGTAAATACTGTTGATTTGATAAATACATTATCTGAAATAACAAAATTTAATGAAGATCCTGGTTTAGTTTATAAAGCAAAATATTTAGAAAGTGATCTTGGCAGCTCAGACAGTACTCAAAACATCATCATTGCAACAATAATTGTGATAATCTTGACAGCGTACATACTTATTACAAGAAGGAATAAGAGTAAAGTACAAAGTTAAGGAGATAAATTACTATGAAGGGTTATTCTAATGAGCTCTACATACTTGCATTTGACCACAGAGGAACTCTAACAAAAGGTCTTTTAGGCGTAGAAGGAAGACCGCCTAACGAGGAAGAAGCATCAAGAGTGTCTTCAATGAAAGATATTATTTTTGATGGATTTATAGAAGCTAAAGAAACAGGTATTGGGACAGGTGAACCCGCAATACTTGTTGACGAGACTTTCGGATTACAAGTGCAACAAAAAGCAAAAGAAATGGGTGTTAAGTTCGCAGCCCCTGTTGAAAAATCAGGTCAAAAAGTATTTGATTTTGAGTATGGTGATGAATTTGGAGAAAAGATAAAAGAAGTTAATGCTGATTTTGTAAAAATTTTAGTCAGATGGAACCCAAATGATGATGAAGAAACTAGAGAAGTTCAAGGTAAAAGAATAAAAACATTATCTGATTGGCTTGAAGAAAATGAAAGAAAATTTTTGCTGGAATTTTTAGTCCCTGCGACTGAAGAGCAATTGTCGAGTGTAGATGGAGATCAATCAAGATACGATTCAGAAATAAGACCTAAATTAGCAGTTCAGGTTGTTGAAGAGATGAGAGAAAAAGGGGCAGACCCTGACATTTGGAAGATAGAAGGATTAGACACAAAAGAAGATTGTGAAAAAGTCTCTTCTGCAATCAAAGATGGTGGCAGAGATGATGTAATAGCCGTTGTTCTAGGTAGAGGTGCAAATGACGAAAAAGTTAATGAGTGGCTGAGGGCTGGATCATCTGTTGATGGATATAGTGGCTTTGCGATAGGTAGGTCTATATTTTGGAACTCGCTAAAAGGATGGCATGAAAATGAAAAGTCAAGAGAAGAAGCCGTATCAGAAATAGCCAATTCATATTTAAATTTTATCTCTGTATATCAAAACGGGAGCTAAGAAATGCCTGTTGGCAAAGCGGTAATCGGTCAATCAGGTGGTCCGACAGCTGTAATTAACAAGTCACTAGTTGGTTTCATAAAAGAGGCTATTAATCAGGAATATGATGAAATACTTGGAGCAAGACACGGACTGGAGGGGATATTAAAGGAGGATTTTGTTGATTTATCTAAACTTTCAGAGTCTCAACTTTATGGAATATCAAAAACACCTGCAGCTGCTTTAGGCTCAGTAAGAAAAAAACCAACGGAGAATGATATTGAGAAATTAGTTTCAATCTTTGAGAAACAAAACATAAGATATTTTTTCTACATCGGTGGAAATGATTCTGCAGAAACTGCAAATCTTGTATATGAGGGTGCAAAAAAAATAGGATATGAAATTAAAGCTTTTCATGTTCCTAAAACTATAGATAATGACCTCTTGGAAACGGATCATTGTCCAGGTTATGGTTCAGCAGCCCGATTTGTTGCACATGCATTTCAAGGAGATGATGCTGACAACAGGAGCCTTAGAGGAATAAAAATCAATGTTTTAATGGGTAGGCATGCAGGATGGCTTACCGCTGCCAGCACTTTAGGAAAATCAACTGAAGAAGACGGTCCACATTTAGTTTATGTACCTGAAAAAATATTTAATTTAGATGAATTTTTAAAGGATGTAAAAGAAGTTTACGATTCTTTAGGAAGATGTATAGTTGCTGTATCCGAAGGCATTCACAATAAAGATGGTGAGTACTTTCTCCAAACATACGCAAGCGAGACAGGTTCTGGACTTGCAGGAAAAAAAGATAGCCACGGAAACATCCAGCTCTCAGGTTCGGGTGCCTTAGGAGATACACTTACAAACATTGTCTCAGAACATATTCAAGGAGCGAGGGTAAGAGCAGATACGTTTGGCTATCTTCAGAGATCTTTTCTCGCAGACATTTCAGAAGTTGACGCTGAAGAGGCCGAGAGGGTTGGACAGCATGCAGTTGTAGCTTCAAAAGATAAAGAAAGCGGATCAATTATTCTAAGAAGACAGTTTTCAGAAACTTATTATTGTGATGTAGATGTTGTTGAACTACATAAGGTTGCAAAACATACAAAAAATATGCCTGAAGAATATCTAGAAAAAAATAAACCGTATGTAACTAACAATTTTTTTGAATACGCAATGCCTTTAACTGGAGGTATAGAACCTAAAACACAGATATTTGTTTAAAGGTCAAAAAAGTTAAATTCTTGATGAGTAAATAATTATTATTAATACATAAACATGAAAAAAATAAGCATACTTTTTTTTATTTTATTTTTTAATATCTGTAGTACCTCAGAAAATGGGGTTATTTCAATTTCTGAAAACACAACAACAACCCAAATCATAAACGAAGAAGATTATCCATTAGTTTTAGCAAAGTGTTTAAATGAAGAAAAGGGCTATCAAATTATGACTCCATTTGATTTAGAGGATTTAAAAACAACAATAAACCAGTTAAGTCAAAGTAAGGAAGACGAATTAAAACTTGGAGAAGCTATCGATTTTTGTATTGATAAATACAGCCTATGGACAGAACGAAGCACTTTAAACCCAGAAGAACTGGCAAGTTTGTATGATGAAAATATTTCTTTGGCGAGATGTCTGAGAGAAAAAGGTCTTGATGTACCCGATCCAACACAAGATCAACCTAAAATTGACCTAAGCAACTTAGTTCAATCAAAAGATGAAATAATTACTTTATTAGACGAATGTGAGCTTGATGAAAAAACAAACAAAAAATAAGTTCCTTATACTATTAATTTGTTTATTAACACAGGCTTGTTCAGCTTCGAATGAGCAAAAAGGAGTCGTTTCTTCAGAGGACTTAACAATACAAACAACTATTACAACAGTAACAACTGTCCAGGACAGCCCTGAAATTGAAGATCTAACAGAAGAGGAAGCACAGCTAATACTTGCAGGATGTTTAAGGGAAAAAGGTTATGACGTAGCTGATCCAAAAAATGATGAGGGCTTAAGAACAGTTTTAACACCAATATTTATTAGTTTCAATGAAAAACAGAGGCAGGAGTTGTTTGACAATATACAATTGTGTGCGGAGGAGAACTCTATTCCACTTGAAAGCAACAATGATTTTGAAAATCCTGCTGATGTTGCTGATAGACTTGATACTGAACTTGAGTTTGCGCAGTGTCTAAGAGGTAAAGGAATAGATGTTTCTGATCCATCATCTGAGGAACCCCTAAGGCCAATACTTATTGATCTTGTACAGTCACAAAAATATACAGCAGATCAAATTCGAGAGGCTGCTGCTGAGTGCTTTGACGATCTAGGGCTTGACCCTCCTCCTGGCGGGTAATAAAAAATACTTTATAATTCTGATGTGAGAAAAAAAGTAGCATTATTCATATTATTTTTTTCTTTTTGCTCGCTATTTCAAAATGAAGAACAAGCCGTGGTATCTGTTGTCGATACAGACAAAGGAAAAGAGGCTATTGCAGCAGGTGTAGAAATTAACGAAGAGAAGGAGGAAATAGCAGATGAAGATGCTCCTCTTGTTTTAGTTCAATGCGTAAACGAAGCAGGTTATAAATTTCAAGAACCAAAAAACTTTATAGATCTATATACAACAATTTCAACTTATTTCGAGACACTTACCGAACAAGAAGCAGAAGAACTCTGGAAGTCTATTGAAGATTGTGCACTCAAATACAACTTATGGGGAGTTGCTGATGAGGCACAATTTGAAGACCCAATCCAAACTTCAAAAGAACTAGATAGAGCTTTATTTATAGCAAATTGTTTCAGAGAAGAAGGATATGAAAAAGTACCAGACCCTAATTACTTCAATAGAGATGTAAATCTTGATGCATATATAGACGAAAATTGGGAACTTAGAGAAGATGATCCTTTAGTTCAAACCTGGCAAGGTTGTGAGGAAAAGTTACCTGAAGAACTGAAGGAAGAGTGGGATGATTAAAACTTACAATAAAAACTTTGTCTTAATACCGTTAAATACAATACAATGTTTTAAGTAGAAAAATACACATATGAAGTTAAATATATTTAAAAACAGAAATTTTTATGTCTTGGTAGTTTTAATTCTTGTTGGTTCTGTAGCCTATTATTTTGGAACCCAAAATACTGAATCTTCATCCATAAACAAAACACTACAGCTGACAACTACATCTGTAAAGCAAGGTGATCTTGAAAAGAAAGAAGAATATAACGGGACATTAAGACAAACTGACAGCAAAATACTTAATAGTCCTATGGCTGGTGTTGTAACTTTTATTCCAGATGAAGGAACTATTGTAAAATTTGGAGAGATACTCTTTGCTGTTGATAACAAACCAGTCATCCTTGTTGAAGGATCAGTTCCTTTTTATAGAACATTAGATCTTAACTCTGATCCAGGACCAGACGTATTACAGCTTGAAAAAGCTCTAGTTTATTTAGGATATGCAGCTGATGGATTTGCTCCAGATGACACTTTTGATGAAATTACTTCACAGATGCTTAACAAGCTTTATCTTGACTACAAAATAGAAACAAAATCTGAAGTTACTCCATCTGAGCAGGTTGCTATCAATTTGAAAGAAACAGAAGTGAAGAATATTGAAGAAACCATTGACTCAGGTGGGACAACAGTTGCTGAAGTAAATGATAAAAAAAAGAAACTAGACGATGCAAAAGAAGATGCTACAGAAGAGAGCGCAGCTTGGAAAGCTGCAGATACAGCAATTAAAGACGCTGAAGAGACTTTGACACTTTATAGAGATGAAACAAACCCAAAAACAAAAGAGAAAAAAGCTGATGGAACTTTAGATTCTGCAATTGAAGACTTAGAACAAACAATAGAAGAACAAAAAAGAATTAAAGCACTAGAAAAAGGAAAAGAGTCAGGCATAGACGCAACAGAGGCACTTGCAATTGAGACAGCCCAAAAAGCTTATGATGATGTTTTAAAAGATTACAACGAAGGAGTTGATCAGGAGGCTGAATTAGCAAAAGCAAAAGAAGAACTAGAAGAACTTAGATTAGCTTCAAAGTCAGAAACATTTAGTCCAACAAACGCCTATGCATCAGAAACAGCAATAATTGTTGGTTCTTATATAAACAAGGTTGGATCTGCTGTAGTTCTAAACTCACAACTTTATAATATTTCTTCAGTTGGAATTGAGGTTGTTTTCCAAGTTGACGCATCAGATCAAGAGACAGTTTCAATTGGAGATAGTGTTGAGATAGAACTTCCTACAGATGAAAGAGTACCAACGGTGATTACCTTTATAGACCAAGTTGTTACTCAAACTCAAACTGGAGATTTTATTGAGGTGATTCTTGAAGTACTAAATCCAGAAGAAATTGAAGCTTATGATCAAGCACCTGTAAAAGTATTTGTTACAACTGAAATATCCGAGAATGTGCTTTATGTACCAGTAAATGCACTAATTGCTTTAGCTGAGGGAGGTTATGCCTTAGAAATTTATGAAGGTGAAGCTGAAGGAGGAGTTTTTGAGGGTGAGTCAGGAGTTGACACTATCTATGTAGCTGTTGAAATCGGAGTCTTTACTGATGGGTTTGTAGAAATCAAGGGAAATATTACTAAAGGTCAACTTGTAGTCGTACCACGATGAAAACCGATACAAAAACTGTAATTTCAATCAATGATATTTCAAAAGTTTATGAAGGACCACCCCCTGTAAAAGCACTAGATGGAGTTTCTTTAAATGTTAAAGAAGGAGATTTAGTTGCAATTGTTGGACAATCTGGAAGTGGTAAATCAACTTTATTAAATATGATTGGTTTACTGGATAGTGTTACAGACGGTTCAATTGAAATAGAAGGCAAAGATATATCTGACTTAACAGATAATGAACTCTCAAAATTTAGAGGTGAAAAAATAGGATTCATTTTTCAAAGCTTTTTTCTTCTGCCTGGATTGACCGCACAAGAGAATGTTGCGGAGGGGTTACTATATCAAGGGATTTCAAGGTCAGAAAGGTTAGAAAAAGCCGGAGACGTTTTAGAACAAGTAGGGCTAGGTGATAGGTTAAGTCACCTTCCCAAAGAACTTTCCGGTGGTCAGCAACAAAGAGTTGCAATTGCTAGAGCGCTAGTACAAGACCCAGCATTTGTTTTAGCAGATGAGCCAACTGGAAATTTGGATAAAGAATCAGGAATAAATATTTTAAATATCTTAAAAGAACTTAATGACCAAGGAAAAACTGTAATTATGATTACTCACAATCAAGAACATGCAAATATGTTTAAAAAAGTAATTGAATTGATTGATGGAAAAATTGTGAAAAATGAAAAGAAAAAAACTAAGAACTAGAGATTTATTTTTTGTTGCACTTTATGGAGTTCGCGCAAGAAAAGGCAGAGCTACTCTTACTTCTATTGGAATTGGAATTGGAATAGCTGCAATAGTTGCAGTTTCTGGAATATCAGCATCTGGAAGGGCTGATTTACTATCAACTCTTGAGTCACTTGGAACAAATCTGGTAAAAGCTTCTCCTCAAGCAGGATTTTTTGGAACTCAAGAAGATTTACCAAAAGGAGTCCTCGGAATGGTTGAAAGAATTGGACCAGTTGAAGAAGTAACCTCTACAACCCAGACCGATTTACTAGTTCGTAGAAGTAACTTTATATCAGAATTTGAAGGTGGGGGAATTTCAACAATAATTACAAGCGCAGAACTTTTGGATGTAATTGGAGGTAATCTTGTTGAAGGCAGGTTCATTACACCTGGTTTGTCTAATATACCCGTAACCGTGTTAGGAAGTGTTACTGCTGAGAGACTTGGAATTACAAATCTCTCGACACCTACAAAAATTCTCATTGATAATGAATGGTTTGGGGTAATAGGGGTGTTAGAAGAGCTTAAAATACATCCAGACCTAGATAGATCAGTATTTATAGGTTATGGAGTTGCAAAAACTCTTTTTGATATTGACGAGGAACCAACAACAATTTATTTAAGAGCAAATCCTACTTTTATTGAGGATGTTGTTGAGGTATTAGCTCCATCAATGAACCCTGAAAATCCTGATCAAGTAGAAGTTACTAGACCCTCAGACGCACTTGAAGCGCAACAAGCAGCTGAAGAAGCATTTACTAATTTATTACTGGGGCTAGGTTCTGTAGCTCTTCTTGTTGGAGGTGTTGCAATAGCAAACGTAATGGTTATGTCTGTTCTTGAAAGAAGAATGGAAATAGGTGTGAGAAGATCAATTGGTGCAACCCGTAGAGAAATAAGGTATCAATTTTTATTAGAAAGTATAGTTTTATCAGGAATAGGAGGCCTTGTTGGTGTTGGCCTAGGAACCTTCATTACTTTGGCTTACACTAACTACACAGATATTGTATTCTCAATACCTATATGGCAGATTTTAGGAGCAGTCTTTTTAGCCTTATTAATTGGAGCAATTTCAGGTGTATATCCAGCTATAAAAGCATCAAAAATCCAACCAGCAGAAGCAGTAAGAAAGTAATCTTTCTTGCTTTGTTGGTTTCCGCCTGCACTATTGGTGAAGAAGAAACTAAGGGTGTAGTCTCACTCGAAGAAAGTGTATCCTCTACAACAATTATTGAGCAAGTGACTTTTGAAGAAGGGGTTCTGAATTTTGCTCAATGTATGAGAGAAGAAGGCATTGACTTTCCAGACCCTTCATTTGATATAGACGGCAATCCAGAATTTGATAATTTAGATATTGAAAACGAAGAAGAATTTGAAGAAGCATTTACAAACTGTGAAGATATTTTGAGAAACGCCCTTCCTGATCAATTTGATCTTGATCCAGAAGTTGAGGCAGCTTTGGTTGATGCTTCATTAGAATTTTCAAAATGTATGAGAGATGAAGGTATCAGCAACTTTCCTGACCCAACACCAGGTGAATTTGGATTTTTTGCTTTTAGAGATGCAGATATTGAATGGACTTCAGACGAGGTTCAAGAAGCATTTGAAATTTGCCAACCAGAAAATCCTCTTGATTCGATAGGTGATGATTAAATTCCTGAATCAAAATACATAGGTGGGCTTACTCCTATTGTCTGCCAACACAGGCCTTCACTAATTTCGCATTCATCATAAGTAAACACCCAAGTAACAACAAAATACTCATTTTTATTATTTAAAATTTTTATTTCATAATGAACCATCTCGCCATCTTCTTGAATTACTTCATATGAGTAATCAGTTAAATCAACTATTGCGTTGTATGGAGCAGAAATAAGCATTGATTTAAATCTTCCAATTGGCCCGGTAACCTCTTTATTGTCTTTGTGAGCATTATTCCAGATTATTTCAACAGCTTTATCTGGGTCCAATGAGAAATTTCTATAGCTTTCCATTATCTCAATAAGAACATCCTCAGAATCTTTTTGTTCAACTACAAGATCATTATCAGCATTTGTAGAAGTACAATTGAATAAAAAAAAGATAATTAAAAATAATTTTTGAAACTTCTTATCCACTAAAAACAAGCGTCACAACTAAGTACAAATGCAGTAAGAAAGTTACAAAGAGAAATGACCAAAAAAGTCTTTTTTCTAATTTACTCACAATGAGATCGTGACTAAGCCCATTGAATTTAGAACTAAATAGAAGTGAAAAACAAAAGCAACTCCCATGAATGCCCAAAATGTACGTTTTTCTAATTTACTCACAGTTGAATGGTAGTGATAAAAAAAAGTTTTAAGTAATTAATTACTCTCTATTTGCTTTTTCGTATGCCTGACTATAAAGAATTAAGGTAGGTGCCCATAGTCCAACATAGATTGCTAGCTGTGAATCATCAAGCACAACATAGATTAATACCGATGCGATCACGGAAACTATGCTTGCATAAAGTCCAAGTTTTATCATTAAAAGGTCCTTTCAATTAATATTATAATTTACCACAATTATTAGTATTAATTAGTAAATGATAGAAACATTAAGTCAAAATCCGCTTTCATTGGTATTAATATTTCCAGTTGTAACCCTTACTGTCTTTGTAGTTGGAATAATTAGGATAGATTTAGCTAAATTTCAACAAAAACATGTTTCAGGCAAAGAAGAAGAATAATCATTTTTTTGTCACAACAAAATACTTATATTAGATTATGAATTTTGGTGAACTAGAAAACCTTAATGACTCAGAACTCTTTGATTTACAGAATAAAATATCAGAAATTGTAAAACAAAGAAATCTTGAAAAAGGAGATTTAGAGGAAATAATTGATAATTCTTTTAATGTAGGTTTTCCAAAAGTAGATGGCCTAGGACTAAACCCTTGGATTGAGAATTCCTTAATTATTTGCCCTGGAGCAAGAATTGATAAAACAAAAACAAGACATATTTGTAAATTTATTGTCATTGACGAGGAATGGTCATGGGAGTCACCACACATGATTAGTGATGTAATACGAAGAGACCAATCTTCAAAAAACTTTAGGCAACATTCGATAACGCTGATTTCACCATTTGAAGGCATGAAGGTGCAAGTAATATCTCAAAAATCACAACAGGGAAAACATCTTGTTGAGGGCGTCGAGTCTTTTGAATTTAAAAACGGGATACTTGAGAAAACCATGACAAAAGCATCAAGATCAAGGGAACATTAATTATTCACCAAAGTTTTATAATTTAATTATATGTTAAATGTAGTCGTAATAGGTGGTGGCTTTGGGGGTCTTAAATTCCTACAACGGGCTAGAAGCAGCAAGATTCAATTTACGCTTATTGATAAACAAAACCATCATTTATTTCAACCTTTACTCTATCAAGTTGCAACAGCAGTTTTGTCGCCTGCAAACATCGCTTTTCCAATAAGAAGAATGTTTAAAAATTTTAAAAATGTAAAAGTTATTTTAGACGAGGCAACTGACATTAATAGAGAAGATAAAACTGTAACAATTTCCAGTGGTGAAAAAATAAAATATGACCAATTAGTTGTAAGCACGGGCTCTAGACATTCATATTTTGGCAATGATGATTGGTCAGAGTATTCAAATGGTCTTAAAGGCATAAATGATGCACTGCAGATTAGAGAACGTTTATTAAGAGCTTTTGAAAAAGCTGAGAACGAAAAAAATATTGAGAAGAGAAATAAATATTTAAATTTTGTTGTTGTAGGAGGAGGTCCTACAGGAGTTGAAATGGCTGGGTCAATTGCAGAAATAGCTTATAAAAATATGAAAGAGGAATTTAGAAACTTCAAAAGCTCAGATGCAAACGTATATCTTATCGAAGCAACAGAAAAAATATTACCAATGTATAGTGATAGGCTTTCTGGCAAAGCAGAAAAATATTTAATCGATTTTGGGGTTCAGGTTAGAACAAACGAAAAAGTGATAAAAATAGAAAATGATTTAGTAGTTACTGATAAAGAAAGCATAGAAACAGACAATGTGATTTGGGCTGCTGGAAATGAAGCAAGCTCAATAATTAAAAAACTAAATACAAAAACTGACTCTGAAGGAAGAGCGATAGTTGATCCTGACTGTTCTATTAAAGAAGATGGAAATGTATTCGTTATCGGGGATGCCGCAAATTACAAGAATAAGAACAACTCTACACTCCCTGGTATAGCTCCTGTTGCTATTCAACAAGGTAAATATTTAGCAAAAATTATTAAGAATAAAACTCTAAAACAAGATAGAAAACCATTCAAATATTATGACAAAGGAATGATGGCAACAGTTGGGAAATACAAAGCAATTGGCAAGATTGGAAATATAGAAATATCTGGATTTATCGCTTGGTTGTTTTGGAGTGCAATACACATACTTTATTTAATTGGATATAGATCAAAAATATTAGTAGTTATCGAATGGATATTCTCTTACCTCTTTAATAAAAAAGGAACAAGATTAATTTATAGAGAACCTACTTAACTTTATAACAGTATTTATAACAGTATTTATAACAGTAAAAGAGCTATTCCTAGAAAACCAGCAAATCCTGCAATGTCTGTAATTAATGTAAGAAATATGTTTGATGCTAATGCGGGATCAAAACCTATCTTTTTAAGCATTAAAGGTATTGATGAACCAAATAAATTACCAATAAATATGTTTCCAAAAACTGCAATACTAAGTGCTAAAGAATAATCATTCAAACCAATGAAACTTAGTATTAAAAAAGATAAAACACCTACAAAAATACCATTTATTATTCCTATGAAAGTTTGTTTTCCGATTACCTCAAAAACCCTAGCATCCGAAACATCATTTCTAGCAAGAGCCCTAATTACTATAGCTAGAGATTGAGCACCTGAATTTCCACCAACTAAAGCAACTACTGGCATTAGGGCAGCTAGCAGAATGTCGCTAGCAATAGTCTCTTCGAATTGAGATATTAGTAAAGACACTATAAAAGCCAAACCCATATTTATTGCAATCCATGGGAGCCTTAAACGTATAGACTTTTGTATGGGTGTGAATATAGTTTCTTCTGCTCCAGCACCAAACGATTGTGAGAAATCTTCTGCAATTTCAGTTTGAATAACATCTAGCGCCGTATTGACAGTGGTTTGACCGATAAGTTTGTTACTTTTATCTACTACTGGAAGAGCTAACAGTTCATATTGTTTAATTAAAATTGCTGCCTCCTCTTGATCTGAGGACGGATTTACAGAAATTGGATTTTGAATCATTACATTTTTAATTAATTTATTTTCATCTGCAAATACTATTTCCCTGAATGAAATAACCCCGGTTAATTTCCCTTCATTATCAACGGAATATACGTAAATCAGATCTTCAACATTATCGTGAAGAGCTTTTAACTCTTTTAGTGCATCTTTAACTTTTAAACCAGTTGATATTTTTGCAACCTCTTCAGACATCTGTCTACCTACCGAGTTTTCAGGGTAAGCTAGTCTCTTGTTTATGTTGAGTTTTGTTGACTTATCAAGAATTTCTAAAATTTCTTCGGTTTCATCTTCAGTAGATCTCTCAAAAACATCAACTACATCTTCTGTATCCATTTGTTTAAATATCTCTTCAACATAAGAATCTTTTAATATCTCTACAATTTCAATAATTGCTCTTGGTCTCAGTGATTCAAATATTTTTACTGAAGTTTCAATAGGAAGTGAGGTAATTAATTTTCCTGCTTCTGATGGGTCAAATTCTTCTAGAGTATCAGCAGAGTCAAATGGGTCGGTTTCAGCAATTTGAACCCATAGGTCTTTATTATTTTCTAAATATATCAAAGCTTGACCAGGCTCTGAACGTGCTAAATCTCTTAATTCTTTACCTTTTAATGGTTCTTTTGAATCATTATTCATGAATACCTCGTATTCACTTTAATTGTCTTAATAAATTTTATTTATGTTAATTGTTTTTTGTGCCAGTCAATTATCGATTCAAACCTTTGAATTCTATGATTTGGCTTCCCTGATCTAGAAAGTTCGTGGCTTTCATCTGGAAATCTAATCATTGTTGTATCAATACCACGTCTTTTAAGATTTGAAAACAGTTGTTCAGCTTGTTCAACTGGACATCTATAGTCCTTTTCAGAATGAATAATTAGGGTTGGAGTAATAATATTATTTGCATATGTGATTGGACTTTTTTTTCTGTATAAATTTAAATTATTATTCATATCATCTAAAAGATACATTTCAGGAAAACCAATACCGATATCTGACGTTCCTACCATGGTTTCCCAATTCAGCAAAGCTCGCTCAACAATTGCAGATTTAAACATTTTTGGATAATGGCCAATAACCCAAGAGGTCATAAATCCTCCATAAGAACCACCCATAATTCCGTAATTTTTGTTTTCAATACCCATAAGCTTCAGCATTTTTTTAAAAGAAGTTAATACATCGTGTACATCATTAACTCCCCATTTTCTTCCGCATACATCTCTCAAGAAATCATGACCTCTTCCTGTTGAACCTCTAGGATTGCAGGCAATAACATTGAAACCAGCTGAAGCATATGTTTGAAATTCATCAAAAAACGTGTATCCATATTGACTCGCAGGTCCACCATGTATATTTAATAGTGTTGGTTTATTCTTCCCAACAAAAATTCCCCATGTGTCTATATCAGATTGACCAGTATCTATTCGATGATATTCACATCCAAATGTTCTCACATTATTATTGAAGTCATCATTTGTGGTAGACAGTTTCTTGAGTCTCCCATTTACCAATTTAAATATTTCATCGGGATGAGAGAAAGAATTTGCTATCACATACAAGTCTTCTCCTATAAAATTAAAATCTTTTATAGTTATATCTTCTTCAATTATCGTTTCTTTCTGACTAGCATTCCTTAAAAGAGTTTTTCCAGAGTCTTCATATAAACAAAAAATTTCATTATTATATATTTTTACTGACACGACATTTCTATCAAATTCATGCTCAAGAAAACTCAATTTTCCATTTTCTGAGACTTTTAAAATGGTAGTGTTTGTTGGCCAATCGAATCTTTTTCTTAAGCCGACGGCGTAAAGTTTATCTTTAAGACTAAAGATTTGATTAAACATTCCACCAGAATTAATTTTTACTAATTTTGACTTTACTAATTTGATTATGTGTTCCTCAAGCATTGTCCCGTTTTCATTATGCTGACTTCCTATAAAGTAAAGATCCGACCCCACTTCAATTAGAGATGATATAGAAAGTAACGATTCCTTATCACCATCAACAATTTTTTCAATTTTTAATGAAGATATGTTTATTTTATAAATGTGAAATCTTTTATTGTAAATTACTCCAGTGGTGTCAAATCTGAAGGGTAACTTGTTGATAACTGTAGGCTGATCTGTTTTATTCTCAATTTTTTTAAACTCATCAGACCATTCTTTGGTAATCACATAAACGAACTTGCTATTCTCACTCCAAACATAATTTACAATTGAGTCCTCAGTATCAAAGATTACTTTTTCACTATTACCATTTTTTACAACTAAATAAGTTTTTGATGAATTTTTCTTTTTCTCAAGCGAGTCAAGAATCTCCGAAGATTTAGGTGTTTTAACAAATGAAATCAATTTATTATTTTTTGAATATTTTGGAATTGAGAAATTCCAGTTTGTAGACTTTTTTAAATCTGTCCATTTATTTTTTGATAATTTATGAATTGAAGATTCATATGAATTGTTTTCCAAGTTTATTTTCGTTGATTTGTAAACAATATCTGAACCATTACTTTGAAGCTCAGACAAATTTTTAATGTCAGATATATTATTAGGATTCATTTATAGTTTTATGTTATTTTATTCTGTTGTAAAGCAGTGTGCCAATTATAGAGAATATAAAACCTACACCAAAAGTATTTAAGTCAGCAAGTCCATAAATGTCAGTCGGTATAAACAACCCCCCAGGATTTATATTTAGATCAACATAATTAAATCTATATAATATTGATGAAACAAATCCTAGTGAAAATGGAATCACAATACCTTGACTTGTTTTTCTCATGCGGATTTTATAAAACGCTGGAAAAACCAAACATACTGCTAGTAAATCAGCAAATAAAAAAACTGAAAAAATATTTGTAACAAAAAACGACAAGGTTAAAGATCCAAATGTTATAACCAGCGTGATTATTTTTGCTTCAGCAACACCACTTTTGACAATATCTAAAGCCATTGTTGATGATATTGCACTTTGTAGTGTGTCGATACTTGATGCAACCAACATTGTGCAAAGGCCTATAACAAGTATTCTTGAGAAAGTATTTAATTGTATTTGTTGAATAAAACTTAATGATGGGTTCTCAATTCCAAAACCAGCACCTGACGATCCAGCAATCCCAAGTATTAGTACAGTTAAAAAACATCCAAGACCTGCAAAAATTGAAGATTTTTTTATTACGCTATCGTCTAATGCTGAGTAAGTTCTTTGCCAGTAACCTTGTGAAAAAATTTCAGCTGCAGTCACTGCAAGGATAACTGCAACAGCAGATTTAAAGCTAGGAAGTGTGAATGAATTAAGTCCTCCAATGTTTGCTGCTTTGATAATTTCTCCTAAACCGTTTTGACTAATCCAGAGAGAAAAAACTATAAATAATAGAATAATTATCGAGATCCCCTGAAATCTATCAGTAATTAAAGATGCTTTGAAACCCGACAAGTTTAAATATAGGAATGTGACTAGTGCTATTGCTATACAAACAATTAGGCCTGAAGTGTTAGATATCTCTGGAAAAAGAAAGTTGATTGATGCAAATTCAGCAATTAAAAAAGCTGACATATAGATGATTGCAACTAATGAAACAAAAATTTGTGCAAAATTACCGTATTGTTTGTTTATATATTGAGGTAGTGTTGCCTTATCTGGTACAGCTTCAACAATTTTAGGACCCAGAAAATAAAGCAGTCCAAAAGGTGTTGCAGCTGAAATAGCGTAACCTATTACATCAAAACCTAAACCATACCAGCCGACCTCCGCTGGAGAAGCAATAATCCAAAGTCCCATACCACTTGCGTAAAAGCTAAGACTCAAATTAAAAGTATTTTGAGATTTTAACATCACAAAATATCCATCCCCAACTTCTTTATTTGAAAGTTTTCTCGTTAAAACAAGAAATAGTAAAAGGATGAAAAAGATTAAAATATAATTTATTAAAACATCTGCACTAATTTGCACAATTACCTCATTTCGTAAATGGGATAAGAGTACCGAATATCCCTTCGTTAGAATTACCTAACAGGTTCATACGGTCGGTTTTTAACCCTCTCAGCTCTACTGCTCCCGTTAGTTATATATTAGTTTAAATTTTGAATAAACAACCTATCTATAATTTATTATTAACATCTCAATAATGAAAAATAATTATCTTCTTCAAAAACCTTCTTTAATTCAAACAATTTCAGCTGTTTTAACTGCAGGTGTAATGTGGGGATCTGGAAATGTAATTATAAGAAGTCTTTTATTAGAAGGGCTTAATGAAATTTTCCTCGTAACTGCGAGAGTACTAATAATTGGTACGCTACTTTTTTCATATTATATTATTTTCAATAAAGATAAATTTGATAAACAACTTCTTAAAGAAGCTTCATTTACTGGATTGGCCTCAATATTTTTTGTTAGTTGGGCATTTATATTCGCACTACAATATATCTCATCTGGTCTTGTCACTTTATTAATAAGCTCAGCACCAATTTTTACGGCAATGTGGGTCAAGCTTATTTTAAAAGAAGAAAAGATATCAAAACTTAAATATTTATCAGTTGTTGTTGGATTTTCAGGCATAGCATACTTGTTTATTTCACAAGAAACTGGACTGCTTAATCAAGGAAATATTTTTTTAGGAGGATCATTAGCATTTCTTGGCGTCCAATGTATTGCTCTTGCTACAGTCCTAAATCGAAAATATGCACCTAGGTATAAGGTAAACAGTTGGCTAACATTTCAGTACCCACTTGTAATAATTTTGACTTTGCTTACATTCTTTATTTCCGGTGTAGGTATAGATATCTTAAATCTATCTCAGCTTTTGAGATTAGTAGCACTTGTTGTATGTAATCTTGGAGCTTTTCTTTCATTTACATGGCTTATTCAAAGAGTTAGTGCTTTGCAAGTGGCAAGTATTGACTACTTAGTACCCGTGGTTGGTGTTACAGCAGGGGTTCTATTTTTAGGAGAGACATTTAACAGAAATATATTGATATCAAGCCTATTTATTTTTGCTTCTCTGTTGTTAACAACCAAGGATGAATTTTCAGACTAAAAGCTATCGTATACCTTTTTAACTTTTTTTAAATCTTGCCAAGTTAACCATTTTGGTTTACCGGGTTCTTTTGACGGATTTCTTAAAAGATATGATGGGTGAAAAATTGGCATCACTTTGATATCATCTTTTTCAATCCATTCGCCTCTAATTTTGGATATTGGTTGTTTTATATTGAGAAAAGACTCAACAGCTGTAGATCCTGCAAGCACAATAATTTTAGGATCTAAAAAATCGATTTGTTTATCAAGCCAAGGAATACAAGACTTGGCTTCTTCTAAAGACGGTTTTCTATTGTTAGGAGGTCTACATTTCACAATATTTGTAATATAACAATCTTCTAGAGGATCAATTTCGACTGAGTTAAGAGCTGAATCCAACATTTTTCCAGCTCTACCTACAAAAGGAAAACCAGTAATATCCTCTTGTTCTCCTGGCCCTTCACCGATTATTAAAATTTCTGCATCAGGATTACCTTTTGCTACTACAACATTGGTTCTAGTTTTTGCGAGTGAACACTCTTTGCACTTCCTGCATTCTTTATGAAGCAGTTCCAATTGATTTTTTGAAGTCATATCAAAATATTAATATAAATTATTTTTCTGAACGCCCCAGTTCTTCATAACTGGGGAGTTTTTGTATACCAACAACTTTAAGGGAGTAGCGTAGTATTTAATTTAATTATGAATTATTGAATTAAATAGAAGTTAAACAAAAGAACAATGTTAGTAAAAATGAGAAAACCCTTGAATACTCCGCTTGTTTTGTTGCCAAAACTCACTTCTTCAAGGGTTATCTCTTACCCTTCTTGTAATGATCCTCTATAAAGATTTTCTTCACAAAAAGTTAATTTAAAGATAAATAAAATATCTAAAGATTTCAAAAAAAAATAATAAATTTTTTCCCACTCTAATTCTTGTTTTTAACTTTTATATATATATTAAATAAAACAACTATCACAACGATTCCTAGAACAGCACTTAGAACAGTTGATAAAAAATTATTATTAATATTTGTAATTCCATAATCATCTAAAAACAAAACTATTCCAGATTCTTCATTAAAACCATAAGATTCTGCGACAGATTCAAGTCCATCTGGCGATGATGATGCATATGGTGTGATCAATGTCAGTAACAAAATCAACAGAATAAATATTCCATAAAATGAAGTTGCATTATTTTTAATTTCTTTATTTTGATTAACATAGACTAAATCTGAGCGAACCCTTAAAAGTAGAGAAACAATCAAACCAGTAATAATTCCTTCTCCTATACCAATTAATACATGGCTTGAAACCATTGCAATCAATACACTTCCAAGTGGTACAGCGACTGTACCTCCAATAGCATATTCAAGCACAAAAGCTATTGATGAAAAAACAACTGACAATAAACCAGCTATAAATGAACCAGAAATTATTGATGAGTAACTCTCATTAAATAATTTTTTCCATGTAGATATTACTAACCATCCAATAAGTGAAGTCACTACAGCCATATTAAGTAAATTTACACCGAGGGCACTTAAACCTCCATCAGCAAAAAGAAGAGACTGTATGACAACAACAATAGAAATACAAATAATTCCAAGACTTGGTCCAAGTACAATTACTGCTAATGCACCTCCAAGAAGATGACCACTAGTTCCAGCTGCAATTGGAAAATTGATCATCTGTAAAACAAAAATTAATGCTGACATCATTCCTGTCAATGCTATTAATCGATCAGCAACTAAATTTTTTGCATTTCTTATATAAGCCCAAATAGTTCCAAGGCTAATTAATCCAGTTGCTGCAGATACTGGTGCGTTTATAAATCCGTCTGGTACGTGCATATAAAAAGTATAAAAAAAATTTAACTTATTGCAAACATTTTGCAATAAGAATGATTATATTAAATTGTTATCCTTTAACCATTCATGTATCTCGCTAAGAACAAACATTCTTGTATCTTGGTTCAAAATTTCGTGCATAGAGTTATTTACAGTAACAAACCTTACATTTTCTAATTTAGAAATTTCTTTGTTCCCATCAATTGGGCAAACTTTGTCATTATCACCATGAAGAACAATTGTTGGTATAGTCAATCTATTTATATTTTCTTGTACATAATCTTGCACAAATGCAATTTCAGCACCCAACCTAAAAGTAAATGTTCGAAAAACTAATGGATCTTTAAAGTAATCAACTACAACATCTTTATCAGTTGATAAATTTCGTTTTGTTATAGGTGATATTGTTCTTAATTTTGGTGCTATGTTTCCAAGTGGTCTTGAGAGAGATCTCATAAATTTTGGATAATTATCTTTAAATAATGGTGCAGACAAAATTAAGTAATCAGGTTTAATTATTTCGTTAATTACTCCATAGGTTGCAATTAATGCTCCATAAGAATGGCCAAAAACAATTTTCTTACCATGGTTATTTAAATTTCGAAAACCATTTTTTAATGCTTCATTATTTTCCTCCCACGAATCAATATGGCCCTTAATTATTGTTTCTTCACCATGTCCAGGAAGGTCAATGGAGTGTGGTGAAATATTTAAATTTTCAAACCAGTCTGAATTGATTTGATGTCTTCCTTTATGTTCAAATAATCCATGAAGTAAAAGAACTCCGGCATCCATAATTTTTCTCCTTTATATAAACTTAATAATAATGAAATTAGATTATGTAAAAGTTCCATTTACAAACAATCCTTCAATGACAAGGTTTGACGGTCCCATTTACAATAAAAATCCTGATAAACGATATTTGATTGACAAAGAAAAACAATTTAATTTTTTTGAAGACAGTATTTTTGGTCAAACGACCATATCAAAAGAAAATAATTTACTTGAAAAATTATTAGTATTTTTTAACTTTGAAAAGACACTTAATATTAAAGACTTATCACGTAGATTAGAAGAAGACTTCGCAATAATGTTCAATGGAAATATGGAGCTTGGATCAATATGTTTTCCAAGTGGTTGGGATTTTTCTGAAAAACTAGGCAAAAATTTTGCATTTATTCATGAACCTGTGGCTGATAATTCAAAGTTGATTGCCTCTAGTCAAAAACTTTCAGAATACATGTGCAAACAAACAATACAAAGATGGGTCTGGACCGTAACAACTAGTAAAGAATTGAGTGAACATCCAAAACTAAAAAAACCAGATTTAACAACTTTTGAAAATCTTTATTTTAGAGTTGAGACACAAACCTCAACACCAATTGATGAAAATACAAGTTTGTTTTTAATTAAAGTTGAGGTATTTCCATTAATAGATGTTTGGGATCCAAAAATATTGGATAGCATTAACTCAATGAGCGAAAGTGTTTTAAATTACAAAGGACTGGTAGAAATAAAAGATTTACTAAATACAATGAAATTATGAAAAAAGCATACATTGCTGGGCCTTTATTTGATGATCATGAAAGAGAGTATCTCGAAAAAATTGCACAAATAGTTGAAAGTTATGGAATCTCTACTTTTGTTCCTCATAGAGATGCAGGATTAGTTACAGGTGATTTCACTTTTGAAAAAAAGGTTAAAGTTTTTGAAGTAGATATGGAATATTTAGAGCCAGCAGATATTGTGATAGCTCTTTTAACAGGGCGGGATGTTGATTCAGGTACTGCAGCGGAAATTGGTTATGCATATAAGGCAGGTAAAAGATTGATTGGAATTAGTGCAAATACCATAAAACCAATAAACAATTTTGTTTGGGGGATATTTAATTACGGAGAAGATATTGTTGAGAGCTTGGAAGATCTAAAAACACTTCTAGAAAAAGAATTTGGTGCATCATAGATGATTTATCTTTATCATTAACTATATGTTAAGTAAAGAAGCTGAACAAAGTATAAAAAGGTTTAAGTCATTTTCTGTATTTATGTCTTCAATGTATGAAAGTCCTGGAAACATGAGTAAAAGTAAAAGAAGGTTTTTTAGATGGTTTATAAACCTTCAAGGAATACTTGGTCCAAAAGTTGAAGGAACAATCAAAGAAGAGCTTTCTTTAGATGGAATAAATACATGGAAAGTTTCCACTCCAAAGTCAGATCCTAATAGAATTCTTCTTTATTACCATGGGGGTGCTTATTCTATGGGCAGTCCTAAATCGCATTACTCTTTAGTAAGCTATTTGGCAGATATTACTGGTACAACTATTTATGTACCTGATTATCGATTAGGACCAGAAAATAAATACCCAGCTCAATTGGAAGATGGAGTCCGAGCATTCAAAGCATTAATTAATGATTTTAATTACTCATCTGAACAAATAACTATTGGAGGAGACTCTGCAGGGGGAAACTTAGCATTGATAACTTTACTGAAACTTAAAGAAGAAGGTAAATACTTACCAAACTCTTTAGTCCTGTTGTCTCCTTGGGCAGATCCAGCTGGAACTGGAGAATCATATAATCTCGAAATGGCTGATCGAGATATACTTCTTGGTCCCATGATAAAGAAGGTATGGGAAAATAATGATAATTTATATGATGGTTATTTAAATAATGAAGATGCAGATCAAAACAATCCATTAGTCTTTCCAATTTCAGGCAATTATGAAAACTGTCCACCAATTATGATTCAGGTTGGAACAGAGGAGTTATTATTGTCTGACTCCAGAACATTAAAGGAAGCACTGGAAAGAGATAAATGTATTCATGAATACTTCGAATGGGAAGGAATGTACCATGTATTCCATATTGATGTAAATATGCCGGAAACTATCTCTGCATTTAAACAAATCGCCAATTTTTTAGATAAATATTCATCATAAAATTATGAACAATAAGCAGGATAAGATTTAGCTTGAGTTTACTCGATGCATTTATAATTGGTTTTTCAATAGTTTTTGGACTCCTTTTAGCTTTGTCTTTTTCTGGTGTTGTTAAAAAAATAAAACCTTTTTTTATAGTTTTTACATTTTCTATAGCTTGGTTAAGTTCCTCTTTTCTAATTTATATAATTTTTAGATAATTACTGTTTGTTGTTTTCTTATTATTTAATTTATTTACTAGATTGTTTTTGTGAGAGATATAAAAAGTTTTGACGATCTTGATATATTTGTGACTGAATTCATGTCAAAGTGGGGAGTTACACTGTTAAGATATTCCCTTGGCATAATTTATATCTGGTTTGGTGCTCTAAAACCTTTGGGCTTAAGTCCGGCACAAGAGCTGGTTGAGAATACTGTATATTGGTTTGAAAACCCCAAGACATTTGTACCTATTTTAGGAATATGGGAAGTTGTCATCGGCATAACAATGATTATCAAGCCATTGATTAGGGTTTCAATAATTTTACTCTTTATTCAAATGCCAGGAACTTTTCTACCATTAGTTTTGTTTCCAGAGGTTTGTTTTACAAGCTTTCCATTCGGACTCACTCTTGAAGGACAATATATTGTAAAGAATTTGATTATAATATCTGCAGCTTTAGTAGTTGGCTCAACTGTTAGGAAGTAACTGTGGAAAATGATGATATCTCATCTAAAAATAATCTAAATCCACAAGATCAATTAAATTATAAAAACAAGGCCAAAAATTTAGAATTTGTAAAAAA
The DNA here is from genome assembly GCA_003213625.1 of OCS155 cluster bacterium AG-422-J23. Lineage (GTDB taxonomy): Bacteria > Actinomycetota > Acidimicrobiia > Actinomarinales > Actinomarinaceae > Actinomarina. The sequence continues at coordinate 21,227 of QCMT01000002.1, read as the reverse complement.
CAATTCAAATATAAAGATTCCATACTTTAAAGAGATAACTTTTGATGATTTTGAAAATATTGAAGAGACTTTAGGAAAGTTTTCTGAACAAATAATTATTAGGAGCAATAGTTCAAATGAAGATACAGATGAAACTTCAAGTGCAGGTAAATTTTTATCTATTGGTCCAATAGATAAAAACGATATATCTCTCATCAAGAAATCATGGAATGAAGTTTTACAAAGCTATGAAAAAGACGATAACAATACAGTTATTTTTCAAGACTATGTTGATGGAGCAAAAAGTGTATCAGTCCTTACATCGTATAAAGTAGGTACTGACTCTCCATATAGAACATTCTCAACCTACTATGGGTCTCAAACTGATGCTGTAACATCTGGTAGATACAATAAAATCAAAAATTTTTTTATTCATAGATCTCTGGATAGTCTTCCTGAAAAATTTAAAGAATATTACAAATTTTTTAAAATACAAAATCAACTAGAGAATCTATTTGGAAATAAACAACTAGACATTGAAATAGTTACAGATCACAAGGAAGAACCTTTATTACTTCAAGTAAGACCTTTAATGGGAAAAGCAATAAAAAAAGAACCCATAATGGTTGAAAGAAGTGTTATTGATGAAAATGTAAAAAGGTACAAAGAATTAATTCCAACTACAGATGATCGATTTGGTACTAATCAAATTTATAGCAATATGTCCGATATGAATCCAGCCGAAATGATCGGTAAGAAACCGGATAATATTGCTTTTAGTCTTTACAGATTTATGTTCACTGATACAACGTGGAATAAACAGCGTGGAGAATTTGGATACAGAATTTATTCAGGAGGCAAATTGATGGAGTTATTTAACAATGTTGCATACATAAATGTAAACCATAGCTTAAATAGTTTTCTAACTCGAAATATAAAGAATGAAACATGTGAAAAAATCATTAATTATCAGTTAAATAAATTAGAGACTTATCCACATCTTCATGATTCTATAGAGTTTGATATATCAAGGTCGTCCTATACATTTGAAACAGATGAGAAATTTGGAGAAGAATATAAAAACATTATCGATAAAAAAGAGATTATTCAATGGCATCATGATTTAATCGAAATTGACAGTTTTAACAGCTCTACACTTCATAAAAATAATGAATTAATTTTAGATGCATTTTCAAAGCTTGATGATAGCTTTCAATATTTAGATAAAGAAAATATAAAATTTGTTCGAGACAATATGGCATTGCCATTTACTCATCACTCAAGATTAGGATTTGTTTATTTTGCTCAGTTAAACAACTTTTTGAAAAACGGGGTTATTAATGAAGAAGAAAAGCAAAACCTACTACTTTCTGTAAATTCAATAAGTACAAAAATGAAACAGGATGCTTACAAGGTAAAGACAGGAGGTATAAGTCTAAATGATTTTTTGAGTATCTATGGACATGTAAGGGCTGGCAACTACAATCTATCCTCTTCAAATTTAAAAAGCAATATATCCTTTGCTGAGTCACTAATCAACACAAGTAATGAGCCAATTCCAAGTGAACCATTGAAAATTGATATATTTAAGAAAATTGACGATTATTTTAATTTAAATAAAATTTCTTACACATCTGAGAACTGGGTAGAAATGTTTCAGCTTGCAGTTTCCACTAGAGAAAATTCAAAGTTTTACTATACAAAAGGAATAGACGGTATCTTGAATGAAGTTGAAGAAAAGAACATCTCCGATCGTGAACTCTTCCAGCTACTTGATTTCGAATACAACGAGATGAATACTTTTAATCAAAAGATTGAAGATACTCTTATGCCTGATGTCATAACTAGCTCAGATGATTTCTATGCATATGAAGAGATGAATAAAGATGGAAATTATATTGGACAAGGGACAGTTACTGGAGAAATTCTATTTTTAGATGGCATTGAAAACAACAGAAATAACTTAGATAATAAGATAATTGTTATTCCAGCAGCAGATCCAGGATGGGATTGGATTTTTAATTACAAAATAAAATCATTGATTACTGAATTTGGAGGTCCAAATTCACATATGGCTATAAGATGTGCTGAGCACAATATCCCCGCGATTCTGGGAATTGGGGAAAAGAATTTTTCAGCTATTTTAAATTCAAAGAACTTAGTAGTCGATTTTTCGAACGAAAATTTTACAATCTTATAAAAACTTTAGATGAAATTTTGAAATTCTTTTTTAAAAAGCTCTGGCTCCAAAAGAAAACAATCATGGCCCTTTGTTGAATTTATAACTTTCAAAGTTGTTTTAATATCATTTTCTTTTAAAAGATTTTCAAATTCAACTTGTTCCTCAGGATAAAAACAAACATCTGAATCAACGGAAATAATCAGAACGTTTATGTTATCTAATTTTTTAATCTCTTTAGTGTCAATATGAAAACTTTGCCACCCTTTAATTATGGAGTTATATGACTCTGGAGTAAACCTTTGAATAAATTTTTCACCTTGGTGCATCATGTAAGACTCTTGAGATGTAGATAAAAATCCCTCAAGAAAGTTTTTATCGTACTTACTTTCGTCTTTTGCTCTACTTGATAATAGTTCAAGTGAAATATAGGTTTTATGAGCAATCATTCTCGCTAGTGATAAGTATTCAGCTTCTCTTCCATTTGAGCTTTTTGCAAGATCTAATATATATGCTTGTTCAAGATTATGTAACAATTGGATTGTAGACAGTCTATACCCACTTGAAATTGATATTAGATTTTTGACGTAGTCCGGATATAAAAGAGAAAATTCAAGAGCCATCAAACCTCCAATTGATGGACCAATTACAGCCTCTAAAGAGATGACACCCAAATCATCCAATAATAGTTTTTGAGAGACTTCTATATCTTTAAATGAAATAAAAGGAAAGTCATTACCATAGACTTCTCCGGTTTTTATGTTTATTGAATTAGGCCCAGTAGACCCATAACAACCACCAACATAATTAGCACACACCACAAAGTATTTATTTGTATCAATAATTTTATTAGGCCCTACAAACTCATCCCACCAACCAATTTCTAGTTCATCGTTCCATGGAATATCTAAATTGTCTTCTTTTTTATAATTTCCTGCCAGCATATGACTTCCAGTAAGTGCATGAAATATTAATACGGCATTGTCACCTTTTTCGGATAAAGTTCCATAAGTTGTATAAGCAATCTCTACATTCTCAAGCAGCTCACCAGATTCAAGTTTAAGTTGTGGAATGTAAAACTTGCTTGTTTTATCTTGTACTTTCAAGTGCTTGTGATAAGTCTTCAATGATATCTTCAATATCTTCGATACCAATTGAAAGTCTAACTAATTCTGGTGGAGCCCCAGCAGCAACAAGTTGTTCATCATCTAGTTGAGAATGAGTAGTCGATGCTGGATGTATAGCCAAAGATCTAGTGTCTCCAACATTTGCAACGTGTCTAAACATCTTTAAGTTGTCAATAAACTTTTGCCCTGCATCCTTTCCACCTTTAATTCCAAATACGACCATAGTTCCACCAGTGCCTTTTAAGTATTTTTCAGAAAGTTCGTATGCTGGATCATTTTTAAGTCCAGGATATCTTATCCACTCAACAAGCTCATGGTCTGATAAATACTCAGCTGCCTTTATTGCATTTTCACAATGTCTATCCATTCTTAGGCCAAGAGTCTCGAGACCACTCATTACTTCAAATGCAGTTTCTGGAGACATATTTGCTCCTAGATTTCTTAAAGGTACAGTTCTTAATCTTAGTGAGTACGCAACACTGCTTAAGTCTCCTAAGTCATGTCCCCATCTCATACCGCCATAGCTGGTATCTGGTTTGTCATATAAAGGAAAATTACCATTTCCCCAATCAAATCCACCTTTTTCAATGACTGCACCAGCAATTACACGTCCGTGGCCTGACATCCATTTAGTTAATGAATAAACAACAATATCTGCACCAAATTCAAAAGATTTTTGAATTGCAGAAGTTGTAAATGTAGCATCAACAATTAATGGAATTCCTTTTGAATGTGCAATTTCAGATAATGCCGTCACATCAGCTACAACTAAACCAGGATTTGTTATAGTTTCACAGTAGATAGCTCTTGTTTTCTCATCAATCGCATCTTCAACAGCTTTGAGATCAGTGATATCAACTTTTTTAGAATCTATCCCATACTCAGGTAAAATACTATCGAACATAGTGTAGGTACCACCATAAAGTTGGTTTGCAGTAACAAAATTATCACCTTGACTCATTATGTTTATAAGAGAGTACATTACAGCAGACGTACCAGAAGATAAAGCTACACACATAGCACCTTCTTCAAGGTCTGTAAGCCTTGCCTCCAATGCACCTACGGTTGGATTGCCTAATCGAGAATAGATGTTACCAAACTCTTTTAGACCAAATAAGTTTGCTGCATGTTCAGTATTGTTGAACTGATAAGCAGTTGTTTTATATATAGGTACTGTTATCGATCCTTCTGGATTAGCATCAGAATCATACCCTGCATGAATAAGTTTTGAATTAAATTTCATAAATTTTCTCCTTTTTTGGAGAAGGATTTTGACTATTTAGTTGCATTTCTGCCACATTTTCTAGCACCTTGGATAGTCATCCAGGTTGCCGAGGTCTTAACCTTCTCTTTATGCTTACTAAATTATAACAAATTTTTTATATTTAAATAAAATTTTTAGCTTTAATTCATTTTTATAGAATAATATTTAACAGTGAATCAACATATATTATTTTCAAACTATTCAGACGATAAAGATTTTAAAAATCTATTTACAAGCAATGAAATCTTTGATGAACAAATCAGTGAAACCAATAAGATTTTATTTAGAATACCCAATGATTTTTCTCAGATTGACAATCTAATTCTTACGTATGATGGACAAAATTTATTCGACTCATCAACAAGTCATTTTGGAACAATATTTGATCTTGAAAACATATTACAAACTATTGAGAATGAATTCGAAAAAAATTTCTTAATTATTGGAATCACTTCTAATAAAAAAAGACACATTCAATACAATCCTTATCCAAAGGAAAATGAAATTAATCATGCGGAAACCCATATTAAAAATATAGTTACTAATTTTTTGCCATCTGTTTTAAATTACTTGAATGTTAATTTTGAAAACACAAATCAAATCGTTGCAGGAGCATCAATGGGTGGTCTTATGTCAATCAAAACCTCCATATTGTTTCCTCAATTTAGAAATATAATTTCTCTATCTCCTGCATTTTGGTTTGGATACCCCAGGGTTTTATATGATGTAAAAAATTTATCTAATGAATCATCCACATATCTCTATACAGGAAAAAAAGAGGGACATATTTTCGGTGATCACGTAAAAAATATTTTTTCAAACGACTGGGATTTAGATTTTTCAAATAATGATGACTTTTATTATTCAGGGGTTAAAAAGATTGAAAATTCACTTAAATCTAACAACAAAACAGTAATATTTTCATACCAAGAAAATGGACATCATAATGAAACTTCATGGGCGACGGCTATAATTGATATCCTTGGGAAATTAATATGAAACTTATTGGCACCTCATTTCAAATCAAGGTCTGGAAAGAAATAATCAAAATTCAAAAAGGTAAAACAAAAACTTACAAAGAGATTGCTATTAATATCGGACATCCAAATAGTTCAAGAGCAGTTGCAAATGCTTGTGGAAAAAATCCTTATCCTGGAACTATTCCCTGTCATAGGGTTATTAGATCTGATGGCAAAATAGGTGGATATAGTGGGCCTGGCGGAGAAACTCAAAAGAAAAAGCTTTTGCAAGAAGAAAACTTAAGTGGGCCTAGTTAGATTTGAACTAACGACCTCATCCTTATCAGGGATGCGCTCTAACCAGGCTGAGCTATAGGCCCTTATGCTCTATCTACATTAGTAATGAATATGAAATATTTCTAAAATTTTTTCATTTACGAGCAAATTAAGGGCATAATATATGTTGCGAGGGGATGTAGCTCAGCTGGAAGAGCACCTGCTTTGCAAGCAGGGGGTCGTGGGTTCAAGTCCCATCATCTCCACAATAAGGTAACCTTATAATATGGATAGAAAAGACTTTGAAAATTTATCTGAAAGTGAATTAAGACAACTTAAAGAGTCTATAGATGAAGTACTAGAAGAAAAAAGATATAGGGAGTCTTACCTAAAAACTAATCCTAAAGGTGTAGCAATTGCATGGGTTGTTGTTGCAGTAATAATATCTGTGTATAGATATTTAACAATCTAATGGAATATTTAATAGCATTTTTTATTGGTGTTGTTATATTTCGTTTTTTAAAAAATTCTATAGGATCATTAGCAAGTGTACCTCCTGAAATCGATCCCACAGATGTTTTAGAAACATCCCAGTCATTTTTATGCAAAGCATGTGGAACAGAGCTAACAGTAAAATTACAATCTGTTGTTGCTAATGAACCTCCAAAACATTGTAAAGAAGAAATGACCCCTATAGAAAATTGACTTTTTCAAGAAATAATCAAATTAATAAATTAAAAAATAATGATGAATATGATCTTTTAATTATTGGGGGAGGAATTGTTGGGTCTGCCACTCTTACTATTGCCTCAAATGCAGGGCTAAATGTCTTACTTGTTGATAAAAACGACTTTGCATCAGGGGCGTCAAGCAGAAGTACCAAGTTATTACATGGTGGCATAAGATATTTACCACAGCTTCAGTTTTCTCTAGTTAAAGAAAGCTTAAATGAGCAGAAAATATTAAAAGAAAGACTAGGCTCTCTTTACAGGCCACTAAAACTACTTGCACCAATTTATAAAAATGATGGATTTGCAGATCTACCTAAAATTTTTCAGAAAAATTATATAGCATCTTATGCGTTCAAGTTAGGTTTGCTCTTTTATGATTTTTTAGGAGGAAGAAAGAAATCGGAAAAACATAAGAATATCTCAAAAAAAAATACATTTGTCTTATTTCCAAAGCTAAGAAAAGTTAATTTAAAGAAAAGTTTTATCTTCCAAGACGCACAAACTGATGATTCAAAGCTTGTACTTTCTCTTTTAAGAACAGCTGTTGAAATAAATAATTCCACGGCTATCAATTATTTAAATGTAAAAAATATATATAAAAAAAATAAGTTTTATGAAATACACTTATGTTGTGAATTAACTGGAGTCGAATATTCAGTTTTTGCAAAAAAAATAATTGCAGCATCAGGAGTTCATAACTTACCCGGTGATTATAAAGAAGTTTCTACAAAACTAAAAATGAGCGGGGGAGCACATTTAGTTTTAAAAGGTGACCCTCTAGATATCAACAATAATGGTGTTTTTCTACCTAAGACTGAAGATGAGAGAGTGATGTTCGTTTTACCTTGGAACGGAAACACAATAGTCGGTACTACTGATACTGAAAAATTTTCCGGAACAAAAGACAACCCTCACGCATCAAAAGAAGAGATTGATTATTTGATACGACATGTTAAAAAATATTTTAATATCGAAAAACTTGAGTATATTTCAAGTTGGTCTGGTATCAGAGCTCTGATAGATGATAAAAACAACTCTACAAAAAAAATTATGAGAGGGCATATTATTGAAGAGGTTGACAAAAACTTTATACAAATTGCAGGCGGAAAATTAACGGGTTTTAGATTAATTGCAATTGAAGCATTGAGGAAATTGTTCAATAAAAAGTTTGAGTTACAAAATATTCAATACCAAGATCAAATAATTAATTATCAAAATTACTATAACTTATCCGATCTTGAGCATTCAATTAAACATTATTGTGTTGCCACACCAGTTGATTATCTCTTAAGAAGAACAAATATAGCATGGTTTAGTGAAGATAGTGGTAAGGTCTCAATAAAAGAGATTGAAAGTCATACAAATTTTCAAGATATTGAATTTGATAGTTTTGAATACTTAAAAAAAGAAGGATTGTTAATTATCTAGTTATATTTTGTTGTCATAATAAAACCAATACCGATACAACCTAGCCCACTCCATAGATACCACCTTGATACTGAACCAGGCAAAAGTGTAAGATAATTTAACACTATAAGTAAAACTCCAATAATCATTAAAGAAGACATTGTGATTACAAACCATCTTGGTGATGGACCGCTAACATCTGACATCTGTGAAGATAACTTTTTAGACTTGGTAGGCCCACTGTTCTTATTTCTATTTCTTTTCTTTGAGACAGGCATATTTAAAAAATACTATCGCTAAGAGCTAATTTCAATCAATTTCTTATTCTTTATATTTACCAATCCCTCATCAGCAAGCTTTTTGATAATCGGCTTAATTTTTGAATCTTCTATTTCTAAAGTTTTGTTTAAGCTAGAAATCTCAACATTTTCATTATTTATTAAATATTTAATTATCTTTCCACGAATCTCTCTACTTGAACCTTTAAATGCTGATTGGGCATGTTTAGTATCCTGAAAAAATTTTTTACAATTTGGTTCAAGTAAGCAAGAATCGCATAAAGGATTTTTTGATTTACAAATTTTTGAACCAAAATCCATTAAAGCTTCGTTAAATTTCCTAGATTGTATGTTTTTCAGTAAAATTTTTTCGTTTTCCTCAATAAAACTTTCTGGATTTTTAGTCCCAAAAAATCTACTAAAAATTCTTACAACATTGGTGTCTTGGGCAATTACTTTTTCTTTATAAGCAAAAGACAGAATGGCGTTCTTAGTATATTTACCTACCCCTGGAAGTACCTCAAAATTTGGGTAGATTGAGTCAAAAGATTTTTTAGATAAAATCTTTGACGCCTCGTGAAGCCTTAATGCTCTACTGTTATAACCTAAACCTGACCATAAACTAAGTATCTCCTTTTTTGTAACGATTGACATTTCTTTTGGAGTAGGAAATCTTTTTATGAATTTCTCATAATAAATATTTGCCCTATCAAGCTGTGTTTGTTGTGCAATAATCTCTAATAATAAAATTTTCCATGGATCATTTGAATATCTCCAAGAATATTCTCTCTTGTTTTTTTTAGACCACTTTAATAATTCATGTTTGAATAAATTTATTTTATTCATCAAAAGTTAATTCAACTACACCCTCTGGTTCAAGAAATTCACCTTTACGAGGTAATTGTTTTCTGACAACACCACTTGTGTCACCACTTATGGTCGCTACAAGTCCAGCTTCTTCTAACTTATCAATCGCATCTTGATATGTAAGGCCTTCAACTTCAGGTACTTCTATTTTTATTCCAAGTGAAACAATTATAGTTACAACATCATCAGGAGTTATAATCTCTCCTGCTTCAGGAAGTGTACCTGAGACAAGACCTTCTTCTATATCTTCAGAGTATTCTTCCAAAGTTTCAAATTCCAAACCTAATGTTTCCAGTATTTGAGTAGCGTCTTCAACTGATTTTTTAGATAAATCACCTAGTTCAATCAAACTTGGTCCTGAAGAAATTACTAGATCTACAGTTGAGCCAGGACCCATTTTTTTACCAGCCATTGGGTTTTGAGAGATAATAAAGCCAATCGGAACGTTATCATCATTAACTTCTATTTTTTGACCTATTGTGAAACCACTTTCTTCAATTACGTATACCCCTCTTTCAGTTTCTAAATCAACAACATATGGAATAGGATATGCTTCCGGACCAACGGATACAATTATTGTTACGAGGGTATCAGGATTTGTTGATGTATTTGCAGGAGGTTGAGTTCTTATCACGGAACCTTCAGGAACATCTGGGTGAGCAGAATTTTCTATACCAACTTTAAATCCCAGGCTTTGAAGGTCGTTTAGTGCTTCTGTCTGACTACTACCTGTGAGATCTGGAACTTCAACAACAATCTGTGTACCTCCATCAACAGGTAATCCATCAAAAATTCTGGTCAATGTCCATATTGTTCCTACAACTATTGATAACGAAATGATTAATGCTGGAAGTGTAAATCTATATTTTATTTTTGGGCTTGTTAAATCTACAAGATTTTCCTGAGTCTGTATAGCTTGCAGTTGGGTTTTTTGTTGAAGGAGAACAGCTCTTAGGTCTTCAGCATTTTTAAATCTATCTTTTGGATATTTATGTAATAGTTTTAGTACAGCATTTTCAATACCTTTTGGGATATTTGCTCTATATGTGCTCAACTTTTCAGGCTTGTCGGTAATATGTTTTGTTGCAGTAGCAATCGGAGTATCCCCTTCAAAAGGAGGCCTTCCCGTAATTAGTTCATACAGTACTGTTCCCAACGAATATAGATCTGACTCTTTTGAAACAGGTTTCCCCTGAGCTTGTTCAGGAGAAATATAACTTGCAGTACCAAGGATAGATCCTGTTTTAGTTATATCACTTTCTTCATTTTGTAACGAAACAATACCAAAATCTGTAACCTTTACCTTTCCTTCTGGAGTAATCATTATATTTCCAGGTTTTATATCTCTATGAACAAGACCTTTTGAATGGGCAGCCTGCAGTCCGCTAGACACTTGTGCACCAATAAATAAAATGTCATTCATACTTATTGTTCTTTTATTTGCAATTATCGAGGTCAAGGTATTTCCTTCTATGTACTCCATAACAAAGAAGGGCTCATCTCCAATTCCCCAGTCAAAGATTTGGACAATATTTGGATGGTTTAAATTTGCAGCTGTTTGTGCCTCTCTTTTAAACCTTTCTACAAATTTTTCTTGCTCAACATAGTTTGGTTTGAGTGTTTTGATTGCTACTGTTCTTTGGAGTTGTTTATCAACAGCTTTGTAAACATACGACATACCACCTTCACCCAAAAGTTGGGTAATTTCATACCTCTCTTTAATTATTTGTCCTATTTGCATAATTTAAATTAAGTTAATCATGATTGCTGATACGTTATCTTTAGGATCTAGTAACAATACTTCACTAACTAAAGTATCTGCACTTGTGCCATCCTGCATTTTTTTCTTTATATACTCCTCGCCAACTTCATTGTAAAGTCCGTCACTACATAGGAGTATTACATCTCCAATCTGAAGTTGAAAGTCTATTTCTTGAATATTTAGTTTCTCATTGGAACCAAGTGCTTGTTTTAATACATTCTGATATCCAGGTACATTTTGATCTTCTGTAACTTTGACTAAGTTCCTATCAGAAAGAACATAGCACCTACTATCTCCGACATGTGCAATTTTCATTAGGGCATCATCATTTATCGTAATGGCAGTCATAGTTGTGCCCATACCAAGAGATTCAGGATTATCATCTTGAAATTGTAAGATCTGCTTATTTGCTTGATTTATAACTTTTTTTAAATCCTCAACTTCTTCATTAAGTGTGTCAGCCGCAATTTTGCTGGCAATATCCCCACTAACGTGTCCTCCAAGACCGTCGCAAACAGCAGCCTTGAATGGGGGTTGATTATTTCCTGAAGTTGATGGATAAATAGAGTCTTCATTTTTCTTTCTATTTGGCCCACATTCGCTTCTAGCTGACCAAACAAGTTTAAAATTTTTCATTCCCTAATAATCTTAGTTGTGAAATGTAATTGTATTTATAGACTGTATAAAGAACTAAAATTTAGAAAATATTGAAAAGTCTATGAATATAATACGATACATTTTTGTAATTATTTTAAGCATTATTATAGGATTTTTTGCATTTAGATTTTATGATAATTTTTCGGAATCTTCCGAAATAAATACATTTTTGGAAGAGGCCTATGTTGTATCAAGTCTCCACCAAGAGGCAGCAAAGAAATACGGTAAGTTAATAAATTTTGATGAACTAAACAGGGATGAATTTGAATCGACTTTTATCGAAATAATAAGAGATGCTCAAGAAGCAAACAATATTCTTATTAACTCTCAAAGTAGTTACACGGGGGCTGAGAAAGAATTATTAGAAATAGCTACAACATCTTGGTTAAAAGGCTTGGAAACTTTTCAGGTTTCAATATTAAATTTAGTTGATCAGGAATACTCACAACTACTTGAGGAGTCTATTGCAGAGAGCATTACAAGTTTATCTGTTGGGGATAAAGCTTACAGCAATTTCTTGTCAGAAATAAAAATTAAATCAGACAACGAAAATTTATTTTTACCAAATTATTTTAATATTGAATATACAGGTATCGAATCAAACGCATATCAATTTGCTGAACTTATCGTGGATAGAGCAATTGAAAATAAAAGCGGTCTTTTTCTAAGAAGAGATATTTCTGTAACAGGTGTTGAATTCGTACCTGAATCAATAGCTATTACCGAGGAAGGTTACAGAGTATTACTTGATCAACCTACGTCACTGCAGTTAGTAATTGCAAACGAGGGAAATGTTGAGGAAACAGAAGTCCTTGTTTTAATTTTGGTAACAGATGAATCAGGAGATACAGTTTATGAAAAAAGAACAAAACTAAACACCATTGGTCCTTTTGAAAGTAAAAGTTATTACTTAGATCCTTTAGAAATTGAAAAAGGAATTCTATATGAGTGGTTTATACTTGTCGAAGAAGTAGAAAATGAAGAAGATTTCGAAGATAATATATATTCTATCAAGGCGTTTATACCACCAGAGGACTAAATCATGATAGACCCACAACTTATAAGAACTGATCTTGAAATTATTAAAACAAATCTTAAAAAAAGAGACTTAAAAATTGATTTACAAAATTTAAAAAAACTTGATGAAGAACGAAGAGAGTCAAAATTTGAATCGGAAAAACTAAGGTCTGACCAAAAAAAATTAGGCAAAGAGATTGCCTCATCAGACGGGGATGAAAAAGATAAATTACTACAAAAGGCTGAAAAACTTAGTCAAAAGGTTAAAAAGCTAACAGAAGAAACGCAGAAAAAGGAAGAAGATTTTCTAAACGAGTGGATTAAAATTCCAAATATTGTCAACCCCTCATCTCCTGTTGGAAAAACAGATTCCGACAATAAAGAACTAAAGCAAGTAGGAAAGCCTAAAGATATGAAAAATCCATTATCGCATTTAGATATTGGAGAAAAATTAGGTTTAATTGATGTAGAAAAAGCCTCAAGTGTTTCAGGTTCTAGATTTTCATACTTATTTGGAGATTTGGTGAAAATGCAATTTAATCTTGTTTCTTATGCGATGAATAAATTGTCTGAAAAAGGATTCAATCCCACAATTCCACCAGTTTTGGTTAGAGAAAATGCTCTTTTTGGAACTGGATTTTTTCCTGATGATTCAGATCAAGTATATGAGATTCCAAATGATGACCTATTTCTAGTTGGTACGTCAGAAGTATCACTTGCTGCTTTACACGGTGATGAAATTCTTGATTTTGGCAAACTACCTATCAGATATGCAGGATATTCAACTTGCTTTAGGAGAGAAGCTGGAACTTATGGCAAAGACACAACAGGAATATTTAGAGTGCATCAATTTGATAAAGTAGAAATGTTTTCTTTTTGTAGTCCTGAAAAATCAGAAGAAGAACATGAATTTATTCTCTCAGTTGAAGAAGAGATTTTACAAGAGCTAGAAATTCCTTACAGAGTCGTTGATGTTTGCACTGGCGATCTAGGTTCGTCTGCTGCTAAAAAATTTGATATCGAAGCATGGATACCAAGTCAGAATACATATAGAGAAGTAACATCTTGTTCAAATACAACGGATTTTCAGGCCAGAAGGTTAAATATTCGCACAAAAGTTGAAAAAGACACAGCTTTACTCCATACATTAAACGGTACTGCTATTGCAGTGGGAAGAATATTGATAGCTCTACTCGAAAACAATCAAACTGAAGACGGAGGAGTAGAATTTTCTGATAGCTTAGGGAATATTTTAGGGGTTGAAAAGTTAAGCTAAAAGCAAGCTTGCTATCATACTTAGACCTAAGAAAATATAAACAGTTCTCTCAAGAGTAGAATTTTTTCTTAGCCAATTTTGTAACTTTTCCCCTAAAAGTAACCAAATTCCAACACAAAATGGTAGAACTGAAAAGTATATTAGTGTCCCTTGTAAGTGGGTTATATTAAAGGCTGTTAATCCAGAAATTGCCATTACAACACCTTTTGGATTTACCCATTGAAACAAACAAGCCTGTATAAACGTAAATGGTTTTTCTATTTTACTTTTATCAGTTGATGTTTTGGTTGTGGCAATTTTGTATGCGATATAAACAATTACTCCATAACCAATATATTGAAGATAAGTAAAAACCTCACTAGGAACAAATGAAAGAATGTAACCCCCTACAAAAAATAAAAATGTAAAGCCAAGCCAAATTCCTAAGAAATGAGGAATTGAAGGTCGTCTACCAAATTTTATACCTGATGCCATAAGCATTGAATTGTTGGGGCCTGGTGTTATGGCAGTTACTGAAGCGAAGATAAAAAACTCAAGCACTTTTCAATATTAATACTAGAGTTTTAGAAACTGAAGTTTAAAGCGGAGGGAGTGGGATTCGAACCCACGGAGCCTATAAAGACTCACGACATTTCGAGTGTCGCGCACTAGACCGGACTATGCGATCCCTCCTAGAATAAGTTTAGGGATATGAAATATAAATCTGATATAGAAAAAATGCAAGTAGCTTTAGAAGAGGCAAAGAAAGCACTTGAGATAGATGAAGTGCCAATCGGAGCTGCACTTTTTGACGATGATGATAAATTAATTACAAAGGCACACAATAGGCGTGAAATTGATCAAGATCCAACAGCACATGCTGAGATATTGGTGATTAAAGAAGCATCCCAGATCTTGAAAACTTGGAGATTAGAAAACACCACTCTTGCCATTACATTAGAGCCTGATCCCATGTGTGCAGGAGCAATAGTCAACGCAAGAATCAAAACTCTTTTATACAGCTCACCAAATCTAAAATCGGGTGCAGCATACACACTTTATAATATTCCACAGGATAAAAGACTTAATCACTTTGTTGAGATAAGAGATAATATTTTATCCCATGAATCTGAAGTTATATTATCCTCTTTCTTTGAAAGTAAGAGGTAATTAAACTAATACTTTAGGTCTTTTCATGGAGGGATCGCATAGTCTGGCCTAGTGCGCACGCTTGGAAAGCGTGTAAGGGTTTATCCCCTTCGAGGGTTCGAATCCCTCTCCCTCCGCAAAAAGATTTTAGTTTGGAGGGATGGCCGAGCGGACGAAGGCGTTAGTCTTGAAAACTAATGTATGTATTCCATACCGTGGGTTCGAATCCCACTCCCTCCGCAAGCTTGGAGAGGTGGCTGAGTGGTCTAAAGCGCTCGCCTGCTAAGCGAGTGGGGGACGAAAGTCCCCTCGAGGGTTCAAATCCCTCCCTCTCCGCCAAGCGCCCGTAGCTTAACTGGATAGAGCGTCTGACTACGGATCAGAAGGTTGGGGGTTCGACTCCCTCCGGGCGTGCTAAAAAATTACTTATCTAGTAATTCCAAAGGGGTTCATTTAAATTCCAATCTGGTGATTCACCCCATTTATTTAAAAAAGTAACTTCCTCTACAGGCTTTCTTGTTGCAACTCCCCATTTCCCTAAAGGGTATCCTGCAGTAATAGTGGCATTTAAGGTCCACCCTTTATCTGCTGGAATATCAAGAATTTTATAAACTTCTTCTGTCTTAAAACTCATCACTGTTGTTAGGCATGTTCCTATTCCATGACCTCTTGCAGCAAGCATCAAACTCCATATCGCAGGATAAATTGACGAACCAGTTGGATCATTTCTTGAAAATGCTAAAACCAAAAGTGGAACTTTATCATAATTTTCAGCAAGCCAACTTGCGGAATTACTAATTCTTCGAACTGATTCAATCTGTTCTTTGTCTTTTAAATTCGAAGCACCCAAATCTGATGAACTATTATAGAAAGATTTAACGTAATAGTCCCAGGTGTCTCTGTAGATATCAGCTAACTGAGTTCTGACTTCTTGGTCTGTTACAGCTACAAATCTCCAGTCTTGTCTGTTTGAACCACTTGGTGCGCGAATTGCTGAATCAATCATTGATTTTATAATTTCATCAGGGATGGGATCTTCTTTTACCCTTCGCATTGCCCTCGTTGTATAGAGAGCTTCAAATACATCCATTTTGTTATTTTAGTAAGATAGAAGTTAGGTAAGTATGGATAAAAAAATATTTTCAGAAGTAAAAGACAATATTGGGATTGTTTGGCTAAATCGTCCTGAGAAAAAAAATGCCTTAAACGATGAACTATGGTTTGGACTTCCAGAATTAGTAAAAGAATTAGATGAGAGTGACGAGGTAAGAGTAATTCTTATTGCAGCAAAAGGAGATACGTTTTCTGCAGGTATAGACATAAATTTACTTGTAGAAGCTTTTGATCTAAATGAAGATTTAAAAACTAATGCGAAAGAAAGAATTGAAATTATGGAGGTTACAAAAAAATTTCAAGATGCTTTCACGGCCGTTGCAAAAACACAAAAACCAACAATAGCGGCAATTCAAGGATTTAGTATTGGAGGTGCCACAAATTTAGTAGCATCTTGTGATATTAGGCTTTCAACAAAAGATGCTAAATTCTCAATTGGTGAATCAAAGCTTGGATTAGTAGCCGATGTTGGAGCTTTACAAAGAATGCCTAAAATCATATCAAAGGGTCTATTAAGAGAATTAGCATACACTGGCAAAACTTTTGATGGTGAATATGCAAAAGAGATTGGATTTGTAAATCATATTTTTGACACCCATGAAGAACTTATCAATGGTGCTATGGAATTAGCAAACGAGATTGCATCAAACTCACCATTAGTTATGAGAGGTGTAAAAATGATCCTTGATAAAGGTGAGGAGTTAACATCTGATCAGTCATTAGATCTTGTAAGAATGTGGAGTACTTCATTTCTGAGTTCTGAAGACTTGAAAGAAGGAATTTATGCAAGAATTGAAAAGAGAGATCCTAAGTTTAAGGGACAATAGTTATAACTTGCTAAATTCCTTCAGGGCAAATCTATCCGTCATGCCAGCCACGTAGTCTACGGCATTTTCAAGTTCTGATTGAGCAGTCCTATATTGCTCAGGTAGTAAGTTTGGATTATTCGTAAAATTTGAAACTAGTTTTTCAACAACTTTTTTAGCTTCTGCTCTTTCCTTTTTTGTTTCATCTCTGAGATATACTTTTTCAAACATAAACTCTCTTAAATTGTTCATAATATTTAAAATCTCATCATCCATACGAAGGTTACCTTCAGACGACGCTTTAAAAATTCCTGAAATAAGTGAATTTATCCAAGTTTTACCTGGACTACCAAGTTCAGAAGTAATGCTTTTTGGTATTTCACTTTCATTTAACACACCAGCTCTTATTGCATCTTCAACATCGTGTGAAAGATATGCAATCCTATCGGCGTATCTACAAATTAAGCCTTCATTAGTAAAGGGAGGTTCTTCATATTTCCATGGATGTTTTTCTATTCCATTAATAGTTTCTTTTGTGAGATTTAAAGGTTCAATGATTGAGAGCATTTTTACAGAATTTTCAGAATGGCTCCAACCACCATCAAGCATATCATTCAAAACTTCCTCACCAGTGTGTCCAAAAGGAGAATGCCCTACGTCATGCCCTAAACAAATAGCTTCAGTTAAATCTGGATTTAGGCCTAAAGTTTTTGCGATAGATCTACCAATTTGAGTTACGTTTAGCGTGTGAGTCATTCTTGTTATAAAGTGATCGCCATCCGGATTGATAAATACTTGAGTTTTGTGTTTCAGTCTTCTAAATGTTTTTGAGTGTATAATTCTATCTCTATCTCTTTCAAAAACAGTCCTAAAAGGATCTTGATCTTCTTTTTCAAAACGACCTTTTGATTCTTCAGATAACATTGCGTACGAAGATAAAGTAACACGCTCGTTTGTCTCTCTCCATTTTCTATCTCTAAGTATGAAAGAATCATTCACAATTTTAGATTAATTCTTAAATGGAATTTAATAAAGCGATTAAATCATTCCAATCATTTAAATCATGAACACCTTCGATAGGATCGTTATATAATCTTACGAATCTAATAATCGTTTTATCTTTCGTGTTTTTTACATAACTATCAAGCTGATATGGAGCATCATCTATGTAAACGTCACAATCTATCTTCCACTTTTCCTCAATAAAATGTATTTCTTTTGTTGGTATCTTATTTTCCCCAAGCCACATCAAAGTATCATGTATTGACCACCATGGCTTAGAGGAAATAATTACTACCTCATGACCATTTTTTGAAAGCTCATATAAAACATCCACAGCATTTTCGTACAGTTCAAGATTTCTAAAAATGGATGAGCCGTCGATATCTTTAGCCCATTTCCAGAAATCTATTTCCTCCTGAAAGTGTGTTAAAGGTTTAGAAAGGCCCCATTCAGTTATCTCTTCCTCTAATATTTTTTTACCAAATTCTTTTTCATATAATTCAGTCCAGCCTTTTGTGAAGTTTGCAACAACACCGTCTAAATCAACTCCGATTCTCATTTGACTAAGTTTAATTCTTCAGTGCACTATAGAAGGGTAACCTATTAGCATTTACATATATGGAACAAGCATTATATAGAAAATATAGACCCGCAAATCTAAAAGAGATGGTCGGACAAGATGAGGCGGTTTCTTTAATTTCCTCCCAAATATCGGATGAAAAAATTGGCCATGCTTACCTATTTTCAGGACCAAAAGGTGTGGGGAAGACTTCTCTTGCACGCATAATTGCAAAAGAACTTGGTTGTGATCCGGTGTTTGACGTATCTGAAATTGATGCAGCTTCTCATAATAAGGTGGATGACATAAGGGATATGAATGAAAGTGTAAATTTTATTGCAACTTCTCCTGGAAAAAAGAGAATATTTATTTTGGATGAAGTTCATATGTTGTCGAATGCAGCGTCAAATGCATTTCTAAAGACATTAGAAGAACCACCCGAACATGTAATTTTTATACTTGCAACAACTGAGCCAGATAGAGTGATTGAAACCATAAGAAGCAGGACAACACAAGTTGTATTTAAAAAAATTTCTGAAGCAGAAATAATTAAGGTACTACAAGAAATTTCAAAAAAAGAAAATATAAATTTCAATAAAGACATTCTTCAAACTATTGCAACTTATTCAGACGGATCTTTGAGAGATGCAATAAATTTATTTGAGCAAGCAGATAATACATTTGGAGAAAAAGTAACTGTTGAAAATATATTCAGCTTAGTTGGTAAATTGGGCTCTGAAGAGATACAAGAAATAATTGAATCTATCGAGTTTCAGGATACAGGTAAAATTTTAAATGTCATCAGAGAAGCTTATGCCAAAGGTTTGCAACCAACCGATATTTCAAATTCAATATCAGAATTTTTTCGGAATTTATTTTATCTTAAGTA
Organism: OCS155 cluster bacterium AG-422-J23; assembly: GCA_003213625.1. Classification (GTDB taxonomy): domain Bacteria; phylum Actinomycetota; class Acidimicrobiia; order Actinomarinales; family Actinomarinaceae; genus Actinomarina. The sequence goes on along the minus strand of QCMT01000002.1, from coordinate 1,951 downwards.
TTTACCAGATGATAAAAAACTCGAATCTTTAACTGAAGATTTTAAAAAGAATTTAGAAAAAGCAAATGAAAAAATATCAGCAAAACAACTGGTTCGTATACTTGATTTGATTGATGAAATTAATTCAAACTTACCATCATCAAATTCTCAACATTTAAAACTTGAATTATTCATGATGAAATTGATTAAGCCAGAATTTGGCTCTGATGTAAAATCTATTGGTTACCGACTTGATCTTCTAGAAGGACGAACTAGTTTTTCAAGAAGTGTTGATGAAGATACTAAATCAGAAGAAAAAATACTAGCTGATGAGAAACCAAAAGATGAATCTAAACCTAAAGAAAAAAAGGTTAAAAGTAAAAATAAACAATCACTTGAAGATTTCGATGTTTACTGGCCAAAAATTTTGAACTCGCTGAAAGAAACTTTATCAGCAAGAAAATTTTCTTATTTAACGGCAGTGAAACCTGAAGTGAATGAAGATAATGTTGTAACCCTTTATGTTGATAAAAATAATGAATTTCTTTTTGATGAATTAAAAAAAAGTACGGAGATAATTGATCTGATTAAATCAGAAGTAGCAAAACTCATGGGCATTGAAGCTTTAGTAAATATAGATATTAGCGAAACAATTAATACAAAAGAAGAGGGGAGCATATCAGCGGCCCAAGAAATTTTTGATGTTGAGGATTTAAGTTAATTATCTTTTAGATTTAATTCACTTAAAGCCATTGTTATTCTTCTTGATCCTTGATTTTGGGCACTTTTACATAATTCAATAAAACTTCTTAGTTCCCCAGTTCTAAATTTTTTAAGTGCATCACCTGCAGGAACATCTCCATTTCTTTCTCTTTCTAGCAATTTAATTTCAATCTCCTTTGCCCTGGCAAGATAAGTACTGCTCACCTCAAATAAAGTATCAACACCATCAGTTATTGGTGGATTAATATGACCCATCAGCACATTTATGTATTCGTTAATTTCTTCATGCAGCTCGTCTGCGCCTGAGAGACCTTTTTTTAGTGGAAATTTTTGCATTATTCTTTTCTAACCTTTATGTATTTCATTTTAATTACATTAAGAGACACAATAAACGCCAAAGAAATAATTGTTAGGTAAATTAATAAATTCATAATGTTCGAATTTCCACTCACTGATAAAAATCTGATAAATGTAAAGACTACACTCCCAATTAATGTTGAAATGCTCAAGTCAATTACTAAATCTCTATTTAGAATTTTTTCATTTCCTATTTTTAATGTAAAAAGCAACACCATTGAATATAAGAAAAGAGGTATAACAATTAAAACTGCATAGTTTGATTCCGACTTATTTGTACTACTTAACACAAGTAGAGTTGACAAAACTGTTGCTGAAGTACCTATTAAAACTGGATACCAATATTTACTTTGAACATAAAAAGATCTAGTTACGATCTGATTGATCGACCAAGGTAAGATAGCAAATGATACAACTGACATAATTGAACTTACACGTTGGACATCATTACTAGTAAACGCACCACGTTCGTAAACAATACTCACTACCTCATCGCTACCAAAGAAAAAAAACAGAACTATAGCTACATTTAGAAAAAATAAAATAGAGACTTGGCGACGGATTAATTCTCTAAGCTCTTCAAACTTTTTGTTAACAAATAAGTTAGATAAAGTTGGAAAACTTGCAACACCTACAGCTTGGGCTATAACTCCCACAGGTAAAATTGCTACTCTCCTAGCGTATCTAAAAGAGGCAATTGCTCCTATGCTAAGAAAAGATCCAAATATTCTGAATAATTGTTCATCCATGACTGCAATTGATTGACCAACAATTAAAGGAAGTGATACTTTAAAATATTGACTTAAAAACATTGCTTTTGGTTTTATAAATTTATAACTCAGACCAACACTTCTTAATCCAATTAATTGAATTACTATATGACCCAAAAAGG